>CAUSEA010000001.1:0-212915 GCA_963530525.1 uncultured Campylobacter sp.
ATGAGATCCCTGAAATTTACACGCCCGAAAAGATGGCGAGCGAGGCTGAAATTTTGGCGTCTAACTACGACGACGTGAGCGTTAAAATTTACGACGAGGATTTTTTGCGCGAGCAGAATATGAATGCGTTTTTGGCGGTCAATCGCTCCAGCGCTCATCCGCCGCGCCTCATTCATCTGATCTATAAGCCGCAGCGCTGCCTAAAGCGCATCGTTTTCGTGGGCAAAGGGCTTACTTACGACAGCGGCGGGCTAAGCTTAAAGCCTGCCGATTATATGCTTACGATGAAAAGCGATAAAAGCGGCGCACTTGCTGCGATGGGTATCATCAAGGGCGCTGCCGAGCTTGAGTTACCGTTTGAGATACACGCGGTTATCGGCGCTACTGAAAATATGATCGGCGGCGATTCGTATAAACCCGACGACGTGCTACTTAGCCGCAGCGGCGTGAGTATCGAGGTGCGAAACACCGACGCGGAGGGGCGGCTCGTGCTTGCCGACTGCCTAAGCTACGCGCAGGATCTTGCCCCCGATCTGCTAATCGATATGGCGACGCTAACCGGCGCTTGCGTCGTGGGGCTAGGCGAATACACTAGTGGCATCATGGGAAACAGCGAGGAGCTAAAGCGTAAATTTAAAGATCTTAGCGGCTGCAGCGGCGAGCTATTTAGCATTTTGGAATTTAACGATTATCTGCGCGAGCTAATTAAAAGCAGTATTGCAGACGTCTCCAACTGCGCTTCCAGTAGATACGGCGGCGCGATAACTGCAGGGCTGTTTTTGGATAAATTTATAAAAGACGAGTATAAAGACAAGTGGCTGCACCTTGATATCGCAGGGCCTGCGTATCTGGAAAAGGCGTGGGGCTATTACGCAGCGGGCGCGACTGGCGCGGGCGTGAGAGCAAACTTATATTTCTTGCAGGCTCTAGCCAAAGAGCTAAAGGACGCGTAGATGGGGCTTTCAGTAGGGATCGTAGGGCTTCCGAACGTCGGTAAATCCACCACTTTTAATGCACTTAGCGGCGCGCAAAACGCGCAGGCGCAGAACTATCCATTCTGCACGATCGAGCCCAATAAAGCGGTCGTGCCCGTGCCCGATGCCAGGCTTGGTAAGCTAGCACAGATCGTTAAGCCCGGTCGCATCGTGCATTCGACCATCGAGTTTGTCGATATCGCGGGCCTCGTGCGCGGAGCTAGCAAGGGCGAGGGGTTGGGGAATAAATTTCTTTCAAATATCCGCGAGTGCGAGATTATCCTGCATATCGTGCGCTGCTTCGAAAGCGGCGACATAACCCACGTCGAAGGCTGCGTCGATCCCATCCGCGATATCGAGATCATCGAAACTGAGCTGATTTTAGCGGACATCGAGCAGCTTGGCCGCAAGATCGAGCGTCTCGGCAAGGAAGCCAAAGCAAATCAAAAGGGCGCTAAAGAGGCGCTAGCCGTAGCAAACGAGCTTTTAGCGCATCTAAACGACGGCAAGCCCGCTTCAAATTTTGCGCTCAAAGAGGACGAAAGCTACGTCGCTTTAAATCGCGAGCTGCGCCTGCTTAGCGCCAAGGACGTAATCTACGGCGCCAATGTGGACGAGGACGGCATCGCGCAGGATAACGAATATGTCGCGCGCGTAAGAGAATATGCAAATGCTCGCGGCGCCGAGGTGATCAAGCTCTGCGCCAAGATCGAAGAGGAGCTCATAGGCTTAAGCGACGAAGAGACGCACGAGATGCTGCAAAGCCTGGGCGCGCAGCAAAGCGGGCTGGAGCTCATCATCAAGCGATCCTTCGCAAAGCTCAGCCTCATCAGCTACTTTACCGCGGGCGAGATGGAGGTGCGCGCGTGGACGATCACGAAGGGCTGGAAGGCTCCAAAAGCCGCGAGCGTGATCCACAACGACTTTGAGCGAGGATTTATCAGAGCCGAGGTGATCGGATTTGATGATTTCATCGCGTGCAGCGGCGAGAGTAGGGCGAAAGAAGCGGGCAAGATGCGCCTTGAGGGCAAGGACTACGTCGTGCAAGACGGCGACGTGATGCACTTTAGATTTAATGTTTAAAATTTGTTTTTAGGCGAATTGAAATTTGGTCTACGCTAGCTTTAAAATTTTGTAAAATTTTAGCTCAAACGCGAATTTAATAAATTTTGATTTTTACGAGCAGTGACTTTTGGCTGAAATTCGTATCGCTAGAACAAAACGAGACTTGTGCGCTAAAGCCTCGTTAAAATTTCGAGGTCAAATTTAATCGGCTTTGCTCGCGTTAAAATTTTACGCAAGCAAAGTTGCACTGCGCTGGATTTGTGCTTAAATTCGCCTAGCAAATACGTCTAAGAAATACTTCCAAAATTGCATTAAAATTTATACACGGCAAAAACTGCGCGTAAATTTAAAGGGCAAATTTTACTAAAGATCGCAATAGCTCGTATCTGCGCGCGATAGTATTTGAATTCTATATTTAAATTTACGGCTTACAAATTTGACATTCGGCGATTTTTAAATTTTATGATCTTAAATTTAAATGTGTATGTTTTAGTGCATGGCGCGGATGTTGCGCGCGTAAAATTTATCAAAGCGCGCGTTGTGGCGTAAACTTTTTCATAAAAGTAAGAAAATAGCGCTACTCTGCTGCACAAATACACTGCGCGGAATTTCATAATTACGTCGTTTCAAATTTTGCCAGTCAGAATTCACATCGCGTTATAAATTTTTATGCACTACTAAATTGCAAATTACGTTTTGCAAAATCGCCTCTAAGTTTTCTGATCGTTTCCCGTTTATTTTAAAGCTACGGAAGCTCAAACAAGCCAAACTTGCTTGAGCCAAAAATTCTGATAAAATTTTAATCGCGCTTCGCGCCGGTGCTTAGGCAACCGATTTAAGAGAGGCCGACCTAAAACGTTACCTCCCAGTTAAATCTAAAATTTCTACGTGGCGCGTAAAACCTGCCTATGCCCGCACCCGTCGCTTGATCGATCATATTGACCGTTCCAAAAGCCCTGATCGAGCGCGCGCTATCCCAAGTGATATATTTGGCATTGGTTAGGTTGTAAACTCCTAGACTAAAGTTAAAATTTTTTTGCGGCTTAGCATAAGCGATAACGTCCACTACCGTATAATCGCCGCTTCGCCAACCTTTGGTATTATCGGTTACGGGCTCTCCGTTTACTATAGAAGCATCGATATGTCCCCAATACGGATCCGTTCTTTCGACTTGGCTTTTCCAATACATATTGTAGGTATCTTTGCGTTTCTTGGCTCCTACGTCGGTGATGAAAAGATCAATGCCATATTTGTCGCCGGGCGTAGAATAGCCGATATTATAAACGGAAGTAGGCGGTTGGATCGCATTCATCGGTACCTCTTCGCCCTTACTGCATCCGGAGTTTGAATCATTGGCGTTTGAGCCGTTGCTGGCGCACGACATTCTGCCCTTTTGTCTGCTGTATTTATATCCCAGTCTAAATCCCTCCAGGCTCTCCGATACATCGCCGAGCTCCAGATGGGTATTTATCTCAAATCCATGCACTTTGGCGCTATCTCGGTTTACGTTTTGATAAAACGGATACGGTATCTGCTGATCTACGACTTGTAAATTTCCCAAAAATTCAAGATCGATAAAATTTTTATAATCCGTCTTAAAAACATCAAAAGTTATGTGGCTTCTCTCGCTATAAAAGGTAAGAGCGATCTCTTTTGTCCTTGCGATTTCTGGTTCTAAAAATATATTAGGACGGATAGAAAAGTCCGGATGCTTAAAGGTCATATACGCCTCATCCGATGTCGGAGCGCGGAAACCCTTAGAACTTTTTAGCTGTATTCTCATCCAATCCAGTGGGTCTAAATTTAGACCTAGTTTATATGAGCCGCTTTTGTATTCCTTCTCTCTTAGTAGAAATTTTAAATTTTGCTGATAATTTTCCTCTCCGTAAGGAGTGTAATAGCCATGCACTCCATCGTAAGGATTATAAGGATACGGCACCCATAGACCGGTTATGATGCCTCTGGGCACTTCGGGATAGCCTGTATATTTTGGTTTATGCTTTACCTTGTCGTAGCGGTAGCCAAGATCAAAGCCTACATATTTGGTGATTTGAATTTCATCCCCGATATAGCTTGCCGTAGTCGTAGTTTGTACCGGGATCAGATAGGTGTTAACCGCCGTAGTATTGCTTCTTAGATTGCCATTCATATGCCAATCTGGATTTGGCACATTATTTACATTACCGAAAAATATACTATCCCACCATCGTGAATCGCCTGCATAAAACCCGTCTTTGTTCGTCATCGATTTATCGGTCTTATCTAAAAGTCCGCCGTATGATATGGAATTATCGATGATGTTAAATAGGCTAAGCTCTTTCTCAAAATCCAAATTTAATTGTTGCGTTTCGGTATCCAGCGTCCTATCGGTATATTGTATGGAATTATAGCCGTCCGTTCCCGGAGTTAAAAAAGATAATTTATGGGATTTTGTTCCATCGTCTGCATCGCTAGAATCTCTTTTTATGGTTCCGTAAGTTCTTCCGTCGGCAAGGGTATGTTTTTCGATCTCTCTTTCTACGAGTTCATAATTATAATTCCAAGTATTCCCATCGTATGTTTCTTTTAATACTTTAAATTTTTTATTGCAATCTATTTTGGAGCAATCTACATAAGTTGAATGATAAACATCTCCCCACATGTCAATTGCGGATCCAAGATGTGCTTTATAATCGTCGTTGAGCCTAAGTACATTGCCCGAACCATCTCTTACGATATAAGCTTCCTCTGCTACATCCCCAGGATCGACGCTTATAGGTCTATTATTTTTATCTACTAGATTATGCGTGCCGGAGCTCGAGTCTAAATGCATTCCCGATGGATTTTGTGTTTGCTGGCAGGCGCTTCCTTGGCAGCCCTCTCTGTTTATCGCGCGGTTTTTAATACTCTGCTTTGAGTATGAAATTTTAACGTGATCCCAAAGCGGTGTCTCGCTAAAATTTTCATAGCCGAGCTGTACATTTCTTCTGGTAGAGCTATCGTGGTTTGTCCTATTTCCATATCGTTCCGAAGCATCTGGACGGCTACCCATTCTTAACGTATAAGAAAGATCCTCGCCGTCAGAATTTTGCTTCGAGTCATCTATCGCGACCGAAAATCTATTCTCATCGCCCGGCTGAAACCCTACCTTTACGAGCGTGCTTTTTTTGGTTATGGTATATGGGTCTGCTTTTTCGCGAGTTTTACCTATGTGAAGTTTATCCTCTTTACTATCATATATGTCGTAGAAATAATTTTTCCTTTCATGACCGTGTCTATCGGTGTTTATAACCAAAAGATCAAACCAGCCGTATCTAGCTGCACCGGTGAAGGAGTGAAAATTTTGACTATCGACGCTTTGATAGCCCTGCTTAAAGCCGAAATGATAGTTCTTTTCCGTTAAGAAATCCCTAGCGTCTTTGGTTTCAAACATAACCGATCCGCCGAGTGCGCCGCTTCCCGCTTTTATGGAGTCGGCTCCTTTGGTGATATTGGCCGTTTTGACGTTTTCCATCTCTACGCCGTTTCTTGTGTTATTAAAATTTCCATATCCTTCAAATAGGTCTTTAAAGCCCTGCGAGCTCAAGGTCTCTGCTTGGCGAAGTCCGTCCACTGTGATAGCCACGCGGTTTTCGTCCACGCCGCGAACGGCATATCCGCTAGCGCCGAATCTGCCCGTCTCGACCGCCGTGATACCCGTTTGGTATCGCACCAAGTCTCTGCTATCGGTGATCTGCTGCTTCTTGATAGTCTGCGCGGTAGTTTTAGTTTCGCCGACCTTTTGCTCGGCTACGCTTTGCGAATCGACATTGCCCGTTACCTGGATAGTTCCTAGTTCTTGTGAGTTGGCCGGCTCTTCCGCGTAAAGCGAGCCATAAAAGAGCAGCGAGACATAGAGAGAGAGAGAGAATCTTCTAAACATTTATATTTCCTTACTTAATGATTATAGAATTGATTATTAACGCGGCGAATAATAATACAAAGATTTTTAATGTTTAATTAAATTGCAGTTTAAATTCAAGTATAAATTTTAAATGGCTAAAATTTTGATTTTTAAGAAGTAAAAAATTTTGAATAGTCAAGAAATGCGTAATAGACGCATTTTAAGCTTTAATATAGCGCTAAATTTTGCAAAGCGTTTTTGAAACGGCTAGCAAAAATACTGAAAATTATAAAAGGGCGAATGATAATAAAGCGCATTTTATAATATGTAACACGCTTTTTTAATTATGATATTTTTGCCGGTAATTTTAAAATTTTATACCCATATCGCTGCGTTATAAATTTAGGATCTTAATAGATTGACGCCTCGCGGGATTTTCTAGCCAGTTGCTTTGTTGTCGCTGAAAATAGGGCATAAATTTTTGTTTGGTAAAATTTAGATCGTGCTATAAATTTTATGCGCCACGAAATTTTAAAATTTTATTTCGCACAAATACGGCAAGCTACAAAATTCCGCCACGCGAATAAAGCATACTATCACGTTACGGGCATCGATAATCTACTCGTTTATTCCGCCAAATTAACCCATGCCACCATAAATTTTATGTTTTAAAATTTCACGCCGAATCTTTTGCGGTTAAAAAATGCCTCGCAGAGCCGCTGTGCCCTCTACGTGCCTGTACGGCAAGAAATAATGCACGAAGCTTGTGCAGGCGCCCCCAGACACGCATATTTCGGCGCTCAGTCTGTGTTTGACGTGCGCAGAATCGAGACCCGGTACCTCTAATCTGCCGCTTTTGTAACCGCTATTGCCCATCTCTATCGGCACCTCTAGCTCATCCTTTTCAAACACGACGCGTCCGCTTTGCACCTGCTCGAGCTTGATGTTTTTCAGCACGATCCCGGGCGCACTCACGTGCTCAAAATTTATACTTAGTTCATACGGGGCGCCGGTGGAGTTGTCGTCTGAGAAGTCTGGCTTCGGCTCGCGCTCGTCGCGCCATGATCGTCCGCCGATAGTGGTAGCTCTTAAGCGGGCGCTGATGCTAAAATCCTTAAGATCCAGCGAAGCGCTGCTAAAATCACGGATGAGCGTCCAGGCTACGACGGTGCGGCCGAAAAATTTATCGGCGATCATATACGTGCCGAAAAGCGAGCTTATGACCACCCAAAACAGAAATATAAATTTAAAAACCTTGCGCAAAACGAACTTTAACGTCTTCATCGCTATCCTTTCGATCTAAAACTTAAGCGGAATTTCACCCGCAAATCCGCGGATTAAAATTCCGTACAAGATTTCGCTTATGAAATCCTGCGCCTTTTCAGTCTGCGGCGGAATTTTAAGACAGAATTCTGTGGCGAAATTTTGCCGCGAAATTATAAAACAAATTTCGCCCATGAAATTTTGCCTAGAACTGCGCCTGTAAAATTCCATAAACGAAATTTGGAGATGAAATTTTATGGGCGGAATTCCATAGCTAAAATTTCACGGCAGAGCTCTTAAATTCTTTCCCGCGGCAAAATTCCACGTCTTAAAATTTTAAGAAAGTATGAAATTTTTTATCTGATCGCAGATCGCTTCTTCGGACTGTGCGGCGTCGATTTGCAGGGTCTCAACGCCGCACGCCCTGCATGCCTGCGCCATAAGATCTTGCACGCGCATTAGGTATTTGAGCCCGCGAGCCTCGATTATATCGCTGTTAGCGCGCGTTTTGAGCCGATGCCCGATGAGCTGTTCGTCCGCCGAAAACAGCACGATTTTATCTGCGAATTTGCCCCCGAGCGCAAATTTATTAAGCGCGATAAGCTCGCTAAGATCCGCGTTTTCGTCGTTTGCCAGCGCATAGGCAAGCCCCGAGATGAAGCCACGATCGCTTAGCACGAGCCTGTCCGCGCTGCCCTTTATCACGCGTTCGTAGTGCTCGGCGCGGTCTGCGAGAAACAAAAGCAGCTCGGCGCGCTTTGAAATTTCGCCGCAGACCTCGCGCAGATTTACGCTGCCGCGCCGCCACTTAAAATCCTCGCCCAAAACGAGGCTTCGCACCGCCTCGCCGAGCTTCGTGCCGCCGGGCTCCTTAGTCACGATCGCCTGCGGAAAAATCGCCGCCAGTCGCGCTATCTGTGTGCTTTTGCCCACGCCGTCGATACCTTCGAATATTACATACATTTTTCGCCTTTAAATTTGTGCGCTATTTTACAAGCTTATAGCTAAATAGCGGCTTTTTTAAACAGACGGGCGCTAAATTTCGCCTCAAAATCGGGCTTTTGCGCGAGCTTGTACTAGCCGCTTTTTATCTTTTGGCGTAAAATTTTATCGGGCGCTTTTTTGCTCGGTTCTTGATTTTTGCGGCACGGCTCGCGGTTAAATTTAGCGCTCGAATGGATGTGTCGCATAACAGCGAGCGAGTAAATTTGCGCTTACGGACATGTACCGAGCGAAGCAGGGCACCAGTCAATAAAGACAGCGCGCCGTGCGGATAGAATGATACGCCTGGCGAGGTAGGGCGCCATTATATACATAGTAGGATATGTGCTTTGCGAAGCGGATAGCGTTATACGGAGTAGGGACGGTGCTTTTGGCGGAGCAGGGCGGCAGCGTCATGCAGAGTGGGGCGCATTGGGGCAGGCGAGTGCTGCGTGCAGTGATAAAATCGCGACGATAAAATTTTAAATTTTACCCTTATACGTACTTTACAAGCTCTGGATTTATCGCTTTGAAATTTTTCCGCAGATTGCCAAGATCGCAATCGGTAGCCGTGATCGTAAAATCCTCAGTCATATCGAGTGCAAATTCGCCAAGATCTGCTTTAAGCTGCTTCACGCACCCCCAAATGAGCTTTTTAGCCTGCGCATATTTATCATTTAGCTGCGTTTCTTGATTGAAAAGATCAAAAATTTTCGCCGTTTCGTAGTCTACTTCGACCTCGGCTCGAAACTCGTAATCAGTAACAAGCCAAAGAAGCCAGCCGTCCTTTCGTGCAAGCCACTGCGCGCGCTGTTCTTGCGAGCCGAATCCGATAATTGGCGGCAAACTCCTATTGTCGCAAGCTAAATTTATGCAGTAGAGCTTGCAGCCGGGCGCGTGCTTTTTGATCGTCTCTTTAATCGCTGGCAGTAGTCTTTGCGCGGCGAGCTCATAGAGCTTTTTATAGCTCATATTCTTATCCGGCTTTTGATAGCGCACATAACCATTTTCGGTTATTAAGCTTAGCTCGCCCATTGCGTCAAATTCATAGTTTGTTACGTCATTCCTTCTGCCTGCGCGAGGGTGCTCTACATACTCCCGTCTTTGTGCGAGCTTGCCGCCTTCGTAAGTAAAATTTTCTATCCCATAGGCGTTGTTGTCAAAGGCCGAGTAGATGGACTTTAGCTCGCCATTTTCATAGATAAATCTTTTTATATTGAAGCATTTTGAGCATCTTTTGTTATAGCAACCAAATTCGTATTTTAAAACTTCGTCCCGCCCCCAAAAATAAAGGTTTTCAAAGAAATGTTTTTTGCCGTCATGTTGCCTTTCAAAAACGACGCGGTCTTGCGCGTCAAAGCCGTATTCGTAGGCGTTTACGATCTTTTTTGGTTTAGCTTTTAAAATTTTGCCCTTTGAGAAGCGGTTATATTCGAAATAAAAGGGCTCTAAATTGATATAGCTACCAGACGCCCAGCGCCTACTTACGACCTGCGCTTCGGCTATTTTATGTAAGGCTTTGTATTCATCTCTCACGCTTTTTAAAAACGTTCGCAGTCTTTCTATCTCATCCATTGCTTCGTTCATTTTATCTCCCGTGCAGTTTCAAATTTTAAATTTAGCCGCGCCTGCGAGCTAAATTTCAGTCGTTTGCAAGCTCATTTTTTCAAAAATTTTAAAATTTCGCTCGGCACCAGGTGCGAAACGTCGCCGCCGTGGCTCAAAACGGAGCGGACAATCGAGCTTGAGATGAAGGCGTTTTTGAGCGTCGGCATCAGATACACGCTCTCAAATTTCTCCCATAGCGAGGCGTTTGCATAGCCGATCTGCAGCTCATACTCAAAGTCGCTAACCGCGCGAAGCCCGCGGATAACGAAGCGCACGCCGCAAGATTTAGCAAAATCCACGAGTAGATTATCAAAGCTTTGCACGCTCGCGCCACGAAGCCCGCGTGTTGCGGCTCGCGCCATCTCTAGTCTGGATTTTAGGCTGAAGTAGGGTTTTTTGCTCTCGTTTAGCGCGACTGCTACGATGACTTCATCAAAAAGCCCCAGCGCACGCTTGATGACGTCCAGATGGCCGTTCGTGATAGGATCGAAAGTGCCCGGATAGATACATTTTCTTGAGTTTTGCATTATTGCCACCTTTTAAATAGCTCGTTTTGCACGCCCAGGGCGTCGCACCACTTGCCGATTATGAAATTTTTTAAATTTTGCACGCCGCAGTAGCCCGCGATCACTGGCGGAGCGATGATGACGCCGAGCGCGGCTAGCTCACTCATCTGGCGCAGGCTGATCGTAGAAAGCGGCATCTCACGCACGCCAAGAACCAGCCGCTTATGCTCTTTTAGCGCGACTGCGGCGGCGCGCGTGCTTAAGCTGTCGCAAAGCCCGCCGTAAATTTTAGCCAAAGAGCCAATAGAGCAGGGCGCAAAGATTGTGGCGTCAATGCCGAACGAGCCCGAAGCGGGCGGCGCGCCCAGATTGGTATCGAGATGAAATTTTACGCTTCTAAATTCCGCGGATTTTAAGACCTCGTCCGCATCTATGCCGCTTTCGGCGCTCAGGACGCGGCGCGCACCCTGAGTAAGTACGGCGTGGATTTCATGCGGCGAGCTGGCAAGAAATTTAAGCAGATCAAGCCCGATCTCACAAAAACTGGCGCCGCTTACGCAAACTAAAATTTTCATTTCAAGGCTTTCATATCGAAATTTTGTGCTTCAAAAGCGAGCGGAACGGAAGGAATTTTAAAATTTGAAGTTAAGATGGAGCGGGAAACGAGAGTCGAACTCGCGACATCAACCATGGCAAGGTTGCGCTCTACCACTGAGCTATTCCCGCATGCGGTAAAAATAAAGCGCGATTGTAGCCTATAAATTTTCATTTGTCAATAATTTCTCGCTTAAATTTCATAAATTTTTACGATTTCTCCAGCGCGAACTTTGTCACATTCGGGATCAGCCAAGAAAAAATGCGATGCCGCAGCCAGCGGTCTGATGCGCCCAGAAGGCGACGGCATAGGCGTAAAAACTCCGCCTTCGTATGCGCCTACGGTTAAATTTACTCTGCCGCTTTTTAGCTTCAGATCGCTTGCGAGCTTGGCATAGATCGCCGCTTCTGCGCTAAAAGCCTCGCTTGCGCCGCTAAGCTTAAATAGGATCGGCAGTATGACTGCGCGCGTAAGCACGAAAGCAGCCATTGGATTGCCTGCCATTGCAAAGACGAATTTGCCGTCTTTTGCGAAGCACTTGCTGGGGCGGCCGGGCTTGATATCAATGTGATCGAAAACCTGCAAAAATCCAAGTTCACTCATAGCGCTTTGCATAAAATCCGCCTCCCCGGCACTTGCTCCACCGCTGGTAATTAGCACGTCAAATTTACGCGTAGCAGCGTCTAGCGCCTCGCACACCTCGCTAAAATCATCCTTTAAAATCCCTAAATACTCATTTTCAAAGCCGTATTTTTGCAGCAATGCAGCAATGCCGCTAGAGTTGGCGTTATAAATTTCGCGCTCGCTTGCGCTCTGCCACGGCTCTTTTAGCTCGTTTCCGCTGGAAAATAGGGCGATTTTAGGCCGCGCGTAAACGTCCACTTCGTAAATTCCTTGCGCGGCAAGAAGCATGATTTTGGCAGGGTTTAAAATTTCGCCACGGCGCAATAAAAGCTCGCCCGCGCGCACTTCTTCGCCTTTTTTACGAAAGCCGTCGTGAGCATGAACGGAAGCAGGGATTTTTAGAGTTCCGCCTTGCGCGTTTACATCTTCTAGCCTCGCGACAGAGTCCGCGCCTGCAGGCATTGGCGCGCCGGTCATTATCTTTTGCGCTTGCCCGGCCTTTATTTCATAAAATTTTTCGTCTCCTGCAAAAATCGTAGGCTCTACGATCTTTAGCTTTTTGTCTTTGAATTCTGCCGCGTAGGCATAGCCGTCAAGCGCCGAATTATCGAAGCAGGGCAGGTTTTTAATCGCAGAAATATCGCTAGAAAGGATGCGACCTAGGGCGCTGGGAAGGGGCACCATTTCGCTCCGCCTGCTTGAAGTGATTCTAGCCGTAGCCAAATCTATAGCCTCATTTATTCCTATCATTTTAAGTCCTTTTTATCATTTTTTACATTTTAAATTCGCGCAGTTAAGACCTCACATAGTCTTAAATTCTATGTTTTGCCGGAGCTTGCAAAGCAAAATTTTACCCAAATAAATGCGCGAAATTTTACGGGCTCAAACTTGCCTTATTTTGCTGCTAGCGTTGCTTAAAATTTCAAAGCATATCACTCGTAGAATTCCGCGAGCTTGCTGTAGCAATTCCGCTTGCATGTGCTTAAAGAATTCCACCACGGCTCGTTCATTAAATTTTACCAAAGCTCACCACTTAAATTCTTAAGGGCTCATCCTTGAAATTCTACCAAGATTCGCTTTTAAAATTCCGCCACATTTAGTTTTAGCGGTTTTAAATGCATTGCTGCTGATAGAATTTACGTGGCTCTTACGTAGCGTGGCATTTTAAAACGCGTTTTGCGTAAAATCCCGCATCGCTTGCTAGTGCAAAATTCTTTATTTCGGAATTCGTCATTCCTCCAGCCTCTGTATGTCCGCACCAAGCGCACCAAGCTTAGCTTCCAGCCTCTCATATCCACGATCTAGGTGGTAAATTCTATGTATTTTGCTCTCGCCGCTCGCCGCAAGGGCGGCTAAAACGAGAGCCGAGCTGGCACGCAGATCGGTCGCCATAACGTCCGCGCCGTTTAGCTTGCCGCCGCTGATCGTCGCGATGTGGCCGTTTAGGCGGATATCTGCGCCCATTCTTGAAAGTTCGCTTACGTGCATGAAGCGGTTTTCAAAAAGCCTCTCATCGATGGTGCTGACGCCCGAGGAGATGCACGCAAGCGCCATAAACTGCGCCTGCATATCGGTAGGGAAGCCCGGATATTCGCTCGTGATGATCTCAACTGGTTTGATCTTTGAAGCGGGCAGGATCGTTATTTCGTCGCCGCCGTTTGAAATTTCAAATTTAAAGCCCATATCTTCAAATTTTGCAAGCACGGCGCCAAGATGAGCCGCGCAAGCGTGCGTGATCGTGATACGAGAGCCGGTGATTGCGCCTGCGCACAGATAGGTGCCTGCTTCGATGCGATCGGGAATAATCGAAATTTCGTTCAAGCTTAAAAGCTCGTCGCCGCTTCCTTTGATGAGGATTTCGTTCGTGCCGATGCCCTCTATGTCGATGCCTGCGCTTTTTAATGCGTTGCAAACGGCGATCACTTCGGGCTCTTTTGCCGCGTTTATGATATGAGTGGTGCCGCTTGCTAAGGCTGCCGCCATTACGATATTTTCGGTGCCGGTGACGGTAATTTTGTCAAAATTTATAGTCGCACCCTTAAGCCCCTTTTTTGCGGTGCAAACGACGTAACCTTGCTCGATCTTAACCTCCGCGCCCATCTTTTCAAGCGCGCTAAGGTGCAGATCGATCGGTCTGGCGCCGATCGCGCAGCCTCCGGGAAGGCTTACCTCGCAATGCCTAAACCGCGCTAAAAGTGGCCCCAGCACCAAGATCGAAGCGCGCATTTTACGCACTATGTCGTAGATCGCCTTGGTTGAGTTTACCTCGCGCGGATCGATTTTGGCGGTGTTGGCGTCGAGAAACTCGCACTTTGCGCCTAAATTTGAAAGCAGCTGAATTAGCGTGTGGATATCGGAAACTGCAGGTAAATTTTTAATTACGACTTCGTTTTTTGAAAGGATAGACAGAGCTATGAGCGGCAATGCGGCGTTTTTTGCGCCGCTTATTTTGACGCTGCCGCTTAGTTTTTTGCCCCCGTTAATTCGTAGATAATGCATAATTTCTCCGTGTAAAATTTCGGCGATTATACAGAATTTAGCTTTAAAGTTACCATTTTGTTACCGCCAGGCGCTAAAATTACGCCCAAATTTAATTGTTACATAATTTTATAAGGATTTTTTATATGAAACAACTAATTATTTGCGCTTTGGGTGCGTTTTTGCTGGTCGGTTGCTCCTCAAAAGCCCCGTCTGCCGGCAGCCAGCAAGCGTATGTCTTAAACGATCATGAAGAAGGAATAACTTCGGTGCCGGGAAGCGAGTTTAACCGCCCGCTAATCGCATCTGTGGACGATTACACTGGCACTCGCGCGGGAGGGGACTGCAGTGGATTTATCACCGTGCTAAATGATAAATACGATGATTTATTTTTCAATTCAAAAGATCTGCCGAAATACTTCACAAACGGACGCAAATCCCAAGCAATATATAATTATTACAGCCGTAAAAATTTACTCAGCAATACGCCGCGAGTGGGGGATTTGGTGTTTTTTCAAAACACTTTGCGTTCTAACAAAGGCAAGGTCAATAACGAAATCAGCCATATCGGTATCGTGCGCGAGATCTATGCTGATGGTCGCGTGAAATTTGTCCACAATACTCGCGGTAGAAATCAAGCGGACTTCGTAAATTTAAATAAGAAAAACGTCCATGTAGCGGGACAAAAGATGGAAAATAGCTATATCGTGCGCTGCGGCAAAGACCGCATAAGCTGCCTAGCATCGAACCGCTTCGCAGGATACGGACGGGTGAATAACTAGAATTTTGAAAATTCTTTCGCCGTATTTTTTGAAAAATTTCTTATAACTTTTGGAATTTATTAGATTTTATGAAAATTCGTTAGACCTTTTAAAAATTCGCGGCGGTTTGATTTATGCTCTAAAATTTCAAGTAAAATTTTGCAGATAATTTAGCTTGGAATTCTAGCTATGACTTGCTTTGTAGAATTTATTAAATTCCTAAAATTCTAATCAAATTTTAGAATTTTATGATTTTTAAACTCCTGCAGCAAAAACTTATGAATAAAAACTCACTTTGATACTATCGCGACAAATCAAATTAGCATTTTTAACGCGCAATATAATAAGCATTTAAAATAATTACTCTAAAATTTATTTTGAAATTAATTTAAACTCAAATTTTTGTTATTCTTAGTAAAATTATACTTATAATTTTATATAAAATTTTACAAAATAGCTTCATATAACTGAAATTTTATCGTCATTAATTTTAAAGTGTGCTTGTTTTTTTAATTGATATCAGATAAACTCTATAAATTCCAGTAAAGCTTTCAAAAAAGATTTATGGTCTAAATTTTATTACGAAAATTTTAGTTTAAAGCTTTATATCTAAATTTTAAATTTTAGCGCAGCTATTTGATAAGGCGCTTGCAATTAAAACTATTCGCCAAAATTTTGATGCTAGCTTATCTATAATTTATCTCGAGCCTATAAAATTACACGACGCCTTTAATTTAATCAAAATTTCGCTACTATGCGTGAAAAATTTAAGGAGTTTCATGCAATCAGGCAAATTTACTCTCGCGATCATTGTGGCGAATGTCCTATTTTTCGTGATTTCATTCGCATTAGAATATTTTTTCGGCTTTAAGTTCTACCTATTTTTCGGGCTCAATCCGTATTTTTTCGAAGGGATGCCGTGGCAGCTACTAAGTTCATTTTTTATGCACGGCGGAGTGATGCATTTAGCGATGAATATGGCGGTTTTATATCAATTTGGTGGGATTTTAGAGCGAGCGTTCGGTGGGATAAAATTTACGCTACTTTACATCGTAGGCGGGCTGCTGAGCGGCGCTTTGTGCCTGATTTATATCCGTTATGCCATGAGCATGGGAGAAATCGTCAATATCGTAGGCGCTAGTGGCGCTATCTGCGTGCTTTTAGGCGTGATTGCTTATTTTGATGAACGCAATGCGGGCGGGATTTTTGTCGCGATTTTGATAATGAGCTTTGCGCCGATGTTAATGGGCGTAAATGTGGCATGGTATGCGCACATAGCGGGATTTGTGGTCGGTTATGGCTTTGGTATGATCCAGAAAAAATTTAGAATTTTGTAGAATTTAACGCTAAATTATACATAAAATTTTATGAAAGGATGCAGATGAAACGGATATATTTTATAAGACATGCCGAGGCGCAAAGCGGCGGCAAAAGTGATTTTGAGCGGGCATTAAGCCAAGTGGGCGAACTTTGCGCAATTAAACTCGGAGAAAAGCTGTGTAGCTTGGGACTTGCGCCTGATTTGATTATTACAAGCTCGGCTATGCGCGCACTCTGTACGGCGGAAATTATCGCTATTGCACTGGATGCGACAAAAAGGGTAGTGCCATTGCGAGAGTTATATGATGCAAGCTTATGGGATTTGGCAAAGTTTGTTCGCAGCTTGGATGAGAAACGATTTTTTGGGTGCGGTGTGAATGTTGAAAAATACAATGCGGTTGGTTTGAGTAGCGAAAAACATCGCGACGCAAACGCTGAAAATTCTGCTTTTAAGAGCGCTAAAATTCCTGCTAGCATTGGCGAAAATAATGCGATATCTTGCAACAATGTGGAAATTTCTAGCACAGATGTTATGCAAAATTTCAATGCAGCTAGCGCAGAATGCATATTTATCGTTGGACATAATCCGGCAATAGGCGGAATTTGCTCGCTTTTAGGCAAGAAGGAAGTCGATAAATTTCCTCCTTGTTCGATTTGCGGCTTAGAATTTGACGTTCATAAATTCTCAGATATTACCGATCATAGCGGCAAAATGGTAATGCTACAGTGCCCTTAATTACGCTTTTAACGCTTCATAATTACAATCAGGCGGCTCGTTGGCGCATTTAATAAAGCTGCTTTTGCTGAGTATTGTTATATACTCGTAAACAAGACTGCGCGGCAAAATTAGCAAGTTATTTTTGATATAACTTTAAATTTTAAAAAATTTCCAATGATGTGACTAGCCTTGAAAATCGCAGACTTAAATAAGCCAGAAAACTAAATTTCATATTTTTAGATGATCAAGCGTTAGCGCTTTTGCTTGAAATTTCGTTTGCTTTGGAAAATCTTAAGTTTAGATTTTGCGGATGGAAATTTCGTGCCAAAATTTTCTCAAAAACATAAATTTATTGAGAAGAATAAAATTTATTAAGTAAAATTTAATAGTAGCCGTGGTATCATTCCCCAAAAATTTTGATAGGGAATTAAAATGAGACAGTACGAAACTTACAGATGCGACAAATGCGGCGCGGAGGTCGAGGTGCAAAAAGTAGGCGGCGGCGCGCTTAGCTGCTGCGGCGAGCCGATGAAATGTATCACCGAAGATCTGACGCAGGTAAATTTAATGAAGGCGTTCGCAGGCGAGTCGCAAGCGCGCAATAAATACGATCTTTACGGCGATTTGGCTAAAGAGGCGGGCTTTCACGCTATCGCGCGACATTTTTACGAGGCTGCCGAAAACGAAAAATGGCACGCCAGAGCCGAGCTAAAGGCACATCACGCAGCTGCAGGTATTCCGCTTGATAAGATGGATAAAAATCTACTCGATGCCGCCGCGGGCGAGCGCTACGAGCACGAGAGCATGTATCCGAGCTTCGCTAAAATCGCGACCGAAGAGGGTAAAAAAGAGGTAGCACGCCTTTTTAACGCTATCGGCAAGGTCGAGCAGGAGCACGAGCGCGAATACAACGAGCTTCAAAAGATCCTGCTAGAGGAGGGCTTTTTCGAGAGTTTCGACGAAGAAGTTTGGGTGTGCGAGGTCTGCGGGCACGTCCATCGCGGCAAGAAAGCCCCGGGCGCCTGTCCGCTCTGTAAGGCTCCGCGCGAGTATTTCAAAAAACAAAGGCTTGTTTGATTTGATGCTTGCGGCACAGCGTTTTTTGCGATAGTTTTTGAAGCCGTCGCAAATCTCGTTTATTGTCGCGAGCCGATCGCTTAAATCTTGGCTTAAAATTTTGCGCGAGATTTCGTCTTTTTGCTCCTTTTTGCCGCGGATTCCGTGGCTAGACGAAATCTCGGGCTAAATTTATTTAGCCTAAACTCCTTTTCTTATCCCCCTAAGAAATGAAATCCTGCTCGCAAGAGCGGGATTTCTGTCGTAAAATAAATCTAAAATAATCATGCCGATGATTTTATCTCTTTAAATTTTATTAGAAATTTATATATAATTCCTACGCTATTTACTAAGCAAACTTCGCGTCGGTAAATTTCGTAGCAAACTTTGGTGGCAAATATTTTGCGTCTTTAAATTTTAAGGCGCATTCGGTGCGATGAGAACTCGAAAGCAAATCAAACTATAAAATTTTGAGGGTTTAAATTTTAAATCAGAAATTCCATCCTTGTGAAATTTGCAGATAAATTTTTATATCCGCTACCTCTTAATATGCCGTTTATCTTTTGCTTATAAAATCCTCGGATAAAATTCCTATCGTAAAAATGTAAATTAAATTTTGCACTAAATTTATCTGGAATTTTAGGCAAAATCGCATGAGAAAATCTAAAAAGTAAATTATTCTATACTCCAAAAGAGTAAAATTTTAGATTTTTTGCAATCAAGCTCTAAGGCTCGCGCGTTAATTCTAAATTTTGCCGAGTTAATGAGTTAAATTCTAAAATACGAAAGGCAGGATTTTGGGTTTTGTTATTCGAATATGAAAAACAAATTTTAAAATTTTTCAAAATAAAATTCCAAAACTTTTGTGAAATAAATTCCATAAGAACGATTTCAAAGTCGCATCAAAACGAGATTTAAAAAATCTCGCTCAAGCAAGCCTCACACTATCTCAAATTTTAAAATTTTACTCTTCGAATTCCTCCGCGACTTTCGCCGCAAGGCGCAGTTTGTCGCTGTCGAAGTGGGTGTAGATGCGCGAAGTATTTAGGCTCGCGTGGCCGAGGGCTTCCTGGACGAGCACGAGGTCCTTTTGCTTTTTGTAAAGCATCGTCGCGAAGGTGTGGCGCAGCATGTGAGCGCCGTTTTTTTCCTTGCGGATGCCCGCGCTCATCAAAATTTTCTCCACGATGCCGCTGACGTATGCTTGCGTGAGCGGCGCGCCGTTTTTGGTGACGAAAAGATAGCCCTCTTTGTTGGCGAAGTTCGTCTCCAGCGCGTTTAGATGCTCCTCGATCAGGTGGCGTTTGATCATTACGATGCGGTATTTGTTGCCCTTGCCGCGGATTCGGATGACGAAAAGATCGCCCTCTGGCGCGATATCTTTGCGTTTTAAATTTATTGCTTCGCCCACGCGGATGCCGGTGTAGACGATGATTTTTACGATCAAGCGGTTGCGATGCGCAAAGGAGCGAAACTCGCTTAGATTTATCGCGTCCAAAAACCGCTTCAGCTCCTCCTCGCTCATAAACTCCGGAAGCTTCGTGCCGCGGCTGCCGCTAATGCCGCCCCAGTGCTTAAGCTCGATGCCAAAGTTGTGCGAGGTGCCGTCCTGCTCGTTTTGTCGGTCGATGAAGCCGAAAAAATTTATCAGCGCGATGCGGTAGTTTTTTTTGCTCGCATCGCTCAACCCGCCCGTAATCGAGGCTAAAATTTCGCTCAAAAGCTCTTCGTCGATATTTCTCATGCTTTCAAGACTGTATTCTACGATCGCTTCGTAAAATTTTTTAAGCGGATTAAAATAGGTGTTAATGCCGGTAAGACCCGCGTTTCGAGCGTCTTTTGCGAGCCGCTCGAGTTCATTGATATTCGCGACCTCGTGATTTAGCGCCAGGCTTGCGCGGCGAAACAGCGCGTCGTTTTTCAGCTCCTTATTCGATAGCGCGCTTAGCTTGTAGCGCACGAATTTTACGAGCCAAAACAGCAGCGATTTTTCAAAGCTATCCTTATAATCGAGCGGGAATTTCATTTGCTCTCCTCGCTGTCGCCGAAGATTACAAAAGGCAGCATCAGCGTGTTTTTGATGAGATTATAAGGCGTTTTTAGCACGTCGGTCGCAACGCCGGTCGAGTAGGTAGGCTTTTTCATCGTGCCGCGAATCTCGATAATCGTGGAGATCGTGTTATTCTCGCCCAAGATGATATGATTTAGCAGCGGGATTTTTGAGATTATCGAGCTTGCGTCTTTGAGGTATTTAAGCTCCAGATCGATATTCAGTGCGCCGCTTTTCATATCCACTTCGCCGTTGCCGGCGATGTCGGCGCTACTGCCAGTAAAATTCATCGCGTTTATGTAAATTTTATCGCCGCTGCGGCGAAAGTAAATTTTACCCCTCTGCACGCTAAAGCCGCGATCGTTGAAATCGGGCGTCTTAAAAGTAAGTAGCGACGGCACGGAGTTTATAAAGCTAAGCAGCCTTTGATAGATGATGTAGTCCTTCAGATAGGTGTTTTGCACGTTGATCTCGCCGCGATAGTTGCGCGGATCGATGCCGCTTGCTTTTAGCGTAAATACTCCTCCGTCGAAGCTCTGCGAGCCCAGGAATTGATTAAGCGCCTCGCCGCTGATGTTTTGCGCAAAAATTTGAAGCAAGCTCTTTTTAAAGATCAGCTTCACGTCGCCGCGTTTGAAATTCGCGTTCAGGTTCATATTTTTGCCGTCCAGCACGCCGTTAAAGTGCGTAAATTTCAGCGTCTTATTAAGATCGGATAGCACGATCGCGGAATTTTGTCCGCTGAAATTTATCGGCGAGCGCTCCTTCGTGCCGCTATTAAACTCGCTGGTTTGCACGCTCGTATTGATCGCGACGTCCACGTCTTTTAAAGAGACAAAGTTGCCGCCTTTGTTTATTTTAAGAGAAATTTTACCGCTTCCGCTAGAGCCGTCCAGATCGCCCCCGCGCACCCGAAGCGTGAAAGAATCGTTTTTGTAGGCTCTGCCGTCCTTGTTTAGCAGACCGAAATCAAAGATAAGATTGTTGCTGCTGATATCCAAATTTGTAAAATCGCTGGTTAAAATTTTAAGATCTCCGCCACTAATGCCCGCGCTTTTAAGCGCCTTAGAAAAGGGCAGAATTCCGCTAATATCGGGCGAGCTAATCTCGATCCGCTCGCCGAAGCTCATCTTCGCACCCAAAAATTGCGAGCTCAGCACCGGCGCTTTGCCGCTAAAATCAAGGCTCATATTATCTCGCGCGTCACCAAATTTTAAAATTTCTTTGCCGTTCGGGGAGAGATTAAAGCTATGGATTATACCGTTAAATTTGGCCTTGCGCGTGGCGATGTCGATGCTGCCGCTTGCCGTGGCGTTAAAAATTTCATTTTGCAGATTCGCGTCTTTGATGTCGATTTTTTTCTCGGTGATGTGCACCCGCGCGGCTTTGGAGTGAAATTTCGCTTTAGAGATCATCAGATCGGCGTCTTTTAGCGTCACGTTCGCATCGACCTTGGCGCTTTCCTTTTCGACGTCCACGTCTATCAGCACGCGCGCATCGATCCCGCCGCCTAGCGGATATACGGGCTCGTTTATGCCGTAGCTTTGCAAAATATCCACAAGGTCCTTGCCCAAGCTCTCTTTAGTCCGCAGATCCAGATATACGATGGGCCTTTCTTCAAAAAGACCGCCGATACGCACGCCGCTTCCCTCCAGGCTTTTGCCTTTAAATTTAGGCTCATTTAGCGTGAAGCTTAGAAAATCGTTTTTGAGCGTGATGTTGGCGTCTTTTACCGTTACGGCTTCGATTTGCGGTTGAAATTTTATCGTAAGATCCTGCGCGTAGGCCGTGGCGCTGACGTTTTCGGCGATCGGACGCGGATCTTTCAGATCGACTTTGGCATGCAGATTTTCGATATAGTAGTTTTGCGCGACCGCCTTGCCGTAGATCCACTCGTTCGCAAGAGGATTTAGCCCCGTAAGTGCGCCCAGCTCATTCATAAAATTTTTCAGGCTCAAGGCCGAGGCGCGGTTTATCTCGATATTTAGCTGTGAGCCGATATTGTGCACGTCAAGCTCGCCCGCGATCTCGTGCGAAGCGAAGGTGCCGTTAAAATCATACGTATCGGCTCTGAAATTTGCCCGTGCCGTGCCGTGCAGAGTGAGATTAAAATCATTTAGCTTAAGCTCGATCGGATCGAAGTTCAGCCCGTCTGCGCCAGGCGTGATCTTTGAGCTTAGCCTAAAAAACCGCGTATCTGCGTAAAAAACGTCACTTTTGTATTTTAGTTTCAGGCTCTCGCCTTTTATTTTCATATTTTCTACGTCGATCTCTTCAAAAAAGGAGTTGATGAGCGAGATTTTTTTGCTAAATTCTAAAATTTTCTCGCTCTGCGTGCGCAGATCGGTGGAATTTTGCTCTAAATTTTGTGTATTATTTTGCGTAATTTCAAGATTTTTGATACGCAGCACGAGGCTTTTATTTAGCTTGAGATAAAACCCTTCAAGCTTTGCAAAGCCCACGTCCAGCTGCGAAATCGCAATACCGTGCTTTAGGCCTACCGCGCATATTATGAAAAGTATAGTAAGCGTAAGAAAAAATCTAGCTAAAAATTTATACATTATCGTCCCATTAAAAAGCTACCGCTCAAAACCAAATCGAGCGTGCCGAAAAACTGCGCTTATAATATGAAATTTATTCAAAATTTTGGCTTATTTGCCTATAATTTCAGCTAAATTTTGAAAGGAACGCATGAAATTCTTTATAAAGCTCATCAAAGCGGCGTGCATTTGTATCGAGCTTGCGGCTATCGTGCTTTTAGCCGTGGGTTTTGATCTACACGAGCGCGTCGGCAACGCGACAACCGTGCAGATAGGACAAGGCAGCTCTACGAAAATTTTATCCGAACTCTCAAAGAGCTATCCAAAATTTACGAAATTTGACGCGAGGCTGCTTTCTTTTTACGGCGGCGCAAAAACCGGCGAGCTGGAGCTTAGCGGCGAAAATTTGCCCAAATATCAGTTTTTATATGAGCTAAGCGTCGCAAAGCCCGTGATGAATGAGATCAAGCTGATCCCAGGCGAGACGACGATCGTGTTTTTAAAACAGCTGGCGAAAGATCGCGGGCTAAGCTTTAGCGAACTTGAGCGCGAATACAACGCTACGGCGCCGTTTTATGAGGGCTTTTTGGTGCCTGAAACCTACAAAATTAGCAAAAACGAAAGCGAAAAAAATATCATTGACCACCTCATCTCAAGCGCGCAAAAATTTCACGAAGGATTGTCGCGCGAGCTTATCGGCGATTATAACGCCACGGCGTGGAAGCAGGTGCTGATCAAGGCTTCGGTCATTCAAAAAGAGGCCGCAAACGCAGATGAGATGCCGCTCGTAGCCTCCGTCATCGACAACCGCCTAGCCAAAAATATGCGCCTTCAGATGGACGGCACGCTGAATTACGGCGAGTTTTCGCACGTCAAGATCACTCCGCAGCGCATCCGCACCGACACCAGCCACTACAACACCTATCTCAACGACGGACTTCCGAAAGAGCCTGTGTGCGTGGTCTCTCGCGATGCGATACGCGCCGTTTTCGCGCCCGCAAAGAGCGAATACCTCTATTTTATGCGAAATAAAAAGACAGGGCTTCACGATTTTGCGCGCACGCAAGCCGAGCACGAGCGCAACGTAAAGGCGCAAAGGTAAAATTTAAGGTCGCTTCGGCTTAAAATTTAAAAACGAAATTTCGTCTTTAAATTTTAAAATTTAACCCCCGCAGTTATAAAAATGCGGGCCGATATTTGGGAGATAACAATGAAAATAGCGATATTCGGCGCAGGAAACATCGGCGCAGCTGTAGCGAACGATCTTATCGTAAGCGATTCTTTGAGCCAAAAGATAGATAGCATTGCGCTTGTGGATGCTGTAGAGCGGATCGCGCGCGGCAAGGCATTCGATCTAGCCCATACGGCGGCGGTTTATGAGCGCGACTTACGTATAAGCGCTAGCACGCAGCCCGGCGACATAGCGGAGGCAGGCATCGTCGTGATCACGGCGGGGCATGCAAGAAAGGCGGGGCAGAGCAGGGAGGAGCTGTTTGGCAGCAACGCCGCCATCGTCGCGCAATGCGCGCGAGATGCCGCAAAATATGCGCCAAGCTCCATTATCGTCGTCGTTACCAATCCGCTTGATATGATGGTCTATGCGGCGCTGCAGGCCAGCGGGTTTGCAAAAGAGCGCGTCATCGGCATGGCGGGCGAGCTAGACGGCGCGCGGCTTAAATTTGAACTTGCGCAAACGAGCGGCAAGGAAATTTCATCGATGAGAAGCGCGATCGTGGGCCCGCATAGCGAAGAGATGATCGCGCTTAAAAACGAGCTGGGATTTGAAATTTCGGATGAAATTTTTGATCGTGCGGTGCAAAATACCAAACACGCCGGCGCGCAGATCGGCGAGCTGCTGGGCACGTCAGCGTATTTGGCGCCCGCTGCGGGCATCGTAAAGATCATAAAATACATCCTTTTTGATACCTGCGGCACGCTCGCCTGCTGCGTCGCGGATAGATCCGGAGTGCCTTTGGGGCGCTTCGTAAGCGTCGGCAAAATGGGCGCGATAGAGAGAAATTTCGCCTACTCGGGCGAGTTTTACGCGCAGCTTGAACGGATGCGTGAGCGGATAGCGGAGCTAAAGTTTTAGTGGAAATAAAGCGAATTCGACGCGACGCGGAATTTACAGAGCTAAAATTTTAAAGCGCAGAATTCTTGTGATAGAATTTGCAGCATCAAATTTCACTTTGGCAAGAAATTTAAGCTCGCGGAATTGTGTAGCGTAAAATTTCATTCGCTGCGGAATTTTAAAATTTGCGCAATTTTGCTCGCTGTGAAATTTCATAGATTAAAATTTTACTTTGGCTCAGAATTTTGCGTGGCGTAAAATTTTTAAACGCCACAAAATTTTAAAATTTAAACTCTGCAAAATTTAAAAACGAGAGGAATTTAATGTGATCAAAGCAGGCTTGCGCCGCAAAATTTCAAATTTTAAATCGCAAAGCGGGATTTAGTGCAGATTTTGATAAATTAAGGAGGAAATATGAGCGAAAATGAGAGCCAGCGCGCCGTCTGGACAGATGAGAGCCGCTGTAAGGCGTGCAACATCTGCGTAAGCGTCTGTCCTAGCGGCGCGATCGCGATGAGACAGGACGAGGGCGCCGTGCAGGGCATGATGATCGACGTGGTGGATGGGGGCGCCTGTATCGGCTGTAGGGAGTGCGAGTTGCACTGCCCTGATTTTGCGATTTTCGTTGCGCCCAAAGGCTTTAAATTCGCTCGTCTAAGCTCGCAGGCTAGAGAGATGGCTGAAAAAATCAAAAACAATAATTTTATGAAACCCAAGGACGCATAATGAGAGAGGTAATTTCCACAGGCAACGCCTTAATTGCGCGCGCAGCGATTGATTGCGGCTGTAATTTTTTTGGCGGCTATCCGATCACGCCGAGCAGCGAGATCGCGCACGATATGAGCCGCTTGCTACCTAAGGTCGGAGGTAAATTTATCCAGATGGAGGATGAAATTTCGGGCATTTCTGTAGCTTTAGGCGCGTCGATGAGCGGTGCAAAGGCGATGACGGCAAGCTCCGGTCCTGGGATTTCGCTAAAATCAGAGCAAATTGGACTTGGCTTCATCGCTGAAATTCCGCTTTTAATCGTAAATGTTATGCGCGGAGGTCCTAGCACAGGGCTTCCTACGCGAGTGGCACAGGGCGATATTTTACAAGCTCGCAACCCCACTCACGGCGATTTTCAAAGCATCGCGCTGTGCCCGGGCTCACTAAAGGAGGCTTATACGCAAACCGTGCGCGCCTTCAATCTAGCCGAGCGGTTTATGACGCCGGTATTTTTGCTACTTGATGAGACGCTTGGGCATATGCAAGCAAAGGCGATGCTCCCTGAAATTTCGGATCTAAAAATCGAGCGCAGGGCGGAATTTAAAGGTGGTCCGAAAGATTATGAGCCCTACGACGCTGCGCCCGATAAGCCTGCGGTGCTAAATCCCTTTTTTAGGGGATACCACTATCACATAACGGGGCTGCATCACGGCGCGAAGGGCTTTCCAACCGAAAATGAGCAGATCGTAGATCGCTCTATAAAAAGGCTTTTTAATAAAATTTCGGCGCATGAAGATGAGATCGTGCAATATGAGGAATTTATGCTAGATGACGCCGAAATCTGCATCATCGCCTACGGCAGCGTTAGCTTAGCAGCAAAAGACGCGATTTTAAAGCTACGTAAGCAAGGCGTGCGTGTGGGACTTTTTCGTCCGATCACGCTGTGGCCAAGCCCTGCGCGCAAGCTAAGGGAGCTAGGGGAGAGATTTAATAAAATTTTGATCGCCGAGCTAAATTTAGGGCAGTATCTGCTAGAGGTGCAGCGCGCTTGCTTGAGAGATGATTTTAAGACGCTTCTTAAGGCAAACGGCAGGCCGATCAGCCCTAGCGAGATTATCGAGAAAGTAAAGGAGCTTTAAATGGCGTTTGATTACGATAAATATCTAAGAACGGACAAGATGCCTACACTTTGGTGCTGGGGCTGCGGCGACGGAGTGATCTTAAAAGCGATCATCCGCGCGATTGACCGCGTAGGCTGGAGTATGGACGATGTGTGCGTGGTAAGCGGTATCGGCTGTAGCGGCAGGATGTCGAGTTACATGGACTGCAATACCGTCCATACGACGCACGGGCGTGCGATAGCTTATGCTACGGGTATCAAGCTCGCAAATCCGGGTAAGCACGTAATCGTAGTTACTGGCGATGGCGACGGGCTTGCGATAGGAGGCAATCACACGATTCATGGATGCCGCCGCAATATCGATCTAAATCATATCTTAGTAAACAATTTCATCTACGGGCTTACAAACTCGCAGACTAGTCCTACGACGCCGCGCGGGTTTTGGACGGTTACGGCGCAATACGGCAATGTCGATCCCAGCTTTGATGCGGCAAAACTTGCGATTGCTGCCGGAGCAACTTTTGTCGGACGCGAGAGCGTGACAAATCCCGAAAAAATCGAGCGACTTATAGCCAAGGGCTTTGAGCACGAGGGTTATAGTTTTTTTGATATTTTTAGCAACTGCCACGTAAATTTGGGTCGTAAAAATAAAATGAGCGAGGCAGTGCAAATGCTAAAGTGGCTTGATTCGCGTACGATTTCCAAAGCTAAATTTGACGCTCTTAGCGAGGATGAGCGAGCGGGGCTATTTCCGATTGGGGTTTTACATGAAGATAATGAGCATACCGAATACACAAAGGCGTATCAAAAGGTGATAGATGCGGCACAAAGCGGCGAAGCGATAAATTTTGAAGGACTAAGATGAATCAATTAAGATTTGTAGGAGTGGGCGGTCAAGGCGTAATCTTAGCAGGCGAAATTCTAGCTGCGGCAAAGATCGCGCACGGCGGCTATGGAATCAAGGCATCTACGTATACCTCTCAGGTACGTGGCGGACCTACGAAAGTGGATATTATCTTAAGCGATGAAGAAATTTTATATCCTTACGCGAGCGAGGGCGAGATCGATTTCATGCTTGCAACGGCGCAGAGTAGCTACGATGCTTTCAAAAATGGCGTGAAAAAAGACGGCGTGATCGTAATCGAGCCGAATTTAGTAGCACCGAGCGATGAGGATAGGGCAAGCTTTAAAATTTATGAAATTCCAATCATTACCATCGCAAAATACGAAGTTGGAAATGTCATCACCCAAAGTGTCGTGGCTCTAGCGATCGCAGTAGAGCTTAGCCGCTGTATGGACTCAGGGCTCGTAAAAGAGCAAATGCTCCGCTCTGTGCCTGAAAAAACCCGTGCGCTAAATGAAAAGGCATATGATTTGGGGATGAAATACGCGAGAGAGTTTAGGTAAATTTAAAGACTCGGATAGAATTTGGGATTAAAGAATTACATAAGATATAAAGCTTTTATATGAGAATTTCAAAATTATATAGCCAACTGCTTACATTATTTTTTGATGGGTTGTACTAATTCAAATTGCCCGCCGCAACCTTTTATCTTTTCAAACTTTATAAAATTATTGCCGTTCTTTTATCCTGTAATTAATCTTATTCCAAAAGTTCTTTAGCTTTTTTCACCGGATTGCATTCATCGTCATTTAAACATGGCTTCAAACCATAGCTCATCTTGCAGGCCAATTTTTTCTTCGAAGGCTCTATCGCCGCATCGCATACCTTTTTAAGATTTACAAATGCTCTTTTTATATTGCCCGTATAGTACAAATCGTGCATTCCTGCGTTTAGGCAAAAATTTAATAATCTGGCATCGCAAGCTTTGTTTAACGCTTTTGTTGCGTCTTCATCTCTGCGCAAATATATTAATAAAATTCCCAATGCACCGCAGCTCTCAAAATTTTTTTCGTCGCATTTTGCCGATAAAGTATCTTTTAATATCGAGCAAGCTTCATAATCGCCTTTGTTCCAATCGCATTTATTCGCTAACTTCTTTAAGTTTGTATCGTTTATTGCGGCAGAGATATCAATGTCTATATCGTTTTTTGCCAGCAAAGGCATAGATAAAAGCAGCGCTAATGATAAAATTTTTCTCATAGTTATAGTCCTTTAATAGTCTCTTTGGCTTTCATTAGCGGATCGCACTTTGCATCTTTAGAGCAGTCTTCAATCTCTTTCTTTATGTTGCAAGCAAGCCTTTTATCCTCTGAAATTCCCTCTTTGCAAATTTTATCAAAACCCTTAGCGGCTCTTTCAAGATTTCCCGTAAAAAGTATGTCGCTAATGGCAAGATAGGAGCAGTAAGACATGATATTTGCTTCACATGCTTTGATTAAAGGAGCGGATGAAAATTCGTATTGACCCAAATCCGTAAATATCATCCCGACGGCCCCACAGCTTTCGTAATCTCCGCTGTCACACTTCTTGGATAAAATTTCGACTAGCCTCGTGCATGCGCTGTATTTTCCATTGCCGCTATCGCAAGAGATCGCTAAATCTTTTTCCTCTTTGGTTTTTAATAAATAATCCAAGCCTTCCGCTGCCGCAGCAGGGATCGCTGCAAATGCCGCTATAAACGCGAGTAGCCAAATTTTAAGATAGAATTTTTTCATCGCCACTCCCTGTTTTTAAGCGGCGATTATATATTAAAATATTTTAGCGGGCTCTTAAAATTTTGTAGAGTTAAAATTTAGATCGCTCGCAAATTTTAGCGGCACCGTTTTCAAAAGCCGCGCCGCTTTAGAATTTTAAAACATCGCTATTAAATTAAGCGTCGCGGTGAAATTTTAAAATTTCACCGCAAGCTTTGGGCGGCTTTAAATTTAACATACCGAGTTCTGTTAGCATCCCGAGTTTGGCTGTACCCGCGTTTCGCTGCCCGTATGGATCAGCAGAGCCTTGCCGCGTTTAAATCTGCACGGCGGATCGGCTTGCACGGATGAGTATTCCTTGCCGTTTAACTTGTAGATGATGTTGGAGCCTTGCACCGTTTTTTGGGAGTTTTGGATCGCATCTCCGGCGACGGCGCCCACTACCGCGCCGCCTACTAGCCCCACGGTCTCAGCTAAGCGCCTGCTGCTGCTATGTTTGCCGAGCTTATGCCCGATGACCGCACCCGTAGTTCCGCCTGCGACGCCACCTAAAATTTTACCCGTATTGCCCTCGGAACGCTCTACGTTGATTTTGGCGGGCAGGACATCGACGATCTCGATCCGATCGCTTTGCCTCATGCGGTTCGTCTCGCTCGCATCATAAATATCTCCGCCGTATCGATCCTGTGGGGTTGCGCAGCCACAAAGTGCGATCGCTGCGATCAAACATAATGTAAAATTCTTCATGTTTTCTCCTTTGTAATGAGCTACGGGCGGCATTATACTATGGATTTTTATACGAGCGGTTAAGCGGCGGCGTTAAAATTTACCGGCTCGCTGCCGCTTAAAATTATCCGGATACGAGGCATCGTGCCGTATCTGGGTGCCTTATAAAATTTTTATTTCACTCAAAATTTATCTTATTTTGTTAGAATCATTCTTATTTTTAAGGAGAGAAAATGAAAAAACTACTAGTTTACGCCACTAAAGGCGGCGACACGAAGGTCGTGAGCGAATACATCGCTTCAAAGCTCGGCTTTGAGATAAAGGAAGCCAAAGAGCTAAATGAGGAGGATTTGGCGGGCGCTAGCGCGTTTATTTTTGCGGCTTCGACGCACGGCGACGGACAGATCCAGGCTAAATTTGACGACAAATTGGAGCTTTTGAATAAAACTGATTTTGACGGACGCAAGGTCGCGCTCGTCGGCGTTGGCAACGTCGAGCGCCACGGCAACGATTTTTGCAGCGGTATGAGTGCGTTTTTGCCGGTGCTTAAAAAGGCCGATCTCATCGGCGCTTGGGGCGCGGAGGGCTATAAATTTAAACATTCACGCGCCTTCATAAACGGCAAATTCGTAGGTCTTACGATCGATTTTAAGGGCGACGAGCACTGGCAGGCGAGGGCTGATAAATGGATCGCCGCGGTTAAAGGCGAGTTTTAAATATTTCAACTTTTGCGCGACCGAGCGAGATTTAGGCTCGATGAGCCCAAATCTCGCTAAATTTCCCCATTAAATTTCACGCTCCGCTTTCAAGCGGAGCCCTCTTAAATTTCATTCGCCGCGCTGTTAGAATTTCCGTCGCATTCAAACGCCGCCTGCTCATGCCGCGTAAAATTTATCGCTAGCGGGAGCCGCAAATTCCGGCTCACTGCGCCGAATAGCTCTAAACAATTGCCGCGATAAAATTTAGTTCGCGGCAACTTGCGCGCTATTCGTGCAATAAACGATAAATTCCGCCTGCGATGCTTGTATGCCGCTGGTGCGATAAAATTTCGCTTTTGCGACAAAATTTCACCGCAGTGCTAGTACGGTGCCCGTACGTTAAAATTTGACGCTCCGCTTGAAAGCGGAGCCTCCTTGTTAAAATTTTAAAATTTTAGCTCAGAAAGTCGCTGTTCTTTACAAGTCGTTCCGCTTTAAATCGCGCGGATAGGATGAAATTTTATCCTCCCAAGCTCAAAATCTAGCCCGCGCGTGGCGGTCAATTCAATACGGCAAATTTAATGCGATCGATTTATAAAATCACCGTCCGAGCCTCAAATATCAGCGCCGCATTAGAAAAGTTATTTTATAATAACCGCATATCAAAATTTAAGGCGATCTATGAAAAGGCTTCTAATTTTCGTCGTTTTTGCGCTGGCTGCTCTCGCCGCGGCGATCTACTTCAATCTCGATAGGCGCGAAGAGGTCGCGCACAAGGCCTACGGCATCATCGATATCAGGCAGAGTTCGCTTAGCTTCGAGCGCAGCGGCCGCATAAGCGCGCTTTATCGCGACGAGGGCGATTTCGTGCAGGCTGGCGACGTCTTGGCGGCTCTGGATACGGCGGATCTGAGCTATCAAAGACAGGTTCAGATCGCAAGGTGCGACGGACTTAAATTTAGCTTGCAAAAGCTGCAAAGCGGCTTTCGTAGCGAGGAGATCGAGATGGCGGCGGCGAACGTAAGCGCGCTGCAAAACGCCCTACAGCTCGCTACTTTGACGAACGAGCGCCTCAAGAGCCTAGGCAAAAGCAACTCCGCGTCCAAGCAGCAGATCGACGAGGCGTTTTACTCGATGAAGCGCACGCAAGCCCAGCTACAAAGCGCGCAGGCTAATCTGCGTCAGCTTCAAAGCGGCTACCGCAGCGAGGATGTCGGCGCCGCACGCGCAAATTTGGCAAGCTGCGAGGAAAATTTAAAATATCTGAACTACCAAATCGAGGCGCAAAGCGTGCTAAAAGCGCCATTTAGCGGGCAGATCAGAGCGCGCCTTAAGGAGCTCGGCGACATCAGCATGCCAAGCGTGGGCGTTTTTGAGCTCAGCGAAGTAAAAAACAAGCGTGCGAAATTTTATCTGAGCGAAAATCAGCTCCGCTTCCTGCGTGCCGGACAGAGCGTACGGATCATCGCGGCAGACGGCTCTAGCGCAAGCGCAAAGGTCGCCTACGTGAGCCAAACCGCGATGTACACGCCACGCACGGTGCAGACAGAGGAGCTGCGCGCCGATCTCGTGTGGGAGGCGCGCGCCGATTTCAGCGACGAGGATGGGCAGTTTCGCTTAGGCCAGCCGATCAGTGTGGAATTTTGACGGGCGAGCGGCGCATAAGCATCGCAAGCGAAGGCGAAAATTTAAAGCGTGGTGTGGGTGACAGGAACACTAGGTATGGAATTTTATCGCGGCGCAACGCCCAAAGCTATCAGGTGCGGCGAGTTGGAATTTAAACGGTTGCCTTAGCGATAAAATTTTAGCGGCATAATGACGCGAAATTTATGAGTGATTTTAGCGGCGGCTGCGGGCGAAATTTGGATAGCAGAGCTCGCTGCTCGAGAAATTTTATGCAATGTCGAGCGAGCCGTGCGTACGGCGTGGGCCTGATGAAATTTTAAAATCGCGCTTCGAGGCGGAATTTTAATGGCGCCTGTTCGGCAGGGCAGGGCAATAAATTTTTGCTGCGCCTAAAATACATCGTCTCGGCGGCGATAAAATGCTGCGCGCTTAGAACGAAGTCGTACAAAAGCGGCGTAAATTTTATCGCGCGAGTTTTGCGCGAGCAGACGGCAGCTTTGGATAAAAGATCGGAATTCCGCAGCGCGGGTTAAATTTTAAAATTTGCGGCACGACGGTGACAAGGTAAAAGCCGGGCGGTAGAGCGGCGGTGGGCTTCGTTTCTAGCTGGCGTTTTGCGATAAGCGAGCGGCGATTGAACCGAGCGCGGACGGCAGTAAAATTTTACTACGAAACAAACGGCGCGATTAAATACCGATTGTGTGCGACGGTGAAATTTTACCCCAAAGGACGCGGTAGCCGAAGTCGGTACTATGCTAAGGAAAGCCGAGACTAGGTAAAATTTCGTCAAAAGACATGGCGGCAGTAAATTTCACCTCGAAAGGCAGGCGGAAGTGAAATTTTGCCCAAAAGGCGGGCGGCGGTAAAATCTCACCGAAAGAAGCGCGGCGCAGATAGAGAGCTCGTCGCTCACAGGTAGCCAGGCGTTTGAAAGCCCGTTTGCATTTTGAAGGAATTTATCGCGGGTATTCACAGAGCGCTCGATGTTTGGGATCGCGACGTTTTATGCGCGGATAGTTTTCGTCGCTTGTCACAAAATTTAAAGCGTGCGGCGTGCGGCGCGAAATTTAAGCGCGGCGGCTGTGAAACCACGACGTTTCGGCGGCTGCAAAATCAAGGCGCCGCGACAAAAAGCGCCTTTTGGCTGCGTAGGTCTCGTTCGTCGCGCCAAGCGTCGGGGCGAGTAAATAAAATTTGGAGCTAGGCTTGGATCTACTAAATATCGTAAATTTAAAGAAATTTTACCTGCGAGAAGATCGCAGCAAAAACGTCGTTTTTGAAAATTTCGATCTGCGAATTGGTGCCTCGCCGCGGCTCATCAGCCTCACAGGCCCCGACGGCGCGGGCAAATCCACGCTTTTAAAGCTCATCTGCGGCATCATCGCGCCCGATTGCGGCGAGATAAAATTCGCAGGCTTCACTCCGAGCGGCGAAAATAAAGAATTCGTCCGCGCAAACGGCTATATGTCGCAGAGCCTGGGGCTTTACGAGGAGCTTAGCGTCTGGCAAAATTTAAACATCTTCGCAGGCCTAAAAGGGCTCGATCTAAAAGACGGCGAGGAGTATCTGCGCGGGCTTTTGCGCCGCGTGGGGCTTTTGAAATTTAAAGATTACGCCGTGGATTCGCTCTCCGGCGGGATGAAGCAAAAGCTCGGCGTCGCCTGCGCGATTGCGGCTCGTCCGCGGCTTTTGGTGCTCGATGAGCCCACCGTCGGCGTCGATCCGCTCTCGCGCAGCGAGCTGTGGGCGATCGTGCGCGAGTATCTGGATCAAAGCGGCGCGAAATGCATATTTTCGACGGCGTATTTCGACGAGGCGGCGGATGCCGATCTGACGCTGATTTTGCTCGGCGGCAAGATCATAGCGCAGGAGCGCGCGGCAAATATCACCGCGGCGCTGCGGGACCGCACCTTTCGCATCGACGGCGAGGATTATCAGAGCCTAGCGCGCCGCTTGATGTTTAAGACGCAAAGATTTTTAAAAAACTCCCCGCTCATTGACATCTGCCCCAGAGACGGCAGCGTCGATCTGCTAAGCGAAGAGCCGATAAGCCTGCGCGATCTGCAGGAGTTTTTAAACGCGAGCCTAGAGGGTGATGATGAAAATACAGAGCGCGAAAACGGGCGCAACAAAGGCACGGATCCCGAAAACGGGCGCGACGAAAATTTTAAAATTTCAAACGAAAACGAGGACGCTAAATTTAACGAAAACGGGGGCGCTAAATTTAAACTCAGCCCGCGCGAGGCGAGCCTAGAGGATGCGTATATTTTTCTAAACAAAGCAGAGATCGGCGCGGCAAACTTCGGCTACGAAAAAAGGAGCTTCGATGCGGCTCAAACCGTCATCAAAGTGCGCGACGTGAGTAAAAAATTCGGCTCATTCACCGCCGTGGAAAATACGAGTTTCGAGGTCAAAAAGGGCGAGATTTTCGGCCTTCTGGGTCCAAACGGCGCGGGCAAAACGACGACGTTTCGCATGATCTGCGCGCTTTTGGGGATGAGCGGGGGCGAGATCTCGGTCATGGGCGAGGATCTGCGTCATGCCAAATCATCGATCAGATCGCGCATCGGCTACGTCTCGCAGAAATTTTCGCTTTATAAAAAGCTAAGCTGCTATCAAAATTTAGAGTATTTCGGCCGTAGCTACGGTATCGGCGGCATGGCACTAAAGCGGCGCATAGAGGAGCTTTTGAGCGAGTTTGGCTTGCAGCGGCTGCGAAACGAGACGTGGCAAAACCTGCCATTTGGCGCGGGGCGCAACCTCAGCATGGCGTGCACGCTCATCCACCGCCCCGAGATTTTGTTTCTAGACGAGGCCACCAGCGGCGCCGATCCGCTCTCGCGCAGGCTCTTTTGGAACCGCATAAATGCGCTCGCGCGCACCGGCGTGAGCGTAGTCGTGACGACGCATTTTATGGAGGAGGCGGAGTATTGCGATCGATTTTTGATCCAAGATCGCGGCAAAATCCTGGCGCTAGGCAGCCCCGACGAGGTCTGCGTGCAGCACGGGCGGCGGCTTAGCGTGCAGCAGGCCTTTATAAACGAGGTGCAAAAATTTAGAAGCGAGGCGGGCGATGAGGGCTTTTGATCTAAATTTTACGCGAGCGGCGAGAATTTTTGATCCGAATTTTATGCGGGCGGAGCGAAAAGCTGCGCGCCCGCGCGGTAAAATTCCAAGCGGCGAAAGGGTCTTGCGAGGAGATGAAATTTTAAACGGCGGCGGAATTTTGAGCGACCGGGCTTTGAATGTCGGTGAAATTATAAGCGGCGGCAAATTTTGGATCGATAATAAAATTTTGAAAGGCGGCGAAATTTTGAATGAGGCATCGCGCGGCAGGACACGGCGCGGATTTTGTAGATGGATACTGCGCGAGCTCCGCGGCGAAACAAGCCCGCTCCGTCTGCGCCGTAAATTTCAAAGCGTGAGCGGCTCGCAAACGGATTATAAATTTAAAAAGGCGGTTGTTCTGCAAACAGGTCGCAAATTTAAAAAGGCAGCCAGTCTGCGGGTAGCTTGTAAATTTAAAACTCCGATGCAAAAATTTCATCGCAGATTTTGCGCCGCCGCGGAGCTTTTGCGTCAGAAATTACGCAGCGAGACAATGCCGCGGTGCATAAAATTTCAAAGCCCGCCGTATGCGATCAAGCGATTAAAATTTCAGGGCGCGATGAGTAAAATGGGCACGAGCAGTCCATCTGTGCCGTTAAAATTTCAAATCTCGGTTGCGGCATCTTTGCAATTAAAATTTGGGGGCGTGCCCGATACAGTCACGCGGCTAAAATTTCAAAGCGCGACGGTCGCCGAATTTGTGCGATCAAAATTCGGGGGCTCGCCGCGAGCGGCGCAGTGTCGTAAAATCCGAGCACAGGGGCAGGGCGGATGAACTTTACCTTTTTAAAAATCCTCGTAAAAAAGGAGTTTGCGCAGATCGCAAAGGACCGATCGGCGCTCGTGATCGCGTTTTTGATGCCGCTAATTTTGGTCGTGATCTACGGATACGCGATGCGGATGGACATAAAGCCCGTCAAAGTGGGCTTCGTAAGCGATCTAGGCTCCAAAATCGAGCGTGATCTGCTCGGCGGATTTTTGGGCTCAAAATACCTGCAAACCCGCGTCTATACGGATTTAGAGAGCGCGAGGAGAGATTTTAAGGCGCACGAGATTGAGAGCATTTTGTATTTTGATCCGCGCTTTGCGGCGAAATTTCAAAGCACTTTGGGCGGACTCGGCGGCGCGGGCGTAAATTTAAATATCCATGGCGATGAAAGCTCCTTCACGAGTGGTGCAAGCGATATCCAAAATACTAGCGGCGGCGCAAATGTCCGTCCGCTTGAGGATGACAGCGCGGGCGCTAGCACGGAGAGCGGCATAAACGCCCCTGCGGGCGGCACCGGCGCAAGCGGCGATAGTTCGCATCGCACCGGCGCGGAAACGGGCGGCAACGCAAATTCTTTTGGCAGCGGCAGTGGAGTAGATTCGGGCGGCATCGCAAGCGACGTGAGCGCAGATCAAGGCAACGTAAATTTAATCGGCGGGGCAGGCGATACGAATGCTGGTTTTATCGACGGCGCTAGTGATATCCGAAATACGAGCGGCGGCGTCAATGCGAGCCCCTCCGCTAACGGCGCGGGTAGTGCAGGCGACGCTATAAATAACGGCGGCGGAGCAAGCGGTGCAGGCGACGGAGCAAGCGGTGCAGGCGGCAGCTCAAGTAATGTAGGCGGCCCAAATGGTGCAGGAGGCGGCGCGAGCAGCTCGAATAAAGACGGCGCCGAAATTTTCCTTATCCAAAACGCCACGCAGTCGCAGCTTGCGCTTCTTAGCTATGTTTACGTAGCAGGCGTAATCGAGCAGGTTTTGGCGCAAGATTACGGCTTTTTAAACGCAAATTTAAACGCCGCGGCAAGGCCCGTCAGCGTGAATTATCGCAGCTGGTTCAACGAAGCCAACGAATCGACGTGGTATCTCGTATCTGCCGAGTACGTGGGGATTTTGGGGCTCATCTGCCTGTTTATGGTCGCGGTCGTCATCTCGCGCGAATGGGACCGCGGCACGATCGCCTCGCTTTACAACTCCAACGCAAGCGCGCTTGAGATCGTCACTGCTAAGGTCGGCGCGTATTATTTCCTAGCGCTTTTGGGCGGCGCGATGACGCTCGTTTACGGGCAGACGCTTTTGGGCATCCCGATCCGCGGCAGCGTGGCGATGCTGCTGGCGACGCTTTGCGTATTCGTGCTGGAGATGACCTGCCTAGGCATGCTGATCTCGGCGATCTGCAAAAATCAATTCCTAGCGCAGGAATACGCCATCGTCATCGGCTATCTGCCCGTGACGCTGCTTAGCGGCATGATATTCGATCTGCGCGGATTGCCCGCGGCGGTCAACTTCATCGGGCACCTGCTGCCGCCCACATACGCGGTCGAGTCCTTTCGCATCTGCTTCCTATCGGGCGGACAGAGCGCGACGCTGTGGGTAAACCTCGCCATTCAGGCGCTCGGAGCAGTTCTGTTTTTCAGCTTGTGCGTGCTTAGCGTAAAAAGGAGCGCGCGATGAAAAATTTATTTTTGCTTTACGCTTGCGCGGAGAAATTTCGTGTCGCAAAAATCGGCGCAATTAACGTTTCGCTTTCACCCAAGGCATCGATGGCAGAATTTCGCGCCGCCAAAAGAGGGAACGCGATGAAATTTTTAGAATTTTTTTGCAAGCGAGCGGAGCGCGGGCTTGAAATTTTAAAATTTCTCAGCGTGAGGAATTTTGGCTTGCAAGGTGCAGCGGTGAAGCGTGGATCTGAAATTTTAAAATTTAGCGCCGCAGAGAGCTTAAAAAGCCGCTTTGAGCTGCAAAAGCAAGCGGCGGAATTTTTAAAATTTTCGCCTATGCCGTGCAATCGGTTTGGAATTTTAATTAAAACAAGCTTTGGCGGCGCGATCTTGCGACGTAGCCACGAGAGGGAGTGCGCGATGGGATTTTTAAAGTTCACGCACGCTCTAGCGCGTCTCGCGGACGCCGTGCAAAATTTCATATCACAGCACAGATTTGGAATTTTAAAATTTACGCGCACTTCAGCGCGTCTTGCGGACACAGCGCAAAATTTCATATCGAAGTGCGGATTTAAAATTTTAAAGTTTATTCACAAGCCGCTGCATGCTCTACGCCATGCTTTAACACGTGCTCTACGCTGCATTTCGCTACGCGCGGATAAAGCCGAAGCAGGGCGCGCGGCACGGCTTACTTCGCAGCATACGCACGACGCGACAGAAAAACGGAGCGCGGTTAAGATTAATCAATATTTAAATTCTGCGTGGCGCCGCATCCGCATAGCGCGACTTCGTAGCGCAGCTACACGGCACGGCTACGAAGTAGGGTGCGCGGAAAAGCTTAGCAAATTTAACCTCATAAGCGCGCTTTTAAATTTTAAATCGTGTTTTACGATGCAGCTTTGCAGCGCGGTTACACGGCGTAACTACGAAGCGTGGCGTAGGGAAATTTACGCCGTTTGCTTGCATAAGTACCCCGCTTTGATTCGAGCCGCAAGCGGTAAAATTTCGCGCTATGAAGTAGGGCAAGCGAATGCTTTGCTTTCACGGGGAGTGCAAAGAATGAAATTTTGCGCCCAAAAGAGGCATGCGATAAAATTTTTAAAATTTCTAGGCGCGAGACGCTTCGGCTTGCAAGCGGCGGTTGAGCGCGGGTTTGAAATTTTAAAATTTAGCTCCGTAGAGCGCTTAAAATGCCGCTTCAAGCCGCAAAAGCAAGCGGCAGAGCTTTTAAATTCTAGCTCCTTGTCGCCGCGTAAATTTAAACTTGCGCCTTTAAAATTTACGCCCGAGCCGCTGCGTAATAGATCTGAAATTTTAAATTTTACGCCCAAGTTGCGTAAATTTAAATCGGCGCCTGCGGTGCGTTTAAATTTCGCTTTAAATTCCATTCCGCACGCCCGCGCTGCTAAAGTTGAACATGGCGTTAAATTTAAAGGTGCCGCTAAATTTAAAAGGGGCGTGCGATGAACGCTCTGCGAAAATCCCTGCTTCGAATTCGCGCGCTGATAAAAAAGGAATTTTTGGCGATGTTTCGCGACAAGGGCACGCGTATGGTGCTGATCGTGCCGGTGCTGGTGCAGGCGATCATATTCGGCTACGGCGCGAATTTTACCCCCGAGCAGGTGCGCTACGCGATTTTGGACGACGCCCGCGATGCGACGTCCACCGCGCTGGTGCAGAGCATCGCCGCTACGCCGATGTTTAAGACCGAACTTGGCTGCAAAGACCTAGCCTGCCTGCGCCGCGCGGTAAGCGAGGGCGAGGCGATCATCGGGATCTATTTCGGCAGCGATTTTAAGGATACGCACGAGCTTTTGATCATCGCGGATTCGCGCAATACGACCTTGGCAAACACCGTCATCGGCTTCGTGCAGGCCATAGCAGGGGAATACAACGCGCAGCATTTTGTCAATTTAATCAGTATAAATCCGCGCTATGTTTTTAACGAAAACACGATCACGCGCTACACGATCATGACGGGGATGATTTTGGGGCTTTCGATGATTCAGGTGCTGATGCTATCGGCGTTTAGCGTCTCCCGCGAGCGCGAGGAGGGCAGCTTTGATATGATGCTAATGACGCCCGCGAACCCGCTTGAGATGCTAATCGGCAAGGCGACGCCGCCCGTGCTGATCGCGATCGCGCAGGGGCTTGCGCTGTTTTTGATCTGCGTATTTTACTTCGAAATTCCGTTTCGAGGGCGCTTTGCGGATCTTTTTGCGATCATCGCGATCTTTAGCGCCTGCAACGTAGGCATCGGTCTCGTGATCTCAACCGTCTGCAAAACTTCGCTGCAATCGGTCGTGAGCTCGTTTTTGTTCCTGCTGCCGTGCATTATGATAAGCGGGCTGATAACGCCTGCGGACGCGATGCCGCGGTGGTTTTACTACATCGCGCACCTCGATCCGATGTATTATGCCAACAACTGCATGTGGCGGATCTATCTGGAGGGCGCGAGCCTAGACGAGCTGTGGCATCTCATCGTGCCGCTGCTGCTGATCGGGCTTGGCACGTTGAGCTTTGCGGCGTCGCTTTTTAGAAATAAGCTGGACTAGGGATTTAGATCGGAATTTTAGTTTAGAATTTCAGCTGGAATTTCGGCTTGGATCTTGCTTCGTCGTGAACTTCTACTTAAAATTTTAAATTGATCGCGGAATTTCGGCTTGGAATTTCGCCCTAAATTTTGCGCGTTCGTAGCGGATAAAATTAAATCAAAATCCCGTGTTTCCGCCCGATGCGCCGCGCGTCGCGATAAAATTTCGCGCCTTAAATTTTAAAAATTTTGCGAAATTCTATCTTGCGAATAGAGTTAGAATTTAAATCCGGGGTTGCCCGGGCGTCTTGCGGCGGTCGTATCATCTGTGCTCGCCTTGGAAGCGGGCTTTTTCGCATCGTTCGCGTCCGATTTCTTAAAAGCGGCGAGTTTGCTGTAAATGCTCGGTGTTTCGCCGTCCGCGCCTAGCTTGGCGCCGTCAAGCTCGCTAGAATTTTCCGCGCCGCATAACCTTGCGGGGTTGAATTTTATCCACGCTATGATTAGCAAAATCCCCGAAAACGCTGTTACCAGCGACGCTGCGATTAGATACGGCAGCGCGAGGATTACGCCTATTTTAGCTAGCGCGCCCAATACCGCTTCGCAGGGCCACGCCACGGACACCACTATGCCGTAGATTTTAAATAAATCCACGCCGCTAAGTGTGGCTAGGCGGCAGTTTAATACGCCCCAGATTATCACCGCCGCGCACGTCGAAAGGACGTAGAGCAGGGTGTAGAGTAGACCTAGCATCGCGCCCTCTTTTAGCGCTACTATCATGGCGCAGTAGCACAAAATAGCGACGATTGGGATACTTTCTATCAGCCTATAAGTCTTAACGAAGCGCACGCCTAGTGCCTTTTCTAGGCAAACGAAGCAGTCGTAAAATATCGCTAGCGTCGCTAGTAGCGCTAAAACTCTAAAAATCGCGACCGCGTCCTCGTCTATGCTGCTTAAGCCCACCGTGCCGCTTACGCCGATGCCTAGCAGAATCACGGCGCCTAAAACTCCGCGGAATTTCGCCTTGCGAAGCAGATCTTGCTTTGAAATTTCTTTCATTTTTATCCTTTTAATTTTCTAAATTTACGCGCTATCTTGTGGCTTTGCTGCGTGCGGTAGCGGCTGTGCCGGATGGCGCGGCTTTTGGACGTTGCGGTTTGGACTTGCAAAAGGCGTGGTCGCCGCAAAACGAAAGCGCTTCGGCTTAGGCGAGCTTTTCTATCTTGCTCCAGGCCAGCAGGTGCACGACGCTAGTTATTATGAGAGAGGCAAACGGCAAAAATTCCTTAAACGATGTGATAACTAAAGCCGCAACCGAATCGTCAGTTTGCGGCTTGGAGGTAGCCAAACCGAAGGGCCCTGCGCCACATAGCCAATTTAGCGCGAAAAACCCCACGCAGAGCCATACATAGATGCGAAAGGCGCTCACGCCGCTTACTCGCGCCAAAGAGAAATTTATGCGAAGCCACGCTACGATTATGTAGATTGCGGCTGCGGGCACCGCTAAATTCCATATAGTCTCTCCTGTTGTCTCTCTAACCATCTCTTCTCTACAAGAACTTATCGGATGAAATAATGAAAACACCGAGATGCAGATGAAAACAATTATGCAGTTGCGGTAAAGCGCCGCCGCTTTTATCCCGCTAAGAGCTGAAATTTTGCTGAGCGCTCTTAACCTATAAATCACCGAGAAGCAAATAAAAGCGATAAAAATTCCACCTATGATCACGATATTATATGGATACCCCGGTATGCCCTCAAAAACAAAGTCTATCGCCATCAAAACCACCGGTAGCGCCGCTAAAAACAGATCAATGCCGGTGCTGATCATCCCATTTTTTCTTGCTTGAGATACGGTGCCTTGCACGTCGTATAACTCCTTTTAAAAATTTATTTCAATATGCAAAAAGCAGATGTAAAACGCTAATCAAACCGAAAAGAGCGAAATTTTATCGTGACAAGAGGTTTATGAAATTTAAAATTTAAACCTCCGCGCTTATCTTTTCTATCTTGCTCCAGGCTAGTAGGTGCACGATGCTAGTTATCACAAGAGCGATGAACGGCAGGAGCATTTTAGATAACACGACGACGATAACCAAAGCAGAAGCCGGCTCGGTCCGCGGCTCGGAGGAAATAGCTATAGCAATAATCGCTGCATTGCATAGTATATTTAACACGAAAAGTCCCACGCAGAGCCACACATAAGTCCGAAAGGTACTTACGCCGCTTACGCGCGCAAGCGAAAAATTTATGCGAAACCATGCGACGATTATGTAAATAACGCCTACGAAAAGCGCTAGTCCAAATATCGCCGCAAATGGATTATCACTCTGCCCGCCGTCTGCGTCAGGCCCTCTCGGATAAAGGTGATTAAGCACGAGTGCTAGCGCGAAAAAGCAGACGCAGATTATTATGCAGTTGCGGTAAAGCGTCGCTGCTTTTATGCCGCTAAGCGCTGAAATTTTTCGGAGTGCCTGCAATCTGAAAAATGCCGAAACACAAATAAAAGCGATCAAAATTCCGCTAGCGATATAATTTATCGTCTCGTCGTCAAGGCGCCATTGCTCGCTGAAAGAGACATAGCCTACCACGATAAAAACCACGGGTAATGCCGCCAAAAATAGATCGATGCCGGTGCTGATCATTCCTTCTTTTCTTGCCTGAGATACAATGAATTGCATATATAAACCCTTTTTAAAAATTTGACCCGAAGTATATATAAACAAGCATAAAATATAAATTAAACCGACAAGATCGAAATTCTATCGCGACAAGATATTTGCGAAATTCTAAATGTTTACGCTTATCTTTTCTATCTTGCTCCAGGCTAGCAGGTGCACGATGCTAGTTATTGTGAGGGTTATGGGGAATATCAAATGGTATAGTGCATTTAATGGAAAAAGGATGACGCAGAGCCACACATATGTCTCAAAGATCCCCACGCCGCTTACGCGTGCTAGAGCAAAATTTATGCAAAACCACGCTACGATTATGTAGATTGCGCCTGCAAACGCTATCAAAATGCACAATATCATTGCCAAATGCTTGTGTGAGATCGATAAAGGAATCGATAAAAAGATGCTTGTTATGGCAATGACACAGATGCAGACAATTACGCAGTTGCGGTAAAGCGCCGCCGCCCTTATGCCGCTAAGCATTGAAATTTTGCGGAGCGCTCTTAGCCTGAAAAATACCGAAACACACAAAAGAGCAAAAATAATTCCGCCAGTGATATAGGTAGCCGTCTTGTTACCGCTAAGTCCCAGTATGCCGCCAGTAGCAATATCTAGCGCAACTAAAGTCGCAGGCACTGCCGCTAAAAACAGATCGATGCCGGTGCTGATCATCCCCTCTTTTCTTGCCTGAGATACGAGATCTTGCATAATAAGCCCTTTTAAAATTTATCCCGAAGTATACATAAATCGATGTAAAGCAGGAATTAAACAGCTAAATTTAAAATTTTTAAATTTCGTCGGGGCAAGCTTGCAGACTGCGGAATTTCAGGAATTCTACCAGAGCGAGAATAAAATTTCGCCGCGGGATTTAAAACGGAATTTTGATTATGGATTTGCGGGGTAGAATTCCACTGTGAAATTTCAAATCTCAAGCGCGACATACTTTCATAGCACACTTTGAAAGTCAGCAAACCGCAGGTAGAATTCCGCTATGAAGATTTCTACTCGGAATTCCGCGGTAAAATTTCACTATGGAATTTAGACTGGAATTCTATGGCAAAACCTCGATATAAAATTTTAATCAGAATTTCAAGACGGCATTTCAAGACAAAATTCTGCGATTTAAATTTCGCCCAGGACAAAAATCCCACGATTTAAAATTTCGCGCCGATTGATGAGTTGCTTTGTCGCGCCGCTACTTCACCTGCGCGCTGAAAATTTGCGTGATGCTGGGGATTTGCGCGCCTGCAACGTCAAATTTTGCCGTTTTGATCTGTACGCCGTAGAGCGAGCTAAGCGCGATTTCGGTTAAAATTTCGTTACTTGCGCCGTAGTTGTAGCTAAGATCATTTCGCAAGATCAGTGTGCGATCGGCGACTGCAAGGGCGTGGTTAGGCTGGTGAGTAGTAAAAACTATGCTCGCATCGCTATTTGAGCGCAGATTCGCGATGAGGCTTAGCACGCGGTCTTGGTTTTTGATATCAAGCGCGCTGGCGGGCTCGTCCAAAAACAGCACGTCGCTGCCACTAGCTAGGGCTCTAGCAAAGAGCACGAGCTGCCTCTGCCCGCCGCTAAGGGCGTTAAAGCTGCGCTTTTGCAGATGGGCGACGCCTAGCGTATCCAGAGCGTCAAGGCAGATTTGAATATCCTTTTTGCCCGGTTTTGAAAAGAGGGAGATCTCGCGTACCCGCCCCATCAGTACGATGTCAAGCACGCTGTAATCAAACGCGACGTTAAAGCTTTGAGGCAAGAAAGCAAATTTTGCCTTGCGCACGATCTTGCCTTCTTTAGGCTGCAAAATCCCCATCATACACGACATTAGCGTACTTTTGCCTTGCCCGTTTAAGCCCAAAATCGCTAATGTTTGAGAGCTGGCAAGCTCGAAGTTTAAGTTGCGAAAGCAGAATTTTTCCGCCTCGTAGTAAAAGCCAGCATTTTTTACCTCAATTAGATTTTGCATTTTTGGCACTCCTTTTTAGAAGTAGGGCAAAGATCGGGCTTCCGATGAGAGCGGATAGAATTCCTAAAGGAATTTCGGCGCTACTTAGCGAGCGAGATAGATCGTCGATTGCCAGCATAAAGATCGCTCCTGCGATGAAGCAGGCAGGCATTAGCTTCACGTGGTCGCTGCCCGCGATGAGCCTGGTGGCGTGCGGCACTACAAGACCTACCCAGCCGATATTTCCGCTGACGCTAACTTGTACAGTAATCAGAGCGGTGCAAAGCGCTAGGATCGTGCAGCGTAGAAATTTAACATCCACGCCTAGCACGCGCAAATCATCATCATTTAGGCTGAGTAGATTAAACCGCCATCTCAGCGCGATTAAGACTGCAGAAGCGGGCAGGGCGATCGCGCACATCAAAATTACCTTATCGTATCCTGCGCTTACGAAGCTTCCTAACAGCCAAAAAACGATATTAGGCAACACTTCCTCATCGTCTGCTAGATACTGCACTAAGCTCGTAAGTGCGGCAAATACGCCGTTAATGACTATACCTGCTAAAATGAGCGAGAAAATATCGGCGCGTGCTACGAATTTTGCCAAAAGATAGAGCAAAAATAGTGCCGCAAGCCCGAAGCAAAATGCAAAACCCGCAAGCCATAAGCCGCTCAATCCTAGCAAGATACAAAGCGCGCCGCCGAATGCTGCTGCGGTGCTAACGCCTACAATGTGCGGACCTACGAGCGGGTTTTTAAATACCGCCTGTAAGCTCAAACCCGCGATAGCAAGCGCTCCACCGCAAAGGCTGGAGAGTAGAATGCGCGGGATTCTAACATCCAACATCACACTTTTGGCGGCTTCATCGCCGCCTCCGCTAAAGAGAATTTTAAAAATTTCTTCTAGCGGGATATGAAACTGCCCGCTAGCGAGCGAGATTATCGCCAGCACTACCCAAAAAAGAAGCAGGATTAGGTTCAGCATTATTTTTGATATTTGACGCGGTAAAATTTCTCGTAGAATTCCTCTACTTTTTTATCAAAGTTTGCGTCCTTAAAATTTTGCGGATAAAGTTTCATCGCAAGCCATTCCTCACCAAGCGCCATTGCTTCGGCAGTTGGATGACCCCATGCTTTAACGAATTCGGGCATTAGATAAATTCTATCCTCTTTCACGGCGCTAAGACCTTTTAGCGCAGGGTTTGCCTTAAGTTCAGCAGGTACTTGAGGATAACGGTTTTGCACTAAGATAATCTGCGGATTCCATGCTAAAATTTGCTCCGGCGAAACCTGTTTGTAGCCCTTTATATCTGCAGCGGCAACGTTCGTCGCACCCGCTCTTGCTAACATTACGCCAGTATATTTGCCGCTACCGTAGGTCGTAAGATCAGGATTTGCCATATAAACTCTAGGTCTTTTATCTACGATAAAATTACTAAATTTGGCATTTAAATCAGCTTGCGATTTTTTAACGAAATCTATTAGTTCAGCGGCATCCTTTTCGTGATTGCTTAGTTCGCCTAGAATTTTAACTCCCTCGTAAAAGCCCTCATCGTAAGCAGCAAAGCTATCGCGCTCATCTTTAAAGGTCGGATTTAGCTTAGCTTTTTCCTCTTGTGCAGAGCTGAAAAATGAAATACCTATGACGGGGATTTTTAACTCCTCCATTTTAGCGATATATTCTTTAGGGAAGTAGTTGACCACTACGACCGCATCGGGCTTTAGACTAAGCAGAGCTTCGTAATTGACATCTTTGATATCGCCTGGATTAGGTAGGTTTTTAAAACTCGGTGCCAAACGATTATACTCTTTACCTAGGCGCTGCTCCCAGCTTTTTAGGATGCCTACGACCTTATCTTGGGCGTTGATTTCGTTTAAGACATTGAGCGCTTCGTGGTGTAGCACGACGATACGATTTACTTGATCCGGGATCGTGACCTTGCGACCGAGCTGATCGGTAATCGTGCGATCTGCAAAAGCCAGGCTAGCGCAAAGCGCTGCACCAAGAAGGATTGAGTGAAGTTTAAGCATTTTTTCTCCTTGAAAATTCCGCAAAATATGCGGGGTTAGAATAGCGGAATTATAGCCGATCGGCATAAAATCCAGATAAATTTTATATAAATTTGATTTTGTCGTGGGGGATTTCAGATGCTTTAGTAGGGCAGAATTTTGCGATTTTACGCAGAATTTTGCTAGTAAAAATTTTTGCCCGTCTCCTCTAGGCTGACCGGATACTGCCAGGTGCCAAGCGATACCGATTGGTTTTTTGATTTATTTTGCAGGCGTCGTCCATAAGTTTTTATTCCAAAGCTCTGCGCCTGAAATTCCTTTAATCCTAATCCAGGCGATAAGTTCTAAAATTTCAGATAAAAGGATTACCGTAAGTGCGGCATAGCGGGCAGGCGCGCTGCCATACCACGACTTATCGACTTGGAATATTTCAAGAAGTTTAGGAAGCGCTCCCCAAATTAAAGTTATCACGGCGCAAATATAGAAAATTTTGCTTCCGCTTGCCTTGCCGAGCAAGTATAGCGTGGCGACCCGCTTCCAAAGAACGATGAGCGCTAGCATAATATTTGCGGTGCTCCAAAGAGCTATGATTTGAGATTTTCCGATTTCGGATAGATGCTTCAAGCCTGCATAAAGCGCACCCATTGCGCAATAAAAAGCTCCTTCGAAGGAGCTATCATTTTGCTGAAGGGCGTAATCCCAGATATCAAGACCGATATAATTTAGCAAATAAAATAGCATCGCACCCAGCAGGGCGGCATATATCACGTAGGCAAAAAACATAGCGCGATACGCGCTAAAGACTTTGCTATCGGAGATATCCGAGATCATTTTGGTTGCCGAAAGCTTAAAGCCCATCGAAGTAAAAATCACGGCGACGATTGCGGCTGCGGCGGCGAAAAACCCGCTCATCGTAATGCCGTGCAAAAACTCGCAACAAGCCCAAATGATCAGATAAGTGCAGATTGCCAAAACGCTAGAGGTTATACCGCGAAATTTTATGGCGTTTAAAGTATCACGCTTCATTTTTTGCCTTTAGATTTTTAAAATTTTATGGCGGATTATACTTGCGGGGTTTGAAATTTAGATAAATTTAGAAACTACGAGTTGCCAAATTTTAGAATTTAGCGTCGAGTGTGAGAAATCTACTAAGAGCAATACGAGGGGGAGGGCGCAAGCAAAATTTGAATGGAATTTAATCTATTTTGTTTAAAAGGTTGAATTCCGAAAGAGGGCAAATTGGCAATTTGGGAGTAAACGTAGGGTAATTTGGCTTTTGCGTTAGTAAATTATGAAATTTTATTTTATCCTGCGCAGCGTGTCTATATCATAAAGTAATTGACTTTAAATTTAAAAGCTAAATGGAACGATAGCAAAGTAAAAAACTCATATATAGAGAAAACTCGCATTTTCGCATTTGGTCTCTTTGGGTTCTTTGAGTCGATATACAATAAATAGTGTTGAAAAGCGCTATAGTTCCCATAAATAGTGTTGAAAAGCGCTATAGTTCCCATAATTCTAGGAATTTTATATTGAAAACTATAATTTTCAAGTAAAAATTCAATATGAAATTAACGTATAATTATATGAATAATTTCATGTATTTTTAACGCATTTGGTGTTTTTATTAATGGTTTTTATTAGAAGAATTTTTACATAAATATATTTGATAATTTATGTGACTTCAAATGAAATCAGAGGACGATGTGTTTTTGTAAGAATTAAAATAGATAATATCTGAATTGGGCGGAAATAAAATTTTGCTTATAGCAAGGAGTTAAATTTAAAATATGGAAAGTTTTGCACCCAGAAAACGCCCTCTTTTATTCAATAACCAGGCGCATAAGATACATATCTTCGCCGTCGATTACGCTGATTTCGGAGCTTTTGCAGCGCGGGCAAGAAAAGTCGTTCTGCGTCAAATCTCCGCTAAAACCGCAGTTTTTGCATTTTACGACGATCTTTTGGGTGTGGATGATGAGATCCGCATTTTCGCAGACGGTGCCTGCGCGAAAGACTTCATAGCAGTTTTGCAGATAATGCGCTTCCACGCCGCTTAGTCGCCCTATTTTTACGTGCAGTTCCCTTATCTGTGGACTTTTCGAACTAAATGCATCGTAAGACGCCTGTGGATTTGCACCTAAATTTTTATAAAAATCGCCGTTTTTGTCGTTCGAGTTCGTATCCACAATGCCCGTATTTTTGGTATTCTTAGTGTCTATGTCGGTATTTGAGAAATCCGTATTTTTATTGGCTGTATCGGCGATGTCGCAACAATTTTTATCGCCCTGCTTGGCCGCGCCTTTTTTCTTTGCTTTTTCGGCGTTTAACGCCTTTTCACATAGCGCCACAAGATCCGCTACGATCGATAGTTCATGCATTTTTTCCTCTAAATTTTACGGCCGCGCCGTATTCTATACGAAATTTTGTTGTAAATTTAAAAATACGCCTGAAATTTAGGCTTAAATTTGCCGAATTTGCACGCAAATTTAACAAATCCTCGGCAGCAGCTCGCCTTTCGGAAGCTCCAAAAATCGCTGCGAGCCGTAGGCGTTTTGCAAAATCACTCGCCCTTTTGCCACATACGGAGTTTGAAATTGCCCCGCCCTATTTTCTGACACCGCGTCTATATCGTTTGTACCCGTAGATTCGTCCCGCGCGCTAAGCTTAGGCGTCAAAGTGCCCTTAAATTGGTCTATGTCGTGCCCTATTTCGCGTACCTCGCCGATGATTGCGGCGTTCGCATCAAATTCGCGCAGTATCTCAAGCGCCCGATCCGCCTCGGCGTCATCTTCTACGATCGCTACGAAAGTGCCTTCGTTTGCAAGCTCATACGGCTCAAAGCCCAGCAGTTCGCACACGCCCACTACTTCGTCGCTGATTTTGATATCCTCTTCGCGCACTAAAAATTCAAGCCCGCTAGAGCTTGCAAATTCGTTCAAAACCGCGCTGAGTCCGCCGCGCGTCGCATCTCGCATCGCCTGGATCTGCACGCCTTGCGAGATCAGCTTTTCGACCGCAGCGCAAAGCGGTTTGCAGTCGCTTTGTAGCTCGCTGCTTAGCGCGATCTCGTCGCGCGCCGCGAGTATCACTGCTCCGTGCCGCCCGATGTCGCCGCTAAGTACAATTTTTGCGCCCGCTTTTATGTTTTGTACGCGCGCAGGTCGCAAAATACGGCCGATGCCGCTAGTGTTGATGAAAATTTTATCGCATTTGCCGCGCGGCACGACCTTTGTGTCGCCGCAAACGATACGAACGCCGCAACTTCGCGCGGTACTCGCCATCGAGTCAAAAATGCGTCGCAGCTCGCTTAGGCTAAGCCCCTCCTCGATGATGAGCGCGCAGCTTAAAAACAGCGGCTTTGCGCCCACCATCGCAAGGTCGTTGACGGTGCCGCAAACGGCGATCTTGCCGATGTCGCCGCCGTTAAAAAACAGCGGCGTGACGACGAAACTATCGGTGCTGAAAGCTAGCTCGCCGCCAAAACTAGCCGCTGAATTCAAAGCAGAGCTCGCCGTCGCGCGGTCAAAACCCGCCCCTGTGTCTAAATTTAGTATAGCGCTGTCGTTGTTGGCGCGCAAAATTTCATTATCAAACGCCGCAAAAATCGTCTCGTTGATGAGCCTATTCATCTCCTCGCCGCCGCCGCCGTGGCTTAAAAGTATAGTTTCGTTCAAATTTTTCCTTTTTATTTGGTTTTAAATTCGGTTTTAAATTTAAAGCCCGTATTCCGCAGCCGAACAAGCCGTGCCGCTACGGCGCCGCGCAAAATTTCAAATAAAATTTTAGCTTGACGTTTTTGCTCGGTTAAAATTTTAAAGCATGACTTATTTTTAAAATTTGCGCTCTGCTAGTCGGATATCGCGCGCAAAATTTAGCCCACGTTTTTGACATCGCCGTATTTATAGTACGCCGCGCACGCCCCTTCGCTTGAGACCATGCACGATCCTATCGGGTTTTGAGGCGTGCAGTGCTTACCGAAAACCTTGCAATCATACGGGCTTTTTTTGCCGCGTAAAATTTCGCCGCAGATACAGGCCTTGCTCTCGGGGGCGCTCTGTACGCTGCAATCAAACTGCACCCTGGCATCCAGCGCCGCGTACTGCGGGCGCAACTTCATGCCGCTTTTTGGAATTTCGCCGAGCCCTCGCCACGGAAAATCGCAAATTTCAAAATATTTATCTATCAAATTTTGCGCTTTTTGGTTGCCGCTATCTTTTACGACGCGCTCGTATTCGTTGAAAACCTCGTAGGTACCGGCGTTTTGCTGCTCGACCAAATTTAACACGCCCGCCATTATATCAAGCGGCTCAAACCCGCTTACGGCGATCGGTTTTTTGTAATCCCGCGCGATGCTCTCGTAGACCTTCGCGCCGGTGATCACACTTACGTGGCTAGGCCCCAAAAACGCGTCTATCTGCACGTCCGCGTCGTCTAAGATTGCTCGCACGGGCGCGGGCACCGTGACGTGGTTGATGTGAAAAAAGAGATTTTTTAGCCCCAGGCTTAGCGCCTTATCGATCAGCACGGCGCTCATCGGCGTCGTCGTCTCAAAGCCGATCGCAAAAAATATCACCGTTTTTTGCGGATTTTCCTGCGCGATCTTTATGCAATCAAGCGGGCTATAAAGCGCTCTGATGTCGTGCCCCTCGCTGCGCAGCTTCTGCAAGCTAGTGCGAGAGCCCGGTACGCGCAGCATGTCTGCTAGAGTGCAAAAAATACTCTGCGGCATCGCGGCGAGCTTGATCGCCTCGTCGATGCGACTGCGCGGCATCACGCACACCGGACAGCCGGGGCCGTGGATAAATTTAATATTTTCGCCGACCAGGCTCGGAAGGCCGAATTTCATGATCGAGTGCGTGTGTCCGCCGCAAATCTCCATGATGTTTAGCGGCTTTTTGCTTTTAGAAATTATCAGCTTGCTAAGCGCTAAAATCAGCTCCTTATCCCTAAAATCCTTAATTAGATCCATTATTTACCTTAAATTTTACGGGTTTGCAAGCCGTTTTAATTCTCTGCGTCGGCTCTCGGCTCCATGCTTTCATATACAGAGCCCTCTTCCGCCCTCATCTGCTTTGCAATCTGCTTGTAAATTTCGATACTCTCCTTCGCTCGCTGCGTATCGATCTTCTCCATCGCAAAGCCAACGTGGATCAGCACGTACTCCCCGACCGCCGCGGGTTCGGGGAGCAGATCCAAGCTCACGCCGCGGCGCACGCCCAGAGTCTCCACGGTGGCGAAATTGTTTTCATCGATTGAGATGATTTTTGAAGGGATTGAAAGGCACATTAACGAAATTCCTTCTTGTATTGTAGAAATTTCAGCCATTTCTCCACGCCCTCGCCGCTTTTACTGTCAAGCGCGATGACGTCGGCTTTCGGATTGAGTTTGTGCACTTCGCGCACTACCTCTTCCATATCGAAGTCAAAATGCGGTAGCAGCGCGGTTTTAGTAATTACGACGCAGTCTGCGCGGCGAAATATCACGGGATATTTTGCAATTTTATCGCTGCCCTCGGGCACGCTTAGAAGCACCACGTTCAGGTGCGCACCCACGTCAAATGCCGCAGGGCAGACGAGGTTTCCGACGTTTTCTATAAAAACCAGATCCAAGCCTTTCGTATCGATATGATGAAGCCCCTCGTGAACCATAAAGGCATCCAGATGGCAGGTTTCGCCGGTGCTGATCTGATGGGCCTGCGCCCCCGCTTTTATGATGCGATCGGCGTCGCGGTTGGTTTCCAGATCGCCCTCAATGACGCCGATTTTAAATTTGCCGCTTTTGATAGTCGCCTCAAGCAGCGTCGTCTTGCCGCTACCGGGGCTACTCATCAAATTTAGGCATAAAATTTTATCCTCATCCAGATGGGCTCTGTTGTGAGCGGCCTCCTCGTCGTTGGCGCTTAAAATTTTACTCATCACCTCGATCGTCTTGGCATCGCTGATAGCGACATTTGCGTGGATGTGATCGTGCGCGTCATGCTCGTGATCGACCCCCGCCTCATGCATATGGGCGTGGGAGTGGACGGTGCCGTCCGCGTGGGTGTGGACATGCTCGTGTGTCATATCTGCGTGCGAATGGGCGCCCGCTTCGTGAGTGTGGCCGATGGAACAGCCGCAATCTTTACACATTTTTTCTCCTTGGATAATAAATTTTGCGCGTAAAATACCACGTTTTTGCTTTAAATGGCGTAAATTTGATAAATTTTATATCGAAGCGCGAAATTTTATGAAATTTAACGGGCTTGAAATTTATGCGCTTCGGTTTTATCTAAATTTCATGCTTTATTTGCGAAGGCTCGACGCAAATTTTAAAGCTCGCGAGTAAAGCGCTGCTTTAAATTTAATCGCCTGCTCGCAGATTGCAGAGCCGCACTCTCTAAATTTAGACCTCACAGCTCGCAACGGCTCAAAATAAACTAAAGATCGCCGTAGATAGAAGCGCGAAATTCAAGGCTTGCGAGCGGATTTTATCCCGGCACTCTACAATCTCGCGCGTGATCGCAGGCGTGCCGAATATCAACGCGGCGGTCGTTTTCATATCCATTTTGCGCTAGCTCGGCTTTATAAATGCGGCACAAAAGCGGCACTTATAAAATTTAGTCGCGAGCTGCTGCGCCGATCTCGCGCTAGTGCGGTAAAATTTAGACCCGCGGCAAGAATGCTTTTTGATTAAAATTTATAAAATTTTGCGCTTTCGTTTGCCGCGTAAATTTAAACAAATTTTATTTGCACGCCTTGCGCAGCCGCGCCGCCCGAATTCTCCACTCGATCGAGAATCGCGCTGCACAACTCGCAAAAGTCGCGCCGCAGCTGCGTTTAAATTTAAAAGCGCATAAATTTAGCACGACGCGCTGTTTTTAAAAACGTGCAAAAGCCCTACGCTTCGGTGATGACCGCCTTTACGAGCTTGGAAAATTTTACCCCTTTTAGCGCGCCGATTTTGGCGCTGAGCCACTCGATCTTTGAAATTTTATCCCGCATCGTGATCTCCTCGAAGCAGTGGCGCTCGTCGATGTGGAAGTGGCTGGTGCTGACGATGGTGACGTTTGCGTGGTGCTCGATCTCTACGAGCTGCTCGATCAGATCGCTTTGGTGATGATCATAAGCGATGCAAAGCACGCCCACGCAGTCATCCTCGCCATCTCCGTGAAGTACGCCCTCGACCATCTTTTCGCGTATGAGATCGCGGATAAACTCGCTGCGGCTTAGGTATTGCTTGGCGCGCACCATCTCGTCGAGATCCTCAAAGAGCTTCGTCGGCAGCGAAATGCTAAATCTTACGGCGCTCTCTTTTTCCTCTTTTTTCATAGCTCCCCTCATTTCGCGTATTTTGAATGTAATTTTACCGAAATTCCGCTCAAATAGTAAGAATTTCGCGCTAATTTGGCTTATTCTTTAAAATTTAAAGCTCCGAGGCATCGTGCGTATTTTAAAAATTTTGTTCGCGATTTCGCGTTATATTTTAGTGCTAGCGCGATGAAATTTACCGGTGTTACGTTATTTTAAATTCTACCGCGAGCTTACGCCAATTTAAGAATCGGGCGCTAAATAGCGTCTTGGCTTGGGATTTGCGCAGTATCTAGCCACGCGCCGCGGTAGAATTTTGCATCGATTGCCATAGTGGTGCGCGTGATGCTATGGCAGGTAACGGCGCGCCGTTAAATTTTAAAATTTTAACGTTTTGGCTGCGACATATAAAGACAGCAAGGCGTAAATTTGTTAGCTGATTTTGCGATTTTAGAAAGCTAGCCGCGGTGGATTTTATCGCTCGTAGCGTTAGAATTTACGCAAAGAGCAGGCAGGGCGCAGAGTTTATTAAATTTAGCGGCGAGATGAGACTAATAAATTTTACAAAGAGCGAGCTTAACGGCTATAATTGCGTTTTTTGTGGACAAGTTTAGCGCGAAATTTCGCTTAAATATGCCGCGAGCTGTCCGTATGCGATGCCGCTGTCGTTGCAAGGAACGGCGCGATTTAGATGAAATTTTATGCCCCGCGCGCGCAGCTTTTCGCACGTAAGATTTAGAAGTGTCGCGTTTTGAAAGACCCCGCCGCTTAGCGCGACCTCGAGACCTAAGCCCTCCGCAAACTCCGCGATGAAATTTGCGATGGCGTTTATAAATTTCGTCGCGGCCAAGCGCGGCTCATCGCGCAAAGCCTGTAAAAACGCCTCTTCGTAATCGATCACATAGCATTCGCCCTCAAGGCTTGGCGCGCAAGCTCTATTTTGCGGGGTTTGATCGGCGCTAGAAGCGTTTTTGCTTTCAAGATTTATTAAATTCAGGGCGGATGCTTGGTTTATAGAATTTGCGGCGGAACTTTCATTCTTTTTGCCGCTGCCTTCGGCGATGTTTTGAGCCGCTAGTCCAAGCTCATTTTTACTTGCCGTATCATCCGCAAGCTCTTTAAAATCGCTTTGCAACGCGCAGCCATCTTTCACGCCGCTATGATTTTGCGCATTTAAACCATCCTGCCCTGCTTCGCTTGCCAAATCATCGGCGCTTCGTTGCTGCAAAGCGGAATGCGGCGCGTTTTGGATAAAATTTTTGTCCGATTTTTTCAGCCTAAATTTATAGCTCTGCTCGCAGCCGTCGATATATAGGTTCTCAAGTCGCATGCCCGCCTCGCCGTCGAAGCTTACGGTTCGCAGGTTGCAAATGACCGCCGCAAATGCGTCGAACAGACGCCCTAGCGAGCTTGAGCGGACGGCACGCGGTGCGATTTTTTCTAAATTTGCGACTTCGCTCGCGCTAAATTTTGCCAAAAACTCGCGCGCAGCGCCCTTTGCATTAAATTTAAATATGAGAGCGAGCGCAAGCTTGTAGATGTTTTTGATCGCATTCTCGCCGCCGATAAGCGCGATCTCGTCAAATTTTGCGACGCGACGATAGCCGTGCGGGTCAAACACCATCACCTCGCCCCCCCAAATTTTGCCGTCCGTGCCGTAGCCGGTGCCGTCGAAGCAGAAGCCGAGGTATTTTTTGCCGTTGCCTAGCAGCTCATTTTGCGCTAGATTCGACACCAGATGCGCGAAATGGTGCTGGTAGCGGATCACTGGATATCCGCGCTGCTCGAAAAATCGCGTGTGCGAAAACTGCGGGTGCAGATCCGCGATGACGGCGTCGAACTTCAGCTCGTAGGCGCGCACGAACATATCCAAAAGCGCGAAAAATCGCTCATTCGTGGCGACGTTTTTAAGATCGCCGATGTAGGGCGAGATGAAAATTTGCCCGTCTTTGTAGATCGCAAACTCATTTTTAAGCTCCGCTCCGAGCGCCAGGAAAGTGCCTTTTAGCTGGAATTTGCTAGGGAAAATTTTTGGATTCATTCCGCGAGATGTTCGCAAAAATAGCGCGCGATTTAGAGAGTCCGCTTCGGCGGCGGAATTTGCATCGTTCTGGTTTTTTTGAGGCGCCGAATTTGTGCCGTCGCAGCTAGTTTTGGAAGTAAAATTTACGACGTCGCAACTTGTATCCGTATCGGAAGGTCTTTGCGAACTCTCAAAATTTAGCCCGTCTGTGGAATTTTCCTTAAAATTTTGCGGCTCGGTAAGGGTTTGTGCGGTCGCAGAATTTTGTGCTAAGGTTAAATTTTTTACGGAATTTTCGGTCTTGGCGCAAGTCGGAAGCGGCTCGGAAATTTTGCTCGAATTGCAAGCCGTTTTTGAACCAGACGCCGAAGCTCGCGCTTCAAACTGCGGTAAAAACGCGATACTATCGTCGCTCGGCGTTAAAATTTCGCGGTCGTTATCCAGGTAAAACGAAATTACGCCGCCCAGCTTCGCGCGCAACTCCTCACTGCTAAAAATAATGGGCTCGCCGCTAATATTGGCGCTTGTGGCGACGATCGGGCGATCAAAATATTCAAAAAGCAACAGATGCACGCCGGTGTTGGCTAAAAAAACGCCGATCTTATTAAGGTTCGGCGCCACGCTTGGAGCGATAAAAATCGCACCCGCCTTAAAAATCGCCGAAAAGCTCGCGGGTAGACGCACGAAATCACTCTCGTTATCGGGATATGCGCCGTGCGCGTCCGCCACACACGCCTGCGCAGAGCATGAGCCTTCCGAATTTATCGTCTGTTGCGGACTCGGCTCGCACGTCGCACGCTGCAAGTCTACCCCATCCTCAGCATGTCGCAAGCTCTGAATATTTGCCAAATTTTGCGAAATAGACTCGTCCGTCGCAAGCAAAGGATCAAGCTCATTCGCCGCGCATTGCGAGTCTTGGCTATCTGCTGCGGGTTGTAAATTTAAATCATTAGTCGTATGTCGCAGCTCTAGCCCGCCTTCTGATCGCGGTGAGCTCAAATTTTTAGCCGCGCACTGCAAATCAGACCCATCGTATGCGCGCTCTAGCTCGTTTGCCGCACACTGCGAGTCGTCTGCCGCTAGCATATCGCAGGCGAAATTACGGTGCGCCGTTTTGCTGAAAATTTGCGCACTCTGTAATATCCCCTGCTCCGCGTAATTTTCAGCGCCTTGCGTGCTAAATTTTTGCGCCGCAAAATTGCGTAAATTTCGTAGCTCAGAGCCCTGCCCTTGCGCCGATTTTTCTTGCTCACCCGCAAATCTCGGCGATATAGGATTTTTGCCTTGCGCCTTTAAATTTTGTGTGCCGAAATCCGCCGCAAAGCCCGCCTCTGTGCGCCAAACAAAATCACGCTTTTTTAAAATCACGATCGGCTTGACATTGCAATCTATCAGCGCCTTTTCCTCTGCGCTTAAGCTTGCTGCGCGCCCTGCCTGCGCTGCGTCGCGACACATGATCGCAAAGGGCTTGCTCGGGCGCTTTTTGAGCGCTCGCAGCATGCGTACTGCGCGCTCGTTCGTCGCATCACAGACGATATGAAAGCCGCCCATCCCCTTGATCGCGCCGATCTGTCCGCGCCGCAAAAGCTCCGCCGTGCGCGCTATCGCCTCCTCGCCGCTTGATAAAATTTCACCGCCTGCGCCGCATAAAAACAGCTGCGGACCGCAGTGCGGGCAGGAGATCGGCTCGGCGTGATAGCGGCGCGTGAGCGGGTCCGTGTATTCGCCGCGGCAGAACTCGCACATCTCAAACGCCCTCATCGTCGTGTTTGCGCGGTCGTACGGCAGCGCTGCGATGATACTAAGGCGCGGACCGCAATCCGTGCAGTTGATAAATGGGTAGTGAAAGCGCGGATTTTGGGGGTCGTAAAACTCTTTTTTGCACTGATCGCAGATCGCAAAATCGGGCAAAATCGGATTAAATTTACGTCCTTCCTTGGACTGCGTGATCTTAAAATCAGTAAAATTCTGCGTAAAATCTTGTGTATTTATTTCCACGCGGATAATTTTATCGATACGACAAAGCGGCGGCGCTTCGCTGCGGAGGCACTGCTCGAAAATTTTTAAAATTTCTTTTTCGCGCAGATCTTGCTCGACACTTTGTGAATCGTGTTTAAAGTCCTGCAAGTCCTCTTTCGCATCTTGCAAGTCGCGCTTAGTATTTTGTAAATATTGCAGCGATTTATTCTGTGATATACCGCACTGCTGCGACGAATTTTGCACGATGAAATTTTGATCCGACGAAGCGGGCAAAATGGGGCCCTGCTCGTTTAGATCGGTCTCGAATAAGTTCGGTAAAAATTTATCGCTCGCTGCGGCTTGCAAATCGCTCGTCAAATCAGACACGCCAGCTAAATCATTCGATAAATCGCGCGGCGAGCCAGTCAAATCACTTGGCGAGTTCGGTGCGCTCTGCGGCGAAAAGGAACTCTCGTTTAAATTTGAACTTATAAAATTTCGTGATGAGTTCGCAGCCTCGTTAGAATCCGACTCGGCAGAATTGAAAGACCGAGTAGCCGATGGCGATATTTTCTGCGCTTGAATTTCGTTAGAATTCGGCTCATCTAAATTTAAAGAGGCGAAATTTTTATCAATCGAGCCTTTTTGCGGCTCGGAAAGATCTGCGCAAACGATGATTTTAACGCCCTCGCCGTCGTTATAAACCTCGCCTTTCAGTCCCAAATCCACGGCGAGCTTGTAGACGAACGGGCGAAATCCGACCCCCTGCACTGCTCCGAAAACCTCAAATTTAGCCGCTTTCATGCATGTGCTTTCATAAATTGCGCGCCGCAGCAGCTGTTTTGCGAGCAAGTTGCGCTCGCTGCAAGAGGACAAAACGTACCGGGCGCCTCAAAATATGCTCTAAATTTAATAAAATTTGTTCCTTCACGCTCACGTCCTTTGCCGCTTTTTTGAAATTTCGCGCGATCTCGTTTGCGCTAAGCTTAGTCCGTATGGCGCGGCTATCGGCACCGCAATATCCGCACAACTCGCTGTTTTTCGGATAAGACTTAGGAGTTTTGCCGAAAATTCGCATATATGCCCGATCTAGCGAGCTTGAAGCGCGAAGGTGTCGCTAAAGCTCGCATCAAAATTTTTGCAAAGCTTAAGCATCAAATCCGCAAATTTGCGCCCGCTAAACATCGCTCCGCCGAAGATCAAAACGTCAAAGTCCTCTTTGCGCTCATCCGCCAGATCGTTTAAAAAATAGCCCAAACTATCGAAAAATCCGAACGCAAACAGCTTTTCATTGGCGCCTGCGAGCGCATAGCTCATCGCCGAGCGCAAAATTTTATCCGCTTGCACACAGCCGCGCTCATCGGTGCAAAAATCGAGTCGCACTCCTTTGCCGCCCGCAAAATCCTCCGCAGCCGCCATCAAAAACGCCGCATCGCGCCCCCATATAAGCTGCGTAGCGACGCTAAAGATGGTGTGAAATCCTGCGTTTGCGCTTTTTAAAATTTCATCGATTTTCGCGGCGTTTACGTTAAATTTGGCGCTGAAATTTTCAAACAGCTTTGCGCCCGTTTCGTCCGCGCAAATTTGAGCCTTAAGCTCGTCAAAACTGCGCGGCAGATTAAATTTAAGTAGAATTTTCTTAGAGCTTTCGCCATAAATTGCGATCTCATCGTCCGTGCCCGCGCCCAAAAAGCATCGCAAAACGCGTTTTTTGGAGTCGTTCAAAACCCCCTTCTCGCGGCACGTAAGCGCAAAAAGAGCGGAGTTTTTGTCGTTTGAGTTTTTCAGATAAGAGCTTGCGCTACCGCTTAAAAAGTCTTCGTTTTGCACGATCAAAAAGCCGTTTTGTAGCGGTGCGACTTTAAAAATTTGATCTTTTTGCGCCGCGCTTTCGCATTTTGCGCTTAAAAAATAGATCCCGTCGCTTGCCAAAGCGCGCCCCAGCGCAAACACGAATATGTCGCCCGCAAGCTTTACGTCAAAAAATTTAGGCGCGTTCTCGTGATTTTTTCTAAAGATCGCATTGGTTTTTAGGCTTATGAGCGGCTTTTCGAAGGCTGCGAGCGCGATTTTGCTCTTTTCATCGCTCACAAAAATCCCATCCAGCGCGCCCACTCCCGCGGCTATCAAAAAATCGGCGCTAAAATCCACGTCCGCCTTGAGCGTGAAAGTTGCGCCGCCGCGCTCGATCTGAACCTGCTGAGCATGAAATAAGTTTATGCGGCAAAACTCCAGTAAGCCGGCGAAATTATCCCTGCTTACCGCTTCAAATTTGCCGTCATGAAGAACGCCGGCGCCGCTTATTATTTCGAATTCATTTTGAGACGGCTCGGAGTGAGCGAGGTACTCTTTCATCACTCGCGGAGTGAAGTTATTAAATTTATCCGCGCTATGGGAGTTTGAAATTTCATCCTCTAAAAATTTGCTTAAATCGCCCGAGGAGGCATCTTTAAACGTGCCGTTAAATTTCAACGCTTTCGCTTCGGCGCCGCCCTCGTCCACCACGCGCACGGAGGATTTTGCCAAAAATATGGAGTTTGGAATCAGCGGCATCGCCTCGTCGCTAAATTTTAAAATTTCATCCTCGCCGCCGCGCACGAAAAGGCTTATTAAGCTCGCCTCTTTTTTCAGGCAAAACTCAAGTGCGCTTTTGCGAGCATAAAACAGCAAGAAGTGCGCTATCAGCGCGTTTTCATTAAGGTAGTTAAACTCATATGCTACTATCATCTCGCCCCCTTTTTGCAAATCGATCCGCGATATCTTGGGCGCTAAGATCGGCGATTTTTTCATGCGCGAAACCAAGATCCGATAAGTACTTAAGCGCCGTTTTTTCCATGATTTTTGAGGACTCTAAAATCGCGGAGCTTAACTTAAAGCTTGCTTCCTCGATGCGCCGCGGCACGACCGCTAGAATTTTAACGTGAGGCAGATCGCCGCAAAGATCCATCATCTGCAGGGTTTGAAGCATTTCGACCTCGTGCGCCGAACCGCTCCAGCTGATCTGCTTAGGCATCGCGTCGTAGTCGAAAAAATATACCTCGCCGCCCTTTGCGCCGTCCGCGTCTATGCAATCTACGAGCAAAATTTCATCAAATTCCGCCATCGTAGGCATCAAAAAGCTAGCCAGAGTCCCGCCGTCGATAAATCGGATCTGATCCGCGCTGCTGCTTGGCGCGGCTGAATTTACGGCGACAAAGTCCGAATCGATAGAGCTTTGCGCTGCGGAATTTATGACGGAATTCTGCGAAGTAAAATTTGAAGCGGAATTCTGCTTGGCGGAATTTTGAGCGGCGAAATTTCGATCTAAATTTACCGCCTTGGAATTTCGGAGAGAATTTACTGCTACGGCATTCTGCTCGGAGATAAAATTTTCATCCGTAAAATTTTGCAAGAGGTCGCGCTCTATGGAATTTTGCGAGGTAGAATTTTGTATCGCAGATACTTGGGCGGAATTTTGCATAAAATTCTGCGCCGTTAAATTCTCGCCCGCCATAAAATTTCGTACGGCGGTTTTAGGATAAAACTTATAGTTCTGCGCGAGCGCGCGGACGAAGTGCACGCCTATGCCCTCGTCCGCGTAGATGACGTTGCCGATACCCAGTACCAGCACCCTCAAGCGTGCTCTTCCTTTTTAAATTTATAGCCGCTTACGATCGCATCCATCGCGCCGTCCCTGCCCTTGACGGCGTTAAAGACCGCCATATAGACGTGGATCGGCACGAAGATTATGATGATATTCATGCAAAGATGATGTATCATTCGCACCTCGCTTAGACCGCCCATCGCCGCTTCCAGCGGGCGCAAGAGCCCGTATAGCGCGCCACCTAACCCTTCGTGATAGACGTGAACGTATAGAATCATTCCGGTTAGGCAGATCACGAATAGCACTAGATAAAAGCCCAGATATGATATGAACTGCAATGGGTTATAAACGCCGCGAAGATGCGGGTGCTCGCCCAAAAAGATATAGTATTTGATCTGAGCGATCCAGACGCGCGGGCTAAAAAAATCCTTGATGCTTAAAAGCTCTTTTCTACTCTTTTTATCGAAGAAGAAAAGATAGGTTTTAAAGATCGCCGCACCGATCATCGCAAAGCCGAAGATCAGATGCACGAATCTAAATTTAGCCTGCATGAAAAGCACCGGCTCGGGATTAATCTCGGGCGCGGTGAAAACAAAGGCGATGTAATATCCGGTGATCACCAAAATCGTAATGCAAAGCGCACGCAGCCAGTGCGTGAGCCTAAGACCGATTGAGAACTCGTATTCCGCAAATCTTTTTTTCATGATTTATCCTTTGCTGGGATCTACCCTATAGCAGCCAAGCTCCGCCCCTTTAGCGTCCATTACGTGCACGGCGCAGGCTATGCAAGGATCGAATGAATGGATGCGGCGGATGATCTCTAGCGGCTTGGAAAGATCGGCAAGCTTAAGCCCGATCAAGCAGGATTCATAAGCGCCCATAGCTCCGTCTTTATCCTTTGGCGTGGCGTTCCAAGTAGACGGCACGACCGCCTGCCAGTTTTTGATGACGCCCTTTTCGATCCTGCACCAGTGGCTAAGTGCGCCGCGCGGCACATGACCGATATAGCGACCTTTGTACTCTTTGGAGTTATCGATTACATATTTTGCGCAGGTCTGTGTATCGCCGCTTTTGATGTTTGCGATCAAATTTTCTAGCGCAATCAGTCCGTTGTCGGCTACGACTTTAGCCTCGATCATACGGCACGCCGTTCGTCCAAGCGTCGAAAATACAGCCTCAAGCGGCAAGCCGGCGTCTTTTAGGAATTGATCCACGACCTTTACTACGCGCTCATTTTTCTTGGCGTAATTTACTACGATATTTGCAAGAGGCCCTACCTGAAGCGGCTTGCCGTCGTAGCGCGGAGCCTTGATCCAGGTGTATTTGCCCTGGGTATCGAGCACCTTCGTATGCGCTTCTTTGCCGTGCGCGTCGATGCTCTGTCCGTCCTTAAGACCCGTATAATTCGGCTCTTGCTCGCCGTCGTAAGGATGAAGCGCCGCATCGTTTTTATACCACGCATGCGTTGCCTCCTCGGTGATCTTGTTCTCATCAAGCTCCAAAACCTTGCTAATATCGCCGTTCATAATCATGCCGCTTTGAAATAGCCATTCGTTCTTTGAAAGCTGAAATTCTTGATGAGTCCATAAATTTGCCACGCCGATATCATTTAGCACGCTAGGCTCGTTGCTGTAAGCCTTCGCAGCCATTACGAGATCAGGATAGTAGGCGCGATTTACGAAGTCCGCGACCTCTTTAAATTTAGACATATATTCGCCCAGTCTTGCAGGGCTTAGGATATCCATTACGCAGGTGACGCCGCCTACGGTGAGGCTTTGCGGATGAGGCTGCTTCGCACCGAATATCGCCATCATCTGAGCCGCCGTGCGCTGAATGCGCAAACACTCAAGATAGTGCGAAAGAGTGATTAAATTTTGCTCCGGGCTAAGCTTATATGTTGGATGACCGAAGTAGGCATTAGCGAAAGGCCCCAAAGCGCCTTTCTTAACAAAAGCGCCCACGCGATCTTGCACCTCTTTTAGTTTATCCGCACCGCACGCATAAGGGGTGTCGCAGTATTTAAACGCCTCTTCGCTTGCTTTTTTAGGATCGGCGCTAAGCGCGCTTACTACATCTACGAAATCAAGCCCGTGGAGTTGATAAAAATGCACCGGATGATCGTGCAAAAATAGCGCGTTAGCCATCAGCGTACGCGTCAGCAAGGCATTTAGCGGCGGAGTGATACCAAGGGCGTTTTCTACCGCGACGATACCCGCTTTGTAATGCGAGAAGGTGCAGACGCCGCAAATTCTTTGCATAAAAAATCCCGCGTCGCGCGGATCTCTGTTTTTTACTATAGTCTCAAGCCCGCGCCATAGCGTCGAGCTACTATAGGCTTCACGTATGATGTTTTCATCATCCACTACGACCTCTATTCTTAAATGTCCCTCTATTCTGGTTATCGGATCTATTACGATTCTTTGCGACATGATTATTCCCCTTTATCTTTCTTAAATGACGCAATCGCCGCGTGTGCCGCTACCGCAACACCCGTGATCGCTAAAATTCCGACACCTATCTTATCTGCGGTAGCATCAGCGCCGAGCCCGCCGAAAACACTTTCGTAAAGGCGATCCGCCAAAGGCTCCTCAAAAGGTCCCATATGATCCCAAAAATCAGGCTCCGAGCAGCCTATGCAGCCGTGACCCGCCTGTACCGGCCAGCTAGTGTGGGAGTTGAAGCGTTCGCGCGAGCAGTTGTTAAATGTATAAGGACCCTTGCAGCCTACTTTATAAAGGCAATATCCGTCCTTTGCGCCCGTATCGCCGAAGCTTTCTACAAACTCGCCCGCGTCGAAATGTCCGCGACGCTCGCACAGATCGTGGATGCGCAGCCCGTAAGCCCATTTAGGTCGGTTGTAAACGTCAAGGCTTGGAAGCGTGCCGAAAAGTATGAAATTTAGCACGTTGCCGACGATATTTTTTTCGCTAGGCGGACAGCCCGGGATGTTGATGACGGGTTTGTTTATGATCTTGTCCAAACCTACGGCGCCGGTCGGATTCGGAGCCGCGGCTTGGATACCGCCGAAGCTCGAACAGGTGCCGATCGCAAATATCGCCGCAGCGTCTTCGGCAGCGTGCTTGCAGTGCTGAGCTCCGCTCTTGCCCTCAGGACCCACGGTTAGGAAAAATTCATTCTCGCCGCTTGGAATTCCGCCCTCTACCATCAAGATATAGCGCCCCTTGTATTTTTCGATCGCGCCCTCTAAATTTTCCTCGGCTTGCCAGCCTGCGGCAGCCATTATCGTCTCGTGGTATTCTAGGCTGATGTAATCGAATATGAGACTGTCGATCGTAGGCGTATCGGTGCGAAGTAAGCTCTCGCTACAGCCCGTGCACTCCGCCATATGAAGCCAGATCACCGGCAAGCGATCAGCAAGCTCCGCAGCTCGAGCCACGCTAGGCGCAAATGCGGCCGGAAGTCCGAGCATCGCGGTCATCGCTCCGCTCCATTTCATAAAATCGCGGCGCGAAAAACCCTTGCTCTTAAGCCTTTCTTGTATGCTTTCCTCCGCTTTTATTCGCGGCAAACGCTCAACGGCATCAAGTCTAGCCGAAATTTGAGCCAAATCAACCATAATGTCCTCCTGAAATTTAGGATATTTTTAAATGGCATTCTATCAAAATTTAGAATTTATGCACCTTAAATTTCGTTAGATTTAATTAAAATTTTATATTTATTCATCGTCTAATGGGTTTTAAATTTAAAAATAAAAGACAGATAGAAATTTAGCGCGGCTGGCGAAACGTTAAATTACGGCGGAGAAAGCATTAAATTTTATGAAGCATTAAATTTTATGAAGCATTAAAATTTACGAAGCAGTGAAATTTTATCAAGAATTTTATAGCAGCGAAAAGTATTTTAGGATAAAGTAGGCATAGGCTGGATGATTTTGTGCGATACTAACAGGCGCACTGTTTGTGCGCCGCAGCGAAGTATTTTTGCAAAATCATCCGTTAAATTTTAGAAAATTTCCAAAGATTAGCTTACCAATCTCGTTGCATCTTGGATATTGATGTTTAGTCCAAGCTGCTCGTTGCTTAACCCAAGAGCAAGACCTACCAGCTGAGATAGGTGGATGATCGGCTTTCTTGCTTTGGAGTTCATCGCTTCTTGGTATCGCTCCTGATAGATATCTAACTGCATCTGACATAGCGGACAAGGAGTAACTACAACGTCGGCTCCATGCTCGGCAGCGTCATTTACAATCTCGCTTGACATTTTAGATACCGATTTTACCGCTGGATAGCTAGCATGAAAGCCGCAGCAATCAAGGCGTTTTTCAAAAGGCACTATCTGAGCGCCGAGAGCGCTAACTACCGCTTCAAAGCTTTTTGGATTGGTCGAGCTTTCTTTCTTAAGCTCGCGCTCCGGTCTTAATGAGTGGCAGCCGTAAAATAGCGCTACTTTTAAATTTGTTAGCGGCCTCGTGACTTTAGCTTTTAATGTATCTAAGCTTTGATATAGCACCCAAAGCAAGCTCGTTATCTCGGTGCTTCCCTGATACTGCATACCACCCTCTTTTAAAAAGGTATTGATATAGCTTTTTGCCCCCTTATCCAAAGTTAGCTTTGCTTTAGTTAGAGTTAGCATACAGGTGGAGCAGGTAGTTAGCAGAGGCATATTCATACCCTCGGCTAGCGCGATGTTTCTGGCATTAGCTACTAGGCTTGCCATAGGATCGACGCATTGAGCTTGACTAGCCCCGCAGCAGCTCCAGCCTTTTATCTCATGAAGTTTAATACCCAGCACCGGAGCGATCGCTTCAAGTGAAATTTTAGATTCCTTTGCGGCTTGACTTAAAACGCAACCCGGGAAAAATGCAAATTCGTTATTCATCCTCTCCTCCTTATTCTATCTCGCCGCTAGCTTGAGCTTTGCGTGCGGCCTCTATCATCTTAACGAGCTGCGCATGTCCCTCGATCTCCTCGCCTCCGAATACGTGCAAAGGATTCATCTTGCCCGCAGCCATTAAATTTGCCGCTACATCCATCTTGCCCATATTGGCAAATACGCCTTCGCTTCTTAAAGCAAGCTTGATCTCGTTTAATCTTCCGCTTCCCTCTACGATGTCTAGTAGGAACGCCTCTGCATGTCCCGGGCCGCTTCCTGCGGTTAAGCCCTTTTTCATCGCTAGAGCGCGAAGTGCGGTGATGTCGCTTTGAGCGCTTATACCTTTAGGGCAGCGATCGGCGCACTCTTGGCAGTGCACGCATAGCCATAATCCGTTTAGTACCGCAGGCTTTAGATGAGGCATAGCGTTCCTGCTTCTTGAATCAAACGCAGCGCGGTTAGCATGCGTGAAAACAAAAGGCTGCATATAATCGCTCGCATCGGCTCCAAGTTTATTGCATTCGCTAGCGCAACATCCACAAAGAATACAATCCCACTGCTTTTTGACGCGCTCCATCTGCTCCGGGCTTTGCTTACAGCCCTTCTCTGCGCTAAATTCTTTCTTAGGCGTAATAGTAGGCTTGATCTTTCTTAAATTTTCAATACTAGGTTCCCAATCCACTACTAGATCCGAGATCACTCGGAAATTATTTAGCGGCGAGATCGTAAAACTATCCGGGTTTTCATACTCCGCAAGCAAAGCCTCCATCTTGGTATCGCAGGCGAGATATGAGTGCCCGTTTACCCTCACGGCACAGGCTCCGCATATCGCCATACGACACGCTGCGGTAAAATTTAAAGTGATGTCTAAATTTTGCTTAATAAACTGCAAAACTCCAAGCAGGGTCTTTCCTTTGATCTGCTCCAAACTTAATTCGTAGGCTTGCTTATAATTTTTGCTTCCGTCGAAGCGGTCTATGATAAATTTCATTGAGGTTTCCTTCCGTCAAGAGAGAATTCCGTAACGACGACCTCTTTGTAGCCCAAGCTTAGCTCTCCTGCGTCGTTCATCGTCACGATACTGTGCTTTAAGAAATTTTTATCGTCGCGCTTCGGATAATCCTCTCTGGTATGCGCGCCGCGGCTTTCCAGCCTCTTTTGCGCAGCCAAACACGCACAGCGCGCAAGCAGGATCAAATTTCCAAGCTCGACGTAGTCGGTAAATGCGGTATTCATAACAGGATTTACATCCGCGACGCGTAGCTCGTCGTAGCGCGCTCTGATACTCTCTAAATTTTGCGAAAGCAGATCAAGCTTTTCGCCGGTTCTAAAGATACCCATATTGTCCCAAAGCTGCGCGCCTAGCTCTTCGCGCAACTCATACATCTCGTTTGCCTTGCCCGAGCCGTTTGCGATCTGCTTAAATTTAGCCTGCCATTTTTGCGCGAGCTCGCTCGCTCTTTTACCCGAGCCGAATCCCTCCTGCTTCGCGGCATAATCCGCTGCGCCGAGTCCTGCGAGCTTGCCCGTTACGACGGCGTCGGTCAAAGAATTTCCGCCCAAGCGATTCGCACCGTGGATCGAGATACAAGACGCTTCGCCCGCGGTGTAAAGCCCCGAAATTTTAGTGCTCATATCGTCAAATTTAACCACTTCGATGCCGCCCATCGAGTAGTGTGCGGTCGGACGAATCGGAATCGGCTTCTCGATTAGATCGATACCCTCAAACAAAATGGCGGTGTGTCTGATCTTAGGAAGGGCTTTTAAAATTTTATCTTTTCCGAGATGTCTTACATCAAGCAGCACGTATGCGCCTAGCCCCTCGCCGTATCCCCTACCCTCGCGGATCTCGGTTTCGATCGCGCGAGCTACGACATCGCGCGGCGCAAGCTCCATCTTTTCGTGGTAGTTTTTCATAAAGCGCTCGCCTTTGTTATTGAGCAGATATCCGCCCTCGCCGCGCGCAGCTTCGGTAATGAGCGCGCCACCGCTTTTGATACCGGTCGGATGAAACTGCACCATCTCCGGATCGCTAAATCCAAGACCTGCGCGCAGTGCCGCCGCGATACCGTCGCCGGTAGCGATATAAGGCACCGAGGTGCGGTTGTAAAACATCCTCGTATATCCGCCCGTTGCGATTACCAAGGCTTTACAAAGCACTGGATAAAAATCGCCGGTTTGGATATTTCGAAGCACGACGCCCTCGCATTTGCCCTCAGGCGCGCTGATCTCAAGCAGCTCGTGATCGATTAAAAATTTCACGCCGTTGCTGACCGCATCGTCAAAACAGGCGTGCATCAAGATATGGCCCGTCTTATCGGCGGAGTAGTTGCATCGTTTTTTAGACGCGCCGCCCATAAAGCGCTGTGCTACGCCGCCCGGGACGCCGCTTTCTTTGCCGTCCACGCCGCCGCTAGCATTTCTGGAAAACAGCGTGCCGATGTAATCCATCTCGGCAATCGTAGGGCCCGCAAGCTCGCAAAATTTAATCGCGGCGTCCTGATCTACGAGATATGCGCCGCCTTTTACGGTGTCGTAGGCGTGAAGCTTGTATGAATCGCCATTTGCGAAACTCGTAACGCCGTTGATACCGCCTTCCGCCATACAGGTGGCGTTGCGCGAAGGCATCATCTTCGTAGCCACGACTACGCTAAGATTTGGATTACTCTTTCTTACCGCTACGGCTGCACGCAAACCCGCGCCTCCCGAGCCGATAACGAGTACGTCCACACTAGGAAGGCCGCCTTCGTTGCCGCCGCCTCCGCTTTTACTTTTGTCGGTATCCACGCAGCCGCTAAGGCTAAGCGCACCGACGCTGATACAGGCGGATTTCAAAAAATCGCGTCTGTTGAAATTTGATTCGCTCATTTTCCTCTCCATTTGAGAAATTCTTAGCTTAAGTTTAAAGTTCTAAACTAAAAACGTAATTTTAGTTTCATTTTTAACATAAGTCAAATATTATTTAGTGTATCATTTCATAAGAATTAAATTATCAATTGGAGAGGCTAAATGAATTTGCATCGCATGGAGCTAGTATTAAAAGTAGCAGAATTCCGCAGCTTTACTAAGGCTGCCGAGGCACTTAAAATCCCGCAGCCGTCGCTATCACAGAGCATTTTATCGCTGGAGCGCGAGCTTGGAACGCAGCTTTTTAACCGCACGAGTAATCCTATTTCGCTTACGCGCGCGGGAAAAATTTATGCTAGTAAAGCCAAAGTCATTTTTGATGCCATAAACGACCTAAAAAACGACATCTCTGAAATAAGCGGCGTAAAAAATGATAAAATTCGCATCGGTTTTTCGCAAAACGGTTATAATCTACTGCCGTCGCTACTGCCGATGTTTTGCAAGAAATTTAAGGATTCGGATCTACAAATCACGCAGTTTTCTTCTGCGCTTAGCATTCGCGAAATGCTACTTCAAGGTGATCTTGATGTCGGTATGCTGATACTGCCCATCGATATGAGCGGGCTTGACGGGGTTAAAATTCTAACGCAAAAAACCTATGTCGCTCTAAGCTCCACCCATCTGCTCTCGCTTGAGTTTAAAAACGAATCTGTTCCCAAAATTGACATTTCGCGCTTAAAAGAGGAAAGATTCATCCTGCCTAATCAAAGCCTAAGAAGCGCCGAGCAGATAGATGCATTTTTTGCTGCTGCGGGATTTGCGCCGAAAGTGCTATGCCGTACGGAGACCTTTGATATCGCCAATGCTATCGTCGCAAGCGGCGCAGGAACGTGCTTTAGCATACCGCAGATGATAAAAGAGGATAAAGCAGGCAGGATTAAGCTCTTTGACGTAGGCGCGCGCGAGCTCGATAATACGCTAATAATCGCTTACAAAAAAGGCAAACGTCTAAACCATCTAGCGCAGGCGTTTATCAAAACTGCACGTAAAATTTCTAATGAAATTTAAAATTCATAGCTCGCAACGATAAATGAGAGATTGAGTTTTTGCAGCACTTTGTCTCTCTTTTAGCTTTTGCATAAAAATCTTTAGAGTAGATTTCGCCCGAGCTTAGGTAAAATTTCAAACTAAGCTTAAATTAGAATTTTGCCAATAGAATTTTTTATTGCTAAAATTTCACTCACAATTTACGACGGAATTCAGCGCGAAATTCTAATTTTTCACTCCGCTTAAAATATCCAAATCCTTGTTATACACCTTAGTATCTACTTCAAAAATTCCAAGCAATGTGTGAAAAAGATTATCGTGTGAAAAAGCATCGTCCTTATGCAATTTAAGCGCGCCTAGATCGTATCTTTCGCGCATTTTTCCCTCACCTAGCCAAACGATAGCACCGATATGCTTTTGCGCCTCGGGAGCGAAAAGATAGGGCATGCCGTGCAGATAAACGCCACCCTCGCCGAGGCTCTCGCCGTGATCGCTCATATAGATCATCGCCGTTTCGTGTGTCTTAGAATACGGCTTTAAAAATTCCATAACCTTGCTTAAAAAATAATCCGTGTATAAAATCGCGTTATCGTAGGCATTTGAAATTTCTTGCTGCGAGCAGTTCTCAAGCTCGTTATCGCGGCAAACGGGGCTAAATTTTTCAAATTCTTTCTTATAGCGCTTGAAATACGCAGGCCCGTGATTGCCCATCTGATGCAGCACGATTAATACGTCTTTGCCCGCGTTTTCGGCGACAAATTTATCAAGCCCCGCAAGCATCCCCTCGTCCCTGCACTCTACATCGCAGATCGGATTATTTTGCGGAATTTTAAAATCCTGATATTTCACGCGCAGCGCCACACCTTTGGAATCGGAATTGTTATCGCGCCACAAAATTGCCATGTCATCAGCGCGGTTTAGTACGTCTAATACGTTTTGCTCCTCTGCAGCCTTTTCGACGCTAAATTCATCGCGATTTAGCAGCGAAAACATGCACGGCACGCTTTGCGCCGTCGAAGTGCCGCAAGAATGGGTATTACTTAGGCTTACGACGCCCTGCTCTTTAGCTAGTAGCGGATTAGTATCTCGCTCGTAGCCGTTTAGCGAAAATCTATCCGCTCTCGCCGCTTCGCCCACGACTACGACGACGAGCTTTTTTGAGCTTGTGGAATTTTCATCGATATGCGCGTCCGTAGCGATTTGCATCAGAGGCTGCGAGCCTTGCTTTTTGGATTTTGCGACAAATTTAACGCCGCTGTAGATCCAATATCCCGGATTTGCGTAGCTGCGTAAAATTTTATGCTCTCTGAAAAACGACGCGTAGTATTTGCTAAATCCAAAAAGCAGCGCCGCGATGATTATTATGCAAATGCCCGCTGTTTTGAGCTTAGCTAAAATTTCAAATTTAAGCGGACGGTAGCTAACGTGCGAGCGAGCAATCAGCACGCAGGGTAAGACGCCCAGCACCAGCACGTAAATCGCTAGTCTGGGGCTAAAAAGATCCGCTGACTCGGCAAAGTTCGTCTGGGCTGCGTTACGGATCATCTCCGAATCGATTACGACGTTATAGCTATCCATGAAATACGCCGTAAACGACGAAATAAAAAAGCATATCATCAAAATCGGCTTGGTCGTATAGCGCGAGCTAAAAATCGTAAAAAATAGCGTCAAAAAAGCGATCAAAGCCGCCGCGTCGCAGACAAGATAGATAAAATTTAGCCCCGAAATTCCGTAGGCATTTATGATATTTTTGAAAAACGAGAAGTTAAAAAACGCCACAAAAGCAAGCGAGCTTAGAAAAATAAGCTTCTGCTGCGACGGATTTTTAAAAAAGCTAGGCACGAAGCGTTCCTTGAGATAAAATTTCAAGTTGAAATTTTACGGCGTTTTGGTAAATGCTCGGAAATTTCGCGCTTCGTATCTCACAAATCGCAGCAAAATTTTTGTGAAATTTTAAAGACTCGCACAGTATTTCGGCGCAAAGCACGCACCGCTACTTCGCGCCGAAATTTAATAAAGCGCGCATTGACAACCGCTTCGCGCCGAAATTTCGCGGGCGCTAAATTTAAGCCCCGATTGTTTCGCCAGCGATCATTCCGAAAACCATACAATCAAGTATCGCGTAGGTTCCGAGCCTGCTCGCACCGTGCACGCCGCCGGTTACCTCGCCCGCAGCCCAGAGCCCTGGGATCGGCTCGTGAGTAAGGCTAGAGATGACTTGAGCTTTGGTGTTGATCTCAAGTCCGCCCATCGTGTGGTGCACTTTCGGCATCGTGCGGCTTGCGTAAAACGGCGGCTTAGAAACGTCGATGCCGTCCAGCTTATCGACTACCTTGCCAAATTCCGGATCTTTGCCCGCTTTGACGTAAGAGTTATAATCCGCGACGGTCTTTAAAAACGGCTCCAGCGGTAGATTGTAAGCCTTCGCAAGCTCCTCTAACGTGTCAAATTTCTTCACGACGCCCGCTTCTAAAGGACGTGAAGTATAGACCGGGTTACGCGCGGCGACGGCTTGGGAGTCGCAGACATTTACCGGATAGTTGTCGTTTTTCTCGCTCTCGGCGATGACCTTAAAGCAAGCATCCGACTTGATCTTGCGCCCCGCGTGCTCGTCCATAAAGCGCTTGCCTGTCTTTGGATCGACGGTAAGGCCATAGGTGTTGCAGCAGTGGTTGGTGAAATTTACCGCGGCGCCGAAGCCCTTCTCATCTGGCGAGCAATATGGAAGGAACTGAATCCATGACGTAAGAAGCGTAAATGCGCCGATTCTATTTGCCGCTAGCATCGCTCCCGCCGAGCTTCCCGGATGGTTGGTGCTGTCTATGCTAGGCACTACGCGCGGATCTTGGATCTGGCGATACCATAGATCGCGTCCATATCCGCCCGAAGCCAGCAAAACGCCGTCTTTGGCTTTATAGCTCTTTTTCTCGCCGCTTTTGTTTTCCAGATCGTCGCTAAAGAGTTTCGGATCAAATTTATACTCCTCGCGAGCTTCTACGCCCACGACGCGGCCGCTGTCACCCACGATAAAATCGTCAAATTTCGTGCGGGTTTTAATAGTGACGTTAGGATCGTTTTGAAGTTTACCCATCATCGGCTGGATGTAGCCCGAACCTGAGCCGTTGGTCGATTGCAAGCTCCTTGCGACGCTATGACCGCTCTCAAAGATCAGCTTATCGCTAAATTCCGCTCCGCAGCCTACCAAAAGATCTACCGCATCGTTGCTGCGATCAAACATCACGCCTAAAAGATCGGTATGATTGAGCCCGAGTCCGTCTTTTACGGCATCGGCGATAAAAAGCTCCTTACTATCTTTGATACCTTGTGCGACTTGAAATTTATTCATCGGAGCGGCCATATTTCCGCCGTTGATGACGGAATTTCCGCCCGCGCGACCCATCTTTTCAAGCACCAGCACCTTTTTACCGCGCCCGCTAGCCTTAATCGCCGCGGCAAGTCCCGTAAAACCGGTGCCGATGATGACGATATCGTATTCCTCGTCAAATTTGACGTCCTTGGCGTTTTGCGCCGCACTTGCGCTACTAGCTCCCAGCGCAAGTGCCCCCCGCACCCACTGCGCTAATCTTTAAAAAACTACGTCTTGATACGTCTTGCATTTGCAACTCCTTTAATTGAAAGTGTATATTTAAAAGAAATGATAACTCGAATTTAAATGTAAGTCAAATAGAATAACGTTATAAATAGATAGTAAAAAGCTATGAAATATGGGCGTTGATATAAAATTTTGAAATTCGGCGGACGGACGGGATTGAAATTTTAAAATTTTATCAGGCGTTCGTTTGCAAGATGCTTGTGAACACAAAAGCGCACTCAGCACGAAAATCGCAATAAATGCAAAATCCGCGCCGAGCTTTAAAGCCGCTACGCCTTAGCGAGCGACTTTAAATTTAAGCGTTTGCAGATCGTAGTTATTTACCTGCTCGTATTGCATATCCTCGATAGAGATCGCAGGAAGCGCGCACGAGCCAGCCATAATCACGTTTATCGGAGTATAGATGACGCCGCTGCTATTCTCTCCATCTCGCGGATCATAATAGAAATAGCCGCTTTTTGGGAAGCGAAGCACTCGGTCATACAGATACTCCGTGTGTTCTAGTGCCACGCTATCTTGCATGCCCTCGACTCTAGCCTGCGCGGCCGAGCCTAGGCGCTCATTGACCGCCTCAAAGCAGCTAGGCATCGCCTCATCGATTACGAAATTATAAAGATAATAATTCGCTCGCCAGCTGATCTTAGAGTAAATTTTCTGCCCTACTTTAAGCTTATTTAGATCGACTATGTTGCCGCGAGCATCTATAAATTCACGATAAATTTCAATCCTTTTGCTATCCATAGAATGGGCGTTTAGACTCTGTATACTCAAAGCCTCATGCTTTAAAGGCGCGCTTTCATATCCAAAGCCAAGAGCGGTAAAAAATAGCTCGCCATTGCCGCTCATCGGCGTAAATTCTATCGCGCCGTCTTTAACCGCGAGTTTGGTATCTAACGGCGAATTGAAATTTTTCGCCTCGCCGTCGTATTTTAATGCAAAATGGGCTTCTTTTTTCGAGTCCTTAAAATATGCATCAAATCCGCGTATTACGCTTGCTCGCTCCTGCGTGTTGTTTATATTTTTTAGATCGCGAATGATCGCATCGACCGTGCGAGCCGTGCTATCGTCTTTGATGCCCGCCTTGCCGAATGCGTAGAGCTTAAAGGCGGCGTCTCTTATGTCGCTAGCAAACGTCAAGCCCGCCCCGTCTTCGGCGTAATCATAATCTATTTGGTTTATTTTTTCACGCATGAAGTTAAATTCGGTCGTCATATTGTGCTTTTTAAGTATCGCAGCCATAGCGATGCGAGCCATCGGCGAGTTGTCATAAAGGCCGTTGTCGTAAATGAAATTTATCTCATCGTCATCCAGCTTGCCGTATTGATCTAGCACGAAATCCGCATATACTCGAAGCGTCGCTTGATCTTCGTAGTCTGATTTTAAGGCGCTAAATATCAGCGATCTTTGCTTGTTGCTAAGGAATTTATAGCGCGCGTCAAGCTCTAGTAAAACGTCGCTTGCGTAAATCGAAGCGTAGTAATTAGTAACGCCGTGAGCACTCCAGTAGCCGAAACTGCCGCTAGGTTTGAGGCGAGATAAAATTCTACTTGCATACTCGTTTACGCGGTTGGTTAAGGTTTTATTGGAGTCTTTGCGTGCGACATAATCAACCGCTACCATCTTTGAAGTAAGCTGCTCGGTGCAACCGTAAGGATAGAGATATAGCTCGTCCGCTAGGCTAAAAGCATTAGGCGTAGCGCCGATGTGAGTGTAAATTTCTTTATAGCTCGGATCGATTTTGAGCGTTACCGGCTTATCGCCGTAGCTTACGTGAAATAGCTTCGAGCGCGGAAACTGGCTGATTATGTCAAATTCCACGTCGTTGCTAAATTTTTGCCCGTTTGCGTCAAGATCAAATTTAATGTTCGCATCCGCAATATCAAGTGCGCTCGCGGTGAAGTTCGTATGCTTGACCTCAAGCGGTTTGAGCGTGAAATTTGCCTCGCCGCCGCTTATAGCAACCGAAGGAGATGAGCTGATTTTCAAGACCGCCTTTTGCTCCTTATCGGTGGTGTTGATGAGCGTTAGCGGCACGGAAATTTCATCGCCGCGCACCATGTAGGTTAGATCTGCCGGTTTTATGATCACGTCGTCTCGAACCTTAGCTTCGACGTTTGCCGAGCCGATCGTAGCCGCCTCTCCGATAGCCATGGCGCTTAGTCGGATCGTGGAGTTAAAATTTTTCGGCATCGCAAGCTCAAATTTCGCCTCGCCGTTTGCATCCGCTTTTGCGATCAGCATTTTGATAAATTTTTTCTGCTTTTTGTTTTCGACCGGGCTTAAATTTCGTTTAGCCTTCGCCATCACGCCGTCTCCGCCGAAGCTTAGCTCTTTAGCAGTAGTTTGATACACGCTAAGATCGTCGTAAATGTCGAAGTACCGCAGCGCAAAATACGCGCTAACGTCAAACGCCTTAAATGCATCAAGCTCCTCTTGTGAGACGATATCTAAAATTCCAAGATCGACCGCGTATAGTATGACTTTGGAATTTGGCTCGCTTTTTACGCTGATCTGCGCGTTTTGCCCGTTTTTGTAGCTTTTCTCGGCTAGGATTTGCACGTTAGCCTTGTGCGAGCTCGCATCTAGCGCCACCGGCACGTTTGCATAGGCTCTAAGCGGCATTGCAGCAGGTGTCGCGGCGCGCGCGATTACAGCGTTGATGTGTCCTCCAACGAAATTATCCGGCACACTAAGCTCAAATTCCGCGCTACCGCCTTTTATGGATAGAATTTTATAGTCGTAAACCTGCTCTCCTACGAGCGAGATATTTAGCACGCCGCTTTCTACCGGAGAATTGATGACGCCTTTAATTTTATCTCCGGCTTTAACCTTGTCGCTTGCAAGCTTGATTTTAGCGCTTTGAACGTCTTTAGCATTTACCCGTCCATAATATCCCCAGCCGCTTACATCCACACGCACGCCAGCACTTGCGCCACTTGAGTAATCGTTTGCGACGATTAGATAATTGCCGCCGTTTTGGAATTTGTACTCAAACTCGCGCGCATCGGTGCTAACGGCGCTTACGAGATTAAAGCTTTCTTGCTCGACGTATCTATTGCCGTCATAAACGTAAGTAAAATCGTCGCGGTAAATTTCAACGTCGATCTTGCCTTTGACGTCGGTTTTGGTTTTGGAATCTAGCAGCGCAAAGCCGAATTTTACGCTATCGCCGCTTGATATAAAATCCTTGCTCGCGCGAATTCCTACGATACGATCATAAGGCAGATAGCTTAGGTTGCGATATGCACTTACGTTTTTACCCTCCTCGGTTACGCTGAAATTTAGTAGAATATTTATGGCGTTAGAGACATTAAGATCAGCTGCTGCCGGCGAGAGTGCAAGCTCCTTTTTACCGCCGGGGCTTAGCGTAAATTCTGCCCTACGAAGCTGCGTAGCGCCCTTTTTCTTTAAGCGATCGTTTAGAAACGAAAAGCCCTCGTAGCCTTTAATTTTTAGCTCTTTTTCATAGGCGTTTGCTTCAAGCGAGCCTTTCAAATCTCCGGCCGGCGCGCCTGCAAGATAGTTTGAGCTTAGCTTTAAAGTTATGATCTCATCTGCGCCGTATTCGTCTTTGGCAGTTAAAATTTCATTTTTAATGCGGTTTGGGACGAAATTTTCTACGCTGAAGCTTTTAGAAGCGATGATTTTATCCTCATAGATGAGATCCAGGCGGTAAGTGCCGCTTTTCTCGCCCATCAGCTCATCGATTTTAACGCTGCCGAACTCATCGGTGTTTTGCGCGCGTGTGATGATCACAGTGCCGCTAGGATCGTAAATTTTAAATTTAATCGGCGTATTTTTTAAAGAGCTAAAATCGCGATTTTTCATCACGATCGTGCCTAAAAGCCGCTCGTTCGGGCTTATCAGCTCGCTTGCGAGATAAACGAACGGGCGCTTTGCAGTAATCGTTTTCTCGATGCTTGCTACGGCGTTATTAAATAGCACGAACGCATGCTCATCGCCTTTACTAATCTCGATAGAGCGCGGATTTTTGGCTAGAATTTCCATATTTTCTAATCGCAAAATTCCATCTCCGTCTGTTTTATCCTCCGCGATTAGCTCGTTTTTATCGCTGTAAATTTTAACCTTCGCTCTGCTTAGTTCCTCGCCATTACTAAGCCTAGAAGTATAAACGAGCGCACCGCGCTCAAGCAGCACCACTTGAGCCGTAATGTCGCTAAGATAGGCCACGCGCGAAACCTCTTGCATCTTTTCGCCCACTTTGTAAAACGCCGTGATTTTATAAATTCCATCCTCATAGCCTTTAAAATCCATCGCGATTTTATGCTCCGCAACGGCGTTTTTAGCGCCCCCTATATCAAAGCTCTTAACCGCGATCTCGCTAGCTAGCCCACCTACACTATCTTCGTTGCTTTCAAAGTTTAAAAAATACCTAAAATTTTGCTCAGGGACTTTGGCAATCGAAATTTTAACCTCATTTACGTTTGAGCTTTTAAAAGCTAACGAAGCGGATTTTGGGATAAAATTTTTCTCGTCACTAAAGGCTACGAAAGGCAGCCTGTCGCCCATTTTTACGCTTTGCTTGATCTCGTCACGCAAAATATATGAGCTATCTCCGAAGCCCTTTAGCAGCCTAATCTCGTAGCTTTTATTCGGCATAAACTCGTCGCTTACTATATCTGCATAGTAGTAGCATGAAGGATCGTCGCTTTCGCCGCCCTCCTCATCTTCGTCGTAATAATAATATCGCGGCTGAGTGAGGCTAAATTTACTCACGCCTGCGATCCTTATGTATTTGGCGGACAGCTCGTCCATATAGTTAGGAAAACACACTCTAGCTGCGAGCGAGCCGTCTTTTAGAGCCGCAGGGCGGATCTGCACGCCGCTTAAATTTGAAGCGTTAATGCTATCATTAAAAGGCTCCTCGTCCGTGCGCAGCTCCACTGGATTTTGCAGCTTTGCGCCCGCTTTTGAGGTGAGGGATTCTATTTGCAATACGACGTTTTGCGCCTTAGGATCGAAGCTGAATAAAAAATTCCGATCATCGTGCGAGCTAAGCTCGTAGGATATATCGTTTTGGGCTAAATTCTGCGCGCGGTAAATTCTAGTCGCTTGCTGTAGTGCGTCCTTGCTAACCGCATCGTTAAATTTAATTGCTACTAGCCCCGGACGCAGAAGCGCGATATGCTCGGTGCTAAAAGGCTCTGTCTCGAACTCAAAGCGCACCCCGCGCACCTCGCACGAATAATTAACCCCGGCGCTAAGCATCGGCTTTGGATAAAGCCTGATTGAGCTCTCGCTCACGCTTTCGTAGGTGCCCGTGATTTTGGGAGTGCATTTTAAGATCTGCTTTTGCGTGACACTAAATCCACTGCCGTCCACCCCGCTAATCTCGTAAGCCCCGCTAGCGTATTTGATCTCTACGCCCGCGGCAAAGCTAGCCAAAGCGCAAAATAGCGCTGCGCTTAGTAGTTTTGTCTTCATAAAATTCCTTTGCAAAAATTTTACGAAATTATATACAAATTAACCTTTTATTTTCTTTCATTTACTCTAAAATTTGCTTTAGCGAAATTTGCATTTTCGTCCAAGCAGCCAAGCTCAAAATCCCCTGCGCCGAGGTTAAGCGTAAAAGCCTCGCCGTTAGTGCGCGCAAAATATTCTCCCGTTTTAACTTTAGAATTTGCAGGCGCTAGGCTTTGCGTGGTGAAATCTAGTGCCGTGAAATTTTGCTGTGAGGAATTTTGATCTGTGAAATTTTTCGCTGTGAAATTTTGAGCCCCCGAATTTTGCTCTGTAGAATTTTGCAAGATAGAATTTTGCGACGCCAAATTTCGTGTGGCTGGATTTTTAGCTATAAAATTCAATCCCGCAGAATTTTGCTTCGTAAGATTTTGTGATTTTAAATTCCGTGGCGCTGAATTTTGTCGCATAGAATTTTGTGCTGTAGAATTCTGTTCTGCAAAATTTTGCTGTGCTAAATTCTGCTTTAAATTATCTTGCTGCGCTGCGCTAGAATGCTTGAAATCCAAATCCGCGGAATTCTCCCCTGCAAACGCGATGGAATTTAACGCTATAAACTCTCGCGAACCGCCGCTTAGTCTGATATATACCCGCTCGCCGAAAACCGCCGTGCACTGCACTTTAAGCCGCAAAAAGCCGTCCGCGCCGGTCTCGTAGGTTTTGGCGTTGATGTCGTTTAGCACGGGCTTTACGGCGGCAAATTTAGCCGCGCACCTTCCTGCGCGCACCTTTTGCGGATCGACTAGGCCGTGTTTTAGCAGATAAAAAAGCTCACTCGTACCGTAAATTTCGCACTCCTCGTTGGGCTCAACTCCATCGATCGTAAGATCCTCGGCGCTTTGAGCGCACTCCTTTTCGCGGTACGCGTCGGTGCATACTCGCCGCAAGCTCACGCCTGCGGGACGCGCAAACTCCGCCTCGCCCAGCATGCCCGATTTATCGAGGAAGGCAAACATATTAAACGCCACTTTTGCCGCACTCACGCCGCCGCTAAGATCCCTAGTCTTGGAGCCGTCGAAATTTCCCAGCCAGACGCCGAGGGTAAATTTAGGTGTGAGCGCGACGGTGTAGAGATCGCGCGCATCAGCGCTCGTGCCCGTTTTAAACATCAACGGCGGCGCGTTTAGGGTGTTTTGCCACACCGAGCCGAGATAGGAGCGCGGCGCGTTTCTTAACATCTGCGTTACGATGTAGGCGCTCTGCGGGGTTAAAATTTTAGCATCGTCGCCGATCTTTGCGCCCGCTATTTCGAGCTTTCGCAGCTTGCCGCTGTTTGCAAACGCGCTGTAAAGGCGAGCAAGATCCATTAGGCTCATCGAAATACTTCCCAGAGCGATACCTGCGCCGTAATAATCCTTGCTAAACTCCGCCAGATGCACGTTTGATAACATCTCATACAGCCCGTCGTCACCAAGCATCAAATTTAGCTTCACCGCAGGGATATTTAGGCTAAGACTTAGCGCGTCGGTCGCGCTCACCGCGCCCAAAAACCCCTGATTGTAGTTGCGCGGCACATAGCCCGCGAAGGTTATCGGCGCGTCGATCAGCTTTTTTGAAGGGGTGATGAGCCCGTGCTCAAGGGCTTTGGCGTAGATGAAGGGCTTGAGCGTCGAGCCTACGTTTTTTTGCGAGCGCACGCCGTCGTTTTGCCCCTCATTAGCGCTAAAATCGTGGCTGCCGACATAGGCGATCACGCTCATACTTTCGTTGTCGATCAGCACCGCGGCGCCGTTTCTAACGCCCTTATCGCGTAGAGAGAGGATCTCGCTTTTCAAAAAACCCTCAAGCGCGATCTGTATTTTCAGATCCAAGCTCGAATAAATTTTACCCTCGTTTAGACGTGCAAGCTCCTGCGCTAGCGTAGTTTGCTCCTTGGACTGCGCGCCTGCTTTAGAGTTTTTGAAATTTTCCTGCGTTTTGGCTTTCGGATTAGAATTTATCTGCGCTTTGGCGCTCAAAGAAGAATTTGTCTGCGCCCTAGCGCCTGAAACGGAATTTGTCTGTATTTTGGCGCCCAAATCGGAATCTGTTTGCGCCCTAGCGCCTGAAGTAGAATTTGTCTGCGCAATAAAATTTACGCGCGGCCGCTCGCTAGAGTTTGCATCTGCCTGCGGATTTTGCGGCAAATGCGCGGTGTCTTGTCGATCGTTTAAATTTAGCTTTTTCGAATTTTGCGGGTCTTGGTGCGGATGTACGACACCGGAGGCGTTCTGCCGCTTGTTTAAATTTATATCCACACTCGGATTTTGCGGCGAATACTCGGTTTGCCATTTATCTGAATCTGTATCTACGCTAAAACTCTGCGGCAAACGCGCAGCGCCTCGTTGCTCGTTTAAATTTAGATTTTGAGTATTTTGCGACGGATGGGCGGCATTAATTAAATCTTGCCTCTCATCCAAATTTGCGCCCTCTCGTTCATTTGGTTTTACATTTTTCGGTTCATTCGGTTTTGCGCCCGCCTGCGATTCTACGCCTTCGCGCTCGTTTAAATTTAAGCTCGTTCGTTCGTCTAAATTTAAACTCTTCGGCGCATTAGTTTTAAAATCCGCCTCTTTGGGATTCATTTCTTTTAAATCCACCCCCGCCTGCGCTTCCGCAGAGTTTGATAAATTTAGCTCAACCTTCGCCGCAACGGTAAAATTTGTTTCGGCACCAGCCGCGTCCGAAAAATTTAACTCTGCCGCCGCGGCTCGGTACGCAGACGAGCCTGCTTGCCCCGCTGCCCCGCCGGGCGCACCGTTAGAATCAAAATTTTGAGTGAAATTTGCGTCATCTTTGGCGGTAAAATTCTGCATTTTATAATTGTTAAACGCCAATAGCGCATAATGCGGCGCGTAATTGGGCGCTGCGTAGCGTCTAGGCGAAAACGGCTCCGCAAGAGCGCGCTCATACTCGCTCTGCGAGATCACGCCACCCTCTCGTAGCTGCGAAATTAGGCGGTTTTTAAGCGCGTTGATATTTGATCTGTGGTCTAGGCGGTTTTTGTTCGGGTTTTTTGGGATCACGCTAAGAAGCGCGATTTGAGCGTTGCTAAGCTCGCGCAGGTCCTTTTTGAAGTAAAAATACGCCGCGGTTTTGACCCCCTCGATGTTGCCGCCGTATGGGGCAAGGTTGAAATACATTCCTAAAATTTCATCCTTGCTGAAGTGCCACTCTAGCTGAAAGGCGTTGAAAATTTCGATGATTTTGTTCTTGTAACTACGCTGTTTGGGGCGCATCATACGCGCGACCTGCATCGTAATCGTGGAGGCTCCGACGCGCTCGACGTTGCTCTCGCTTTTTTTAGTAAAATTTTGTGTAAAATTATACGTAGCCGCGCGCAGGATCGAGGCTGGATTGACGCCGAAATGGTAGTAAAAATACCGATCTTCAAAGTAGATCGCGCTTTGTTTCAGCCGCGGCGGTATCTCGTCTGCGGCCGCGTAGAAGCGCCAAATTTGATCGTCGCTGATCTGCATATTTAAAATTTCGCCGTTTCGGTCATATAAAATTCTACTCTTCTGCTTATTTAGCATATCCAAATTTAGCGGATAAAGCGCGTCTAGGATCAAAAACAGAGCGAATGCAAATGCGCAAAATAGCGCGATTTTTAACGTAAATTTTAGAAATTTCATCGCGCAATTATATCAAAGAATTTTAATGATTTTAGGCTATAATGGCGCCTTTTTGCAAAGGAATAATCTTGGACGCTCTAGCTAAGCTCAATACCGAACAATACGCCGCCGCAACCGCTCCTGCGGGGCACAATCTAGTAATCGCAAGCGCAGGTACGGGCAAAACCAGCACCATCGTCGCGCGGATCGCCCATCTGCTAAATCTCGGCACGAGCCCTAGAAAAATTTTGCTTCTTACTTTTACGAATAAGGCCGCGAGCGAGATGATAGCGCGCTTGCAGCGGCATTTTGATAAAAAAATCACCTCCGCAATCGTCGCGGGCACCTTCCACGCCGTATCCTACGCCCTACTTCGCGAGCTCGGTAAAGGCGTGATCCTAAAGCAGCCCGCCGAGCTCAAGACGCTGCTAAAAAGCCTCGTAGAAAAGCGCAAATTTTATCACGTAAGCGACGCGCGACCCTACGGCGGGGCGTATCTTTACGACGTGTACTCGCTGTATCAAAACAAAGAGATGAGTGCGGATTTTGCGACGTGGTTTAGCAAAAACTACGAGGATCAGGCGGAATTTGCCGAAATTTATGCAGATATTTTGCGCGAGTTTGAAGAGGAAAAGGCAAAATTTAACTACGCCGATTTCAACGACGTGTTGCTAAAGATGCGCCGTGAGCTGCAAAAAGGCGCGCCGCTGCGGTTTGATGAAATTTTAGTGGACGAGTATCAGGACACGAACTCGCTGCAAGGAAGCCTCATCGATGCCTTCGCGACGAAAAGCCTTTTTTGCGTCGGCGATTTCGATCAGAGCATTTATGCCTTCAACGGCGCAAACATCGACATCATCGGCAGCTTCGGTAAGCGCTTTGCGGACGCTAAAATTTACGCGCTGAATATCAACTACCGCTCAAGCTCGGCGATTTTAGCGCTTGCAAACCGCGTCATCGCGAACAATCCGCGCCTTTACGAAAAGAAGCTGATCGTGGGCCGTGAGGGAAAATTTAGCGCGCCTAGGCTGCATGTTTACGACGATACGGCGGCGCAATACGCCCACGTAGCCGCACAGATTGCACAAAGCGGAGTGCCGCGCGAAAAGATCGCCGTCATCTTTCGCAACAACTCCAGCGCCGACGGCGTAGAAGTCGCGCTTAAGGAGCTCGGCATCGGCGCGAAGCGAAAAGGCGGCGTGAGCTTTTTTGAAAGCCGCGAGATCAAGGCCTTCACGGACATCTTCGCGATGATAATAAACCCAAAAGATATGATGGCCTTTATGAGCACGTGCGAATACGCAAGAGGCGTCGGCAGCGCGCTAAGCAAGGAGCTTTTCGATGCGCTAATCGCGCTTGGGCACGGAAGCATTCACGCAGGTCTTTTGCGCCCCGACGAGAGCGTTAAAATTTTTGAAAAAAAGAGAAAAAACTACCAGCTCGGACTTTTTGACGATATCGATATAATCGGCTCGGTATCGCGCTTTGAGGCTTTGGAATTTGACGAGTTTTTTCGCTCGCATCCGATTCTCAAACACAATAAAATCACCGAGGGCGGCGCAGTGTTTTTGCACGAAATTTATAAAATTTTTAAAAAAAGCGGCTCCGCTGCGAGGTCCGCTACGCTCATCTCGCATATCAAAGACTCGCGCCTTTTTGCGCTCGTGGCGGATTTTATCGCGACGAAACGCGCGACGCTGAAAAACGGCAAGATAGACGAGGATCGCAAGAAGGACGAGATCGCTCGCATCTACGATAAATGCGGCATTTTAGAGCAGATCGCCGGCAAATACGCGGATCCGCAGAGCTTTTATAACTTCATAACTCTGGGCGCAAAGGAGATGAGCGAGGGCGAGGGGGTAAATCTGCTCAGCGTGCACGCAAGCAAGGGGCTTGAGTTTTGCAGCGTCTATCTCATCGATCTGGCGCAAAACCGCTTCCCGAACCTCAAGCTAATAGCGATGGGCGGCAGCCTGGAGGAGGAGCGGCGGCTATTTTACGTGGCGGTTACCAGAGCGCGCGACGAGCTGGTGCTAAGCTACGCGAAATTTGATAAGATCAGAAAGATTAATTATGAGCCGAGCTGCTTTTTAAGAGAAGCGGGGCTGGTGAAGTAAGCGAAATTTTGCTCGTCAAATTTGAAATTTAATTTTAGCGCGGGCGGATCATTTGAGTAAGAATTTTACTCCTCGCGTACGTCTGACGCGCCGCCCTACTTCTTTATCGGATTGCTTGGTAAGAATTTTGCCGTGCGATTTTTGTAAATTTTACGATTTGTAAATTTTTGCGGCGCGGACGTTGTGCGATATTTTGCGGCTCGATAAATTCTAGAGGCGACGGCTGGGTTTTAAGCTGCTATGAGAAGCGTGACTGCTCGGAGTTTTTTGCGAGCTGTGCGCGAGCTATGTAGCAGTGTAATCAAAGGCGGTTTAAAATGGTGATATTTGCGGCACGGGCAGCCGTAAAATTTCACACCGCAACTTGCAGGATTAAATTTTAAAATTTCACTCCCGCTCTGTCGCAGAGTTTTAACGCGGCGGATTCCCCGCAAAATCTTACGCGAGTAGAATTCTGCGGCAAAATTCGGCGACAATGAAATTTTGTCGCCCTATTTCGCCTTTGCGTTACTCTAAAATTTGCATATTTTATATGGCGCAGAGCTCAAATTTTATTTAACAAATTCCAAAATACCGCAAATTCTACGACGAGTTAAAATTTTAAAGCGCATCAAATTTACGGCGCTGCAAAATGTAAAATCTCACTATGTATTACGCACGCTGTAAAAAATACACGCCTTGTCAAATTTTGCCGCGATGAAATTCCGAGCCGCGGCAACCCGCATATTTGATAAATAGATTTCGCGTCGCGTAAAATTCCATTGCCGGTAAAGTTTGCTGCCGATCAATTTTATCGCCGCACAAAACACTATCACGCGAAAATTTAACGCAGCGCAAAGTCCTTCGCCGCGCAAATTTCACAGCGTATTAAATACCCTATCTCCCGCGTCTCCGAGACCCGGCACGATATATTTTTGCTCGTTTAGTCTCTCGTCGATCGCCGCGGTAAAAACCTCGACCTGCGGGTAGATCTCGCTAAATCTATGAAGCCCCTCGGGCGCTGCAATGATGGAGATAAATTTGATCTTTTTAACGCCGTTTTTCAGCAAAAATTTCACCGCATCGATCGCCGTGCCGCCGGTCGCGAACATCGGATCGATGATGATTGCGGTGCGCTCCGCGGCGTCGGCGGGCAGCTTGGCGTAAAAAAACTCCGCCTGCGCGGTCTTTTCGTCGCGCTGAAAGCCTAAAAATCCAACGCTGGCGTCTGGCATGAGCTTAAATACGCTATCTAGCATCCCCAGCGCGGCGCGCAAAATCGGGCAGATCATGATCTTTGTGGCGAGCTTATACGCGCTGGTTTGCGCCACGGGCGTATGCACGCTCACCTCGCGCAGCGCCAGATCGCGCGTGGCCTCGAACATCATCAGGTAGCTGATCTCGTCGACAAGCATGCGGAACTGAAACGGATCGGTCCCCCGATCGCGCAGGATCGTGAGCTTATGCTCGATTAGCGGGTGCTTGATCAGCCTCACGTTAGGCAGCTCACACGCGGTTTGGTGCGTACATTTTTGGCTTTGGCTCATTTTCTCTCCTTAAATTTACTAAATTTTGCGCCCTCTTGGGCATTTTAATTATCTATTTTGATGCGAACTCCCGCGCCGTGGCGCTAAAATTTTACCGATAATGGCAGCGGATTTTAAATTTAGCTCATTTTCACTCGCAATGCGTGCGGTTGCGACGTTTAAATTTAGCTCGGCAGCTCGCTTTAAATTTAGCGCTTTTTTTTGCTCGCTTGCGGCCGCTTTTGAAACGCAGCGCGCTTTTTATCGGCACCTAGCATTTTAATACGACGGGTGCTTGCGGCGTAAATTTCATCTGCGAAATTATCGTCTGAGGCGGCTTTAAATTTACTTAATGCTCGCACTCGTGAGCCAAATTTTAAAATTCCCCGCTATCTTGCGCGCCGACAAAATTTTAATTTCACGCACGCTGATCGCCCCGCAAACGAGCTGAAATAAATCTGGCATATCCTCAAATTTAGCCCGCCGCAAGCGGTTAAATTTGCCGTACCGAAGCGATCAAATTTAACAGCTCTACTCTTTCACCACGCGCAGGAACGAATACACGTCCTGCACCCCGGGCGCGTGCGTCGCGTACCAGATCGCGTGCTTTTCGTGCTCGATGTCCGTTACTACGCCGCTAAATACCACGTCGCAGCCCACGATCGCCACGCGCACCGCAGTGCCCGAAACATCGGTATCGGAAAAGAGATTTTTCTTTAAATTTGTAAAAATTTCAAACGAATTGCACGGATATTCGGGCTTTTTGACGCGCAGATAGGTATGCACGCGCCGCACGCCTTCTGTTTGTCTAGCTAAAGCAAGTAGCGGCTCGCGCATCGCTTCGCTATCCAGAAGCCCGATGAGATAGACCTCGCCGTAGAAGCACTCGACCTCCAGATCCCAGCTGCTAAGGCCTTTGGTGAATAGAATTTTGCTTTGGATTTTAGTCTGGATGAGTTTGTCGCTGGCGACCTCGCTCACGCTGCGGCGGTCGCGTGCTACGGAGTAGATGTCGTATACGCTAAGCGCGTTGCCCGCGGGCGCCAGCGGAGCCGCGCACGAGCTAAAAAGCACCGCGCTCGCGCTCAAAAACACTGCTAAAATCGCTAGAAACAAAACCCTCAAACCCTCTCCAATCTCGTTTAATTTCTAATTATCTAAAGCCGCTCGCTAGCTTCGCTTTTTTAAATTTAGCCCCGCAGGCGCCGTTTTATCGCAGCTTAAAATTTTGCGCCGCGAGATTCCGCCCAAACCGCGCGCCGCAAAATTTTACAACGTAAATTTTAAAATTTGCGTTGTAATTCGCACAGCTTGCGGAATTCTGCGCTTTCGCCACGGCGGAATTTCGCGCGCAGTATTCGTCGCCGTAAAATTCTACGCGGCCAAATTTTCATTGTAAATTTGCCGCTGCGAATTCTACGAAGTAAAATTTCTCGCGGCGGAATTCGCTGCCGTAAAATTTTATATTTCAAAACCCGCGCCCAAAATTCCGCCCGGTCCGGCTAATTCGTCGTAAGCCCGCCGTCTATCGCAAATATCGCGCCGCTAACCCATTTCGCCGCATCCGATGCCAAAAACACCGCCGCATCGCCGATGTCCTGCGCGCTGCCGATTTTGCCAAGCGGATAGATATTTTTTACCATCTGTTCAAACGCCTCGCGCCCCTGCGGGCTAAGTGCGCTTAAATTTCGCTCAAACTGCGGCGTAAGCACGCTTCCGGGCGCTATGGCATTGACGCGAATGCCGAGTTTGCCGACCTCAAAGGCAAGCGATTTGGTGAAAGAATTTAGCGCGCCTTTGGTAATCGAATACGCCGTCGTGGTGCGCCCCACGAGCATTCGGTTCGCAAAATACGACGAGATATTGATCACGCAGCCCTTGCTAGTCGCAAGCGCGCCCAAAAGCCCCTGAGTAAGCAGATAGGGCGCTTTGACGTTTAGGTTTAGATGAGCGTCCAGCAGCGCTTCATCGGTCGCCTCAAACGGTACGAATTTCCCTAGTCCGGCGTTATTTACTAGGATATCTATCTTAGGAGATTGCGTTAAAATACGCTCGCAAAGGCCTTTTATCGTTTTGCTTTGCGCCAAATCCGCCTCTACCGCGTAAGCTTTCACGCCGTAACCGCCCAATGCCTCCTGCGCGATTTTTAATTTCTCCTCGCTTCTGCCGAGCAGGATCAAATTTGCGCCCTCTTCGGCGAAACACTTCGCGATGCCAAGCCCTATGCCGTCGCTTCCGCCCGTAATTACGGCTGTTTTGCCCTCTAATCGTTTCATACTTTTCCTTTCAATACGTAAATTTATGCTCTAAAAATTTGAGCGAGACTTACGGATCTTGCAAACTTCGAAATTTTGCAGGCTTTGAAATTTTATCCGCTTTAAAATTTCGCTCGCTTTAAAATTTTACGGCGAAGCGAAGTTTCGTCGATAAAATTTTACTAATTTTAAAATTCCATCGATAAAATTTCACGGCAAAATTCCATCGTAAAGCTCGCGGCGAAATTTCATCGGGAATTTCATCCATAATTCCGCCCAAACTGCGCCGCTTGGCTTACAGCACTTGTTTTACACTACTAGCCGTGATTTCAAGTAGCCTCGTAGCAAAAGGGAATTTCGCCTTCGTTTCTTCAAACTCCGCGCCGCTATCAATAAAGCGCGCTGTGCCCTTCACTACAAAGCCGCGCCCCGCGCCGAACCTGCCTGCTAGCTCCTTTGTAGCGACGCTAAGCTCGACGTTCGGATTAGCCTCCACGTTGCTTTGCGTCTTTTTCATACCCGCAGCGGGGATGAGGATGCGATCACCCTTGATGACGAGATATCTGTTCCACGTATTGCTGATATGAGCTTCGCCGTGCGCGCAGGTAGCGATACCTACGGCGCATTCGTAATTCAAAATCTCCAAAAATTCCTTGCTAAACATTTTCTCTCCTTAAATTTACGTTTTAAAGCTCGCGATTTTGGCTGACAAGCCCCGCGCGCAACTGAAATTTTAACTACCTCCGCTACTTTCTGCTGCGGTTAAATTTTATATTTCAAAAGCGCATCTTTTTCGGCTTTGCTTACGCGGAAGCTATCGCGGATCTTCGATATCGCCTTGTTTTGGATAAATTTAGCCGCCCGTTTGCTCGCCAAAAACGCAAGCGTGATCTCGCGATGCTTGATAAACATCTCCGCTATCGCCCACGCCGTGCCCATCTGCACGTAGTACCGCTCGTCGCTTTCGGCGGCGCAAATTTCAAAAAATTCCTCGGGCGAGATCGCGTCCATATTTCGCATAAAATAAACGTAGAAAAATCGCCTCTCAAACTCGTCCGCACCGCCCTTAGCCTGCTTTAGTAGCGCGTCTGCAAAAGCGGCGCCCCTGAATTTCGGAGCGAAAATATCGCAAACCGCCCAATTAGGCATCGTTTTGATAAAACTACTCGCAAGCGCAAATTTCGTCTCATCCTGCTTCAAAAGCATTATAAAAAAGCCCTTTAGCACGAACTCCTCGTGAAAAACGGGCTCGTAATTTTGCAGCTTGCGACGCGCCTCGTCCGCCTCTCCCAAAGCGGCGAAGCTTTTGCAGGCAAGCGCGCGAAGTGCCGGAGTGCGCACGCCCAAAATCTGCGGCGCGGGTATTAGGCGCTTTGAAAATTGCGCCAACTTCTCCTCGCTTAACGCCCGCAGCTGCCCTAGCATCTTTTCTCGTAAATCCATGGCTTTCCTTTAAATTTTGATTGCGAATTTTACCAGCCCGAACGCGAGCTGATCTCGGCGCGCTAGAATTTCGCCGCACAGGGCTATCCTATTTTAAACAGATCGCGCCGTACGCTTAAACAAATCGCCCGATAAGATCGCGTTTAAGTCGCCCGCCGTACTCGCTCAAAGTCTTTTGCCTAAAAATACGCCCTGCCAAATCGTGCCGTATGCCGCTAGCAGAGCAAGCCGTATCGCCAAAGCCGCTTAAATGAAGCTCGGCGCGTCGTTTGAAAACAAAATTAGATCGCCGCTGTGCGTATTTTCGCTCAAAACCCGCTGCAAATCGCGCTTATCTTTCAAAACAATAGTCTTTGCGGGGTCTATTTTGCTTTGCAGCACCTCGGAATTTAGCTCACCCGTAATGATCGCGAGATCAAAAATTTCATCGATCTTGGCAGCCAGCGTCTCGTTGTCCTCGCGCGTGCTCTCGACGATGCCCGGCGTGATGATGACCTTGCGCCCGCCGTAGCTTCGCATCAGCTCGTAGCTTTGTAGCATGCCGCTTAGATTGCCGTTGAAGCTATCGTCGATGATGATCTTGCCGCCCGCATCGAGCCGCGCGAGCCTGTGTTCGACGGCGCCGACGTGCGCGACGCGGCTTTTGATCTTATCTGTGCTAAGCCCTAAAAATCGCGCGATCTTTATGCATGCAGCGAGATTTGCGGCGTTAAATTTACCCAAAATCGGCGCGAAAAACTCATGTCTATCGCCCTCACTCGTTCGCCTCTCTTGTTTTTCCTGTTTCTCTTGCCCTGCGCTGCACTCTCTATGCGCACCCTTTGCGTCCTCGCTTAAGCCGCTCTGCTCTTCGCCTTCTGCGGCGGATGTTTCTGCATACGGCGTGGAATTTTCGCGGCTCGCACCGCTTTCATCCTCGCTCAAGCTAAGGCTAAATTTTATTCCGTCCAGATCCGCATCGTAAATTTCCAGCCCCTCGTCGTAGATAGTGACGCACTCGCTCGGGCTTTTTTGCGTGCAGCTGTGCAAAAACGCATGCTTTAGCCGCGCGCTTGTTAGCGCTTCAAGCTTGGTTTTGCGGATGTTTTCGATGCTTTTGAAATACTCGATGTGTTGCGCGCCGATCTCGCCCACGACGACGATCTGCGGCGCCAAAAACTCGGTGATCTCGGCGATGTCGCCGCTTAGCCTGGCGCCCGCCTCGGCGATATAGATCTGCGTATCTGCGGGTAGCGCCTCGTTTACGTCGCGCACGAGCCCTGCTAGCGTGTTTACCGAGCGCGGCGTCTTGTAGCAGCGAAAGTCGCTTTTTAAAATTTGATACAAGAAGTTTTTAATGCTCGTCTTGCCGTAGCTCGCGGTGATCTGAATGATCGTAAGAGAGGGCACCTGGGCTAGTTTTTTGCGCGCGGCGGCCTTAAATTTCGCAGCCTGCGCCCGCTCGTAAGCAAAACTTGCAGCAAGAGCGGCGCCAAGCGGTAAGAAGATCGGCAAAATCGGAGCTTCTGCGGCACAAAACGCGGCGCTAAAACCAAATGCACAGAGTGCCAAAATCGCAAAAAATCGCTTCACGCGCGGCGTAAAGACGAGCTTTTTATCAAGCCCTCTTTGCCAAAAATAAAGCGCTAGCGCATAGGCCGCGATGATTAAAATTTTAGCGGCGCATAGGGCATAGAGGAATGCAGTGCCAAATTTAGCTGCGCCGAGACCTACCACGATCTCGCAGCCAAGATACGCCGCGAGCGGTAAAATGAAAAAATAGAGGTGCCACACGGGCTTGGTGAAGTGAAAGATGATGCGCGCGGGCTTATACGAAAACCACTGCAGGCAGGTGATCAGATAAAAGCCGAGCATCAGGATGAATGCCGCGTGCGCGATCAAAAATATTATATTCATCTTTTAAAATCCTTTTTATAAATTTACGCGCCCGCTTTGCAAGCCTGTGCGGGCAAAACGCGGCGAGCTCGGGCTAACCGGCATTTGGCTTCATTTGTAAATTTTACGAATTATCGCTTTGCAAATTCTATTTTTGCAAACTTCGCTAGCTCGCAAATTCACGCTCTCGCAAAAGCTACACGAGCCGCGCTAGATAAATTTACTGCCGCCGCGCTGCGTTGTTGATACCGCGCCGCGTTCATCTCTCGCAACCTGAAATTTTCGCACGCTGCATATCTTGCGATATAGCGCCCTATTTCGCGCAATGATTTGCATTATTTACGGCACATAGGTCTTCTGTCGCGGCGAATACATGACGCGGCTATGCGACCAAATTAATCGTCCGCTTTGCGATACACACGCGCGGTTTCGCCTCATTTATACGGCTGCTGCAACCGCAAGCGCAGAGCATAAACGACCCGCTACGGCGTAAAATTTTAAAATTTAACGCAGCATGCCGCAATTTGAGCTTTGCGTTTTATACTATGCGCCCAAAGAACGTATTTTACGCCGCTAAATTTTAAATATGTGCCGCATACGCACGCGGCTTTATAATCTAAATTTACGCTTTAGTTCGCGATCTTTGACGCAAAACAGATTGCAAAATTTTAAAACGTGCGCCGCGAGATGAGCCAGACTAAAGCCGCCGCATTGAAACGCTTTTTAAAATGCACTCGCTATTTTATCTTTATTCTTGCCTTTCGCGCGATCTGTTTTTGCATCTAAAGCGCAATTTTTGCAGTGCGCCGCTAAAATTGCGCGGCTAAATTTTAAAATTTACACAAAATCGCGTTTCGCTTTAAATTTAGCGCGACGCCAAATCGTTAAATTTAGCTGCCGCCAAGCTCCTTTTCGATCTGCTCGCCGATAAAATCCGCGCTCTGCAGAAAGAAAAAGTGATCCCCCGCGAGCGGATAAAATTTGCTATTTTTAATGAGCGAGTGGATCAGCTCGCCGCTTTTTAGGCTAGTGGCGCGATCGTCCTTGCCCCAAAAGATGAGCGCATTTTGCGGATTTAGCGCGGAAAAAATATCGCGGAAGTCCTCATTTACGACATTTTTTAGCGTCTCATACATCGTCTTGCTCATACCTGCGGCATCCTTGCTCGCAAACGCGCGCCAAAGCCCCGCCAGTCCAAGTCTTTTTAAAATTTTAAAAATTGCGATTTTAGCGCGCACCGCAAAGGGCTTGGGTTCGATGATACCGGCGCTGCTTAGCAGTATGAGATTGCGCGGGGCCAGCAATGCAGCGATCTTGCCGCCGAAGCTGTGCCCCATGATCGCCGCAGGTTGCTTGCCCAAAGCCACGATAAAGGCGCGCATAATCTCCGCGTAATCCTCGCTGCCAAGGGCGCGCGCGGGCTGCGAGCTGGCGCCAAATCCCGGCAGATCGACGCACGCTATCGCGTAACGGCGAAATTTGTCCGCAAAAACCCTAGACATAAGCGCTTTATTCGCGCCCCAGCCGTGCAGAATCAGGATGTATTTCTCGCGCTGCAGATTTGAAATTTCGTAGCTGATTTTATAGCTTTCGCCGCCGCAGACGAGCTCCTTACTCGCCACCGCCGCTCCTTTTGGCGTAAACGGCCTTGAGTAGCTCGACTGCTTTTTCGAGCCGCTCAAACTCGCTCATACTGATCATTACGGCTTCAAATTTGTTGTTTTTAACGATCAGGGCTTTTTTAATCTCTTGGTTTTTGATCTTGTTTAAAACGGTGCTGAAGCTGCGCACGATCTCGGTAGCGGTGTAAATTTCGTCTTGATTTATCATAACTCGACCTTTTGGGGTAAAATTTTACGCAAAATTTAGCGTAAAATTTTAAACGATTGGCTACTTATTAGCGGTGATTTTGGTGATTAGCTCGTAGCTTACAGGGATCTGCCTCATCGGCGGCAGCGACGAAGCAAGAGCTGCTAAGACCTCTGGGAAATCATCAAATAGATAGTTTGCGAGGCTGCCCGGATTTGGATTTATCTCGTTTAGATAAATTTCACCCTCTTTTTCAAAAAAATCGCAGCGAATGAGCGCGCCATCGAATGATCCTGCGTTATAAAGCCGCGTAAAGGCGTCTTTCATCTTACCCTCTAGCAAAGCGCCAGGACGAGCGGGCTCGATCGCGCCACTACGCGAAAAATCCAAATATTTACGATCGAAATTTAAATAGCCCTCTTTTTTCGGCTCTTCGATGTTTGAAAATACTATTTTGCCGTCTATTTTAGCGCCTGCGAGATTGAATTCCTTTACGTTTTCCCAGTATGGCTCTACGATCGCGCTATCGTCCAGCTCAAAAGCCTGATCCAGCGCGTAGCTAAACTCGCTTTCGTTCTTGGCTATCGAAATTCCGATGCTAGAGCCCAAATGAGCGGGCTTAACGATGATCGGAAAATTAAAATTAGGCAGGCTAGTACGATTTGCGATCTCATACGGCAAGGTTTTTACATTTGCGATTGCGGCTAGGTGCTTGGTTAAAATTTTATTATAGCTTAGCACGCTAGCTTCTATGCGAGGTCCGATATAAGGGATGCCAAAAAACTCAAATAGCGCCGCCATTTTGCCATCCTCGCCGTCGCAGCCATGGATTAGATTGATATATGTGCCGACTTCTAGCATGCTTTTGCTAAACATTCCGCTCTCAAAAAATCCGCCCGCACCGATGCCAAGCTCTTTTGCTTTAGCATAGCCGCCCTGTTTAAAATATGCCGCGCGCATATTCTTATCCTCGATGCGGTAAAATTTGCGATTTTTATCGCAAAATATAAACTCCAAGTCCCAGCCTTTTAGGGCATTTTTGACGGCAATTGCCGAGATGATACTTACTTCGTGCTCATAGCTTTGAGCTCCAAAAACTAAGCCAAATTTCATTGTTTTCCTTCAAATTTTATTTTCTACGCTAATTTTTTTAACGCCTCTTTGACAAGATCTGACGTATTCGTGCTGCTGCATCCCGCTAAGATTTGATTGATCTTATCGCGCTTAAATCCAAGGCTTTGTAGCGCGGACGCCGCTTCGTTCTTATAAGTCTCGCTAGGACCGAATTCCATTAGCTTCGCATCGCCTAGTTCGGCAATGATCCGTCTAGCGGTCTTTGGGCCGATACCCGGAACTGAAGTTAGCGTCGCAGCATCCCCCGTAGCTACGCAACGCGCAAAATCCTGCGGAGCGAGCGTCGAACAAACCGCCATCGCCGTGCTTGCACCTACGCCACTAAGCTTGATTAGGGTTTCAAACATCCTTTTTTCACTCTCGTCTAAAAATCCATACAGCGAATCGGCATCCTCGCGCAGAATTTGCACGCACGCAAGCTCGGTCAGCTTGCCCTGCGTGAGCTTCGCGGAGGTATTTAATGACAATGAAAGAGCGTAGCTCACGCCGCTAGCACATTTAATGACGCAAGCAGTGGGCTCCTTGCGCGTGATAATTCCTTCGATCGCCGCTATCATCTAAGAGCCTTTAAAATTTCGTTTATGCTCTCATTAAGCGCTAAATTTAGAGCATTATAAATGCTTTGCGAGCTAGGATCAGGCACGAAAACGCGCTTAGTGACGATGCCTGATTTTATGCTTTCTAAAGAATTTAAAATTTCATATCCCATCGTGACGGTTGCTTGATCGTTATTGATCTGAAGCGCTACGATACTGGTTTTTAGGCGCAAATCCCGCTCTTTTGGCACAAAGATCGGATTTAGCGAGCAGGTGGAAAATGCCGCATCTAGCAGCGCTTTATATACCATTTCGCTAGGCATCGTGATAAATTTGGCGTCGCTTGCAAACCGCGTTCGGTTTCTAAAATCCACTATTAAAATATCCCGCCTATCGACGAGATCTGTCGCCGTAATGGTGTCGATAAAGATATTTTTGCGCACGCCGCTAGGATTTACGCAGCGCTTTTGATCATAACGCAACTCGTAGTAGGTGTATGGCTTAGCCTGCTTAGCTAAGCAGCCGCCTAAAAATATCGCCGCCAGCGTCGCAGCAAGCGTAAACTTTATAAAATTTTTCATCTTTATTCCTTTTTATCGTCGCGATCCGCGCTTTTAGAAGTGTCTTTGAAAAAGAAATCATAAGGATTGTCCTCTAGCCTAAACATCGCGCCTTGGAATTCTCTAAGCGATTTTTTTAGCTCGCCAAGAGTGTTTTTTGCCTCCTCAAGCGTAGGATCCAAGATCGCTTTTAGATTGTACTCGCCGCGATCGATACGCTTAGTGATGATACCTGCGGTTTTATCCAGTGAATTCGATAGATTGGCAGCACTCACGGCAAAGGCATTTAGGTTATCTAACAGCGCGTCTAGCTCCTTCTCGCGCTCGTTTAAATTTGCTATGAGAGTATTTACGTTAGCAAGCAGTGCGTCTAGGCTTTGAAATTTTTTCTCATCACTTAGCTCGGCGCTAAATTTATCCATCGAAGATAGAATTCTATCCACTTTATCGGTATTTTGCTTAGACAACAGCCCATTAATCTTAAAGATCATCTCACTCACGCTATCGGTGATGACTTCAGCTTTAGAGCCGATTTTATCAAGAAGCGTTTTATCCAGCGCAATTATCGGCTTTTTATCATTCGGCGGGAAAAGTTTACCGCTTCCTTTCGTGATATTTATAAACGCGATTCCGCTTATGCCTTGAGATTCTACCTTAGCGACGCTATCTTGTGAGATCGGCAGTTTGCTTTTTACCGAAATTTCAATCTCGATGATCGCATTTTCTATATCGGCAAAGTCGATGCTTTTGATGATGCCCGCATTTACGCCGATAAATTTAACTTCGGAATTCTCCTTAATGCCTACTGGAAGCTCTTTTGTGTGGATATAGTAGGAGCGGTAGCTCTCGCTACGGTCGGTCTTTGTAAGCATCCACCACATAAATGCCGTAAGAGCCGCGACGCAAATCATAACAAATGCGCCTACTATCGTGTATGAAGTTCTATTTTCCAATCTTTTCTCCTAATTTCAGAGCGTAAAATTTAAGCCCTACGATATGCCTTAAAATAGCCATTTGGGCTTAAATTTTAAAACTTAGCACTTTCTCAAATAGCCGCAAAATTTGCAGAATTATCTGAGTTTAAATTTTAAAGCTTAGCGTGCATTTTGAAATTTCAAAATATCGCAGCGCCGTATTTTAGCGTAAAATTTTACCGCCCCGGTTTAAATTTAACGCCGTTTGCTTGTTAAAATTTTAAAATTTATGCACTATCCAATAAATGCACCCTTAAATACGACCCGCCTAAATTTTAAAATTTCGATTGAGCCGCTAAAGTCTAAATTTTAAAATTTAAGCCCTGCGGAGCCTGGAATTCCTCGCTAGGTTTAAAATTTAAAATTTTCCCGCCGCTATTTTAAAATTTCAGCTCCTACCTATCTAAATTTTACCCGCCGCGATGCGTATTTCGGCTCGGTAAATTTAAAAGCCTAATCTCTTTGTCGCATCTTAAATAACTCTTCAAGCGGGTTATTCTTTAAGCTTGAAATCTCCTCAATGCTTCCTTCAAAGGCAATTTTTTGATTATCTACGATCAAAAACCGATCCAAAATGTCAAAGATACTATCCACGTCGTGCGTAACCATCACGACCGTGACGCCGAGGCTGTCTCTAAGCTCGCAAACAAGCCTATCAAGGGCTCTGGCGCTGAGCGGATCAAGCCCCGAGTTTGGCTCGTCCAAAAATAAAATTTCAGGGCTAAGTGCTAGCGCGCGAGCCAGCGCCACGCGCTTTTTCATACCGCCGCTAAGCTCGTTTGGTCTAAGCGCGGCGGCCTCCTTCTTAAGCCCCACCTTTTGGATCCAAAACATCGATAGCTCATCTATCTCGCGCTCGCTAAATTTAGAGTATTCGCGCAGTAGCACACCTACGTTTTCAAGCACGCTCATTGAGCTGTAAAGCGCACCGAACTGAAACATCACGCCGCATTTTAGGCGGATCTCGTTTTGCCCTGCTTCGCTTGCGCGCCAAATATCGCGCCCGAAAATTTTAATTTCGCCGCTTTGCGGACGTTTTAAAAATATGAGAGTTTTCATCAGCGTCGTTTTACCGCTGCCGCTGCCACCTAAAAAGCCGTAAATTTCGCCCTTTTTGACGCTAAAGCTAACGCTATCGTGCATAACGCGCGATCCGTATGCGGTAGTAACGTCGCGCGCGACGATAATTTTAGCGCTTTCGCCGGATTGCACTTGCTCGCTCATAGCCCGATTTCCGAAAACAAAACCGCAAATACCGCGTCGATCGCGATAACCCAAAATATCGCATTTACGACGCTAATGGTAGTGTATTCGCCGATGCTTTGGGTATTTCCTTTTACTTCGAAACCCCGCATGCATCCGATGATAGCGATAAACGCTCCGAAAAACGGCGCTTTAATCATACCTACTAAAAAATGCCTAAGCTCTACAGAAGCCTTAAATCTATCCAAATAATCACTAAAGGCTATGTCTAAATACGCGTCGCACACTATCATCTGAGCAAAAATACTTACCGAATCTGCGATAAAAATGACTAGCGGCATGATTAGTACCATCGCGATAATGCGCGGCATCGCAAGAAAATAAAACGGATCAAAGCCCATCGTCCTCATCGCATCGATCTCTTCGGTGATCTTCATCACGCCGATCTGCGCCGTAAAACTCGAAGCCGAACGACCTGCGATAACAATAGCAGCGATTAGAGGCGCTACTTCACGGAGCGTCAAAGCGCCCATTATATCGATGATATAGATGCTAGCACCAAATTTAGAAAGCATATCCGAGCCTATGTAAGCAAGCACGATACCGATCAAAAACGCTGTCAATGAGACGATGAAAAGCGCGTCTATGCCGCTATCTTTGATGAAATTTACGGTTTCTTTGAAGCGGAATTTCATCGGATGAATTACAAAAGCCGTAAGTTTGGAGAAAAACTCGCCCAAAAAGCTTGCAAGGCTTAGCAAGCCTAGAATTCCAAGATGGCAATAAAGTCCGATCTGCGCTAAAAAATTTAGCCTACGAGACTCGGGTACGTAGCTAAAATCGATCGTTTTATCATCCATAAAGCTTAAAATTTTGGCAGCTTTGCTGCCATCCTCCACAAGGCTAACCCGCTTGCCGGCAAGGGCGTTTTTGATCATCAGCGCCATGAAATAGTCTAAATTTGAAATTTCGCTTAAGCTTAGCTCCAGCTCGTTTAGATTTTTTACCGCTTTTTTTAGTGCAAGTAACTGCGAGCGCGAGCTTTTGTAGTTCCACTGCCCGCGTAGCGATAAGGTATTTTTCCCGCCCGAGCTTTCGAGCGAAAATGCTAAATTCCGCAAAAATTTCTCTCCAAAATCAAAAAATAGGGGAAATTATAATATAATCAACCTTGGCATTTTATAAAATTTAATGGAGATTTATGCTCAGAGGCTTTTTTACAAATAGCGCAGGCACGCTGGTTTCGCGAGTTTTGGGTTTCGTGCGCGACCTGCTTACCGCATCGGTTTTGGGCGCGGGGATTTACAGCGATCTGTTTTTCGTAGCGTTTAAACTACCCAATCTTTTCCGCAGACTATTCGGCGAGGGAGCCTTTACGCAGGCGTTTTTGCCTAGCTTTACCGCCGCGCGCAAAAAAGGAATTTTTGCCGCAACGGTGCTTATTAAATTTAGCATTTTCATCGCGCTTTTAACGGCGCTCGTGCTGCTCGCCGCGCCCGTTTTTACCAAAGTTTTAGCATACGGATTTAGCGCCGAGCAGATCGGTCTTGCGGTGCCATACGTGCGGATAAATTTTTTCTACCTTACGTTTATTTTCGTCGTTACGCTTTTTGCCTCGCTGCTTCAGTATCGCGACCACTTCGCTACGACGGCGTTTTCGACCGCGCTTTTAAATTTAGCGATGATTGCGGCGCTTCTGCTAGCTCGCGGCAAAGACGGCGCCACGGCGGTGCTTTATCTTAGCTTCGGCGTCGTGGCGGGCGGACTTTTGCAGCTTGCGGTGCACGTTTATGCACTGAAGTTCACCGGCATGCTGCGCGTCTTAACCGGCGGCTTTGCGCGGCTTGCGCGAGGCGATAAAGCGCAAACGCAGGGCTTTTATAAAAATTTTTTCGCGGGCGTGCTCGGTGCTTCGGCGCTTCAGCTAAGCTCGTTTATAGATACCTTTTTTGCGAGCTTCCTTGCTAGCGGCAGTATCAGCTATCTATACTACGCCAACCGCATATTTCAGCTGCCGCTCGCGCTTTTTGCGATCGCGCTTAGCACGGCGATCTTTCCGCGCATGAGCAAATTTGTAAAAGCTCGCGACGACGCGCAGGCTCTGGCGCTCGTGGAGCGCGGATTTTACTTCCTTTTGGCGCTACTCGGGCTCTCTGCGATAGGCGGCGTGATGCTGCGAAACGAGATCACGCAGCTGCTATTTGAGCGCGGAGAATTTACCCGCCAAAATTCCATAGAATGCGCCGCGGTTCTCGGCGCGTATATGGTAGGACTCGTGCCGTTTGGGTTGTCTAGGATTTTTTCGCACTGGCTGTATGCGAATATGAAGCAGAAGCTAAGCGCGAAAATTTCGATCTGGTGCGTCTTTATAAACGTCGCTTTGTGCGCGCTGTTTTTTAAACCCTTCGGTGCGGTGGGGCTTGCGTTTGCAAGCACAATAACGGGGGCGTTTCTGCTAGGCTTCAACCTCTATTTTTTTGGATTTAATAACTTTTTGGCTATAATCCGCGCAAAAAAAATTATTGCGATCGCGGCGCTTTGTGCGGGCGAAGCGACGATTTTATACATTTTAAAAGGCTTGTATTATGGTAATTTATGATAGTTTGAGCAAAAAGAAGCTCCCGTTTAAGCCCATTAGCGAGGGGCTGGCGCGCATTTACGCCTGCGGTCCGACCGTTTATGACGACGCGCATCTTGGGCACGCAAAAAGCGCCGTGAGCTTTGATCTGCTACGCCGCGTATTGCAAGCGGAGGGCTATGAGGTAAAATTTGCGCGAAATTTCACCGATATCGACGATAAAATTTTAAAAAAGATGGAGCAGAGCGGCAAAAGCCTGAAGGAGATCACGGAGCTTTATACTCGCAGATATTTGCAGGATATGAGCGCGCTAAACGTCGCGGACGCGAGCATTTCGCCCAAGGCGACCGAAAATATCGCCGCGATCTGCGAGCTCATATCCTCGCTTCTTCAAAAAGGCTTTGCCTACGAGATCGCTGGTGACGGCATTTACTTCGACACGCGCAAGGATGGGGATTATCTAAGCCTTAGCGGCAAAAAAGAGGGCGCCGGCAAAAACATCGCCCGCGTCGCCTCAAACGATGCCAAGCACGACGAAAAGGACTTCGTGCTGTGGAAATTTGACGAAAATTGGTTCGATAGCCCGTTTGGCAAAGGGCGCCCCGGCTGGCACAGCGAGTGCGTCGCGATGATTTTGGCGCACCTTGATAGCGGCGATCCGCATTTTTGCATCGACATTCACGCAGGCGGCGCCGATCTGCTCTTCCCTCATCACGAAAATGAAGCCGCGCAGTGCCGCTGCGCCCGCCATAGAGCGCTAAGCAAATACTGGCTTCACAACGGCTTCGTGCAAGTAAATAACGAAAAGATGAGCAAGAGCCTGGGCAACTCGTTTTTTGTAGGAGACGCCCTAAAAATCGCACCCGGCGAGGCGCTGAGATTTTATCTCTTAAGCTCGCATTACAGAGCAAATTTTAATTATTCGATAGCCGATCTACTTGCGAGTAAAAAGAGGCTCGATAAAATTTACCGCCTTAAAAAGCGCGTCCATGACGTTTTAGCTCCCGCTACGGGACAAAATTCTACGTCCGAGCTGCCTGCTGCGGAGGCTAAATTTAGATCGGAAATGATGGAGTTTTTAAGCGACGATCTCAACACCTCGGGCGCGCTTGCGGTGCTTGATAGCTTCGTAGCAAGCGCGAACGAAGCGCTAGATCGCGCGCCAAAAGACAAGGCGCTAAAAGCTCAAATCGCCGCAAATTTGGAGTTTGCGAAGCAGACGCTCGGAATTTTATATGAGGATGAGACCGAATACTTTCGCTTCGGCGTGAGCGAGCAGCAAAGAGCGCAGATCGAGGAGCTGATAAAACAGCGCGCGCAGGCGAAGGCGAAAAAGGACTTTGCGAGCGCGGATGCCATCAGGGCGCGCCTTACAGACATGAAGATCGAAGTGATGGACACGGCTAGCGGCACCGTTTGGGAGGTCGCAGCAGAGTAAAACGTAAAATTTAACGCGAAATTTTACGTTAAATTTTATGATTTTTTACGATGAGAAGCGTAACTCCGAACGCTAATCCGCGCGAAAATTTTAGCGCGATTTTATTTGCCGTATCACGATACGGCGGTGTGATTTTATTTAGCGATGCGATATGTGGCGCGACGCGGCGACAGAGGCGCGAGGTGGATAGCGATTTTCATTCGTCGGCGCAGCTGATACGGCGGCGCGATATAGCGCGGTATAGCGGCAACGCTACGGCTCGTCTGAGCGTAAATTTCAGTGCTATTTTTATGGCAATTGGCGATGCAGAGTTGTGCCGCAGCGCAGTGAAAGTAACACTGCGGCGACGCGCAAATTTCGGCGCGATTTTTATTCGTCGATATCGTACATAGTGCGTAGCGATGAAAGTCGCGATTTCATTTGTCGATACGGCTGATGTAGCGGCAAAGCCACAAGACAGGCTGCGATTTTCATTCGGTAGCGCGGTAAGTAAAAGCGCAATGTGGCGCGGCGATGCGAAGTCGTGATACAACGCGGTGTAATTACGATACGGCGCTTTGTAGCGTTTTATGGTGTCTCAAAGCGTTCAGCGTTTTAAAAATGGCTTGCGAAAGCGAAAGATCGCGATAAATAAAAACTCGCTCGCTTTAAGCGCTTAACGCTTTAAAAGCGGCAAACAAAAAAGCTAAATCTCGGCGTCGTCCGCACGATCGCCGCATGCAAGCAGCAGATTTAGCGAGCTTGCGAAGCGTAAATTAATCCCGCACCGCCCCATAAATTTTGTGCGCCTCGCGGTCGAAATTCTAAAATTTAAGGAATTTTAAAATTTCAGAATTTTTGAGATTTTAAATTTTAAAATTTCAAGAATTTTTAAATTTAAAAAATTTGGGGATTTAAATTTTAAAAATTTTATAAAAAAGGATTGTATTTGAACGGTTTTAAAACTTTACTATCGCGCTTTAAGCCCTATTTTGGGGATTACAAGCCGCAGTTTGCATTGGCGATTTTGGGTATGGTGATGACGAGCGTGGCGACTGCTGCGAGCGCGAAGCTGGTCGAGCCCGTTTTAAATAAAATTTTCGTCGAAAAAAACGAGCCGTATCTCTACACGCTTCCGATCGCGATCATCGTGGTTTTTGCGATGAAAAGCGGCGGCGCGTTTATGCAAAACTACTTCACCGCCTTCATCGGTCAAGACACGGTGCGCCGCTTCCGTGATAGGCTCGTTGCAAGCCTTGTGCGGCTGGACGTGGATTTTTTCAACCGCTTCCGCACGGGCGAGCTCATCAGCCGCACGATCAACGACATCGAGCGTATCCGCGTCGTGGTTTCGAATATGATCCCCGATTTTTTCACGCAGATCATTACGATTTTGGGGCTTTTGGGCGTCGTGATCTATCAGAGCCCAAAGCTCTCATTTTTCGCGCTCGTAGTCTTTCCGTGCGCGATATATCCGCTCTCGCGCCTTGCTAAGCGGATGAAAAAAATTTCGCGCGAGTCTCAAGAGAAAACCTCCGATATCTCCTCGGCACTCAGCCAAATTTACTCCAACATCGAAATCGTCAAGGCAAGCAACGCCGAGAGCTTTGAAGTGGAGAAATTTAACGCCGAAAACAAGAAATTTTTCGGTCTAAATTTAAAAGCTGTCGTAACGACGTGCCTGGTAAGCCCGATCATGGAGATGCTAGGCGCAGTGGGCATCGCCGTAGTGATCATCGTCGGAGGGCAGGAGGTCATCGCGGGCCAGATGAGCATCGGCAGCTTTTTCAGCTTCCTTACGGCGCTTTTTATGGTTTACACGCCGATAAAAAAGGTCTCCTCTCTATACAACAACATGCAAGACGCCATCGCGGCGAGCGAGCGGACGTTTGAGCTCATAGACTTGGAGCCTACGATCGTCGGAGGCGGCAAGCAGATGGGCGAGATAGGCTCGGTAAGCTTTTGCGACGTGTCACTAAACTACGGCGACAAGGCGGCGTTGAAAGATATAAGCTTCAGCGTCAAAAAGGGCGAAATTTTAGCGCTAGTGGGAAACAGCGGCGGCGGCAAAAGCTCGGTTGTGAACCTGCTGATGCGCTTTTACGACGCAAGCAGCGGTAAAATTTTATTCAACGGCAACGACGAGATCGGCGAGTTTAGCATCCCTAGCCTGCGCGAAAATATCGGTCTCGTAAGCCAGCGCGTCTATATTTTTAACGACACGATCGCGCAAAACGTAAGCTACGGCGCGGAATTTAACGAGCAGCGCGTCATAGAGGCGCTCAAGCTAGCCAACGCCTATGAGTTCGTAAGCTCGATGAAGGATGGAATTTACACCGTGCTTAGCGAGTTCGGCGCAAATCTTAGCGGCGGGCAGCGCCAGCGTATCGCCATCGCGCGCGCGCTGTATAAAGACCCGCAAATTTTAATATTCGACGAGGCGACTTCGGCGCTGGATAACGCAAGCGAAAAGGAGATCTCAAATGTCATCGAAAAGATCAAACAAAGCAAAATCGTCTTTGTAATCGCTCACCGCCTCTCCACGATCGAGCGCGCCGATAATATCGCCGTGATGAAAAACGGCCGCATCCTCGCCATCGGCACCGACGCGAAGCTGACGGGCGAATGCGAGGAGTATCGCAGCCTAAAGGGGATCATGCAAAACGGCTAGAGCTTTAAAATTTTACCCCTTTTGCGCCCCGGTTTTGCTCTATGAAATTTTAAAATTTTATCTTTGAAGCAAGCCGCATAAGTTTATCCGCAAAGATTGAAATTTTGCCTTGAAATTTAGCCGCGCAGATCGCTTGCTTTAGCTGCAGTGCTTTTTTTTAATAAAACTCGTCTCTTTGATGCGACGAGGCGAGACTGCTAGAGCTTTAACGTTTGGATTAAAATTTTATCTTGAAATTTCAGCACTTCGTTGTGAGCCGCCTCTAAATTTAAACGCTCGCGCCGTTTTAAAACCGCTGCGGTAAAATTTTATCGCACGCTGGGCTTTTGGGCGCTACCTGCACTTGATCTTAGGCATCTGAGATAAAATTCTGGCTTTATTTTCCTTTATAAATTTTCGCATCTTTTTAAAATCTCTATCCGAATCGAAATTTTTCGCGTATTGTACAAGTATAAGTCCACAACTTTGCATATCTGCAACCATTAGATCGACTTCATATTTATTGAAATTAGGATCTCCGGGGGCAGGCGGATTAAGGATCGCTATTACGGCTTGCGTAGGGCTAGTTTTTATGATATCAAGGGAGCGCCACTCATCTTTTTTTCTCACTTCATTGGACTTCGCTATCGTTTCATATATCCCGTATATATACCCATCGATACTTTTTACATCGCCGTAGTACGATATGGACACGAGCTTACTCCATTTATATTCCTCTTCATCGCTTAAATAATAATATGCCGCCACGAGATTTTTATACTTTTGAGTAAAAGTTTCTCCATCTATCATAATGCTTTGTGGTAGTTCGATTGTGCTATACGCTTTCTTTACTTCGGGGGTTTCCGATCTATACGCCTTACCTTGAAACGCCGCACACCCACCAAATATCGCCGTTAGTAAAAATGCGATTAGAATTTTTAATCTCATACATGATCCTTAAAATTTTTCAGATATTTTGCCATAAAAACCGAGCTTTAATCAATAAAAGGCTACAATAACGCCAAATTTAATTCCAAGGGAAAGTCATTGTTTGAATCTATGCGCGCGGCACGCTCGCTAAGCCCCCTATTTCTGGGGATTTTCTTTATGTTTATCGGCGACGCGCTAGTCATCGCAAGCGCGGGCATTATGCTAAAAGAATCCGGTCACAGCGAGCTTGAGATCGGAGCGATTTCGGCGTTTTTCTTTTTAGGTGCGATCTTTAGCGGCTTTTTCGTGCCCTCGATAATCGGCGCGCTCTCATACGTGCGGGCATACGCGGTCTTTACGGCGCTTTTCGGAATTGCTGCAATGCTGCACGATCTTGGCTCAAACCTCGTGTATTGGGCGATTTTGCGCTTTATTTTGGGCTTTTGCTACTACGCGCTTTTGATGATAATCGAAAGCTGGATAAACTCAAAGATCACAAACTCCATCCGCTCCCGCGTGCTGGCGATCTACGAAGCGGTTTTTTACGGCGCGTTTGCGATAGGAGTTATAATTTTAGCGCTAAATTTCGGAACGATGAAGGTCTTCGTGCTAAGCGCGTTTTTCATCATTCTGGCGCTGCTGCCGGTAAATTTGATCCGCTTCAACCCTCCCAGAGTTCCCGCTCGCATGCGAGTTTCGATGCCGCAAATTTCGATCGTACCGCCGCTTGCGTTTGCGACGGTGGTTTGCGCGGGCATTTTGATTAACGGCTTTTTTTCGATGGCGAGCGTTTTCGTGCTAAGCGCGGGGCTTGGAGTGGGCTCGGTGGGCGCATTTATGGGATCGGCGATGGCAGGAGGATTCTTAGCGCAGCTCGTCTGCGGCACTATTTCAGATAAGTTCGGTCGCAAACGCGCCATAATGATAGTTTGCGTAGTGGGTCTTACTTCCTGTGCGGCGCTATTTTTTGCTAAAAGCTTCATCCTAACGTGCGCGCTTGCGTTGATGTTGGGATTTGGCGCTTTCCCTTTGTATTCGCTCGCCATTGCGCGTGCAAACGACTCCATCACCGGTGAAGGCGCATCTCGCGTGCAAATTTCAGCGGCGATGCTTTTTATCTATTCGAGCGCGTCGCTCTGTTCGCCTTTGATAATCGGCGCGATGATGAAATTTTTGGGCGCAAACGGCTTTATCTGGGTGTTCTTTGCAGCGATGAGCTTTTTATTTATATTTGCTATCTTCCGCCCCGAGATCGCGCCGAAAAGATAGCTTTAAAATTTTAAATTTTTTCGTAGATCAAAAATTTATAATAAAACGCCGCGATTGCAAACATAAAGCCCATGCCGAAGGTGATTTGCGAAAGCGAAAATCCAAGCTCGAAAAAAAATCCGATCGCAGCCGACACGAGCGTCGCGACGATGAAATACGCCATGTCGTTGTAGGCGATGACGCGCCCGAAAAACTCCCTATCGACGTGGCTTTGCAGCTGCGTAAAAGAATACGACCACACCGTCGTGATGAAAAATCCCGCTGCGATCATGCCCGCAAACGAAAGCCAGTAGTTAAACTCCAGCACCGCCCACAGCGCGATGCCCGCAAACTGCCCCAGCAATAGCCAAAAAAACGTATGTTTATTCACGATCTTGCTTAGCCATATCTGTCCGAAAAACGCAGCCGCCGAGCGCGACATATTCATAAGCCCGATGACTAGCGAGGCGCTTAAAATTTCTTTGTATTTATACTTCGCAAGAAGCGCGATGAGATTGTCGTAGGTGGTGACGGCGACGAAGGCGTGAAGGACGATGAGATGCACCACCAAAGGATGCGAGCGCAGGTAAGAAAAGCCCTCCTTTAGCATCTTAAACACGGGCCCCGGCGCGTTTCTTGCGAGGTCTTTAAAATTTAGCCGCAGCAGGATGAAAAAGGAAAAAACGTATAAACAAAAATCCAAAATAAACGCCGCTCGCACGCCAAAATAGTGGATAAAAACACCCGCACTCGCCATGCCGAAGGTATATGTGATCGTCCAGATAATGCCCGTCATCTCGTTAGCAAGCTTGAGATAGGGGCGACTTAGGAATTTCGGCAGCGTCGAGGATTCGGTCTGAAAAAACAGCGTGCCTGCGACGCTTCGCACGACCACGATCAAAAGCAGTAGCCACAAATAATCCAAGCTATCGATAAAAATCAGCATGAAAATACTGATCATCTCGGTTATAAACATCGCCGTCATAAGCGGCTTTGGTTGAAATTTATCCACGATGATGCCGTTGATGGGCGCCAAAAAGACGTTCGGCACGAACGAAACGACGCCCACCGCCGTGATCGCCCACACCGGCGCGCCAAGCTTAATCAGCAGCGTAGCGACCCCAACGACCGAAAACCACAAGCCGAACATACATATAAAACCCGCCGAAAAGAGCAGTCGGTAGTTGCGTGAATGGCGAAGCAGGACGATGTATCTGATCATAAAATTTTATCCTGTAAATTTAATATAAAAAATCTAGCGAAATTGTATCACGACGCGCCTTAAAAGCCAAAATAAGCTAAAAATGCTATAATTGCGAAATTTTAATTCAGGAGTGAAAATGGAAGGGTTCGTAACTACGGTAATAGTATTTTGCGTCCTCATCGCGGCAATTCTAAAGATGGGGGTCAAGATCGTATCTCAATCGGAAATTTTAATCATCGAGCGGCTGGGTCGCTTTCACAAGGTGCTTGACGGCGGCTTTCACATCATCGTGCCGTTTTTTGACGCGGTGCGCGCGAAGATGAGCGTGCGCGAGCAGCTCGTGGACATCAGTAAGCAACAAGTCATCACTAAAGATAACGTCAACATAAGCGTCGACGGTATCGTGTTTTTGAAGGTTATTGACGGCAAGATGGCGCTTTACAACGTCGAAGACTACCGCCGTGCGATTTCAAATTTAGCGATGACCACGCTACGTAGCGCGATCGGCGAGATGAGCTTAGACAGCACGCTTAGCTCGCGCGATCAGCTAAATTCCAAGCTGCAAATCGCTCTGGGCGACGCCGCGGATAACTGGGGCGTAAAGATCATGCGCGTGGAAATTTCCGAAATTTCGGTACCGCACGGCATCGAAGAGGCGATGAATATGCAGATGAAGGCCGAGCGCGAAAAGCGCGCGATCGAGCTTAAAGCCGAGGCTGAAAAAGCAGCCCTCATCCGAAACGCCGAAGCGCTAAAGCAGGAGAAGGTGCTTGAAGCCGAGGCGATCGAGCGTATGGCGGATGCGAAAAAATATGAGCAGATCGCGCTAGCACAGGGTCAAAAAGACGCTATGGACAGTATAAATTTAGCGATGAGCGCTTCCAGCTTTGCGGCGGAATACCTGCTCGCGCAGGGCCGTGTAAACGCCTTCAGCGAGCTGTCCAAAAACCCGAGCAAGGATAAAATTCTAGTGCCTTACGAAACGAGCGAGCTTATCGGCTCTCTTAGCGTGCTTAAAGAATTCCTCGGCAAAAACGGCGCGAAGGATGCTAAATGAACGCGCTGATTTTTATCATAATCGGCGTGATTTTGGCGATCGTCGAGCTTTTGGTGATGGATTTTACCTTTATATTTTTCAGCGCCGGATTTTTCATCACGGGGCTTTTGAGCTTCGGCTTTCATCTTGATTGGGATGTGCAAATTCTGCTATCTTTCGTGCTATCTTTCGTGCTTCTGATCGCGCTTAAAAGGCCGCTAAAATCGCGCTTTTTCAAACCAGAAGAGAGGCATGAGGATAACTTTTTGGACGAAAGCGGCACCGGCACAGTTAAAAATGGCATGGTCTATTTCAAAGGCACGTTTTGGAAAAGCGATGAAATTTCAGAGCTTAACGAGGGCGACCGCGTCGAAATTTTAGGCGTAAAAAACGGCCAGATCGTGCTTAAAAAAGATAGCAGTCGAAATTCTAGCGGCGCAGACGGCGTAAATTTAAATAACGGCGACGCAAATTTAAGCGGCGCAGACAGCACGAGTGCCGACGATAAAAATTCTAACGCCACCGCAAGCAAAAGCGCGCAAAGCTCTGGGGCTAAAGAAGAAACGCCCGTAGACCCAAAAGAGGCGTAGAGTGAGCGCTAAAACCGCACCGAGAAAAACGATCAACAGCAAAGATGAAATTTTGAAATTTCTATCGTCGCAGAAAAAGAGGCTTTTTGCGGTTGGCGTTACCGAGCTAGGGCTTTTCGGCAGCTACGCCAAGGGTAGCGCCGACGCATTTTCCGACATCGACATCGCGATCGAAACCGACGGGGCAAAAATGGTAAAAAATCTAGGAAACCCCTTTTCGGCGCTGGTTTTTTTAGACGATTTTAAAAAGAAGCTATCCAGTAAATTTAATGCAAATGTCGATCTGTGCGATACTACCTCTTTAAGTAGCGAAGAAAAAGCAAAGCTTTTGCAAGGAGCGATTTATGTTTGAAAAATCAAGCGTAGAGCGGTTAAAAAAAATATCTGATAAAATTTCATCCATCCTAAATAAATGCGAGAACGGCGTAACGCAGGCGCTTGCGGACGAGGACGTTTTGCAGCCCGCGATAATGATGCAATTCATCAATATCCACGCCCTGCTAAAGGGGCTGCAAGAAAGCAACGATTTGCAGGCTTTGGCGATCTTTAGCAAAGATGAAATAAGAGCTATCAACGCCACCAGAAATAACGCTTCGCACGAATACGAACGGCTACATTTTGAGCTGATAGAGATAGCTATCAAGGACTATCTGCCGACGCTAAATCAAAAAATCACCAGCGCACTAAAGCCGTATCGCAAAGGCAAACCGGAAGGATAAATTTGAAAAGACTAAGTATAGATGAAGCTCTAAATTTAATAGAACACGCCGATCTGAACGAGCTTGGGCGCGCGGCGTTTGCGCGCAAGCGCGAGCTGCACCCGGGCCGCGTCACGACCTTCATCATCGATCGAAACATAAACTACACCAACGCCTGCATGGTGGATTGCAAATTTTGCGCATTTTACCGCCACGCAAGCGACGCGGATGCCTATGTGCTGAGCTTTGAGCAGATTAGCGAAAAGATCGAGGAGCTCATCGCCGTGGGCGGCACGCAAATTTTATTTCAAGGCGGCGTCCATCCGAAGCTAAAAATCGAATGGTACGAGGATCTAGTGGAGTTCATCCGCAAAAATTACCCAAGCATCACGATCCACGGCTTCTCGGCGATCGAGATCGATTATATCGCGCGCCTTAGCGGCATCAGCACGCTTGAAGTGCTTCGCAGGCTGCAAGCCAAGGGGCTCTACTCGATGCCCGGAGCCGGAGCCGAAATTTTAAGCGACCGCGTGCGAGAGCTAGTAGCGCCGCGTAAAAGCGACAGCGCTACGTGGCTTAGAGTGCACGAGGAGGCGCACGGCATCGGCATGAAAACGACCGCCACGATGATGTTCGGCACGCTGGAAAGCACGCGCGAGATCGTGGAGCACTGGGATAAAATCCGCGAGCTGCAAGACCGCACGGGCGGCTTTCGAGCGTTCATTTTATGGAGCTTCCAGGGGCAAAACACCCGCCTTTTGCGCGAGCATCCCGAGATCAAAAAGCAAAGCCCAAACCGCTACTTGCGCCTACTCGCCGTCTCGCGGTTATTTTTGGATAATTTCAAAAACATCCAAAGCAGCTGGGTCACGCAGGGCAGCTACATCGGGCAGCTGGCGCTGAAATTCGGTGCGAACGATCTTGGAAGCACGATGATGGAGGAAAACGTCGTAAAGGCCGCGGGCGCGAGCTTTCGGATGAGCAAGGACGAGATGATAGCGCTGATCCGCGACGTAGGCGAAATACCCGCCAAGCGCAACACCAACTACGATATTTTGGAGACGTACGCTTAGGTGCGGACTTTTGCGCGTTTGCGGCAGAAATTTATGCGCTTACGGCGCGAATTTAGCGGCAAAATTTTGTCTTAAAACAGATGGCGAATTTTTGCGATCGCGAGCGTGGAATTTTGCCGCGAGATTTAAAATTTTGATATCGATATGGGGGTTAAATTTACAGGCTCAAGCGGAATTTGCGCGGTAAAATTTCATTTTGCTGCAGAATTTCACCTTAAAATTTTTGAACGCAAAATTCCACGCCGCAAAGATCAATGCGGCGGAGACGGCGCGCAGAAGGCGTTTTGTGAAGGCGCTTGCCGCGTTTGCAGCGACGAAATATATTGCGGTTTCGATACTCCGCAGAGCTGCGTGGTGTTTGGCAGCAGCAATACGCCCCGTTTAGGCGTAAATATATTTCGCTCGTAGCTAGAATGCGTTGCGGCGGGGAGCCGTTTGGGGCGCTGAAATTTTACAAAAATGCAGCGCGATTAAATTTTAAAACTTTAAGCAGTACGGGCAAAACTGCCCTAACGCTAAATTTTAGAAGCGAGTTTGAACGAAATTTTGAAAACTCGTTTTAGCGAAATTTTAAAGGTAAGCCCCTGGCGCAAATTTTAAAAGCGGCGCGGCTGCGCCAAAATTTTAAAACCGCGCCTGCAAGAACGATGAAATTTAAAAATTTTATAAAGGGAAACGATGGAAAAAAAAGAGATTTCACTCAAAACTAAAGGCGGCAAGAGCGCCAAAATCGACTTTTTGTATCAGTTCGACGACTCGCTGCCGGTAGTGAGCTTCAAGCTAATTTTTAAAGCAAGCGGCGCGGTGAGCGAGAAGACCCTGGGCCTTGCGCGCATCTGCGCGGGCATTTTGGGCGAGGGCTCAAAGACGCTAGGGGTGAGCGAATTTCACCGCAAGCTCGATATCCGCGCGGTCGAGATCAGCGCCGCGAGCAATTTTGAAACCTTCGGCATCCAGCTAAACTGCCTAAAAGAGCACTTTGATTTCGGCTTAGACATGCTACGAGAACTGCTTAAAGAGCCCAATTTAACGCCCTCGGTGCTGGAAAAGCTAAAAATGCAAACCATAGGCGAGCTCGCCGTGCTAAAAAGCGAGTTCGATTACATCGCGACATGCAACTTAAAAGCGCTTCTGTATCCGCGCACGAGGCTCGCTCAGCCGCTCATAGGCGACGAGGCGAGCATAGAGCGGATCACGATGAAGGACGTGCGGGAGTTTTTCGCCTCGCTGAGTTTAGAGAATTTATACGTCGTTTTATGCGGCGACGTGAGCGATAAAAACCCGAAAATCGCGGAAATTTTAAGCCTTTTTTCAAGCGGCGAAAAGCGCGAACTGCCGTTTTTCACGCCGAGCGATGCGAAAAAAATAAAGATCCAAAAAGAGCAGACGCAGCAGGCCTACATCTACTTCGGCGCGCCATTTACGCTGTCAAAGGAACAGGAGTTCATCGCAAACACAGCGCTTTTCGTGCTCGGAAGCAGCGGCTTCGGCAGCAGGCTGATGGAGCGCATCCGCGTCAAGCACGGGCTTGCGTACTCGGTCTATGCGCGCGGCGATTTCGAGCTTAGCCGCCGCGAGTTTTGGGGCTATCTGCAGACGAAAAACGAAAATTTGCAAAACGCCGCCGCGCTCGTAAAAGAGGAGATCGCGAAATTTATCGCCTCGGGCGTGAGCGAAGCGGAGCTGAAAAGCGCTAAAAAATTCCTAATCGGAAGCGCCGTGCTGCAAAAAGAAACGATGTTTAAGCGCGCGGCGATCGCGCAGAGCGAGTATTACAAGGGCTATGCATTCGGCGAGTTCGAGCGAAATTTAAAGCGCATCGAGACGCTAAAACTCGGGGCGCTCAACGATTTCATCAAGTCGCACGACGAGATCATGAACATAAGCTTTTCCGTCATTTGCGACGAGGCCACCGCAAAAAAGGGGCTTAAAATTTAGCCCGTCGCGGCGCGTATCTGCGGTCGGCATAAATGAGTAAAATTTAAATTTATAAAGCGGTGCAGACGGCGCTAAATTTTACTTTTGCGCTCCGCTTGCGGACAGCTTGTGCGTTTAAATTTAAAGCCGCGCCTGCGTCGCGCTAAAATTTGCGGGACTTTGCAGAAGCTGTTAAATTTGCAAACCTTATAGGGGCGGCTAAATTTAAAGGCGCCATGCACGGCTCGGTAAAAATTCAGCGCGCAAAATCAAAGCGCGATTTCGCACGCCGTCTGTAAGCCGCGCCGTGAAATTTAAAAAGGCGCGCGTGGCGGCTGCCGTAATTGAATTTTTGCAGTTCGCAAATCGCGCCGTGAAATTTCAAGCGATCGCGCTCTGTTTAAAACTCGGTGCGCGCCGCAAAGGCACGGCCGCTAAACAAAACAACGCGTAAGCGAGTAAAATTTACAGGCGAAGCCGACGAGTAAATTTGCCGCAATGGGCGAAATTCCGAGCAAATGTAGGCAATCGTTCGATGCGGCGCATAGAATTTCGATCAAATTTAGGCGGGCGATTTCGCTTCGGCGCGTAAAATTTCACGGCGCGAGGGCTTAACGCCGATCAAATTTAAAGGATGAAAATTGGTTTTTGAAGCAAAAGACGCGGCGGCACTGCAAAAGGCGGGCATCACGACGCTTTTGGATCTGGCACTGCTTCTGCCCAAAAGCTTCGACGATCTGAGCGTGGGGGATGCGCCGTGCGCGGGCGAGAGCACGGCGGAGGTCGAGTGCCTCTTCCAGCACAGGCGCGGCTCGATGCTCATCGTCACGGCGCACTGCCTCAGCTGGGAGCGCGAGATCAAAATCGTGATCTTCAACGCCAAAAACTGGCACTTCGGCGCCTTTAAGCGCGGCAAAAAATTTTTCATCCACGGCAAATGCGACGAGAACTTCGGCTCGTGGCAGTTCGTAAACCCAAAAATCGTAAGCGAGCCGGGCAGGATCGCGCCCAAATACAAAGCCGCGCTGAGCGACGCGGCAGCGCAAAAGCTGATTAAAAAATACCTAAGCGAGGACGCGCTTTTAGCCTGCGGGCTGCGCGCGGACGAGGCGGCAGTACTGCTTGCGCTACACGAGAGCTCGCCGCGCAGCGTGCGAATGCTAGCCGCGCTAAATAGGCAGCTCAAGGAGGGCGGCGCGGAAAATTTCGGCGAGCGCGACGACGTTTCAAACAGCGATAAAATTCCGAGCGGCAGTGAAATTTTAAATGGCGGAATTTCAAGCAGCGACAAAATTTTAAATGACGGCGGAATTTCGGATAACGGTGAAATTCCAAGCTCGCAAAGCTTCGCCGCCGCCGAAATTTTAAAGGGCAGATCGCAAAATGATGAAATTTTTGGAGGTAAAATTTCAAACTATCCGCAAAGCGACGGAGTTCTTGCCTGCGAAGCAAGCCGAGGCGCGGAGAATGAAATTTTAAGCGGCGAAATTGCAAAGGGCGCGGAGATTTCACTCCTCCCAAGCCTCCGTAACGACGAAATTACGAGCGATGAAATTTTAGACGGCGAGGAGCATCAAGCACACAGCGCAGAGATTTATAACGATGAAAATTTTGACGTCCAAAGCTGCACTGATTTTCTTGCCGCATACGGCGCCGAAGCGCGCAGAGATGAAATTTCGGACGACTTCAAAGCCGATAATGAAGCGGTTGCAGGCGGCGACAAAATTTCAAACGACCTAGCATCCATCACCCAAACAGCGGCACGGCCAGCAGACGCTCAAGCTGCGATCGCACAACCCATGCTAGAGCATGTCGCGACCGAGCAGTCCGTAGCTGAGCAAGCCGCACAACAAAATTTAAGCGCCCAAGGCGCAGATACGCAATCCGCAGTGATTAAAACTTTAGACGTTCGAATTGCAGATTTGCAACCCGTAGCCGTCCAAACTCAAAACGCAAGTATGCAACCCGCAGTAATCCAAACTTCAAGCCGAGTAGCGAGCGCGCAATTCACAACCACCCAAACTTTGAACGCACAAGCTACGGGAGTGCAGCCCGTATGCGATCAAACCGAAAAGCTTCAGACGGTAGTAGCCGTGCAGACCGCAACCGCAAAGCCTACGATCGCTCAGACCGCAAGCGCCGCCGAGGCTGTTCAAGACGCGCTCGCCGCACCGATGAGCGCTTCGCGCGATTGTGCCGTGCAACCTACGCATTATCAAACTGAAACTATCCAGACCGCAGCCGCCCAAGCTACGACCGCCATACCTACAATCGCTCAAATTGCAAGCGACGCCGGAACTGTCCATGCCGCCGATGCCGTCAAGAGCGTAGCCGTCGCATCTATGAGCGGAGCTGAAATTTTACGCACGCTGAAATTTGTAGAAATTCTAAACTACTTGCAAAAGCTAAGCGCGAAAAAAACGAGTTTCCCGGCGCAAATTTACCCGCTGCGCGACATTTCGGACTGGCTTGCTTCTCTTCCTTTTGAGCCTACGCGCGATCAATTAAGCGCGATAAAGGACATCGCTAGCGATCTGCAAAGCCCTCTAGCGCGCCGCCGCGTCGTCATGGGCGACGTAGGCAGCGGCAAGACGCTCGTCATCCTCGCGAGCGCGGCGATGAACTACCCGCGCATCAGCTATCTGATGGCGCCTACAAGCATCTTGGCCGAGCAGATTTACGCCGAGGCGCGCCGCCTGCTGCCGCCGCAGATAAAAGTCCTGCTCGTAAAAAGCGGCGATCGCGAGCCTAATTTCGCGGGCGCGCACCTTATCATCGGCACTCACGCCCTGCTCTACCACGAGCTCGCGCCGTCGAATCTCATAATGGTCGATGAGCAGCACCGCTTCGGCTCCAACCAGCGCGAAAAGATCGCGCGCCTCACCGAAAACGGCGAGTTTCGTGCGCATTTCATTCAGTTTAGCGCCACGCCGATACCGCGCACGCTGAGCATGATCCAGTCCGAGCTCGTGAGCTTCAGCTTTTTAAAACAGCTACCGTTTGAAAAGCGTATCAAAACCAAAATCCTACAAAACGACGGATTTGCGGGCTTTATGCAGGATCTGCGCCGCGAGCTTGCCGCGGGCAATCAAGCGATCATCGTCTATCCGCTAGTGCAGCAAAGTGAAAGCTCGGTCTATCAAAGCCTTGAGGAGGCGGCGCCGTTTTGGAAGGCTCAGTTTGCAGACGTGATGATTACCCACGGCAGCGACAAGGACAAGGAAGAGGTTTTGCGCCGCTTCCGCGATGAAGGGCGGCTGCTGATAACCACGACGATCGTCGAAGTGGGCATCTCGCTGCCGCGACTTAGCGTCATTTTAATCGTGGGCGCCGAGCGGATGGGGCTCGCGTCGCTTCATCAGCTGCGCGGGCGTGTCGGGCGCAAGGGCCAGGCGGGGCGCTGCTACCTCTACACCAAGCTCAAATCTCCGCCGCAGCGCCTGCGTGAGTTCGCAGCGACGCTGGATGGATTTAAGGTCGCAAATATCGATCTGAAAAACCGCCAGGGAGGCGATCTGCTGGGCGGCTCGGTGCAGCACGGCGCGATGTTTGCGTGGTATGATTACGAAGAGGACGTGACGGCTGCGGCAAAGCAGCGACTAAAGGACATAGGACGGGGCGCGTGAAATTCTACGAGATGCGATAGAATTTAAACGTAATTTTAGCCGCGGCAAAATTTTACGAAGCGAATGCGCTTATAAGGTAACGGGCGATCTGATATAAAATTTGAAATTTCACGGCGCAGATTGCATCGGATAAAATTTAGAGCTTTACCAAGCGTCGTTTGCTTTTAATTTCTAAAATTTTATGCAACTTAAAAGTCCAAAAAAAGGAGAGCAAAATGGCTTACGTGACCTACGACAAGGCAAAATGGCATTGGGGCGCGAAAAATGCGCCGACTGACATTCCGCAGGAAAACGGCGCGACGCACATCGCGTTTTTCTTCCGCTGGTGTATGGAGCGCAAGCTCTATTCCAAGGACTTCGCGGCGGATTTCGCGGACGATATAGCGCGGATGGACGATAGCTTTGATTATCGCGGGTATTTCTTTGGCGCCATGGACGGCGTGCTAGGCAGCGACGAGCTAAACACCGCGGGCAAGGCCTTTGCGAAGGCCTACTACACCACGGACCGCACGAAATTTGCCAAAACGCACGGCTGGTATTTGCAAGATTACGACGATTTCGTCGCGCGAAAATTCGGCGATAAAAACTTCGACAACGCCTATTTTTACATAGAAAACTCGCCGCAGAATTACGCCGAGATCAAAGAGATCATCGACCGCCGCTACGAGGAATTCTTGGCTATGAAAGCGGCGAAGTAGAAATTTTACCGCCAAGCTTAGCCGGTTAAAAATACACGCCTAAGCCGAAACGGCACGCGACCTGCGCCACGGTAAAATTTAAAATTTTCGCAATGCGTTAAATTTTGCGTAGCGCTTAAATTTACGAAGCGTGCGGCGAGCTGGCGCGACACATCGCAAATTAAATTTTAAAATCAAACCGCTTCGCAGTGCGGAATATATTAAACCTAGCGGCGCGCGGCTTAAAATTTACAAATGATGCGAGCAGATTAGAATTTGCCAACAGCATGAGCAGATTAGAATTCGCAAATGGCATAAGTGAATTAGAATTTACACATGGCGCAATCGGATTAAAATTTGCGTGAGATACAAACGGATTAAAATTTATAAATGGTACAAGCGGATTAGAATTCGCAAACGGCGCGAGCGGGTTAAAATTTTGCAAGCCGTGCCCACAGGCTGCGTATGCACAAAAGAGTGCGAACGGCAGGGCTTATTCATCTCTTAAGCCCAGCTCGCCAACGAGCCTGTATGTGCGAGCGCGAGCGACAACCGCGCCGTCAGTAAAATTTCAAGCCGTGCCAGAAGTAAAATTTCAAGCCGTGCCAGAAGTAAAATTTCAAGCCGCGTTGCGGTAGCAAGCAGACGTAGGACGTAGAGCCCAGATAATACGCGCCCCACAAAGCAGACGCCTCGGACGCGAGATACGTTATAATTTTGCGAAATTTTAAAATTTACGCTAAAGGAGCAAAGATGAACGAGAGGGTGCCTACCTATCTAGCAAATCACGTATTTAACGTAACTTGGGACGATTATCTAAATGCCCAAATAAGATCCGGCGCGGGCGGCGAATATTTTGAAATTTATTATTTCGGCGAGCTTTTTCGCAGCGAAGCCTTACCGAACGATTACATCGCCGATTTTTACGACGAGGACGAGCTCGTGCCGTGCAAGCTCGTAGCCAAATGCGTGAAAACGGGCGAGGAAATTTTACTTTTCGACGGCGCTGCACACGGCTACAACGCGATGTTTTGCGACGAGCTCGATGCAGAAAAAGTAGCCCGCCGCGAGCTAGCGAAATTTAACCTACCGCCGTGCAAAATCCGCTTAAAATTCGGCTACAGCACTCTCTACGGCGACGAAATGGACGAATACGAAACGGATGAGAGCGGCAAGGTCCTACTGATAAACGGCGAGACCGCCTCGTGGGATGAGGTCAAGGCAAACGGCTTTGATTATATCGCCGTAAGCTGCGAGGACGAAGCGGGCAAGGTCACGGAAATACTTTCGCTCGAGCTTGCATAGGCGATTGAAATTTAACGACCTTTCTAGGCTTGCTTTTTTGGCCGTGCTTCGCCAAATTTAAATTTATCATGAAGCGTATTTTATTTTGCGGCGCGCGATGTAAATAAGCAAAACCGATGCGAAGCGGCAGCGGCAGGGCTTAAAATTTAGGTAAATTTAACTATAATCGCCCCGAAAAATTTTAAAATTTCACAAAGGATTTTATCGATGATCAAGGCACTTCGCGGTATGAACGATATTTCAGGCGAGCAAGCGCGCATCTACTCGCAAATTTTAAGCGTGTGCGAGCGCGTGGCGCGCAATTACGGCTTTTGCCTCATCGAAACTCCCAAGCTCGAGCAGACCGCGCTATTTCGCCGCAGCGTCGGCGAGAGCAGCGACATCGTCGGCAAGGAGATGTATGAGTTTAGCGACAAAAGCGGCGATAGCGTCTGCCTGCGCCCCGAGGGCACCGCGGGTGTCGTGCGCGCCTTTATCGAAAAAAAGCTAGACCGTAGCGGCGGCGTGCATAAATTTTATTACCACGGCTCGATGTTTCGCTACGAGCGTCCGCAAAAGGGGCGCCTGCGCGAGTTTCATCAATTCGGCGTCGAGTGCTTCGGGCAAAGTAGCGTCTATGAGGACGCGAGCGTGATCTTGATGCTAGCTCAAATTTTACGAGAGCTGAATGTCGCCGCAACGCTTAAAATCAACTCTTTAGGCGATGAGGAGTGCATGCCTGCGTATAAAATCAAGCTCGTAAATTTCTTACAAGAGCGCAAAGACAGGCTCTGCGAGGACTGCCAAAGGCGCATCGACACCAATCCGATCCGCGTGCTGGACTGCAAAAACGAAAGCTGCCAGAAAATTTTAGCCGCCGCGCCTCTTATAACTGAAAATTTAAACGACGCCTGCGCCGCGGAATTTACGCAGCTGCAAAGAATTTTAACCCAAAACGGGCAAAAATTTGAGATCGATCCTAAACTCGTGCGCGGGCTTGATTACTACTGTAAAACCGCCTTCGAGTTCGTCTCAAGCGAGCTTGGCGCGCAAAGCGCCGTAGGCGGCGGCGGGCGCTACGACAGACTCGTGGAGTTTTTAGGCGGCAGAAAGACGCCGGGCGTGGGCTTTGCGATCGGTATCGAGCGAATAGCCGAAATTTTAAAAACGCGCGAAAGCCCACAAGCGCGCGAGGGACTTTATATCGGCGCGCTGGATGAAGCATTCGTAAGCACGGCGTTTTCGTTTGCGCTAAAGCTGCGAAAGTTTTGTAAAACTCAAATTTCATACGAGCCCAAGAGCCTAGCCAAGCATTTAAAGGCAGCCGACGGGGCGGAGGCTAAATTTTGCCTTTGCATCGGGCAGGACGAGTTTGATCGCGCCGAAGTGTGGTGTAAAAATTTAGAGGATCAAACCACCTTTGCGATTAAATTTAAAGAGGTCGAAGCATTTTTTAAGGATAGAGCATGAACGATTACGGACTAAATATCTGGGGAAATTCCAACTTCACGATAGACGGCGGCAAGCTATGCCTAAACTCCGATTTCAAGCAGCCTTTGGTGGATATCATAAAAGAGATCCGCGCAGACGGCGTGCGAGGCCCAATACTGCTACGCTTCCCGCACCTCATCAAAAAGCAGATCGTCGAAATTTACTCAAATTTTAACCGCGCTATTAAGGAGTTTGATTACAAGGGAAAATTCCACGCCGTCTATCCGCTTAAAGTAAATCAATTCCCCGGCTTCGTTAAAAATTTAGTCGATATCGGCGAGCCTTACGGATACGGACTCGAAGCCGGCAGCAAGCCCGAACTGCTGCTAGCGATGGCGTATAATAACTACGGCGCGCCGATTACCGTAAACGGTTTTAAAGATAAGGAGCTCATCAATATCGGCTTCATCGCCGCAGAGATGGGGCATAACGTAACGCTTACGATCGAGGGGTTAAACGAGCTTGAAACCATCATCGAAACGGCTAAGGAGCGGTTTGCACCAAAGCCTTTCATCGGGCTACGCATCAGGCTGCATAACTCCGGAAGCGGATTGTGGGCGAAAAGCGGCGGGATAAATTCCAAATTCGGTCTTACCTCGACCGAGCTTATAGAGGCGATAAACTTACTCAAGAAAAACGATCTCATCGAGCAGTTTACGATGATCCATTTTCATATCGGCTCACAGATTACAGAGATCCATCCGCTCAAAAAGGCCCTCATCGAGGCGGGTAACATCTATACCGAGCTTCGCAAAATGGGTGCGAAAAATTTAAAATCCATAAATTTAGGCGGAGGGCTCGCTATCGAATACTCCCAAGCCAAAGAAAGCTCCAGCCGCAACTATACGCTAAAAGAATACGCCAACGACGTGGTTTTTTTGCTAAAATCAATCGCAGAGGATAAAAAAGAGGCCGAGCCTGATATTTTTATCGAGAGCGGAAGATACGTAGCCGCCAGCCATGCAGTACTCGTAGCGCCGATTTTGGAGCTTTTTACCCAAGAATACGCCGAAGAGAAGCTCGCCCTAAAAAAGGACAATCCGCCGGTAGTCGCCGAACTATACGATCTGTATAAAACTCTAAAGCCCTCCAACGCGCTAGAGTATCTGCACGATGCTATGTCGCACATGGAGAGCGTGCTTACCCTTTTTGATCTGGGATACGTCGATCTAATCGACCGCTCAAACGGCGAAATTTTGGTTCATCTAATAATGCGAAAGGCGTATGGAATTTTAGGCAACAAGCAAGAGTATAGTAATTTTTTAAACTCCCTAGGCAACGCCCAAGAGCGCTATTTGGTAAATTTTTCGATCTTTCAAAGCCTGCCAGATTTTTGGGGCATCAAGCAGCACTTCCCGATCATGCCGTTAGAGAGGCTGGATGAGCGCGCCACGCTATCGGCGTCGATCTGGGATATCACCTGCGATAGCGACGGCGAGATAGAATTCGACAATCAAAAAAATCCGCTATTTTTGCACGATTTTGATCCCGAAAAAGAGGAGTATTTTTTGGGCTTTTTCCTTGTCGGAGCCTATCAGGAGGTGCTTGGCATGAGCCACAACCTCTTTGCACACCCAACAGAGGCGACCGTGATTTTAAAGGATGACGGCGGCTTTGAGATCAAGGATTTTATCGAATCTCAATCGGTCATCGACATCTTGGAGGATATGGACTACGACGTAGTAGATATCCGCGAAAGCCTAAACGAACGCGTCGAAAAATCAAATCTTATCGGAGATAAAGAGAAAAAGCATATCCTTGGCGAGCTATATCTGTTTTTAAACGACAATAGCTACTTAAAGACGATCAAATGAGTTTTTGGCAAATTTTAAAACGGGACTTCACCGAGCCCTTGCGCCAAGACCCCGCATGCAACAGCGTATTTGAGATATTTTTCTGCTATCCAGGCGTCTGGGCGCTAATAAATTACCGCTTTGCGCATTTTTTCTACGAGCGAGGTTTTAAGCTCATTGCTCGCGCTATCAGCGGGCTTAGCCGCATAATCACCGCCGTAGATATAAACCCGGGCGCACGTATCGGCTCGGGCGTGTTTTTTGACCACGCTACGGGGCTTGTCATTGGAGAAACCGCGATCATCGGCGATAACTGTCTGATCTATCAGGGCGTAACTCTCGGCGGCGTGAGCTTAGAGCACGGCAAGCGCCATCCGACGCTGCAAAACGGCGTCGTAGTAGGCGCAGGAGCTAAGGTGTTAGGCAATATCACGATCGGCGAAAATTCTAAAATCGGCGCAAATTCCGTCGTCGTAAAGGATGTCGCGCCAAACTGCACCGCCGTAGGCGTGCCTGCTAGAATTTTAGGCGGCTGTGAGAGCGATCCTTTGGCGCATAATAAAATTCCCGATATCAGCCAGGAGCTTATCAAATATCTCATCAAGCGTATCGAAATTTTGGAAGATTGCATCTGCAGTGGCAGAAAAGATATCTCCGCAATGGATGAGAATCTAAACAAATTCTACGAAGAGTATCTGAAATCATTAAAATAAGAGGGTTAAAGTGAAAAAAGCTCTATTTTTTACAATTTTTGCTATTTTGTCGGCAAGCGGCAGCGATGCTAATAGCGCGAAAAATTCCGCGGACGACGCCAGAATAAGCCTAGTAAAAAGTCTATACATCAAGGACACCTATTTCGGCGATCACAAAAATGCCCTATCAGCTTCTTTCAGATCCGTGCTTATGCAAGATGAAGCATCTGCTGGCGAAGGTGAGGTGGGCTGCTTGGACTACGATCCGGTAATCGGCGGTCAAGATGTCTGCGACGACGCGAAATATGATTTTGAGCTAGGGCAGCGCGATACTGTCGTAGTAACTCAAACCTGCCCCTACGGTGCGCAGACTATAATCTACAAACTCGTCCGTAGCGGAGGCGATTATAAAATCGACGATATCTACAACCAAGACCCAAGTAGCGGCAGGGCTTTTAGCGTCAAAAATCAAATTTTAAATTGTCTAAACCAATCCAAGGAGCATCAATGAAATTAACACTTTCAAGTCGCGTAAGCAAGCTCGGCGAAAGCCTAACGATCGCAATCAGCACCAAAGCCAAGCAGATGAAAGCGCAGGGGCAAGACATCGTAATCCTAAGCGCAGGCGAGCCTGATTTCGATACCGCAGAGGTCGCCAAAAAAGCTGTCATAGAGGCTATGGCTAAGGGCTGTGGAAAATATACGCCGGTTGCCGGAACGCCTGAAATTTTAAATTTAATCGCGCAGAAGCTAAAGCGCGACAACGGCCTAAACTACAGGCCCGATCAGATCATCACCAACGTAGGCGCCAAACACTCGCTATTTAACGCCTTTAACTGCATCTTAAACGAAGGCGATGAGGTCATAATACCGGCGCCTTATTGGGTCACCTACCCTGAAATTGTAAAATTTTGCGGCAGCAAGCCCATCATTGTAAACACCAAGGCGGAAAACCGATATAAAATCACCGCCTCACAGCTCAAAGCCGCGATCACGCCGCGCACGAAGGCGCTGTGCCTTTTCAACCCGAGCAACCCCGCAGGCGCCGTATATTCGCGGCAGGAGCTGCAAGAGCTTGCGGAAGTACTAAAAGGCACGGATATCTTGGTAATTGCCGATGAAATTTACGAAAAAATTGTCTTCGGCAAGAGCTTCATAGCCGCAGCAAGCATCAGCGAGGATATGTTTAGGCGCACCGTGACGATCAACGGGCTAAGCAAATGCGGCGCGATGCCCGGCTGGCGCTTCGGCTACACGGCGTGCGCGATCGATGAGCTAAATAAGGCTATGATCAGCCTACAAAGCCAAAGCGTCAGCAACGTAGCTAGCATCGTCCAAGCAGGCGCCATACCCGTGCTGCGGGGTGAGGCGGATGAATATATCGAGGAGATGAGACGCGAATACGAGCGCAGGCGCGACTTCGGCGCGGACGCGATAGGTGCGATCCCAGGGCTTAGTGTCGTAAAACCAGATGGCGCATTTTATTTCTTCATAGATTGCTCTCAGGTAGAACCTGATAGTATGAAATTCTGCATGCAACTGCTAGATAAAGGGCTCGTAGCCACGGTGCCAGGAAGCGGATTTGGCATGGATGGGCACTTCCGCATAAGCTTTGCATGCTCTATAGAAAATCTAAAACGCGGCTTTGAGCGCATAGAAAAATTCGTAAAAAATTACCACAGATAGGCATGCTAGCGAAATTTTGATCTAAATTTGTCGTAGCTTAGCGGCGAAATTTTACATAAAATTTAATGCGGCTTGGCGGCAAATTTAGTGTGGCACGGCGCGGCTCAAAATTTAATGCGGTTGCGGCAGCTAAGCGCGATTGAATTTCGTGCCGCTTTAATTAAATTTCAAGCTGCCGTATTCAGGAGCGCTTAAATTTTATGCCGTTTTATTAAAATGCGGCTAATTTTGCGCTGCCATACTGCGACGCCTGCTGCGCCACGCACTGCTCGTGATTTAAAATTTCGCTTCGGAATTTTAAAATTTCATCGCACGACGCATCTAGATTTCGCCGCAAAAGCTCTAGCACAAACGCCACATGCGGTAGAAATTTTATCGCAGATTTTAAAATTCCGCGCCGATGTTTTCAAACCCTGTGCCGCTTGCCGCCTGATACCGCCACGCTAAAATTTAACCAAACATGACGGTCACACAAAATACGACGAACAAGACGAGCGCAACGAATACAGCCTACGCCGCAAAACTACACGCGACGAACCAAAAAGCGCGCGGCGCAGATCGTAAACGCGATAAATTTTAAAATTTTATCGCGCGCGAGGCCTTAGCGCAAACGCGATGAATTTTATGTTTTAGTGCACTTTTAGGCCCAATCGCATCAAATAAATTTTAAACGAAATTCTAACGCTGCAGCGCTATTTTATATTTTTATAAAGACTATTTTAGTAAAATCAGGGCTTTATGAGCGAGATAAAAATTTTAATCACCGACGAGGATCTGTGCGCCCCAAGGCGGCTTTTGAGCAGGCGCGATAAAAAGCTGGCGCGCGTGCGAGGCGATCTGCGCGAGTTTCGCGTTTCGCGGGCGCTTAAGGCGCGCTTTAAAAAGCGCGGCAAATTTTGCATCTCGCACAAAAGCGCGGAGGGCAAAACGATCGTCGCCGTGGCTCTAGCGAGGCAAAAATTCGGGCTCGATCTTGAAATTTTAAAACTGCGGAATTTTGCCGCGGCGAGCGAGTTTTGTTTCAACGCCTTTGAGCGCGAGCTTTTGGCGGCGGCGGCGGACGAAAGCGAAAAGGCGCTCGTTTTTTATAAAATTTATACGATCAAAGAGGCGCTGATTAAGGCGCGAAACCTAGGTTTTTACGCGCTTGATCGCGTGGGGCTGGCGCGCGGCGCAGGCGGTGAAGCTCTGGCGCTTGATGAGCGCGGCAGGGCGTGGTCACACAAGAGCTATATTTTGGAGGGCGAGATTTTGATTTCGCTCGTTTTTAGGGAGAATTTTTGAGACCTGTTTATGGTTTTTACGCTATTTCCAAAACGGCTTTCATTCTGCTTTGCGCCGCGTTTTTTATAGGCGGATGCGTGCGCAAAGCGCCCGAGTGGATAGCGGAATTTAGCCAAAAACAGTTCATCCTGACGGACGAGCTCGGCGTAAAAAGCAGAGCCCTGATCTCCAAAATTTCACCCGCAAGCGGCGAGGAGAGCCGCTACAAGCTCGTCTGGCTCGATATGCTAGGCGCGCCGATCGCACGTAAAATTTTATCGATCGCGCACGGCGAGGCGAAATTTCGCAACGACGGCTTCCTTCCGCCCGATTCGCAAAGCGAGCGAGTATTTTTATCCCTGCTTGAGAATGCGGATAAAGCAAATTTCGCCATAAACGCAAAGGGGCGCCGATATGACGCAGTATCTAAGTAGCCCCGGGCTCATCTGCGCGGGCGCAAACAGCGCCGCAGAGCTTTTTAGCGCGCTGTGCGAAAAAAGATCCGCGCTGCGAAAGCTTAGCGTCTGTGGCAAAAATTTCATCTTTGGGCGCGTGGATACGCCGCTGCCGCAGATCAAAGATCGCGCCTACGCTACGCGCACGAACGCCCTGGCGCTTTACGCCTGCCTAGGCGTGCAAGAACAAATAGAGCAAGCCGTGCAAAAATTCGGCGCGCACCGCATTGGCGTGGTGTTTGCGACCACCAATACCGGCGTGCAGGAAAACTATGCGGAATTTTTCGCTTGCGGTAAAGACGCGGGAAATTTTATCTCGCAAGACGGCGAGAGCTCCGCGCCGCGCAGTGAAATTTCTACTGCAAACGGCGAAAATTCCGCCAAAAATTCAAAAGACGCAAACGATAAATTTAAAAACTTCTGCTTCGAGCGCAACTCCCACGCGAACCCTGCAAATTTTATCCGCGAACGCTTTGGGCTAAAATCCGTCGCGATCGGAGTTTCGAGTGCGTGTACCAGCGGAAATAAAGCTCTAATCGAAGCTTCGCGCCTTATCTGCGCGGGACTTTGCGACGCGGTCGTTTTCGGCGGCGCCGACGCACTCGACGAGCTCACGCTGCAGGGCTTTAGCGCGCTTGAAATTTTAAGCGAGCAGCTGCTAAAACCGTTTTCAGAGGCGCGATCAGGCACAAATCTGGGCGAAGGGGCCTGCGCATTCGTGCTTTCGCGCGAGCGTATAAGCGACGTCGCGCTTTTGGCTCACGCAGCAAACTCCGACGCTTATCATATCACAAAGCCCGATCCAGGCGCACGCATGCAGATCAAAGCGATCAAAACCGCGCTAAAATCGGCGCAGCTGCAAAGCGTGGACTACGTAAATCTACACGGCACGGGCACTGCGGCCAATGACGCGATGGAGGCCTTGGCTATGAGCGCCGCCCTACCCTTAGCGCCAGCAAGCTCGTCCAAATGGGCGACCGGACATACCCTGGGCGCTGCGGGAGCGATCGAGCTTGCCGTCTGCTACGAGGCGATCAGGCAGGGCGTGATCCCGCCGAATTTTACAAACGATAAAATTTGGCGCGGCTCGGAGATTGAAATTTTTCGTGGTGCGCAGGCACGGCACGGCGAGCGAAACGATGAAATTTTAAACAGCGCAAGCGATCAAATTTTATGTAGCTCGGGAGGTGAAATTCTGCAAAACGTGCAGGGTGAAATTTCAAAAAATAGCGCGGATGAAATTTTGGCTGCGTCTAAAGCTGTGCAAGGCACGGATGATAAAATTTTAAAAGACGCCGCGGATCAAGCTTCGCAAACGAGCGAAATTCCGGCTGCGCTGTCTAAATTCAATCTCGCATGCGAAGCAAAAAAAGCGCGCGTAGATACCGCGATGAATCTAAGCTTTGCTTTCGGCGGAGATAACGCCGTAACCATAATAGGACGCGTATGAGAGCCTCTAGCATCCTACCGCAGAGCGGATATATGGTCTTCGCAGATGAAATTTTAGAGGTTAGCGACGGATATGCGAGCTGTGCATTTAGCGTTAAAGAGGACTCACCGTTTACCGAAAACGGGAAGCTCGGCAGCTACGCGTATATGGAGATCATGGCGCAGTGCATCGGCGTGTATTCGGGCTATCGAAACGACGGTGAGGCGAGGCTCGGATTTTTGCTGGGCGTGCGAAACCTGGATATTTCGCGCGCGAGCCTAAAGGTGGGCGAGCGCGTAATCACGACGGCGAGGCAGAGCGTAAGCGACGGCGAAGGATTATATATCTTCGACTGCGAGATCAGCTGCGGCGGCGAACATATCGCAAGCGCTACGCTTAGCGTAATGCGCGCGAGCGACGAAATGATAAAGAGTATAAATGGCTAAGAGAATTTTAATTACCGGAGCAAGCGGCGGTATCGGCGAGGCGTGTGCATTAAATTTAGCGCAAAAGGGCTACGGCTTGGCGCTAAACGGGCGCAACGAAGCTAAGTTAAAAGACGTAGCGAAACGCTGCTTGGACGCAGGCGCAGCGGAAGTTCAAATTTTAAAATTTGACGTCGCAGATACCGCTGCGGCGCAGGAGCGTATCGAAGCAGACATAGAGGCAAACGGCGCATACTGGGGCATCGTGCTAAACGCGGGCATTACGCGGGATAACTCCTTCGTGTGGTTCGAGCGCGAGGATTGGCAAAGCGTGATAGATACGAATTTAGGCGGGTTTTACAACGTCATAAAGCCCGCACTGATGCCGATGATCCGCGCCAAAAAGGGCGGGCGTATCGTAGTGATGAGCTCGGTTAGCGGAATTGCCGGCAACCGCGGCCAGAGTAACTACGCCGCTAGCAAAGGAGGCCTAATCGCCGCGGCAAAATCGCTGGCGATAGAACTTGCAAGCCGCAAGATCACGGTAAACGTGGTAGCTCCCGGGCTCATCAAAACAGCGATGAGCGAAGGTATAAACGAAACCGCAAGCGAGCAAATTTTGGGCGCGATTCCGCTAGGCCGCATCGGCGAGCCGAGCGAGGTAGCGCATTTGGTGGAGTTTTTGCTAAGCGAAAATTCCGCATATATCACAAAAGAGGTTATTAAAATAGACGGTGGATTATGTTAAATAGAGTAGTTATTACGGGTTTTGGCAATGTCTGTGCATTCGGGCGGGACTGGGCGAGCATAAAGCAGAATTTGGCGCAGCAAAAAAGCGCCGTAGTTTATATGGGCGAATGGGATATCTTCGGCGAGGAGCTAAATACAAGGCTGGGTGCGCCGATACCAAACTACGCGCCGCCCGCGCACTGGAGCCGCAAAGATACCCGCTCGATGGGCAAGGTAGCAATGCTTGGCGTAGATGCCGCGGGTGAAGCTCTGGCGGATGCGGGGCTTTTAGAAGATGAGTGCATAAAGGACGGTCGTATGGGCGTCGCAGCGGGTAGCTGTAGCGGCGATGCGAAGGCTACTGGCGAGGTCATAGATATTTTGCATGGCAAGGATAGCACCTTCAACGCCAACTCATACGTCAAGATGATGCCTCACACCGTCGCTGCGAATATCGCGATCTACTACGGACTAAAAGGTAGGCTCATCCCCACGAGCTCTGCGTGCACGAGCGCGTCTCAAGCGATCGGCTACTCCTACGAAGCGATAAAATTTGGCCTTGCGGATATGATGCTGGCAGGCGGCGCGGACGAGCTGCACCCAAGCCAGGCATTCGTATTTGATAAGCTCTACGCCACGAGCTGTAAAAACGACACCCCTACCCTCAGCCCCGCACCCTTTGATATAGCGCGCGATGGATTGGTTTTGGGCGAAGGCGGCGCTATGTTCGTGCTAGAAAGCCTCGAAAGCGCACTTGCGCGCGGCGCTAAAATTTACGCCGAGATAGTGGGCTTTGGCACGACCTGCGACGGCACGCATATCACCCGCCCACAGAGTGAGACTATGCGCGCGGCGATGCAGCTGGCGCTCAAAGATGCCGCAATTTCGCCGGGTCTCATCGGGCACGTAAACGCCCACGCCACGGCGACCAGACAGGGCGACGTCGCGGAATCTACGGCGACGCATGAAATTTTCGGCTCGCAAACGCCAGTGAGCTCCTACAAAGGCTATTTGGGTCATACTTTGGGCGCGTGCGGGGCGCTAGAAAGCTTCATCTCGGTGATGATGATGAACGAGGGGCTGTTTTATCCAAATCTAAATTTGCGCGATATCGATCCGCAGTGCGCGCCGCTTAGGTACCTCACGAAGCCGCAGGAGATAAAGACGGACTACGTTATGAATAACAACTTCGCTTTCGGCGGCGTAAACACCTCTTTGATTTTTAAAAAATTTATCGGTTAAAGGAGAGAAAATGAAAAAATTTCTATTTTTCACAGTTGCGACGCTTTTTGTCGCTAATGCAGCTTATGCCAAAAACGATGTCGTGCGCTTCCCGATCGCTGCGGCACTTGCAGAGCCAGACGCTAAAGCCAAGCTCGATCCGAACATAAAATTCTACTTCGGTAACAAATCTGCAGGCAGAAAGATCACGCAGCAACTAAGCTCGAACAAAAAAACAAACAGCATCAATAAGACCGATCAAGCCGCATGCAACCGTGCGTTTTTATCGGCGCTGCTTAGCTTTCAAGATCGCGCTAAAAAAGAGGGCGGCAATAAGGTCGTCAATATCACGAGCTATTATTACAAAAACGTTTTCGTAAGCGACAAAGAGTTTGAATGCGGCGTAGGCACGATAATGAGCGGTGTCACGTTAAGAGGCTACATTGCAAAATGAACTAAGCTTCGGCATATCTTACGCAAGCGCGATAATTTCGGGCGAGCCGGCGGAGTTTTATAAAAATCTCGCCGCTTGCTCGGACGGAATTTCCGATGTAAGCTTAGGCGGAAATTCCGATCTCGCTTGCGATACGGATCAAAATTTTACGTATGATTTTACGGCAAATTCTACGCAAGATTTTACAGATATTTCGGACTGCGAGCAAAATTCTATAAATTCTGCAAATTTTGCAGTGTGCGAAAATAACAAAAGCGCAGGTTGCGACCTTACCGCAGAGAGTTTTATTGAAAATTTTACCAAGCGTGGCTCGGAGCTGGGATTAAAACAAGAAGCGGTTGCATCTAAATTTAGCTCCGCGCGCACTTTTGATTGCAGCTCCGAAAAGGCGGCGGAGCTTTACAAAAATTTCGCTGCGCGCGAGAGCGAGGCTTTACAAAATAGCCTCGTAGAAAATTTAAAAATTTCTGCTCACGCTCGCTTAAAAGAGGAAATTTTAGCCTTAGAGCCTTTGAAGAAGAAGCCGGCTCTTGATCATATTCCGCCGTTACAGCGCCGCCGCTTGGGGCTCGGGGCAAAACTTTGCATCTCTCTTTTAGGCGAAATTTCGCAAAACGCGCCGCAAAACTTAGTCGATAAAGGCTCCTTAAATCCCGTTCCGCAAAATTTAGATTCGGATAAAAACCACGCCGCTGTGCCAAATCAGCCGCTGCAGGATTTTTCAAGCGAAAATTCTTCAAATTTTATGCCGCAAAATTTAAATTCGGCGCCGCAGGATTTCACAAATAAAAATTCTTTAAATTCCGCGAGGCAAAATTCCAAAGCAAACGAATGCTCGGGAGCCTGCGATCATGCGATGCAAAGCTCCGCGATGCAGCACGAAGGAATGCCGCTCGTTTTTTGCTCGCGCCTTGGCGAGATCAACCGCTGTTTTAGCCTGCTCGGCTCGATGGAGGAAAGCGTCTCGCCTTCGAGCTTTTGCGTCAGCGTACTCAACGCGATCGCGGCGCAAAATGCTATTTTTACGCAAAATCACACCGAAATTTCGACGATCTCAGCAGCCTGCGCGCTCGAAAACGGCGCAATAATCGCCACTGCGAGGCTGAAAGAAGGCGCGGAAAATTCCGGCTCCGCGCAGGACGCGAACGAAGCAAGCAAGGGCGGCGAATGCAAATCGGATAACGATAAAATCGCCCTGCTCTGCTATTTTGAGGAGGCAAACAACGACTATCTGAAGCGCTGCGACTTTGCCTGTGCCCTACTTCTGGTGCTTCAGCGCGGAGATGACGTGCAGATCGAAATTTCGCCGCACGTTGCAGACGCGACGGCGCAGAGCCTAGAAGCACAACATCCAAAATCGCGAGCCGAGAATGAAATTTTACGAAGCTTTAAAAGGGACGGCAAAATCCCGCTAGATACCGCGGTGGAATTTTTGGCTAAAATCCTCTCCGGCAAGCGCGAATGGCGCAGCAGCGACGGGGTTTTGGACTATCTTTGGCGCGCTAAAGATCCCGCCAAAATCGCAGCTTTTTTGAGGCAAGATCGTGAGCGCTAAAATAGTAAAATTTCATCGCACGAGCAAGCGCGGCGAGACGAGCAAATTTGATCAAAATCCCAAGCTACACGGAGCCGCAAGGGCGCGAACGACGAGCTTTAAATTTAGCCGCTCCGCCAAACGCGGATATAGTGAAGGTTTTAAATTTAGCAGCGCTATCAAACACGAGCTCGCCCAAACGGTGCATCTTAAAAGCACGCTGAAAGGATGCGCGCCATACGCCCCCAAATCGAGTTGCAATGAGGCACACTGCGAAAATACGCCGCCGAGACATACGCAACGAACTGAAAAAAATCTGCCTAAGCGGTGCAAGTCGCGGGCTATAAAAATTTTACCGCAGCAGTACACCGTAAAATTCCGCCATAAAGACAGATGCGGCGAGCCGAAATGCTACGCGCAGCGGGCTGTAAATTTCATATTTTCAGCAGAACAAAGCTTGGGTTACGAGTTTAAATTTAGCCGCGCGATGAACCAAGTAGCCTATCAGGCAAAATGCATACGACAAAGCGTTGCGATAAATTTTAAATTTAACTGCGCCGCGAGCTATAAATTTAATCAGACGGCGCGTCATACGATATTGCCAAAGCAGCGCATATGGCGCTTCGCAGAAATTTTCTCGCGACGGCGTGCGTGGCAAACCGCGGAAATTGCACTGCGGCGATATGTGCGGCAAAAGATAGAAATTTTATCGCAGCAATACGCACGACGAAGCACGCGGCAAGCTGAGGAAATTTTACTGGGGCAGCATATACGACAAGCGGCAAGAATTCTACAAAATCGCAGTTTGCCGTGCGCCGCAAAAATTCTATTACTTCGGCACACACAGGGCGCCGAGATCGCCTCCGCTCAGAACATAAAAATTCTATTGCCTCGGTACACGCCGCAAGCCGAAATATCGCGTGCAGAAAACTGCGAAAACTCCGCTACGATGCAGCAGGCGGCAAGCCGTAGAAATTTTATCGAGATCGCGCGCATGACGAGCCATCAAATCCCCACCGAGAACCACAAAATCATCGCCGAAAGCTGTAAAATCCTCATCGAGAGGCATAAAATCCCCGCCGAAAGAGGCGCCGCGCGATGAAGCAGTTAAATCCGCTAAGGCGCAAAATCAAGCAGATCGGCATCGCGTTATCCTTCGCTAGCTTCGGCGCGCTGTGTATGATAGGTAACCTACTCTTCCTCCCCGTAGCGCTGCTGCGGCTAAACCGCATAGAGGTCGTGCGAAATTTCGTGCGCGATTTTATAATGATCTCGTGGCGCATATTTTTGCTGCTCGCGCGACTTTACGGTAGCATCGGCGTGAGCTGGCGCTGCAAGCTCCCGCTTAGCGGTACTCTCATCATCGCAAACCACCCCAGCCTGCTTGACGTGGTGATCTTTTTGGCTCACGTGCGGCGCGCAAACTGCGTAGTCAAGGAAAGCCTGTGCAAAAACCCCTTCCTGTCCGCCGCCATCGCAGCCGCGGGCTACATCCCAAATACCGGCTCGGAAGCGATGATAGATGCGTGCCGCAGCGCCCTTGCGCGAGGAGAAAGCTTAATCATCTTCCCCGAGGGCACGCGCACCGCAGATCGCATCGCCATGCACAAAGCGGCATTTTACATCGCGATAAATTTCGCAAAAAATATGAATTGCGTCGCGATAAAAATGGATCCTAAAAGCCTAAAAAAAGGACAAGTATGGTACGATACGCCCGAGGTTCGGATGAAATACGACCTCTACGAGCTATGCGCGCTTGATCTAACGGGCTTTGAGCCGGATCGCCCAAACCCGATCCGAGTGCGCAAACTCTACGAAAAAATATCAAATCTATATGAAAAGGAGAATCTGTGAACGAAGAAATTTTGGAGCTTAAGGAGCTGATCATTTCGGGGCTGAACCTCGAAGACGTAGCGCCCGGCGACATAAATGACGATGAGCCGCTTTTTGGCGACGGGCTCGGGCTCGATTCGGTCGATGCGCTGGAGCTAGGGCTTTTGGTGCAGAAAAAATACGGCATCGTGCTTAACTCAAAAACCCAAAATTTAAAGCAAATTTTCTCATCCGTTGCGTCTTTGGCGCAATACATCGCCGAAAATAGGAGTAAAAATGAGTAAAGATAAAATTTTTGAAATTTTAAAAAAGGCGCTCGTGGAGCTTTTCGAGATTGACGAGAGCAAGGTCGTGCCAGAGGCTAAAATTTACGAGGATCTGCAGATCGACAGCATCGACGCGATCGATCTGGTCGATTACGTCAAGAAAAACACGGGCTACAAGCTGATGCCCGATGATTTTAAAAACATCCAAACCCTTGGCGACATCGTGGATGCCGTAGCAGCGAAGCTCGATCAGGGCGTGAGCGTGGAAACTACCGGCGGCGAGAGTTAAATTTTGCCGTGCGGCGCGGTAAGATCGCGAGTGCGGCGGCTCGGTAGTTTGCGGCGACACAGAGGCGGCGATTGGCTTGATAGATAAAACATACGGCGGTGTTGTTTGACGGCGCACGGTGTTTTGACGGCGAGCGGCACATATTATCAAAGGTGCGCGACGAGCGGCGAATGTTTTAATTGAAAGAGCGTGGAGTGAACGGCTTGCGGGCTTAGCGGTTAAGCGGCACGGCACAAAGCCCGCTTACCCGCCGCTTTTAAGCTATTATGTAAAGCGCTTTGCAGATCAAAATTTTAAAATTTTAAATCTGCGAGCCTGGGTGAAATTTTGAAATTTTAGAGGCGTTGTTTCTTTTGCGACCGTCGCTTTCGTAAAATTTTAAAATTTTAAAATTTCGGCTAAATTTAAATTTAGTGGATTTGATCGCGAGTGCAGTGCCGCGAGCCAAATTAAAGCGCAGCTAAATTTTAAGATGCGGCTAGAATTTGAAGGCGGCAGGCGCGGCTGAATTAAAATTTTAAAAGTGCGGCACCTAAAATCGAACGCTAAGGCCAAATTTAAAGTATCGAAGCGCGGTAATAATCGCGCCGATCGCGCCCGTGGCAAGAGCCTACCCGCCGTGATAAAACCGAAACTGCCGCAGCAAAGTCCAACGCCGTGACGAAGCTAAAACTGCCGTGGCAAAAAAAACCAAGCCCTTGCGGCTAAATTTAAGGATTACAGAGATTGCGACGAACGATATTTTTAAAAACAGCTACCGTAATTTTAAGCGTGTTTTACCCTTTCGGCCTCTATTTTTTGCACGGCGGCGCGCTGGTCTGCTTGCTTGTAGCGATGAGCGCGCTATGGGGAGCGCGAGCTGTTTTTGAAAGTAAAGATCACGCTATTAAGGGCGCGAGCGCGGCATTTTTTGCGCTGTGCGCCGTATTTGGCGGCGGAGCGCTTGCGTATCTGTATCCGCTCATAATAAATTTCTCGCTCGCGGCGCTTTTCGCGCTCAGCCTAAGATCGACGCCCGCGATCACGCGCTTAGCGCTTTTGAAGCAGCCAGGTCTCAACGAGCACGGCCGCGCCTACACGCGCAAGCTGACCGAAATTTGGCTCGGATTTTTCGTGCTAAACGGCCTACTTAGCGCGGCGCTGCTGCTACCGCGAGATAAAATTTATTGGAGCGTTTACTGCGGCGCGATCTCATACGTCCTCATCGGCGCGCTGATCGGCGGCGAGATGATTTTTAGGAAATTTTATGTTAAAAAATTTGATTAATTCTTTGAAACCTTACGAGCGCGAAATCCTTGCTGCGGCGGCTCTTGCGCGCGATTTAGCAAAAACTGGATGCAAGCAGAGCGAAGCGGCAAACTTAAAAGGCGCGGACAAACTCAAAAATAGCGCGGCAAGCGTAAATTTAAAAGATGCGGAAAATTCTAGCGGCGGCACAGATACCGCGCGCGACCTGCAATCGGCGCAGACGCAAGAGCAAGAACGCGCGCCGATGATTGAAATTTACGGCGAGGACGCGGCGGAGCTCATCGCGTTTTTTTTCGGCGCGCTGATTGCGGGCTTTGCGCCCGTACTGCTGCGAGAGCCCAAATTTAGCGGTAAATTTCATCTAGGCGGCGACGTAAAAATTCCAAATCTCGCCGCAGCGCAAAATTTAGACGAATTTAGCCCGCATGATTTAGAAAAAATTTCGCCGCACGATACGGGAAAATCCGCGCCTAAAATTTCATCTAAAAACGCGCCGCAAAATCACGCGCCGTGCGAGCAAGAGCCTGTCTCTTTGCATCTACTGCGCACGGATCAGAAATTTTATATCAAAACTTCGGGCTCGACGGGCGAGGCAAAAAATATCGAAAAAAGCCTGCGCGATATGGTTTTGGAGGCGGAATTTTTGGTAGAACGATTCGGTCTTCGCGCAAGCGATCGATTTTTATCGGGCGTCTCGCACCAAAATATGTTCGGGCTTACCTTTAGCATCTTTGTGCCGCTGCTTTGCGGCTCGCGCACGCAAAAAGGCGGCCTAAACTACCCTGAAATCATCCTCGCAGCCGATCTTGCGGGCGCCGTGCTGATCAGCTCGCCCACGGTGCTCGGCGCGCTATGCGAGCACGCAGATTCTGCAAACATAGCGCCTTTGAGCACTATTTTTAGCGCGGGTGCGCCGCTAAGTCCTGCGATCCGAGATAGGTTGGCAGCGCTTAGCAGTGCCCGCATCGTCAATATTTACGGCTCGAGCGAAACGGGAGTGATCGCCTGCAACGAGGGCGCGGGGCTTAAGAAATTTGCTCCCGTTAGCGTGCAGATCCGAACGGATATCGATAGCTGCGGCACGACAAAACGCGAGGGCAAGCCCTTCGATCTCGCGGCAAGCTCTTGCGGCGAAAATTCTGCGGCAGAGCCTAAAACGCGCTGTGCGGGCGAGCAAAATACAGACGGGCAAGACGCGAACCGCTCGGGCAAGCAGGCGTCTAAATTTAATGCAGACGTTAGCGATAAAACCGCGACCAATACAGAAAACAGCTCCGCACCGAACTCTGCGACCAAACACAACGATAAATTTACGCAAGAGAGCGGGCTTTGCGATAAATTTAGGGCAAAGCAAACCGCCGACAAATTTTTGCAAACGGGCGAGTTTACGATCAGTTCGCCTTGGTGCGAGCGTTTCGAAAGCCGCGATTTCGGCTATGTGCGCGCAGATGAGATCATGCTTTTGGGGCGCAGCGACCGCACCGTAAAGATCAACGAAAACCGCGTGAGCCTCGATCTACTCGAAGCCAAGCTCCGCTCGCACGAATTTATCGGCGAATGCAGGATCGATCTGCACCCGCAGCGTGACCGCGCCGTAGCTCTTATCAAGCTTAGCGAGCGCGGCGAGCATGCGTTTCGCGCAGGCGGCAAAAAGGGCGTCACGGATGAGCTGAAGGCCTTTTTGAAGCCCGAATTCGGCGCGATTTTGCGTTACTTCAAGATCGCAAGCAAGCTGCCTTTTAACGAGCAGGGCAAGCTAAGTAAAAAGGACTTTTTAAGCGCCCTGCAGCGCTACGAGGAGCCCGTTTTCGAGCGGAGCGCGGAGAATGAGTTTCGCGCGAAGGTACGCGCTAGCGACTTTTATTTTGACGGACACTTTGCGAAATTTGCGCTGGTGCCCGCGTTTATGCAGCTTCGCTTCGTATTGATCTGCGCAAAAGCCCTCGGTTACGAGCTAGACGGCACGCAAAAGATAGAAAATTTAAAATTTACGAATTTCATCCGCCCGGGCGATGAAATTTCAATCAAAATCACCGAGGCAAGCGGCAAGCTCCGCTTTGAAATTTCAAACGACAAGGTCTGCGCCAGTGGAAGAATTTGCCTTTAAGCCCGCGTTTTTACTGCCCTACTTCAACCATCCCGCGCGTATCGCCGAGCTCGTAAGCGCCCTAGCGCCCATCGCGCCCGTACTGATCGTGGACGACGGCAGCGACGAGGCGAGCAAAAGCGCGCTAAAGGGGCTTACTGCTCAAATTTACGCCCGCGCGCAAAACGGCGGAAAAGGCGCTGCAGTGTGCGACGGGCTAGCGTGGGCGAAGGAGCTTGGATTTACGCACGCTTTTCAGATCGACGCGGACTTTCAGCACGACGTAAGCAGATGCGAGGAGTTTTTGGCGCTTGCGGCGCAGCAGCCCTCCGCGCTGATCTGCGCCGCGCCAGTGTATGACGAAAGCGCGCCCAAATCCCGCTTGCACGGACGCAAGATAATGAATTTTTGGTGCGTGATAAACACCCTCTCGCACCGCATAAAAGACGCGATGTGCGGCTTCAGGATCTACCCGCTAGAGGGGATCGTGCCGCTTCTGCCCCGCACAAAGAGCCGCAGGATGGGCTTTGATGCCGAAATTTTAATCCTAGCCGCGCGGGCTGGGCTAGAGATAAAATGGCTCAATCTGGCGGTACGCTACGAATCGGGCGGAGTGAGCCACTTCGCGCCGTTTCGAGATAATTTCGGAATTTCGCTGATGCACGCGAGGCTATTTTGCGGGCTTCCGCTTTGGCTTGCAAAAAGGGCGCTTCGCCGCTTTAGCTCGCTTTTTGGAAACATCGACGTACATAATTACGCGACAAAGCCGCGCAACATGATCGGTGCGGCGAAAAAGCACGATCGAGGCGCCGCAGAAAATAGCCGCGATATGGGAGCGCAAAATGATCTCGCCGCCGCACAAGAGCCAAAGGCTAAGAGCGCAGATAGCGGGCTTTCCGTGCAAAAATGGGTAAAGAGCACTCCCGCCGCAGAAGAAGAAAGCCCTTATGCCGTAAAAGATCTCGATTCAAGCACGAAGGAAAGCAGCCTCGATGAGAGGGAGCGAGAGGATACCAACACCGCGCAAAAGCTCATAGCAAAAAGCGAGCGCGAAACGACCGGCAGCGGTACACAGGCTAAGCACTGGAGCGAAAACAACGAAAAGGCGGGCGCGGCGCTTTTAAATTTAGCCCGCTTCGTCACGCTTCACACGCCTGATTTTTGCATGCGAGGTACCGCGCTTTGCATCTCGGCGATCTATTTTGCGCTGCTTAAAAACGAACGGCGCGCGATCAGGGAGTTTTTGCAGCGCGCGCTCGATCGCGAGCCAAAAGTACGCGAAATTTACGCAAATTTTTATAAATTTTCCCTCAGCTTGTGCGAAAAAATCGCGGTTTGGAACGGTAAAATCGCGCTGGATCAAATCCGCGTGCAAAGCGGTATAAGGGAACTTTTGAGCGACGGAACGGGCAAAATTTTAATCACTTCGCACTTCGGCAACACCGAGATCGCGCGCGCCCTTTCAGCAAGCACGGCGGGGATAAAAATCAACGTGCTAATTTTTCGCAAACACAGCGAAAATTTTATGAAATTTATTGAAAAAATGGGCGGCGGCGTGAAAATTCTTTACGTCGGCGAGCTCGGCATCGGCGAGATGCTGCAAATCAAAGAGCTGCTGCAAAACGGCGAACACATCGCGATAATGGGCGATCGCATGCCTGTGGGCTCGGATAAATTTCAAAGCGAGGATTTTTTAGGACGCAGCGCGAACTTCCCGATCGGCGGCTACCTGCTTGCCAAAATTTTGGACGCGCCGCTATTTAGCCTATGGTGCTACGAAGGGCGCGAAGGGCGTGAGCTTCGGCTGCAGCCGCTGCCTGCGCCGCTAAAGAGCCGCGATAAGGCGCGATCGGTCGCGCCGCCGCTTAAATGCTACGTGCGTCAGCTCGAGCTTTATGCCAAAGAATTTCCTTCTCAGTGGTATAATTTCTTTGATTTTTGGGCGCAAGAAAAAAACGCGAGCGATGCGGAGCGCGACGGCGCGCAAAATTTCGGCGAGACAAGCACGGATACTGCGCTAAATTTAAATAATTCAAATTTAGCCGCCGCAAAATCCGCCGCGCAAGACGAAAAATTTCATAGCGGAAAGAAGAATGAAAGAGTATAAATTTCGTGCCAGATTTTACGACGCCGATCCGATGGGCGTGATGTGGCACGGCAACTACGTAAAGCTCTGCGAGGATGCTAGATGCGAGTTTTGGCGCGACGCGGGCTACACATATATGCAGATGAGAGATGATGGATTTATATATCCCATTATCAAAATGGAGTTTAAATTTATCGCTCCGATACTTTTTGACGACGAGGTTACGGTGAGCATCGAGCTGCTTGAGTGCGATACGATTATAAAATTCTCCTACCGCATCAAAAGCCCGTCGGGCGCGCTCTTAGCCAAGGCAACCACGTCGCAAGCCGCGGTGGAGCTTGATTCCAAAAGGACGCTGTATGAGATACCACCGCAGCTAAGGGCGTGCGCGGATAAAATTTTAGCAAAGAGAAATTCCGCGAGTAAAATTCCAGCGGCAGATAAAATTTCGGCAGCGAATGAAATTTCACCGGCAAGCAAAGCCGCGTCCGAGCAGGAGCGCTCTCAAAACGCCGCGGCAAATGAAATTTTGCCTAGCGATAACAAGCAGTGAAAATTTAACGAGCATAAAATTTAAAGGACTACGATGAAAATTTTAGCTTTATTTTTAGCGATTTTGGGGCTTACGAGCGCGCTTGAAGTAAGCGATCTAGCGCTTAAGACCGATAATATCGGCGGCAAATTTAGCGAAACGCTCAGCATCGAGGGCTTTGCCGAACCCGTACGAAGCAGCGGCGAGTTTAGGATCAAGGGCGGCGAGCTGTTTTGGACGACGCTAGAGCCGGTGCGAAGCGAGCTAAAAATCGGCGCAGACGGCGTTTTTGAGCGTAGCGGCGAAGCGTGGATCAAAAGCGCCGATTCGCTTTTTGATAAGGACACCTTTTTAGCGATCTCGCGCCTGGACATAGCGCGACTTAGCAAAAATTTCTCGATCACGCTAAGCGGCAGCAAAGATGCGTGGCGCGCCGAGCTAAGCCCTAAGGGGATGCTGCAAAATATCTTTAAAAATATCGTGATCGAGGGCGGCGCCTACGTCAGAGTGCTGCGGATCAGTAGCGCCAATGGCGACGTGAGCGAAAACGTATTTTCGGGCGTCGTGAGTTTAGATGAGTAAGAGCGCAGTTTTAGCGGTATTCGGCGCGATTTTTATCGCGCTTTGCGCCTTTATAACGCTAAATTTAAACCGCGTAAATTCCAATTTTTACGAGCTGAGCGGTATTGAAATTTCGGGCGAGCAGAAACAGAGCGTCGAAGATTTCAACCGCGAGATCGCGAGGCAAATCATCGTCGCAAGCGCAAAGAGAGCGAGCTTTGACGCGTTCATTGCGGATATGCAAAAAAGCGGGCTTTTTGAGAGCATAATCTATGAGGTAAGGGACGCGAGCGCGTATCAGAGCGAGCTTGCGCGCTTTGCGCCCGCGATGCTAGACGATGCGAGCGTGGAGCTTTTGAAAAGCGATCCGCAGGCCTTTTTTGAGCGTAGCGCGCGTGAGCTTTATTCAAAATTTCGCCCGCTTAGCCTCTCGCAGGATTTTTTCTCGCTCAGCCTTCACTCGCGCCTCGGCGCTCGCGGCGCTATCAGACTCGATCCAGCGCAAAACCGCTTCATCGCGACCATTGACGGCGCGCCGCACTACCTCGCTACGGCTAGGCTCGCTCCGAAAGCAAACGACGACGCGCTTAGCGCTCTGGTGCGCGAGGCGCAAAAGAGCAAAATTTTAATCTCCGGTACCGCCCTTTTTAGTGCATTGGGCAAAAGCGCGGGCGTGCGCGAAAGCTCCGTCGTGGGCGCCGTTTCGCTTAGCCTGTGCGCGGCGCTGCTGCTGGCGGCATTTTCGCGCGCACGGATCTTCTGCCTGCTGCTGCCCGCGCTTTTCGGGCTCGCCTGCGGCGTAGCCGCCACGATGGCGATCCGCGGCTCGATCCACATCCTAAGCGCCGTGGTTTCGACTAGCCTAATCGGGCTGATGCTGGATTACGCAGTGCACTGGCTGGGCGCAAACATTGCGCGCAAAATCGAGGCTCGCTCGATAAAAAGCATGCGGAACATCCTGCTTCTAGGGTTTTTCATCACCGCGGGAGGCTACTTCATATTTTTATTTAGCCCGTTTTTTTTGCTAAAAGAGATCGCGATCTTTGCCATAGCCGCACTTGCGGGGGCATTTTGCTTTAGCTACTTCGCCCTGCCGCTGCTTCTTGAAGGAGCGGAATTTCGCCCCGCCCAGGTCTTTGCAAAAGCTCTTGAGCTCTACGCAAAGGCGCTTTGCAAGATAAACTTAAGCTTCAAAGCGCTCGCCATCATTTGCGTGGCCTTACTTGCGTTTTTGTATTTTAAGATGGAGCTTAAGGACGACGTCAGCGAATACGCGAGCTTGGATAAAAATCTGATCGCGATGAGCGCCAAGCTCGCAAGCATCGGAGGCTCCAGCTTCGATCTAATAGTGGGCAACGATGCGAGCGCGGTAGCCAAAGAGCTCGTAGCGCGCGGTCTTGCAGACTCATATACGGGCGCGCCGATTTTGGATCCAGCTACGCAGAGCTTTATCAAGCAGGCCTTTGCAAACTACGATAGAAGCGCATTTTTACGTCTCGGGCTTAGCCGCGAGCTCGTGGACGCAAACTTTGCTAAGATCGCGGATGCGCCTATTTTAAGCTACGAACAGGCTAGAAGCTCCGTTCTTTTTGCCGCGATGCCGAGTATCGATCCGCATATCGCTTTTTTGCGCGGCGTGCGCGATAAGGCAGCCGTTAGCGAGCTTGCCGCGCAGATGGGCGCACTGCATCTAAACATGCGAAGCGCCATAAGCGAGGCATTTTCGCAGATCAAAATCAACGCTCTGTATCTAAAATGCGCCGCATACGCCCTCGCGCTCGCACTGCTGTGGGCGTTTTTCGGCGCGCGGACGGCGTGGCTGATCGTTATCTGCGTTTTTGCGACAAATTTGGCCGTGCTTGCCCTGCTTAGCGCATTCGGCGTGAGCGTGAATATATTTGCGATCTTTGCGCTGATCCTCTCGGGCGCCGTGGGGATAGACTATATGATCTTTGCAAACAACGATAAGATGGCACTTAGCGACAAAATTTTCGGCATCACGCTCGCGTCTTTAACCAGCATAATCTCTTTTTTTACGCTCGCTTTCAGCTCCACTAAAGCCGTGGCGCTGTTTGGGCTCTGCGTCAGCCTAAATATCGCGCTAGCGGCGATCTTGGCGCAAATTCTAGCGGCGAGCAAGAAAAGCTAAAGCGGGAGCCAAAGAGCCGAAAGAAACTAAATAGGCGCTCTTTGCGTCGTTTGCAGATAAAATTTATAAAAGAGCGCGCCGTAAATTTACGTAGCCGCGGCGAATGAAAATTTAGCCTAGCGCGCCGCGAGGTAAAATTTAGTCTGCATGTGCAAGATAAAATTTAACCGATTAGAGCGCGAGATAAAATTTGAGATGAAATTTCGACCAAGCAAGCTGCGAACCGGAATTTAAAAAACAAGGTTGCGGGATAAATTTTAAAAGTTGATCTTTGGCGCAGCGTCTCGAAGCATGCTATTAAATTTAAACCTATGCAGTGCATTTTTAAATTTAAACCCTTACGGCGCGTTATTAAATTTAAATCTGCGCGCCGATCCGTCCTACGCGTCGCTTTTGCCCGCTTTTATCATCTTTATAAATTCCTTTGCGAGCTTGGATGGTTTTTTATACACGACCGAAAACGACACGTCCAAAAGCGGCTCATCCGCGACGTCAAAGAGCGTGATGTAGTCCTTTTGCGTCTCAAAAATGTACCGCGCGAAGCTGAAACTCACGCAAAGCCCCGCCGCGACCATAGCGTTAGCCACGTACAGATAGGAGGTGTCGCAGAAAATTTGAGGCGTAAAGCCCGCGTTTTCAAAGATCTTTTTAAAGTTCGATTCGCTTTTTAAAATTTTACTGCTGATTGCAAATTTATCGGATTTGAACTCGCTAAGCGCGATTTTAGGGTATTTCTCGGTAGAATTTATACTCGCTTGTGAAACGGCGGGATGGGAGGAGCAGACGCTTAGAAGCAGCCTGCGCTTTTTTATAAACTCGCACTCAAGCCCCTCCGCGACAAGCTCGCCGAAGTGCGCGGCATAGACGATATCAAGCTCGCTGCTTTTTAGCATCTCGATGAGCGCAGGCTCGGAGTGAGCGTGCACGACCCTGATGTCGGCTTTAGAAAACCTACTGTAAAACATCGCGATGATCTTTTCGATAAATTTAAAGCTGGTCGAGGTCGCGCCGATTACGAGCTTGCCCGTCTTGATTGACGAAAGCCCGTGGATTTCGTTATTTAGCTCCTTATTGAGCCTAAGCATATTTTTCGCTCTGGCGATGTAAATTTCGCCCGCGTATGTAAGCTCAAGGCCGTTTTTTCTATCGAAAATTTCGATCCCGAGCTCCTTTTCTAAAAGCATAATGCTCTTTGAAAGCGACGGCTGCGCTATTCCAAGCTCGTTCGCCGCTTTTGTAAAGCTTTTAAGCTCCGAAATTTTTACCGCAAATTCCATATGTCGCAGGCTCATTTTTTGCCCCTTCGGTTGAAATTTTATAGCCTTTAGCTATTAAATTATATACTAAATAACATTTGACTTACATAAAGATTTAATATAAAATTACGACATTAATCTTTAAGATTAAAAAATCTCTAAGTAAAGGGGCAAATATGCAGAGACGCGACATACTGAAAATGGGTATGGTAGGAGCCGGTGCACTCGCACTTGGCGCGGTGAATGCGCAAGCAAGTGCTGTGGACGCAAAGGACGTCAAATTTGACGAGGAGTGGGATGTAATCATCATCGGTAGCGGCTTTGCTGGACTTGCGGCGGGCTTAAAAGCGGCGCAAAAAGGCAATAAAGTGCTAATCCTCGAAAAGATGGGCCGTATCGGCGGAAACTCCGTCATCAACGGCGGCGGTATGAGCGTGCCGATGAACCCCGTGCAGGAAAAAACGGGTATTAAAGACAGCAAAGAGCTATTTATGAACGACTGCCTAAAGGCGGGCCTTGGCATCAACCACCCTGAGCTTTTAAGCACCCTAGCCGATCGCGGTTTGGACGCGTTTAAATTCCTCGTCGATAGCGGCGTGCAATTTAAGATGGATCACTGCGCGCACTTCGGCGGACACAGCGTCGCGCGCTCGATGCTAACTACAAATGATAGCGGCTCTGGCTACATCCAGCCGATGCTTGAAAAATTCGAAGCGCTAAAAGACAAGGGCTGCGAACTTCGCCGCCGCGCGAAATTTGACGATTTTGTAATGGACGGTGATCGCGTGGCGGGCGTCGCGATCCGCGAGGAGTATAAATTTGATCCGAATCTCTATAGCGACGATCTTGAAAACACGAGCGGCACAAAAAAGACGCTCAAAGCCAAAAAAGGCGTAGTACTCGCAGCGGGCGGATTTTGCCGCGATAAAATTTTCCGCAAGCTTCAAGATCCACGCATCCCTGATGACGTCGATAGCACCAACCATCCTGGAGCAACTGCGGGCGTGCTGCTAAAAGCCTTTGAGATCGGCGCGTATCCGGTGCAGGTCGATTGGATCCAGTTCGGTCCGTGGGCGAGCCCGGACGAAAAGGGCTTTGGCACCGCTCCGATCCTAACTCAGCAAGGCACCTTTAAATACGGTATCGCCGTGGACGTGCGCAACGGCAAGCGCTTTATGAACGAGCTTGCAGATCGCAAGACTCGCGCGGACGCGGAGTTTAAAATTTTACGCGAGGATCCAAAAGCCTATCCGATAACATTCGCCGACACCAAAATGGCGTTTAAAGACCTAAGCGAAGAGGTTGTTTCTAAAGGCATGGCAAGCGGTAAGCTAGTGGGCGAATGCGCGAGCCTAGATGAGATCGCCAGCAAATACGGCGTGCCTGCGGATGCTTTAAAGCAGAGCGTCAAAAAATACAACGAAGGCGTAAAGGCTAAAAAAGATGAGTTCGGCAAACAAGAAAGCGCGCTTAGCGAGATCAACGAAGCGGGACCTTTCTACGTCATCCGCCTCTCGCCGAAACCTCACCACACGATGGGCGGTCTAAAGATCAACACCAAAGCCGAGGTCTTATCATCTAAGACGAATAAACCGATCCCAGGCCTCTGGGCTGCAGGCGAGATCACCGGCGGAACTCACGGCGCGAGCCGCTTAGGTACCGTCGCGATCACCGACTGCATAGTTTTCGGAATGATCGCGGGTGAGCAGATCGCTTAGCTAGTCTGAGCGCAAGCTCTTTAAAGCTTTGTCGGTAGCGAAAGCGGGCCGGCAAGGCAGTTTTCTAAAAGGTTGTAAATGAAAAATTTCAGTTTTACGGCGCTTTTTCTGTGCTGTATCATCGCGACTATGTTCGGCGCGCCGAGCGCTAATGACGCCAACGCCACGAACATAGTCGTTTCAGATGAGCTTCGGGCAAAATACAAAATCAAACCTCATCACGAGCATTTGTCGTTTGATTGCGTCGATTGCCACATAAATCAAGGAAGCGATCCGTCTAAATTTAAAAGCATCGGCGATAAAGGCTGTATCAGCTGCCACGGCGACAAAAAGCAGCTCGCTTTGAGGCTTAAATTTATGGATACGCTCAAGGCCAATCCGCACAACTCCGTCCACGACGGTCCTACGCTATACTGCGACGAATGCCACAACGAGCACAAGGCATCTACGAATATGTGTACCGAATGCCACGAGCACGAAGTGCCGCAATGGATGGGGGTGACACCATGAGAATTTCTAAAAAATTACTAGCGCTTATCATCTTAATAAGCGGCATTATAGGGTTTTTCGTCGTCGTGCCGGTGCATTACGCGCTTGAGAAAACAAGCACCGATAAATTTTGCGACGTCTGCCACGAGATGGATCCGATGGTGATCGCCTATCAAGACGACGTCCACTCGGGCAAGGGCAAAACGGGCATCAAAGCCAAATGCGTCGACTGCCACCTACCGCACGACAATATCGTAAAATACGTCTATCAAAAGGCCAAAAACGGCGTGCTGGAGGGATACTCGCACTTCTTTGACGAGCCTGAAAAATACGACTGGAATAAAAGGCGCGAAAACCGCGAGCACTATGTGTTTGACAACGGCTGCACGAGCTGCCACGCCACCGTGATCGACAGCAAAATCACCTCCGAGCAGGCGCAGCGCATGCACGCGCACTACAAAAAGCTCCTAGGAACCGAGCGTGAGCTCAAATGCGCGAGCTGCCACGTAAGCGCGGGACACGGTATCGGGCTTCGCAACTACCTAGAGTACTGGCGACCGACGTATAAAATTTACGAAAAGAAGATGATGCAAGAAAAGATCAAGGCGAAGAAGGAATTTTTCGGCGACGAGTATAAACCGAGCGCCGAAGAGCAGGCCTTTATAGACGCTTCTAGCGCGAAGAAATAACGCCTTGGGATTATAAGCGTTTCAATTCGCGATTCAATTCATGCTCCGCCGCGGGTTAAATTTAAAGCTCAAATTTAGGGCTTAATTTGATCCGCGGCGAGTTAAATTCAGCGAAGTTAAATTTTTTCTCGCTTTTATTCCGCCTGATCTGGCAAGTAAAATTTTATCTTTTCTCATCTATTTTACGCCTTTCGGACGAGCTTTAAAATTTATCCAAATTTAAATTTCATCGAAAGAAACCGTGCAAAAATCATCGCTTTTTTTGATATTAGCGCCGTATACTAGGGCGCAGTCAATGCCCGCTATATTAAGGACTTAAAGACAAACATCAGTTTGCCGATGTCAGATATACAGTGTGCTTATTCTACGAAATGCTGCTGAAATTTTACTAGATTAAATAGCTGCGTTAAATTTAATAGCGAGGCTTTGAAATTTTAAAATTTAGCGGATCGGATCGGCAAATTTAAAATTTCATCTCTCTAAGTTTCGCCGAATCTATCATTTAAATTTATCGTCTAAATTTAGCCCTTGCTGCATTAAATTTAAGAGTCCGTGTAAATTTAGAGAGTTTAGATTAAAGCATTTAACAAGAAAGGGCTCGCTTGATAATGCAGATGAGAAAGAGTAAATTTTTCGGGTTTAACGCCCTTTTTTGCGTCATATATGAGGCAGAATAATACGGATAAGAAAGAGCGGAAATACTCCGCTCTTTAAAGCTTTAGTTGCCGCTTAGATCAAATTTATACGCAGCCTGCAACCATATCTCGTTCTCGTCAAACTTTCTATTTACGCCGCTAGCGTAGTGGTCGCTCCTCTCAAGCGCAGTGTAGGTTACGCCCAAGCTTAGCCCCTTAACGGCCTTAGGAGCGTAGTTTGCCGTTACCGCCCAGCCCTCTACGTCCATGCTTGTGCCGACCTTTTGGCCCGCAGCCCCGCTAGCATTGATATTATTCGTGCCGCCTACTCTGTCTTGATCGCCTTTTACGTAGTGCAGCGCGGTTTTGAAGCCATCTAGGCCAATAGCGCCGAAGTTGTAATCAAGCACGATCTTGTGCGTATCCATACCCGCGTATCCCGTGAAGACGAACGGACCTCTAATAGGCAGAGCGGTGTATGATCCCGGGCCGTTGCCGACGCCCAAAATAACGGCATCGTCGTCGCTAACGGTCGTATAGGCATACGATAGACCGAATCCGAAAAACTCGCTAACCGATACTCTTGCGCCGAACATATCGCCGTCAAGCCTTCTTGGCTCCAGCCCTCCGTCTACGCGCGAGCCTTTGTAGTTAAGATCAAATCCTAGCTTTAAAACCTCACCTACCGGCACTTTTACGTTCGCCTCGGCAAGATACAGGCTAACGTCGCCGTCTTTTAACGCGTTAGCAGGTTTAACGTCCGTTACCGCTGCGTAAGCGCCGGTTAAAGTAGTATAAGGCAAGGATTTGTTTTGAACGTATGCGGAGAAAATATTTTCAAATTTTACGGCGATAGGACCCGTCATATTACCCAGAATCACTCTATCTTTAAACAAAGGAGCTTTTCCTTCGCCTGCCGGAGCGCCCATAGCGGTTTTACTCCTTCCTTGGAATTTATAAAACCATCCGCCCCACAAGGTAGTATCGGGGATATCTTTATTAGATATCGCTACGCCCTCGAAAGCTTCTTTAAACGCCCTCGTATAGTTGCCAGCAACGAGTGGAGTAACGACATATTGTCTTCCTGCTTTTATATCGGTATTGCCTATGCCGTATCCTAGGTATAATTCAGATAATACCGCACCCTTGGTATACCACTCCTTATCGTAGGCGATCTTATTGCTTGAGCCTACATGATACGGCATCAACCAGCCTTGTCCGGTAAGCCCTATTCTAAAGCCGTAAAGAGGATCAGTAACGTATCCGAGCTCAAGACCCACGCCGAATGCCTCGTAGTCGTTATCGCCCGTAGCGGCTTCGCCTCTATTGTCTACGGTTTTATTGGCGTAAGTTGTCTTTACCGTTCCGCCAAGCTTACCGTTAGTAATCGCCTCGGCTACGCTATCCGCCGCGCTTAACGAGGATACCGCACATGCGCAAACCGCCGCAGCTAAACTTAGTTTGATGAGTTTCATTCGAAATCTCCTTTCATAAAGATTTACAAATATTTATAAAATGAATTATATCAAACAATCTCGCTGTTTGCGATAAAAAAGGGGGAAATTTAAAATAAAATTACGCAACTTTGTAAAGATTAAATTAATGAATAGTGAAATTTATCGCCCGATTTATGATTTCATGCTTTGGCGAATATTTTTGGCTCTCGCTCCGACCTCGACTCGCGAATAAAAGCGATCAAAATTTCAAAATTTCAAAAACGTCAAACCAAGCCACCGGATAGAATTTTACCGAAATCAAAGGGTGAAATTTCGCCGCTTTTAAATTTTAAAATTTAGAAAACGCGGTAAAGCTTGCGAGCTGAAATTTCTTTTTAAATTTAAAGCGCGACTCCATAGATTTATACAGCCTATGCAGCCGCGCGGAATTTAGGTAGCGGATAGAAGCTCTAAATTTAGGATAATTTACAGAGCCTTTGCGATCAGCTCGTTTACGTTTTTGATAAACTCGCTCGGGTTTTCCAGCTCCTGCCCCTCGCTAAGGCGCGCCAGATCGTAGATTATTTCAGACACTTGCGGTAGCATCAGTTTATCGGCCTGCAGCTTTTTGATGATCTCGTGATCTGCGTTGATCTCCAAAATCGGCTTTATTGGCGGCAGATTGCGGCCTCCCATCTGCTTAAGCAGCTGCTGCGTCGCAAAATCGGGATCGTTCTCGTCAAAAACAAGGCAGGAAAGCGAGCCGCTTAGACGCGATGAAATTTTAACGTCCTTGACGCGTTCGCCTAAAATTTCTTTGATCTTTGCGGCGATCTCTTTGGCTTGCGGCGTCGCAGCATCATCGCTCGCAGCTTCTTGCTTGATCGAAGTTGCGTTTTTAACCGGCGTCTTATCAAACTCAAAAACGCCCGGCATCACGATCGTATCAATCTCATCGTCGCAGAGCAGCACCTCCGTGCCCTCGGCGTTAAATTTCTCGATCAGAGGCGAGCTTTTAAGCATCGCAGCGCTGTTTCCCGCGATATAATAGATCTCTTTTTGATCCTCTTTCATTTTTTCCTTATACTCGCTAAGCGTGATGAGGCCGTCTCGCAGGTTCGATTTGAAAAGACAAAGCTTTAAAATTTCCTCTTTGTTTGCGCCGAAGCCGTAAAGCCCCTCTTTCAAAACCCTGCCAAATAATTCGTAAAATTTTATGTATTTTTCGCGATCGCTTTGCAAAAGCTTTTCCAGCTCGGATAGAATTTTTTTCACGCTCTGTTCGCGGACGTAGGCTAGAATTCGATTTTCTTGCAGAATTTCGCGGCTTACGTTTAGTGGCAGATCCTCGACGTCCATTATACCGCGTACGAAGCGCAGATAGCTAGGTAGCAGCTCTTTGGCATCGTCGGTGATGAAAACGCGCTTGACGTAGAGCTTCACGCCGCTTTGATAATCGACGCGATATAGATCGAAGGGCTCGCTGCTCGGCACGTAAAAAAGCGTCGTGTACTCGTGCGTGCCCTCGACCTTGGTGTGGATGTAAAACAGCGGATCGCCGCTATCGTGGCTGATCTGCTTGTAAAATTCATTGTAATCGTCGCCAGACTTTAAGCTGCTTTTTGGCAGCTGCCAAAGCGCGCTCGCGCGGTTGATCTGGACGTTTTTAACCTCGCTATGTCCCTGCTCGCCCTCTTTTTGCGCAGGCACGTATTCTTCTTTATCCATAAAGATCGGATAGGGGATGTGGTTGGAGTATTTTTTGATGATGCCTTCGAGCCTGTAGCCGTCCAGAAACTCCTCATCTTTCATATGCAGGATTATCGTCGTGCCGAAGTCCTCTTTTTGCGCCTTTTCGACTATGTAGTTGCTCGCGTCGCTGCTCCATTTAAAGGCGTCCTGCGAGAGCGGCTTGCGACTGATCACCTCGATACGATCCGCTACCATAAACGCCGAATAAAACCCGACGCCGAACTGCCCGATGAGGTTGCTGTCCTTCGCTGCATCGCCGCTAAGGCTCGCCATAAAGCCCTTCGTGCCGCTGCGCGCGATAGTGCCGAGATTGCTCTCGAGCTCGGCCTCGTCCATACCGATGCCGTTGTCGCCGATGCTTAGCGTTTTGGCCTCTTTGTCGATCTTTATATCGATGCGCGGCACATACGAAAGCGCCTTGTAATCGTCATTCGTAAGGCTTAAGTAGTTTAATTTATCCAGCGCGTCGCTCGCGTTTGAGATCAGCTCGCGCAGAAAAATCTCCTTGTTTGAATAAAGCGAATGGATCATCAAATTTAGCAGATCATTCACTTCGGTCTTAAATTTTTTCTTTGCCATTATGCGGTCCTTTTTAAAAATTTTGGCAGATTATATCATGGAGTGCTAATCTTGTCAAGAGTAGAATAAATAAACTTGATATGAATCCTATCAAGTTTTGTAAATTTATGCGCGTCCGAAGTATATAAAATTTAAACCTAGCTGCAGATGATACCAGCGATAACCAATCCGAATTTGACGGCGCATCTACACCAAATTTGCGGATTTTTCTTAGCCGTCGTTTTTTGAAAAATTCAAAACAAGATGATATAATTCCTCTTGACGCTGATGCGATTTTGATGATAAAACTCATGGGTTAACCGACTAACAAAAAGGATTTCATTTGAATAACGAAGAAATCATACAACGCATAAATGAGCTGAGAGAAAAGCGGGGCAAAAATTTAAAAAGCTCAAACGAAAATATCTGCGAAGCGAATGCCAATGCAGATATGGATACTGACGCTACCATAAATTTGACCGAAAAATCAGGCGAAAATTCGGCCGCAAATTTAAACCAAAAACCGAGCTCCGAGCCCTCCATCGCTACCGCAAGAGATAAACAATCGATCAAAGACGCAGATCTCCGTACTCCACGCAATAATCGATCTATGCCGACAATACTTCCTCTCGTTGTCGTATGTATAATCGCGATCTTTATAGCGATAAAGGCATCTTCTCGCACAGAAATTTTGAACAAAACCCGAATTCCCATCAATCAAGCAAATGAAGACGCGAATAAAAATCCTAAAGAAATTTCTATTCGCACCAAAGAGGGCACTTTAAAAATGAAAAATCCCGTAAGATTTCGCGAAGATTGCGACGGCGGAGACGGCGATGCCTGCGCCGTACTTTCGAGCCTACTGCTATTAAATGGCGAAATTTCGCAAGAGGGCGCCAAAGATCTGCTTAAAAAAGGCTGCTACGAACTTAACGGCGGCGAAAGCTGCACGAGACTCGCAGGCTACGAGGATAGAGATTCGCAAGAGGGCAGAAAACTGTATAAAAAAGCATGCAAGCTCGGTAGCGGCGAAGGCTGCTTTATGTTCGGTTACGTCGCGTATTTTGACGACGATGACAAAGAAGCGGGTACGCGATACTTTGAGCGATCGTGCGAGTTGCGATTTGCGGAGGCGTGCTATTTTCTAGTGGGAATTTATTCAAATGATCCGGCAAAATCGCAAAGATATCAGGCTCTGTTTGAAAAATATCAACAAGAAAACGACGATGCGATAATCAGCTTTAGGCACAGATAATTTTACGGTTCAATGCACTTTTGCGCATTGCGCTTGCGGGTTTAAATTTGCGCAAATCAAAAAACGTCCGTCGCCTGCAAGCATACAAATTTCAAATTTTTACTCAAACCGAAGTGCCGCGTAAAATTTACGCAAACGCAAAAAGTAAAATTTAATCGGTTTAATAAATTTAAAGCCTCGCGCAGAGATCGCCTTAAATTTACGCAAGCTCATACTGTCCGGCGCCCTTTTAAATTTTACTCATTACGTCGCCAATAATCGCTTGCGCGCCGTTTCGATCTGCAAGCTCAAGCAGCCCTTTGCTCGCTCGTGCCACGTCGAAGCTCTCAATCAAGCCTAATATCCGCTCGCCGCTCGCATCCTCCTGGCGTAAAATTTCGCAAAGCCCGCGCTCTTTAAGAAATTTCGCGTTATAAAACTGATGATCCGCCGCTGCGAACGGAAACGGCACGAATATCGCAGGCAGGCCATTTGCGCAGAGCTCCCACAGCGTGCTGGCGCCGCTACGTCCGACGCAAAGATCGGCGCTTGCGATGAGCTCGTGCATATTTTTGCAAAAGCCCACGAGCTGTACATCCAGACCCTGCTGCGCGTAGGTCTGCGAGATGCGCTCAAACTCGCGCTCGCCGCACTGATGGATCACGCCGTAGCCGAGGCCCAAAAGCTTGGGCGCAAGCTCCACGGCAAGCGAGTTGATAAAGCTCGCCCCCTGCGAGCCGCCCAAAAAGATGACCCTCTTAAGCGCCGTGCGCGGCCGCGCCGTCTTGAAAAAAATATCCGCGATCGGATAAGCAAACGCGGGCTTTTCATAGGAGCTGTAAAACGCGCGCGCAAATGGTCTCAGCAGGCGGTTGAGTCGCCCGCAAACGGCGTTTTGCTCGTGGATAAAAAACGGCACGCGAGAAAGGATCGCCGCGATGGATGCGGGCGCCGAGCTGTATCCGCCCACGCTGATGAGTGCGCGGACGCCGTTTTGCTTTAAAATTTTACGCGCCGCAAGCGAAAGGCGCAGGATATTTAGCAGCGAGGCTAGCTTGGCAAAGCCCTTTTTATCGACGACGCCCGAGCTTTGCAAAAAATAGGTGTGCGCAAAAAGCTCGCTATTTTCAAACCACGCGCGATCCTGCCCGCGGTTTGAGCCGATAAAGATCGCTCTGATGCCCTGCTTCGCAAGATGGGCGGCTAAATTTTTAGCGATTATCAGATGCCCGCCGGTGCCGCCGCCGCTGATTGCTATGACCATACTTTTCCTTTAAATTTATAAAATTTCGCGCTTAAATTTAAGCCGCGACGTGCTTCGGCGTAGAATTTTAAGCGCAAATTCGGCTCTAAATTTACGTCTAAATTTAAATCGCGTTCGCCTCAAAGCCTGCAAAAGCTTTAAAATTTCGCCCTTTTCGACGCCATCAAAACGAGCCCCACCGCAAACGACGCCGCGAGCAGGTGGCTGCCGCCGTAGCTCAGAAACGGCACGGCGATACCCTTAACCGGCGAGATCGACGTAATGCCGTAGGAGTTGATGATGAACGAAAAGAAAAACATAAAGCCGATACCCAGGCAAAAGAGGAAATTTACGTTACTCGGCGACTTACTCGCGGTCTGAAAGATGCGAAAGAGCATCGCATAAAATAGCGCCACGATAAGCAAAATCCCGACAAACCCCCACTCCTCGGCGATACCTGCGAGCACGAAGTCGGTATGCACCTCGCTCAGATATCCTAGCTTAAAGCTTCCAAGCCCAAGCCCCTGTCCGAAAAACTCGCCGTTGTTTATCGCATTTAGCGAGTGTCCGACCTGATACGGCGCGCTAGCGTCCTCTATACGCAGCCCTGCGGCTGTTTCGGGCGACATAAACGACAGTACGAAATCCTGCACGCCGCCCCACCACGAGCGCACGCGATCGACCCTGTGCGCGCTCGTGACGATAAAAACGTAAGCAAGCCCCAAAATCCCCATAAAGCTAAAGCCGATGAGCTTAAAGCTCGTGCCCGCGAAAAGCGACATAAAAATCATCGTAAGCCCCAGCACCGCGACCTGCCCCAGATCGTTTTGCACGATGGCGACTAGGATCACCACAAAGCCGAAAAGCGCTACGTAAGGAAGCAGCGTCGCGATCTCGCGCCCGATGCTTTTTTTGGAGTGATCAAGCTTGCGCGAGAAGCTCCACGCTAAAAAGTAGATGAAACCCACCTTGAAAAATTCCACCGGCGCGAGGTTAAAAAACGGCAGTCTGATCCAGCGCGCCGCGCCGTTGACGTCGGCGATCAAGGATTTAGGCAAAAAGCCCATCGCGAGCATCAAAATCCCCATTATCGCAAAAAGCGACATACACACCGGTGTTAGGCATTTATCGGGATTGGCGCGCGAGACGATCCACATCACCGCGATGCAGGCGATCCCCACCGCGCACTGGCGATAAAAAAAATGTAACGGCGTAGTGCCGAGCAAAAGCACCGTATATGAGCTCAGCGACAGCGAAAATATCATGCCGATCGTAATGAGCGCGCAGGTGAAGTAATATAGCCATTTATCGGTTCTCAATCGTCTCTCCGTTTTAAAATTTTATCCGCATTTACGTGCGCCGTGCACGCTTTGTCTGCTGCGCAAGGCTCAAACCTCGCATCGCGCCCGTGCCGCACGGTGCCGATCGTGGCACCGTCTTTTGGTGTACGGCGCGACCGCGCATTGTCTTTTGGCACGCAATGCGATCGTGCATCTTTGACGCGCGGCGCACATTCTATTTTCGCACATAAGGCGGCTTTGCGGCATGCGGTGCGGGATAGCGCGCCACAAGGCATGATCTCTCGTTATCCCGTAAGACGCGTATTGCCTACGCTCTATTCTAACATATCGCGACGACTTTTGACGCACGCTGCAGATAGAGCACCGCGAAGCGCAATCCACACCGCTTTTTAAACGTGCATTTTGCTCTCACATATCGCGCAGCCTTTCGACACGCGCTACCACGCCGTAGAGCGCAACCTCGCACTATCTTTAATACACAGGCGGGTGCATTTTACTCTGGCAGGCGTATCGCGGCGACTTTTAGCACGCGATAGTTGCAAAATTTTGCGCCGCAACATCATTGCAAACGACGCGCTCGCGTGCCAATAGATTTTCAACGCGCGGACAACGTAAAACGCGCCGCATCTTACAATACAGCCACACTGAAAAATGCAACTTGGCTACAAAAACGCGTTTGTACTTGCAGACGGTGCGAAATTTCGTTTTAAATTTATTCGCCGCTACGGCACAAATTTTATTAAATTTATGCGCACAGCGATAAATTTTATTCTAAAATTTTTACATCGCAGAGCATGTAAGCACATTCGCATCACAAAACATACCGCCAATGCATCTGCACTACGAAACATGCCCGACAAAACACCGCGCGCCAAATAGCTTGTCGCGCCGTTCACGATCTATCGGTTTTTGGCGTGTGACACGGGTACTCGCACTGCAAATTAGCCGCTACGAACGACCGCAATACTTCGCTACCAGCCCTTCAGCGTGCGGCGAACTTTTCACTCATGTACTCGCTCGACGCAAGCTAGACCTCCGGTAGCTTCTCCCGCTCGCGCAACTTCGAATGCTTCATACCGGCAAGGCGCGATTTAAAATTCAGGTTCGCTGCGGTAAATTTAAAATTTCAAAATTCTAAAGCCCAAAAGGAGCGCAATTTTGAAATTTTAAATTCTGCCGACCTTTGTAAATTTATAAAATTTAAAATCGCAAAATTTTTAGCGCTCAATTTTTAAATTTTAAAGCCTGCCCTATTTATGCTTACTTGCGTTTTAAAATTCCGCAGTTCAAATTTAGCGCCAAGAGCACAGCGCACATTAACTTGCGCCTTATAAAATTTAGACAGCGCGCACGCCGTAAACGCAAGCTGCAAAACGCACTGTTTATACCCGCCGAACACTACTTTTAAAACGCCCACCGCACCGCAAAGAACTTCGACCATCCGCGCATCCATATAAACCGTCCGCCTTTCCGCAGCCGCAGAGATACAAGCGCGAGCTGCAAAACGCGCAAATTTTAAAATTTAAAATCCGCCATGTAGATTAAAAATTTTAAAATTCCATCGCTTCAAATCCGATAAATTTTAAAATTTTACCGATGCAGATCGATTAAATTTTAAAATTCCGACGCCGCAAATCCAATAAATTTCAAAATTTCGCCGCTTAAATTTTATCAAAATTTTAAAGCTTACTTGATTATATCGCGCTGACCTTTGGCGTTGATCTCGCTTAAAACGCCCATCTGCTCGAGCTGCTCTATGATCGTCGCGGCGCGGTTGTACCCGATACGCAAGCGGCGCTGCAGGTAGCTGATCGAGGTCTTCTCCTCCTCCAAAACGATCGCTTTCGCCTCGTCGTAAAGCTCGTCAAGCACGATATTTTGCGGATTGATTATGCCGCCTTCTTGCTTGGCGCCCTCGTTTTCGATCAAAAATCTCTCGTCATAAACGACGCTTTCTTGCGCCTTTAAAAATTCCGCGATCTTGTTGATCTCATTCTCAGTCGTAAACGGCGCGTGCAGGCGGATGAGCCCCGGCGCGGTAGGCGGCGTAAAGAGCATATCGCCCCGCCCAAGCAGGCTGTCCGCGCCCATCTGATCCAAAATCACCTTGCTATCGACCTTTGAGCCCACGCGGAAGCTGATGCGGCTAGGCAGATTCGCCTTTATCAGCCCCGTGACGACATCCACGCTAGGACGCTGCGTCGCTACGATGAGATGGATGCCGCTGGCGCGCGCCATCTGCGCCAGACGCGCGATGTAGTGCTCCACGTCCTTGCCGCTCGTCATCATCAGATCCGCGAGCTCGTCGATGATAACGACGATGTAAGGCAAAATTTCGCCCCCCTCGCGCAGCATCTTTTCGTTGTAGTTGTCGATGTTTTTCGTCCTGTTTTGCGCCATGAGCGAGTAGCGCTGCTCCATCTCGGCGACAAGGTTGCTTAGCGCGATGATCGCCTGCTTAGGCTGCGTGATGACGGGCGTTAGCAGGTGCGGGATGTCGTTGTAGATGCTAAACTCGAGCATCTTCGGATCGATCATTATGAGACGCAGGCTCTTGGGCGAATTGCGATACAAAAGGCTTAAAAGCATGGCGTTGATGCCCACGCTCTTGCCGCTTCCGGTGGTGCCTGCGATGAGAAGGTGCGGCAGTTTCTTAAGATCGGTAACGAAAGGCTGCCCCACGATGTCCTTGCCAAGCACGATGGTAAGCGGGCTGGAGGCGCTTTTAAACACGTCGCTTTCTAAAATTTCGCGCAGATATATCGTATCGATATTTTGATTTGGGATCTCGATACCCACGACGTCTTTGCCCGGAACCGGCGCCTGGATGCGGATGGTCTGCGCCCGAAGAGCCATCGCCAGATCGTCTTGCAGCGTTAGAATTTTACTTACCTTGATGTGCGCGGCGGGGCGAAACTCAAAGGTCGTAACGACCGGACCCGAGTAAGTCCGCACCACGTCGCCGTCGATCTTAAATTTACGCAGTTTATCGAGTAGGTCGTAAATTTTACGATCGATCTCACTCTCGTCGATATTGCTTTTCTTTTTCGGTGGTAGGTTTAAAAAATCAAGCGGCGGCAGCTTAAAATCCTTGGGCTTAGCCACCCTGCCCTTGTCGAGCTGATCCAAAAGCCTTTTGTTTTCGGCGACCTCGCTTAGGCGCTCGACCCTTTTTAGTCTGCTCGGCTTTCCCTTCTGCGGCATTTTAAGCTCGCGTTCAGCGGAAGCCTGCGGACCCTGTGCATCACTGAAATTATGTTCATTTTCAGGCTCGCGAGTATCGTTTAAATTTTGTAAATTTCGCTCACCTTCAAAACCGCGCCCGCTTGCACCCTGCTCCACAAAATTACCCTGTTTTGCCGAATTGTCCTCTGTGCTCAAAGCGTCATTCAAAGCGTTAAAATTTTCCGCACCTCTCAAGCCCTGCGCAGACGAATGCCTTGCAAGCCCGCCCCTTTGCAATGTATCCGCGTCGCTAGCGAAATCGTCCCCATTTTCATCCTGCGAGCTTTCATCTCTTGAGCCAATAAAGCAGTTTTTGATGATGTCGGTAAAGCGGTCTTCAAATATAAGCACTAGCGAAAGCACAAAAATCGTAATATTAAAAATCCACACGCCGACGCTTCCAATCATTCGCCTAAGTCCGTCCACCGCGAAGCTACCAACTGCTCCACCACTAGCGCCAAAGAGACTCGACTGCACCATCAAAATGGTAAAAAATAGCAAAATGGCTCCGATGCTAAACTCAAAAAATCTAAAGTCAAAACCGTGAAAATGCTTATAGGCTACGTATGCTAAGGCGAGCAAAAATAGCGGATAGATGTATGCAAAATAGCCGAATAGCTGGGTATTAAATGAGCGGATGGCATTGCCTGCGCTGCCTACAAGCGCGGAATCGGGCGCAATGGTAGCAAGCCCAAAAAATATTATGATAGCCGATACGACGATAAAATATACTTCTTTAACTATGATTGATCCTTAAATTTAAAGCGGTATTTTAGCCAAACGAAGGTTAAAATTTTATTTGAAGGATGAAATTTTAATGCTTTGATAAAATTCCGCGCCCTCACAGGCGCGGAATTAAAGGAGTTAGTTTTTGACGGCTTTGCCCAGATCCCACATAGGCATAAAGATACCAAGAGCCAAAAGAAGAACCATGCCCGCCATAAAAAATAGCATGATCGGCTCTACGTAGCTTGAGATATTATCGATGATATCATCAAATTTCTCTTTATAATAATCCGTGACGTTGCCAAGCATCTTATCGAGATTACCGGCCTGCTCGCCAGCACTGATCATCTGAATAAGCATACTCTCATAAAGCCCTGTATTGTTAAATGCCTCTGTTAGGCTCACGCCTTGCTGCACGGCAATTTTAACCGTAGAGAGTTTCTCTTTTAAAGTATGATTATCCACCATTAAAACAGATGTATCCAGCGCATCTGCGATAGGAATACCCGCTCGCACAAGCTCTGTAAAAATAAGCATAAATCGCGACATCGTCGAGAAAAATATGATCTTACCGAATAGATAGACCTTTAAAATTGTCTTGTCAAAGCCCTTTTTAAACTCAGGATTATTGCGATATGCCCATCTAAGAGCTATGATAGTGCCTATAATGCCTGCTAAAACAAAAATTCCATAATTATTAAGCGTGCTTTCGATGCCGAGCAAAATTCTAGTAGGCAGCGGCAGATCCGCGCCGAGCTCTTCGAAAATCTCACGGAATTTCGGCACGACATACATCATCAAAACCGAAAACGCAATCGCCATAACGATCATAAGGATCATCGGATAGCGCATCGCCTTTTTAAATTTACGCTGGTTCTCCCAAAGCTCTTGAAGCATAGCGGCAAGTTTGGCTAGGGATTCTGCCATATTACCGGTTGCTTCGCCCAGACTTACCATCGCAACGACGACATCACCGAGCTGACCTCTAAATTTCTCCGTAGACTCTGTCAAGCTAAGACCTGCGTTAAGATCATCGTTCATAGCACTAAAAATCTCTTTTAGCGTCTTATCCTCCGCCGCCCTTGCAACCTCTTTGATCGAGTCATGAATTGAAATTCCGGCATTTGTCATAACCGAAAGCTGACGGATCGACGCTACTAACGGCAGCGTTCTAACTCTTCCGCTACCACCTAGCATGCGCGAAACCTGCGCCTTAAAATCGCCGCCCGTATTGGCTACGACCTGGGTTTCACCCCTTTTTACGATCGTCCCGCCTACGCGCTGCTTCATAAGGTTGTTTGCTTGCACTTTATCGCTGGCTTGCAAAAACATCTTTCTTCTTGCGCCCTTGGCGTTGTATTCAACTTCTAATTGCTTTTTCATTGTTTAGCCACCCTATAAATTTCTTCTATACTAGTTACTCCGCGCGCAGCACGTATAACACCATCTTCAAACATATCTATAAAACCCTCCTCCTTCGCCAAGGCCCTCATATCGTCCTTTGAGCCGCCGTTAGCGATCAAGCTCTGCATTTTATCGGTAATAGGTAAAATTTCACTAATCATCTCACGCCCCATATAGCCCGTCTGACCGCATTGATCGCAACCTACGGCCTTAAAAAATGTGTATTTTTCAGGCAAGAATTCCTTCAGCTGATCAAGCATCGATTTAGGCAGATTCGTAGGCTGCTTGCAGTGCGGGCAAAGCTTTCGCACAAGACGCTGTGCCTCTACCGCAATCAGTGCACCGCTTATGAGGTAGGCCTCTATACCCATATCCACTATTCGTGGGATCGCGCTAACGGCGTCGTTGGTGTGTAGGGTCGAGAAAACCAAGTGTCCCGTAAGAGCAGCCTGGATCGCGATCCTAAGGGTCTCTTGATCACGGATCTCACCGATCATTATGATGTCAGGGTCTTGTCTTAAAATCGAGCGCAGTGCTGAAGCGAAGGTAAGACCTGCTTTTTCGTTAACTTGGACTTGTTGGATTAAATTTACTTGATACTCTACCGGATCTTCTACGGTAATGACCTTAGTATCGATATTTTTAATATCGTTTAGTGCCGCATATAGCGTCGTAGACTTACCGCTTCCCGTAGGTCCAGTAACCAAGATAATACCGTATGGAGCCTTCATAGCATTATTAAATTTCTTAAAGCTATCAGGGTGCATGCCTAGTTTTTCGAGGCTGATGATAACTTTGGATTTATCTAGGATACGCATAACTGTAGATTCGCCGTTGATAATAGGCAGCGTCGAGATACGAAAGTCGTATTCGCGACCTGAAATTTTCATACTAAACCTGCCGTCTTGCGGCTTGCGACGCTCGGCGATATCCATATTCGAAAGTAACTTCAAGCGGCTTACTAACGGCGGATAGATATCCTTATCAAAGATAAAAATTTCAGCGAGCATTCCGTCGATTCTGGTGCGCACGACGCAGTTATTCTCGGTAGGCTCGATGTGAATATCGCTACCGCGCATCTTAATAGACTGACTAATTATCATCTCAATGAGCTTCAAAATCGCCGAGGTATCATCGCTGCTTCCGCTACCGCCGGTGTTAGCAAGCTCTTTGCGGATCTCCGCTACGAGCCCCTTAATACTCTCTGAAAGCTCAAGCTTAGATAGATATTTATTTACTTGATTTGGATCGGCTACTACGATTTTAAGCAGCTGTTTACTAAACATAGCCTGCGCTTTATCTTGCGACTCAAGATTAAACGGATCAGAAAAAGCAACGTAAATATTCAGATCATCCGCTTTAACCGGTATCACGCCGTATCTTTTAAGCTGTGCGGTAGGAGTGCGTTCCGATAGCCTAAAGTCTATGTCAATATCGTCTAAATTCATATACGACAGATTCATCTTTTTAGCTAGAATTTGCAAAAATTCCTTCGGATCCATCGAAAATTTTTCGCTTATATCGTCAAATGCTATCTGACGGCGCTTGTATAACTCAACTAAAATTGAGCAAAAATCATCCTGGCTTAGATAGTTATCTCCGACTAAAACCTCTCCTAGCGTCAAGCCGATATCCATCTTGTCCTTGATTTCCGGAACAACGGTGCTAGTAAGGATATTGTTTCGTATTAAAATCGCAACGATCTGCTCTTCAATCTTCGTCATCGCGATCACCAATAAATTTTAATCGAGCTAAGCTTATCGCCAGTATAAATTGCAATTACCATCTTTTTTACCTCTTCCTCTTCTTTGATAAAAAGCTCGGCGCGCTCGCCGTTTTCTAGGGTAAAGACATACGTATCACTCTTTTTTACGTATGCTCTCTCCGTAAATTTATCAAAAATTTCAGACAAAATATAATTAATTTTAGGCGTTCTTATATAGCTTATGTCTACGCCGTCGCAAAGCGCCAAATAAAGCATCTTTTTTTGAAAAATTATAGTCGAATAAAGAGAGGCATTCTCGCGAGCTTCTTTCGTCTTATAAAGCATCACCGTAGGCACTACAAGCTCGTTTACTTTGTCCATCTTCAGGCACGCCTTGGCATACATATTTGCAAGTGCCTCGCTTTGTTCTTCAATGAATAAATTTCGCACGCTTTCTTGGCAGATACGGTTATACTGACCGATCTGATCCCAATTGCGCACGTCATCGGCGCTAACTGCAAATAACGACGCGATCGCAAAAGCTAAAATATATAAAATTTTCATAGTTTATCGCTTCTTATCTTTGAAATTAGGTTAGAAATTTCGCTATTTTTCGCCTTTGCGTTAAAGGTCTCAAGAGCGTAAAGCGCGTCTTCTTTACGACCCTTTTTATAATTGGCTTTAGCAAAAATTATCCAGCTGGCGACGTTGTCCTTATCAAGCTCATTTGACGTAAGAGCCCATTTGATCGCATTATCGTAGTCTTTCTTATTATACGCTTCTTCGGCTAGCGATAGCGAATACTCAATCTTATTCGTCGCGTAAAATTTGCTCTCCAAGCTCTGCTTGTCTTCGCTTAAATTTGAAGTTTTTATCTCAATTCTAGAACTTAGCGGAGCGCTACTTGCGGTATTTGTAGAACCTCCAGAGAAATTTGATTTAGGTGGCAATGGAGCGCGTCCAAAATCTATAACCTCGTTTTTAGGCGGCTGATTTGCAAAAGCTGCGTTATTGGTATTAGGTACATTAAATGTAGGAGCATTTTGATTGCCAAAATTCTGTCCGCCAAAATTTTGACCGCCGAAATTCTGAGCCTGAGCCTGCCCGCCATAGTTTCCGCCATTTTCGTAATTATTGGTTATCTTAAACCCACCGGAATCCTCGCTGGATAGCACACCCACATCGTTTAAATTTAAGCTTGGGCGTTCCTTTTCGTGTTTAAAGGTGCGGGCAACTTTCGGCGCACTGATATTATAATCCTCTTTGGAGATATTATTTTGCACTGCAAGATCTGCCACCTGCTGCTCGGCATCACTAGCAGAATTTGTAGCTCCGCCCTTATCCTCAATATTTTGATTGATACTTGCCATACTGACGCTATCACTGTCTTTAAGCAGCCAGAATATCGCTCCGATCGCAACCGAGATCAATATCAAAAGCCCCAAAATCGTCTTGTCAAATCTCAATACGAAATTCGGCTTAGATTTCAGGAAAGAAAACTGCTTTCTATTTTTGTTATACTCTTCCCATTTTTTTTCAAGTTCGTTTACTTCGTAAAATTCAAGCATTTATTATCCCCGAGCCTATCGCTGCCATCTCTATAATTTTATTATTAATCTGCGAAAAACTAATTTCCGTAGGTTTATTTACTTCGTAATACTCAAAAAGCTCATACATCTTATACATAAGCTTGTTGATGTTTCTCATATTGCCGTCCGTTAAATTTAAAATCAAATCGAAATTATCGTCGCTAAACATAAAATAGTATTGTTGAAAGCCATGAAGCACAAGCTTTTTTTCAATATACAGCTTGACTTCGCCTAAATTTGAATTAGGAAGCTCGATGCTCTCCCAAATTCTAGTTTTAAAATAATCCTTTGCGAGGCGATCTTCCTCGTCAGTCTTATGAACCGTAAATAAAAATTTAAATAGTCTAGTATCTGCCATAAGACGAATTTTTTCTATTAAATTCCCAGGATACAGCTGAGCCTCATCGAGCAAAATAACGACCTGCTCTACCGCCCCTATGTTAGTAGAAATTCCAAACCTCTCTCTATAAACCCGCATAAAATTTTCGTAATTATCAATCGGCTCGCTAGGAGTAGAATGAAAAATCTGCGAATAAAGCTCTAAGAAAAATTCTTTCTCATCAAAAAACGGCTGCGGCACAAATACAACTCTTACCTTTTTTTCAAGATCGACCTTGATTTTATTAAGCAAAAATGTCTTGCCGCAACCCGGTTTGCCGTAAAAAAGTATAAGTTTTAACGGCTTTTGCAAAGCATTTAAAATTTTATGATAAGCAAGGGTAGATTTATCGAGATTAACGAAGTCTGAGACTTCGTTATCCTCGATAAAGATCTCCTTGATCACCGTATAGTTATTACTCATTTTCGTAGATGGATTTTGAGTAGCCTAGCTCTTTAAGAGAGGTAGCAAGCGGCGCGCCGGTATTGTCGATGATATGTGGAGTTACAACAAATATTAGCTCCGATGTGCTCAAAATATCGGCAGTACTTTTGAAAAGATTTCCGATTAATGGAATTTCAGCTAGCACAGGCACCCTAGTGTTATTCTTGGACTTAGTTGCACCAATCAAACCGCCTAAAATTACAGTATCGCCATCATCTACCCAAACTACGCTTGAGAGTTTCTTTTGCAAGGTATCAGGTGCGATATCTCTTCTGCCGTTTTCTTTTCTTACATTATCTTCGGCATATTTAAGAGAACTTAAAGACGGATTAATTCGTAGCATAATCCTATTATCATCTGAAATTTCAGGCAAGATATTCAAAAGAATACCTACAAAGATCGAATACTGATCATCCGACTGAGTATCTCCGCCTTGATAATCACCTGTAGTAGTGGATTTTAATACGTAGTTAATAGTATCACCTACAGAGATAATAGCAGGCTGATTATTCATCGTAGTTACTTTAGGGCTTGAAATAATCTTGGTTTTACCTTTAGTCTCTAGGAAGTTAATCAAACCGTCGATATTAAAATTTAGATTAGCCCCTATGGTCCAAGTTCCGTGAGTATCGCTAGCCTTTCCTCTATTTCCGTTATCTATGTGATATCCTGAAAGCTTAGTCGGATCTCCACCTACATAGGTATTAAATCCCAATTGGAATTTACTCCAATCTATACCGGTGGTGTATTCGTTATTTAGCTCGACAGATATGATATTTACATCTAGCAAGACTTGACGACTAAGGCGTTTTTGCATACCGCTTAGATATCTATCTACGCGAGCTATCTGAGACTTCATAGCAGTAACGGTTACTAAACCGGCATTTTGATTTATAATAGGAGCGACTGCGACGTATTTTTCGGTACCGTTATTTAGAACAGAGGTGATTTCCTCACTAATCTTCTCCCAAAAATCAAATTTTTCTTTGGTAGTGATCTTATTATCTTCTTTATTTTCTTTATCGTCGCTATCATCCACTTTCGTAGGTGCGGAATCGACAGAAGATTTAGTAACAGCAGTACCTTCTCTAATAGAAGTGATGTAATCCACCTTAAAAGTCCTAGTCTCTAGCGCCGAAATTTTTAATATACCATGAGAATACTCATAGCTTAGATTATTCTCTTTTATGAGTAGATCTAAAACTTCGCGTAAAGAAAGGTCTTTGATGCTTACGCCTTGCAGTGGCTTACTCATCTCCTCTTGAGCGATAGCATCTTTTGCTACCACTGAAAAGCGGCACATATCGGATAGCTGAGTTAGCATCTCATTTAGCGTAACGGTATCGTTAATCTTGATATTTAGTGCCTTCCTATCGCAGTTACCTGCAGTTGCAGAAGCGGCATATAGACTAGTAGCCGTAACAGACAAAGCAAGCATAGCGGCTATGCTAAGCTTTTTACTTATATGTAATAATGACATTTTGACTTCCTTGTTTTAGTGTTAGTTCGACTTTATTTTCATCGTCGTTGGTAATAATAACGCTATTACCCGTTATTTGCACGATCTTATATGAGCCTACATACTCGCCCAAACCATACCACTTATCGTTTAGCTTAACCTTATCACCCATAATACCTACTAGCTGATAACCTAGATCCACCTGCTGATTAGCTTCTCTAGGCGCATTGGCTTCTTTAGGATAGAACGGATCTTGCAAAGAAGCTATCTGCTCATCGCTAAGACCCACTCTAGGCTTACTAAGATCATCGAATATCGCATCGTACTTAGCTTTATAGGCTCCATTACTAGGCGCCACCGTCTGATTATTATCTACAGCAAATAGAGCAGTAGAAAGTAGCAAAGAGCATAAAATTAACTTTTTCATTAGTAATTTACTCCCCAGATAGATATACCGATGCTTCCACCGATTTTGCCATTTTTAGTGGCATTGATATCCATCTTATTTACATCTACGATCATCTCCGATTGTTCGATAAGGTTGATATACCTAAGGACGTTCGAAAATGCTCCTTCAAATTTCACATCTATATCCAGCAAAGCCTCAGGCTGAAAAATTTGTTTGATGCTAGGCTCTCTTCTATCGCTGTGAATAGCGTAAATTTTAATATTATTATTCTCTGCGATCGTTGAGAGGCTATCCATAAACTTAGCCCAGTTCTTTTCATTATAGGTAAGCTTTGAAATTTCTTTTAGCTTACCGTCTAGATACCCACGCTCTTCAATGATATTGTTAAGGTTGGTTCTAGCACCATTGAGGATATTGCGTTTATTATTAACAAAAGCATCAGGATCACCACCAAAAAACTCGTTATACTCTCTTTGTGCGCCCTCAAGCTTAGTCGTGGCAGTACTTAGATTTGTTTCGCTCTTCTCTAAATACGGATCGGCTTGCTGACTTAAAATAAAGTAAGCTACCAAACCTACAAACAACAAAGCTATGTAAAAATAGTTATTTGCACTATTTCCCTTGGAGGCAAACCATTGATCAAGTTGATCTAATGAACTTTTCTTTTTCATTATTTAACCTCCACACTGATGTTGCTATCGTAAAAGACGGTTTTATTACCCTCTTGTAGCGCGATTGTTTTAGTATCCACGCCATACACCTCTTTTTTACTGATATCCTCTAAAAGCTCGGTCATCTGCTTATCGTTTTTGGTTCGCACCTGAACAGTTAGAGTCCTATTCTCATCACCGATCCTAACCATATTGCCCTTATTTTTAACGACCATATTGGTTAGCTCAAAAATAGAAACACCCTTCATAGCGTAATTGTTTTTCTTATCTAAGATGGCATTAATTAGATCGCGCCTGTCGTTAAGCTCCTTGCCACTCTTAGCAGCCTGGGCATTTACCTCTTTAGTCTCTTTATCCAAACGCGCACTTTCATCTCTAGCGGGACCCATCTTTTCCTCTAAACCTTTATATTCGCTAGTTTTATCATCAGCTACCATATTATTATAATATCCATAGCCGAAGTTATACGCAGGATACGCAGCGCCAAGTAAGCAGCCTAGCAGCATATAGCCTATCAGCTTGCCGGTTGATCTTTGAGTCAAAGGCGGAGGTCTCATAAACGGCGAGTAGTTGTGATCGTCGTCTTTAGTAACCAAATAATCTTGACCCACCAAGAACATTAAAATATCTAGCTGAGTGAGTGGATAATCTTTTGCGTTGATTGCAACGTTAAAATTAAAATCCTTGTATCTTAGCTTTAGATTATTTTCTACGAAAACCTCGATCGCAGGAATTTTACCGATATCCGTTCCGATATAGACGTTTTGAATATTAACGTTGTAAATTTTACTAATACCGTTCAACACGTCGTTGATGTAGTAAAACATATCGTCAAAAATTTGGATCATATAATCGCGTTCGGTCGGATTTTCTAAATTTACTCCCTGCTTGGAAAGCAATCTATAAAAACTCTCTTCATCGACTCTACTGCCGACTAGCTCAACATATTTTTCATGCAAGAATTTTAGGTTATATCTTACTTGACGAGATTGAAAATATTCGCCGTTTTGATACACTACCAAGAATGCATCGTCGCGCTGTAAGTAGATGAAGCAGTCGATCCCGTCGCGAGTTAGGACGCCTCTATTATACAAGCCCTCGTATAAAAACGGAGCCATAGCCACATAGTCGATGTAGTTCGTCCTAGCGGCGATTGCATCGAATTCTGAAGTGAGTTTGGCATTATCTACGACAAAGACATTGAAAATTCTATCATCGCCGCCAGCGCCTATTACCTCACTATAAGTGATTTTGTAATCCAAAGCGGTGTCAAGCCCCAGCTCCTCATACACCTTAACGACGATCGCATCTAAAAGATCCGCGTCCTCTACCGATCTGCTTATCTCGACCGTCGCAGTCATTATATCCTTATACGGAATATATGAGATGTAAGTTTCCTTCGCACGATTCGCTTTTGAGAAGTCGTGCTCGAAAACTTCATTCTCACTTAGACCGAATATGGTTTGCGTGACTTTGTTAATCGCAACAATCGAACTAGCATTTTTACTATTCTTTGCCATAACACTCCACTTCCAAATGAAATTTTCTACGCTGCTAATACTAATAGAAATAAAATAAAATGTCAATAGATAAAATCGGTTTTTACCCTAAATTCGTCATTTTTCCAGCTTTTTTTTACAAAAACTGTTAATTTTAAGTAAATTTTGACCTTAGAAAAATTTGAAATTAACTTTTTGGCTCGAATTCCGATCCGCTTTATTGCCTCGCCGTTTTTGCCGATCAGCATCTCTTTGTGTGAATTGCTGTCCGTTATGATCCTCGCATATACCGAGGTTAGACCGGGTTTTTCGACCACTTTTTCCATCACGACGTCGCTGCAATATGGGATCTCGTCGCTCATACTCTCAAAGATCGCCTCAAGTATGAAATCGCGATAAATTTCACGCTCATTCGTCGCGCTTAAAATTTCGGGGTCGTAAAAATACTCATGCTCGGGCAAAATTTTACAAATTTCGTCCAAAACCTGCTTTTTATAGACCTTTTTTTTGATGCTAACGGGGATTATCGCTTCGAATTTATCGGTAAATTTTTGATATTGCAGCAGCTTTTGCACGATCTTTGCGTCGTTTGCTTTGTCAGTTTTAGTTAAAATTACGATGTGTTTGGCATCTGCGTTTAAATTTAAAAATTTTTCGTATTCAGATGTATCATCGTGCACGGGCGCCAAAAACAGCACCAAATCGCAACCCTCAATCGCCCCGAGCGCCACTTCGACCATCAGCTTATTCATCAGTTTGGCGCTTTCGTGCAACCCCGGCGTATCCGTGAAAATCACCTGATCTGCGCCATTCATCGCGATGCCGCTAATCTTGCGGCGCGTGGCGTTGATTTTATGCGAAACGAGCGAAATTTTCTCGCCGCAGAGATAATTTAATAGCGAGCTCTTGCCCGCATTGGTCCGCCCGATGAGTGTTACAAATCCGCTTTTCATATTTTCCTTAAATTTATAAAATTTTATCCTGCTTGCGACCGCATCGCCAAGCTCCGATGGGCAAATTCAAAATCTCGTTTTGCGCAGACTGGCTCTTGCACGAGCAGTGGAATTTTGAAATTCCGCCATCACATAAGCGGGTAAAATTTAAAATTTCAAGCCGCGTGGTAGCGATAAAATCTTACCCGTCACAGCACAGAATTTTATCTATCCAGAATCTCGCGGGTCGCGAATCCTGCAACTTTGTAAATTATCTGCAAAATTTTAAATTTCATCCCACGACGACATTATATAATCAGCACTGCATAAAATTTAGATCATTCCTGAAATTTTACAGACTTAAAATTTCAAAGTATCGCCAAATTTAAAAGGATTAAATTCTGCGCATTTTTAAAATTTCGCTAAATCTCAAGCCTAAAATTCTAACGCTTTGCAAATTTCAAAACCACCAAATTCCGCGACTCTGCAGAATTCTAAGAGTAGCTACCGCGCCGCCTTATAAAATGTATTTCGCCAGATCCTCGTCGCTTGCGATGCCTGCGAGCTTTTCGCTTACGAGCTTTTCATCCACGACGATCTTTTGCCCTTTAAACTTATCCGCTTCGAAGCTGATATCCTCAAGCACCTTTTCCATTATCGTATGCAGCCTTCTAGCGCCGATGTCTTCTACTTTTTCGTTCGTGCTCGCCGCAAATTTCGCGATCGCTTTGACCCCGTCCTCGCTAAATTCCAACTCCACGCCCTCGGTCTTTAAAAGCGCTGAGTACTGCTTAAGAAGCGAATTTTTTGGCTTGGTTAAAATTTCGCACAGCGCCGCCTCGTCTAAGCTGTCAAGCTCGACGCGAAGCGGGAAGCGCCCCTGAAGCTCAGGTATGAGATCGCTCGGCTTGCTGATATGAAAGGCGCCCGCGGCGATAAAAAGGATGTGATCGGTGTCGATATTGCCGAATTTCGTGCTTACGCTGCTGCCCTCCACGATCGGAAGCAGATCGCGCTGCACGCCCTCTTTGCTCGGATCCTGCCTGCCGCTATTGCCGCTTGAAACCGCTACCTTATCAATCTCATCGATAAAGATGATACCCTCGTTTTGTGCGCGCCTAACGGCTTCGGCTTTGATGCTCTCCATATCGAGGACCTTCTCGCTAGCCTCGCTTTTGAGGGCAACCTTGGCGTCTTTTACCTTCATCTCTTTTTTGCTTTTGCGCGTCGAAATTCCGATTACCTTGATGAAGCTTTCCTGCATATTCGCCATCTCAGGCGGCAAATTCGGATTTGATTCGAGCGCGTTTTCGCTTACTTCGATCTCGATGCTAAGATCGTCCAGATCGCCGCGCTCGAGCTTGGCCGCCATCTTTTCGTAGCTTTTTTCGTAATCTACGACCTTCTCCTCGCTCGCTCCGCGCGGAAGCGGCGGAAGGACTTTTTCTAAAATTTTACGCTTGATGTAATCATCGATCTTGTCTTTATTCTTTTCAAATTCCTCGCCGCGCACTAAATTTACCGACGCAGCAGCCAGATCGCGCACCATGCTCTCCACGTCGCGTCCCACGAAGCCCACCTCGGTGTATTTGCTAGCCTCGACCTTGATAAAAGGAAGCCCGAACATCTTCGAAAGCCTGCGCGCGATCTCGGTCTTACCTACGCCGGTAGAGCCAATCATTAGGATATTTTTGGGCATCACCTCGTTTTTCATCTCATCTTCGAGCGCCATTCTGCGGTAGCGATTTCGCAAAGCCACCGCTATCGTGCGTTTGGCGCTATTTTGTCCGATTATATATTCGTCTAATTTCTCTACAATCTGCTTTGGCGTCATCATCTCTTTTCGTCCCAAATTGCGTATGTTTTGATGTTTTCGTTCGTGTAAATGCAAATCTCACCCGCGATCTTAAGGCTTTGCTTTACGAGCTCTTCCTCATCTAGGCTTGCAAATTTATCCAAAGCTCGCGCCGCGCTAAGAGCGTAATTCCCGCCGCTTCCGATCGCCGCGATCTTGCCGTCATCCGGCTCTACCACGTCGCCCGTGCCGCTAAGCAGAAAGATATTTTTGCGGTCCAGCACCAGCATCATCGCTTCGAGCTTCCGCAGATACTTATCCTTGCGCCACTGCTTGCTAAATTCTATCACAGCCCTTAAAAGATCGCCCTTTGCGCCGTCGAGGCACTTCTCAAACATATCAAAAAGATTAAACGCATCGGCGGTGCTGCCCGCAAAACCAGCCAAAACGTTGCCCTCTTTGCCGATCTTTCGAATTTTAGTCGCATTGCCCTTTAGGACGGTGTTTCCGAACGTAACCTGCCCGTCGCCGCCGATGACGGAGCCCTTCGCGCCTTTGTAGGCTAAAATGGTAGTCGCTTCAAACACTAGCCACCTCTATCTCAAATTTAGCGCTTATACCGTGCTTTAGCTTAGCATTTACGTCGTAGATCCCGGTTGTTTTGATGGCTTCGGTCTCTAAAATTTTCTTATCGATTTCGATCCCCTTTTGCTCTTTTAGCGCGGTTGCGATCTCATCTTTGGTAACCGAGCCGAAAAGCGCGCCGCTCTCGCCCGTCTGTTTTACGATCTTTACGCGGATCTTGGCTAGCTCCTCGGCTAGTTTTTGCAGGCTTGCGACCTCGTATTTTTCAAGTTCGGCTTGCTTTTTCTTATCCGCTTCAAATTTACGCAAAACCTCCGTCGTAGCGGCTTTGGCGTAGCCTTTGCCGATTAGGAAGTTATTGCCGTAGCCGTCCTTGACCTCCTTTACCTCGCCCGCCTTTCCGAGCCCCTTAACGTCTTTGATCAATAATACTTTCATCCATTATCCTTTTAAATTTAGCTTTAAATTTATAAAATTTTATAAGCGGCGCGGGCGAATCTGAAATTTAGTGAAATTTCATGAAACCTGCCCGCAGCCGCTTGCGCTTTTCCGATAAATTTTAAAATTTCGTTTTGTGAAATTTGCCCGTCCGCCGTGCGGCAAAATTTCAGCTAAAACTTGCGTCCGTTCTTTCCCGCGATGATAAATCTTAGCGCGCTTAGCTTGATAAATCCGTCGCCGTCCTTTTGATTGAAAACCTTGTCCTCTTCAAACGTCACAAAATCTGTATTGAACAAGCTATCGCTCTTACTTTCTCTGCCCAGCACGGTCACGTTGCCCTTATAAAGCTCGAGTTTAACCTTGCCGTTTACGTGCTCTTGGGATTTATTTATCAGCTCTTGAAGCAGCAAGCGCTCCGGGCTGAACCAAAAGCCGTTGTAGATGAGCTCGGCGTAGCGCGGCATCAGATCGTCTTTTAGATGCGCCGCGCCGCGATCTAGCGTGATGCTCTCGATCGCGCGGTGAGCCTTTAGCATGATCGTGCCGCCCGGAGTTTCGTAGCAGCCGCGACTCTTCATGCCGACGTAGCGATTTTCTACCAGATCGAGCCTGCCGATGCCGTTTTTAGCGCCGAGCTCATTAAGCGCGGCTAGCATCTCATGCGGCTTAAGCGCCTTGCCGTTTAGCTTTACGGGATCACCGTGTTTATATTCGATCTCGATGATCTCGCTCTTATCTGGCGCATTTTTAGGGCTCACGGTCCATCGCCACATATCCTCCTCAGGCGCATGAGCGGGATCTTCCAGCACCAAGCCCTCGTAGGAGATATGAAGGATATTCGCATCCATTGAATACGGCGATTTGCCCGGCTTTGAAGCGATATCGATGCCGTTTTTCTTAGCGTAGGCAAGCAGCTTCTCGCGAGAGTTCAGATCCCACAGCCTCCATGGCGCAATCACTTTAATATCAGGATTTAGCGCGTATGCGCCAAGCTCGAAACGAACTTGGTCGTTGCCCTTACCGGTCGCGCCGTGACTTACGGCGTCCGCGCCGGTTTTTTTCGCAATTTCGACTAGTTTTTTAGCAATTAACGGGCGGGCGATTGATGTGCCCAAAAGATACTCGCCCTCATAAACGGCGTTTGCGCGAAACATCGGAAATACGTAATCGCGCACAAATTCCTCGCGCAGATCCTCTACGAAGATATTTTCCTTTTTGATGCCTAGTTTCACAGCTTTGTTTTTGATAGGCTCCAAATCCTCATTCTGACCGATATCTGCGGTGAAAGTCACCACATCGCAGCCGTAAGTATCGCCGAGCCACTTTAAAATAATGCTAGTATCTAGTCCTCCGGAATACGCCAAAACGACCTTTTTTACATCTTTTGCCATCTCAAATCCTTTACGTAAAATTTGGCGAAATTCTACCAAAAATAGTTTAATAGTTGCTTTTAAGGCAAATATCGCTAAACTCACGTTTATGAGAATCGATAAATTTTTAAACGCAGTCAATATCACTAAGCGGCGCGCCATCAGCGAAGATATGTGCAAAAGCGGCGTCGTAGCCGTAAACGGCGTCATGGCAAAGCCCGCCAAAGAGCTTAAAATCGGCGACGTGATTACGATAAGCTTTTTGGATAGAAAACAAAGCTTTAAAGTCTTAGCCTTTCCTAGCGCAAAAAATACGCCCAAAAGCGAGCAGGCAAAGTATGTCCAAGAGCTTTGAACTCATCTGCGGCGAGGATGAAATTTCACGCCTCGTGCAGGCTCTGCCAAAAAGCGGCATAATCTTGCTAATCGGCGATCTTGCCAGCGGCAAAACGACTCTTGCGCGCGCGATCGTGCGGGCTCACGGGTTAGACGAGCACGTGAGCTCGCCTACGTTTTCGATCATGCAAAACTACGGCGAAATTTATCATTACGACATCTACAACGGCGGCTGTGAGGGGATTTTAAAAAACGGACTATTTGAAAATTTATTTGAAGAGGGGCTTCATCTGATCGAGTGGGCGGACGAAAATTTGATAAATTTACTTAAAAAATATGGGCTTGATTTTTGCGTAGTGAGGATCACGCCGCACGCGCAAGGGCGAAAATACGAGGTAAGCTATGCATAAACTGGAAGTCAGGGGTCTAAAAAAAACCATAAAAGGCACGCCGATCATTAAGGGCATCTCGCTAGAGCTTTACAACGGCGAGATCGTAGGGCTGCTAGGGCCCAATGGCGCGGGTAAAACCACGACATTTTATATGATCTGCGGGCTGATAAGCGCTAGCGGTGGCGATATCTTGCTTAATGAAAATAGCATCGCAAAGGTTCCACTTCATAAGCGCGCTAAGCTCGGCATCGGCTACCTGCCACAAGAAAGCAGCATCTTTAAAGAGCTTAGCGTTGAAGAAAATTTAATGCTTGCCGCGGAGATCACCTACAAAAACAAGGTCGAAGCCTCACGCAAAGTCGATGAGATGTTAAATCTACTCAACATCGAGCCGATCAGATTGCGCAAAGGCGTGAGCCTAAGCGGCGGCGAGCGCAGACGCTGCGAGATCGCGCGAAGCCTGATGATAACGCCGAAATTTCTACTTTTGGACGAGCCGTTTGCAGGCGTCGATCCGATCGCTGTTAACGATATCCAAAGCATCGTGCGCGATTTAAGCGATCTTGGCATCGGCGTGCTCATCACCGATCACAACGTCCGCGAAACGCTTGCGATCTGCGACCGCGCCTACGTCATCAAAGACGGCGAGCTGTTCGCCGGCGGCACCGCAAAAGAGATAGCCAGCGATCCAAATGTCCGTAAATTCTACCTCGGCGAGGATTTTAGCATCTAAGTCAGCCAGAGCGCTTTGGATTTTCACTTCCCGCTTCGGCGCGCGCGTTAAATTCTATAATTTAAGTTTTACGATTTAAAATTCAAGTGTACGGCTGCGATTAGTCGTGCACTTGAATTTCGCGTATTAAATTTTTGAAAAGTACCTAGGTTTGTTTTAAAATTTTTAAATTTCAAAGGGCGTTTTGTGCACTGCAAATTTTAAATAATTTTTGCGACAGGTTCGCTTTTCGCGACCGAAATTTTACACTCGCGATGCATAAAATTTAAATCGCATTTTAATCGCGCTTTGTTAAATTCGGTCAAATTTTAGGACGCGAGCCATTTTATAAACACGCCGCCTCCGTCCGCGCGCCAAAACCGCGATGCAGTTTGTGCTCGCACACAAAAATATCCGTCCGCAGAATTAAATTTCAAAACGAACATAGCCGTAAATGAATTACGTATGCGACGGTGCTTGAAATTTCGCGCAATGCCGTCTAATTTCACGGCGTAATTCCGCGAGTGATGGCATAAACTAAAGCGCGCACAAAACCTACTCGCTTCGGCTTCGACGCATCAAATTAAAAGCGACGCGCGAAGCAAGGCCTTCCGACCCGCTAGAATTTTGCCGATCAAGCCGCCTTGTTTAATTAAAATTACACTTTTATTTGCTCTGCGGGTTTAAATTTCGCTCATCTTAAAGCTCGCCGCGGAGTTTAAAATTTTAACCGGACGCCCAGCGCTTTCGGCTTAAATTTTAAAATTCTTAGAATTTTGGCGAGATCAAGGAGAGATTATGGAAAAAGTTCTACTTTCGTGCGCCTTGGCGGGCGCGCTTTTCGGCTTGGAGCTCGATGGATTCAGTGCGCCCGAGGGCTCGCTAATCACCGAGGACGCTTTTTACATCGCAAATCGAGGCAGTAGTGAAGATCCACAAGAGCGCGACGGCTTCATCAGCCGCATAGTAAAAAACTCGGGTGTCGTTGAGACAAATTTTATAGACGATCTGGTAAATCCTGGCGGAATGGCGCAGATCGGCGACATGCTCTACGTGTGCGATCTGGATGCGATCAGAGGCTTTAGCAAAGGCCAGGAGGTTTTCAATCTAAAAATCGAGGGAGCGCAGGCCTTAAACGACGTCGTAGCGCTCGGTAGCGAGGTTTTGCTCGCAAGCGATAATGTGCGTGGGACGATCTGGCGCATCGACCTGCTCTCGCGCACCGCGGATGAATTCGTACGCATCGATCCATCGCTAGGCAGCCCAAACGGACTTTTGGCTAAAGGCGATAAGCTTCTGATCACTACATTCGATCTTAGTGGAAAGGTTTCGGGGCGCGTGCTAAGCATGGATTTGAAATCTCGAGAAATTTCGATCTTTGCCGATATGAAGGGGGTTTTCTACGGCATAGCGCGCGGAAAAAACGGTGAAATTTTAATTAGCGACTGGGACGAGGACCTTTTAAGCGGTAAAATTTGGCGTATCGATGCAAACGGACAGATACGCAAAATAAACCTTGGCGCGATGCAAAGGCCTGCGGACATCTCAAGCGACGGCAAGGTTTTATTGATCCCAAAAACGCTGGAAAACAAGGTGGAGCTGATAAATTTGCCGTAACCGGCCGTCTTATTGCGGCTTCGCAGTTTGCTTAAATTTTACAAAATATATGCTGTATCGTGCTTTATAAGCCATCTTTTTATGCTTCGCTGCTTGCACGGCAGTATCGGTTACGGACCAGAGCCAATCGCGATATCGAAACTAGGTCAATGCCGAAGCCGGTCGCAGCGCCAAGGCTAATTGTGGCAGCGTAAGAGTTATATTACGAAACCAATCGCCCTTTTTCGCCCGCACTCAAGAGTCAAGTACGCCCAAAAGCCGCGTATGCCATCTTGCGACACGCAAATGCCGAGCCTGCCGTAAAATTTGCAAATCCATCCGCTCTACTTTTAAATTTCCTCGCCTTAAATTTCATCACCGCGGATATTTTTGCAGGCCGAGCGGCGCTAAATTTCAGCGCAAAATTTAACGCCTGCCGTGACTCAAAAGCCTTGAAGACTCATAACGCGCGAAATTTCAGCGCGATATTTGACGCCGAAGCGTGCTTTTAACATACCGAATTCGTATCTGCGCGCGACCGAATTCTACGCGGCGGCATGATCTCGGCTACTGCGCGCTGTCGCTGTACGGGCGCGGAGCTTACGATTATATGCGTCGCGTACGCCTAGGCTGCTTCGGGGTGTCCGCGCGTAGAACCTATTTCTCTATGCGCCCCTCCCACACGGCGGGAGCGTCAAGCTCTACGTATGAGTTTAAAATTTCATACGGCTCGTAGCTAAATTTATACGCTAGGCTCGGGCACTGCTTCACCGCGTAGCCTAGATAGATCCAGCGTAGCCCCAGATCTTGGGCAAACTCGATCTGTTTTAAAAGCGAAAATTTACCCAGACTTAGATGCGGCAGATACGGATCGTAGTAGCAATACACCGAGCTAATGCCGTCATCCACGATATCGATAAGATCGACGCAGATAAGCCGCCCGTCCTCGCCGTAGTAGGAAATTTCTTTACCGAAGTCGCCGTGGCCCTGGACATAAATTTCATCATATCTCTCAAAATCGATCTCTTGCAGAGGCCAGCCCTTTTTTAGATGCATGTAGTCGTGGTAAAGCGCGAAAAGCTCCAAACGCGCATCGTTTAAAAGCGGGCGAGATTGCCATACATAGGCGGTCGTGCGATTATTTTTATAGACGCGGCGGTGCGATCTGCTAAATTTAAAATTTAAAGCATCGACGCGCAAACTTTTACACTCCGCGCAGGCTGCGCAAACGGGCTTTTGAAAATACCTGCCGAAGCGGCGGTAGCCGTGCTGCACTAAGTTTGAATTATACTCGAAGTCGCAGTCTTTTATGTAGAGATACTCGCTGCGTGCGGCTCTGCCGCCTAGATAGGGGCAGGCAAAATCCAGCGTGCAAAATGGAATTTCAGTCATTCAGCTTTTTGATGTTTGCCGCGTCCACGTATTTTAAAAACTCGTCTTTGAGGCGATTTTCGCGTGCGACGACGCTCTCTTTGGCTACGTCGAATTCCCCATCCGTGACGCCCTCTAAGCCGCCTCCGCTTTGCAAGCTTAAATCATCATCTCTGAAAATATCTTTAAACTCGTCGCGATTAGGATTGAGCCTTTTAGGCTTTTTGGGTGCGGAGCTTGCCGCCTTGTCCTTAAGCATATCCTTTTTTATATCTTTTAGGCTATCTAAAAAATCCATGCTCTTTCCTAAATCCGCGCCGATTTGCGCATCGCAGCAATGATAGCGGCGATCACTTCGTTTTTATTCGGCTGCATATCGTCCATGGTGTTTTCTAAAATTTTGTCTAAATTTTTCTCTACGTAGCTCGTGTCGAAAAAGCCGAGTCGGAACTCGCGCGACTTGCTGATACTGAGCAAAAACGGAATGATAGTACGCACTCCCTCGATGCGAAACTCCTTCAACGCGCGCTCTAGCTTATTGACGGCCAGGTCGTAGTCGGTGGTTTTAATGATGAGCTTGGCTAGAAGCGAGTCGTAAAACGGCGGAATTTTATAGCCCTTGTAGATATGGCTATCGACGCGCACGGAAGGACCAAGTGCTGGATAATAATCGCTAACGGTGCCGGGAACCGGGGTGAAATTTTTCCAGACGTTTTCGGAGGTGATACGCGCCTCGATCGCATAGCCGTGCGGCTTAATGTCGCTTTGCTCAAGCTCTAAAATTTCGCCGTTTGCGATGCGGATCTGGCGCACGACGAGATCGACGCCCGTGACCTCCTCAGTAATGCCGTGCTCGACCTGGATACGGGTATTCATCTCCATAAAATAGAAGTTGTTGTAATCATCAAGTAGAAATTCTACCGTGCCGACATTGGTATAATTTACCGCTTTTGCCGCAGCTACCGCGGTCGTACCCATCGTCTTACGCAGATGCTCGCTTATAGAGGGGCACGGCGCGATCTCGATGATCTTTTGATGGCGGCGCTGGATCGAGCAATCGCGCTCACAAAGGTGGATGATGTTGCCGTAATTATCGCCGATGATCTGAAACTCGATGTGGCGCGGCTTGACGACGAGTTTTTCCATAAAAATTTCATCGTTATTAAAAAAGGTCTTCGCCTCTCTCGTGCACGAGTCGTAGGCGCTCTGCATATCCTTCTCGTCCCACACCTCGCGGATACCGCGTCCGCCGCCGCCGCCACTAGCTTTTAAAATCACGGGGTAGCCGATCTCGCGCGCATATTTTTTGATCGTATCCATGCTCTCGTGATTGAGCTTTTCAGTGCCGGGCACGATCGGAATGCCGTTTTTTCGCATTAGGTAGCGAGCGATGTTTTTGTTGCCCATTTTTCGGATAACGTCGGGTTTTGGGCCGATAAAAATAATGCCCGCGTCCTCAACCTCCCTTGCAAAGTCAAAATTCTCGCTCAAAAAGCCGTATCCCGGATGTATCGCATCAGCGCCACACTCTTTGGCGACTTCGACGATCTTTTTGGCGTCCAGATAGCCTTTTAGCGCGTCGGCGCTGACCTCGTAGGCCTCATCGGCGATTTTTACGTGCAAGCAATCGATGTCGGGTTTGGTGTAGATCGCGACGCTTTTAATATGCAGATCCCTGCAGGCTCTAATGATGCGAACCGCGATCTCGCCGCGATTAGCGATAAGAATTTTACGTATCATAAATAATTGCCTCTTTTAAAGAAATACCGCGGTAATAATAGTATAAAAAATTTTATAGCAAGTTGAAATTTGCAAAAGGCGGTTGAAATTAAGGATAAAATTTAAAGAAGATTTATGGTGCCCGAGGTCGGAATCGAACCGACACGAGGTCGCCCTCGCCAGATTTTGAGTCTGGTGCGTCTACCAATTTCACCACTCGGGCATTTAAAAAGTTTTGATTGTATAAATTTAAAAAAGAAAAGCCCCGAAGACGGGGCTTGGAGCAAGAAAATTATTTTTTCTTCTTGCCTTTTGCAGCTGCAACAGCCTCTTTTAGCTGTTTGCCGACTTTAAATTTTACTACTTTAGTAGCAGGAGATTTGTAAGTTCTGTTTGTGCCAGGAACTTTACCCTCGCGAGCTGCACGCTCTGCAATACCGAAAGATCCGAAGCCGATGAAGCTTATGTCATCACCTTTTACCAAAAGCTCTTTGATAGCCTCAAGTGCAGAATCAACTACCTTAACGGTATCTTTTTTAGAAAGACCTGCCTTATCGGCAACTACCTGGATAAAATCAGCTTTTTTCATGCTAATCCTTTAAAATAAAGTGGTTTGGGCGGTATTCTACAATAGTTTCGCAAAAAATACAATAGTTTTTTAAGAAAAAAACGCAAAAATCGGCAAAATTTAGCCGAATTTAGCCCAAATTCGTCAATTTTTCAGATTTTGCTTCTTTAAATTTCAAAATTTCGCCATATTTTTGGGGCTGATTTTTGAAATTTTGCCCGATTTCAAAAAATTTCAAAATTTTACCCCTTAGCGCTTCATTTTTATAAAATTTCGCCCCGGCCCGCCGCTTTAAAATATATAAACTATATTTTGTTATAATCCGCGCAAAATTTCAAAGGCTTTTTTATGACTAAAATTTTAATGATAGAGGACGATTTAGAACTCGCCGAAATTTTAAGCGAATATCTGCAACAATACGATATCGATATCACCGTCGCGGACGATCCGTTTTTGGGGCTTTCCAAGCTAAATTTAGAAAATTTCAACCTCGTGATTTTAGATCTCACGCTTCCCGGGATGGACGGACTTGAGGTCTGCAAAGAGATCCGCAAAAATACCGATATACCGATCATAATATCAAGCGCACGTCACGATCTGACCGATAAGATCAACGCTTTTGACTTCGGTGCGGACGATTATCTGCCAAAGCCCTATAATCCGCAAGAGCTTTTGGCGCGCATCAAACGCCACATCGAGCGCTACGACATAAACTCCATCCAGCGCGCCGCCAAGCCGAAAAAAGACCTCGAAGTGGACGATTTCCGCCACGTCATCAGCTTCAAAGGACAGCCCCTGTCGCTCACCATCGCCGAATACGACGTGCTTTCGTATCTCATCAAAAAGGAAGGCGGCGCGATCACCCGCGAGGAGCTCATCTATAACTGCAGCTCTATAAGCGAGGAATCCTCGAGCAAAAGCATCGACGTCATCATCGGCCGCATCCGCCTAAAACTCGGCGAAACGTCCAAGGCGCCCAGCTACATCCACGCTATCCGCGGCGTAGGCTATAAGCTGATACAATGAGCGCACTTGCGCCGGACGGGCGGTGCGATAGAATTTAGCCGCTCGCGGCTTTAAAATTTAATAGGCACCCGCGCGGCGAAACTGAAATCGCAAGTCGGTCCGCGCAATTTTTCCGCTCAAATTTAAGACGCCGCAACTGAAGCGTTAAAATTTTACGATAAAATTTTGTAGTTATAAATTTAGCACGCGGCTGGATGCGCGCGGAATTTTATCGTCGAATTAGGCAAGCAGTTCGGCTCTACGCGCGAGGACGAGTTATAAAAACAGAGCCCAGGGCAGCGAGAAAAATTTTAAAATTTAAAGCGGCGCGGCTCAAAAGCTTAAAAGCACCCTGCTTTGCGATAAAATTTTAAAATTTACGCACCGAGCCTTTAAGACGCGCCGTAAATTTAAAGCCGAATGAGCCGCAAGCCGGTCTGCGCGCCAAAGCAAAGCAAGCCAGCAGCTTAAAAGCTTTGAAATTTTAAAAATTTAAGGATCATATAAATTTAATGAAAGTAAGATCGTCGATTTTTTACACCATCACGTTCATCTTCGCGCTCGCCGCTGTGGGCGTTTCGCTCGCTCTGCTCTGGCTCATCGGCTACGATCAGCAAAACTACACCCGCGAGCTAAACTCCAAATACTCCATCGTTGCGCGCGCGAACCTATATCAGATGAGCAAGCTCATCAGCGATGTCGAATACGACCGCCAGGTCGCGAATTTCGAGTTTTCGACGATCCGCGATGAAGCCAAACGCGATGAGATCATCAAAGGCGCTGAAATTTTAGATAGCATCTCCGCAGACATCGGCTCTGCGGACATCCTGCTTTTTAAGCGCAAGCACTACTTGAAAATCACTCACGCAGGCGAGACGCGGCTTTTAAACGACAAAGAGTATCAGCCCTACCGCTACGATATTTTCAAAGCGATCTACGGCGTCATTTTGGCAATCATCCTGCTTGCGTATATCTTTATCATCCGTAAAATTCGCCCTCTTCGCAAGCTTAAGCGCCAGATCGATAAATTTGCTAAAGGCGATCTTCAGATCAAGGACGTAAGCGCGGGAAACGACGAAATTTCCGAGGTTTCGCACGCATTTTACGAAGCGGTCACGCAGATAAATAAGCTTAACGAATCGCGCCATCTGTTTTTGCGAAACATAATGCACGAGCTCAAAACTCCCATCACAAAGGGTCGCATCGCCGTCGAGATGATCGAGCACGGCAAAAATCAGGAGCGTCTCATCTCCGTCTTTGAGCGGCTAGAGAGTCTAATCAACGAATTTGCGGCGGTCGAGCGCGCGACTGCGGGAACGGCACTAGTCGAACGCGGAATTTTTTCAATGGATGAAATTTTAAAAGAAGCGCTTAGTATCGCGATGATCGAGCCGGGCTGCGTCACGCTGCAAAATCCGCTAGGCCTGAGCTTAAACGTAGATCTGAAGCTCTTTTGCGTCGCGGTGAAAAATTTAATCGACAACGCCGTAAAATACGCCGCAGACGGTAAAATTCTAATCCGCTTAGATGCCGAGACGATGGACTTCATAACGCTAGGCGAGCCGCTACAGAAGGACTTTAGCTACTACAAAGAAGCCTTCGTCAAGGGCACGAACGCCAAACAAAGCTTCGGTCTGGGGCTTTACATCGTCGATAATATCGCCAAGGCGCACGGGCTAAAATTCCTCTACCGCAGGCAGGATGAGCTAAACGTCTTTTATTTCGAGGGGATCGAAAAGATAGCGACGTTATGAAATTTAAGCACATTTTTTATATTATTGCGCCAAAAATTCGAAACGAGAAGATGCGAAATTTCATATTTTTAGCGCTGTTTTTAAACGCGACCATATTTTTTCTACCTCGCAGCGCAGAAGCCGAGAGCTTTATCACCGACGAAGAATACGGCGCAATGCTGTATAAAAACCCCCGCGGCATCGGCTGCGACAAGTGCCACGGCGAAAAGGGCGAAGGCTCGCTCATCGCGACGTATAAAGAATTTAACCGCACCGCGGGCGCTTACTACGAGCGCGCCCTAAACGCACCGCCGATCAACAATCTCTCGCTTCAGGAGCTCGCCGACGGGATCAGCAGCTCGCGCGACGTGATGCCGAGCTACTTCCTGACGCAAAACGAGATCATCATCATCTACAAATATATAAAATCGATAAATCAACCCAAAAAGAAGGAGAAAAAATGAATAATCACGACGAATTTTTAGCGGCACAAAAACTTATCCCAGGCGGCGTAGATTCGCCAGTGCGAGCATTCGGTAACGTAGGCGGCGAGCCTTTTATGGTAGATCGCGGCGAGGGCTCGTACATCTACGACGTCGAGGGCAAAAAATATCTCGACTTCGTGCAGAGCTGGGGCCCGCTCATCTTCGGCCACGCCGATGCTGACATTGAGCGCGCCGTCGTGCAGACCGCTAAAAAGGGGCTAAGTTTCGGCGCATCCAGCCCGCTTGAGACTCAGCTTGCCTCGCTAGTGCTAAAAAATTTCGATTTCCTAGATAAGATCCGCTTTACCAGCAGCGGCACGGAAGCTACGATGAGCGCGATCCGTCTTGCGCGCGCCTTTAGCGGACGAGATAAAATTTTAAAATTTGAGGGCTGCTACCACGGTCACAGCGATAGTCTGCTCGTCAAAGCGGGCAGCGGTGCGAGCACCTTCGGTAACGCAAGCAGCGCGGGCGTACCGCAAGATATCGCAAAAAACACCTACCTAGCCAGATACAACGACATACAAAGCGTAAAGGACGTCCTAGCGCAAAACGACATCGGCACGATCATCATCGAGCCGATTGCGGGAAATATGGGCTTGGTGCCGGCGGATCCCAAATTTTTAACCGAGCTTCGCGTGCTGTGCGACGAGAAAAAGATCGTGCTTATAATCGACGAGGTAATGAGCGGCTTTCGCGCGAGCGAGCTAGGCAGCTACGGTATCTACGGCGTCCGCGGCGATCTGGTAACCTTCGGCAAGGTCATCGGCGGCGGCATGAGCGTAGCGGCGTTTGCGGGTAAGCGCGAAATCATCGATATGATAAGCCCGCTAGGAGCGGTGTATCAAGCAGGCACGCTAAGCGGAAACCCCGTCGCAATGGCTGCGGGCATCGCCAGCTTAAGTAAAATTTACGCTAGCAGCGGCCTTTACGAAAGGCTCGGTGAGCTAGCGCGCAGGCTTACGGACGGGCTTTGCGCCATAGCGCAGCGCCGCGGCATCGCGCTGCAAACCGCCTGCGTAGGTTCGATGTTCGGCTACTTTTTTGCAGACGAAGAGGTGCACGACTACGACGGCGCCCTGCGGGCAGACACCGCGCGCTTTGCAAAATTTTACGGCGAGATGATTAAGCGCGGCGTATTTTTGGCGCCTAGTCAGTTTGAAACGGGCTTTATCTGCTCTACGATGAACGAAACGCAGATCGACTTTGCGCTAAACGCCGCGGATGAAGCGATGGCGGCGCTTTAAGGGCTGCATTTTAAAATTTTACGGATTTTAGATGAGAGTAACGAAAAATTTAAACAAAATCGTAAAGGGCGCCTGCGACATCAGCCTAGGCATCTCAATCGTCGTAGCGATCGGCATCGGCGTAGCGATCGGGCTTGGGCTGCGACACCTCACGGGCTCGCTGCTTTTATTATGGCTTGGCATCGCTATCGGCATCGCGGCGGCGTTTTTGAACGTTTACCGAGCGTGCAAGGCGCTAAACTCGAGCCTAAAAGAGCTTGAGGACAATCCGAAATACAAGGCGAATCCGAAAAATTTTGACGACGATGATGAATGGGATGAGCGAGATTGAATAGGCGATTTTTGCTCATATACTGCGCGCTAAACGCGGCGTTTGCCCTGCTTGGGCTAGCGCTTTGCGGCTCAGGATTTTTCGGCTCGGGCTCTTTCGGCGTGCGGGCGCTTGCGTGGCTTCTTAGCTTGGAGGCCGGATTTTTGGGCGCATTCGGAGCGGTATATTTTTCATTTCGCGCTTACCGAAACAAAATAGAAGATGAGCTAAGAGCCGGTAAATACGATGAAATTTTACAGCAAAGCTCTAAAAATTCCGCAGGTTTCATAAGCGGCGAAACTTCCGCAAACGATACGAATTCCGCAAGCTGCGGCGGCGAAAACCGAGGCAGCATAGGCGGCGACGATAAAATTTCAAACGCGCGAAATTCCGAAGGCGCGGTAAATTTCACAAGCGGCGAGACCCGCATCGAAAACGATGACAGCCGCACTCTGTACGACGAAACCGCCGCCGAGCGTGCCGCAAGCTCTACCGCCGACGAAGATACCGAAAATTTCACCGCCGAGCGCGACGTAACCGCCGCTGGCGATCGCGACATAAATTCTACGAAGAGCGACGATAAAACCTCCGCTTACGACGTGACCGCTTTAGGACGCGCCGCCGATAAATTTAATATGAATGTCAGCGCGACTTGCAGTGACTCACACGGCGGCATAAGCGACAAAGCTAGCGATAGTTTGCAAGGCGGCATAGGCGCGCGTTGCGGCGACTTGAAAAATGTAGCGAGCAGCGATCTAGGCGGCGGCGTAGATAGCGGCGACTGGAGCGGCAGTGCAGATAGCAGCAATCATAGCGATGGCGTAGATAGCGGCGATCTGGGCGGCGGTATGAGCGATTTTGGAGGTGGGATTGGCGGCGCGCGTGACGGATCAAAGGATGATTTCGACGGCGCGGACGGCAGCGCCGATGATTGGAAGGGCGAGCTTGAGCAGAGCGAAGTTCGGAGCAACTTTGCTGGGGCGTTTTTCTCTCCGTTTAAAATTTTGTCCTACGCGGCACTCGTGGCGGCGATCTACCTGCTTGCCAAGCTGTCCTTGCTAAACCCGCTAGCGATTATCTTGGGCGTTGCGATCATTCCGCTAGGCACGATGATCGTTGCCTTCGCTGGCAAAGACGCGCGCTAAACTCGAACGGCGCGAGTGGACGCTTTAAATTTTAAAATTTAACTTCAGCGGGATTGAGCGCAGATCGGCACAGGATAAAATCGCGGCGATGCCTGCCATCGCAAGCCGCGCCACGGATACCGCGCGTTTATGCACATACCCTGGCAAGCTAAATTTATAAAATTTGCGCCGCGCATCTTTGAACTTCTACGTAAATTCAGATCATTGCGGCGAGCCGTAGAAATTTTACGCAGCATTTCGGCGCGTAATTCTAAAATTAAATTTAACCGCCGCGAATTGCAATTCAGCGCGAATTCCTTATCTATATTTAATTAAATTTTAGCTACCATTATGCAAAATTTGAGGAAAAATTATGAATTACGATACCTTGAAAAAAATCTTTTTTCGATTTGATCCAGAAACCGCTCACAAGATCGCAGAATTCGGACTTCGAGCGCTCTATGCGACTCCGGGCGGGCTTGAGGCTTTGGCAAAATTCGGCGTTTATAAAGATGAAATTTTAACTCAAAATATATGGAATTTAAGCTTCGATAATCCAGTAGGTATCGCGGGCGGATTCGACAAAAACGCCACGATGATCGCGCCGCTGGCCGCTCTTGGCTTCGGACACATCGATTTTGGCACCTTTACGCCGCGTCCTCAAAGCGGCAACGAAAAGCCGCGACTTTTTCGCCTCGTAGCGGAGGAAAGTATCCAAAACGCGATGGGCTTTAACAACGAAGGCGCCGATGTTATCGAGCGTCGCGTGCGAAAAATTTATCCTTTTAAAATCCCGATCGCCGCAAATATCGGCAAAAACAAAGCCACCTCGAACGAGGACGCGCTAAGCGATTACGAAGCCTTGGGCCGTAAATTTAACGGGCTGTGCGATTTTTTCATCATCAACGTAAGCTCGCCGAACACACCAAATCTGCGCGCTTTGCAAGAAAACAGCTTCATAAGCGAGCTGATCGGAGCGATGAAAAAAATCACGAACAGGCCGCTCGTCTTAAAGCTGGCACCCGATATGAGCGCGGATCAGGCGATCGCGCTGTGCGAGTGCGCGGTGCAAAGCGGCGCAAGCGGCATCATCATAAACAACACGAGCGTTGATTATTCGCTAAGTCCCAACGCTAGGGACTTCGGCGGCCTAAGCGGCAGACTGATCACCGAAAAATCGCGAAAGCTTTTCGCACAGGTCGCTCGCGAGCTCTTCGGCCGCACGGTCCTAATCAGCTGCGGCGGCATAGACAGTGCGCAGGAGGCCTACGAGCGTATCAAATCGGGTGCGAGCCTGTTTCAAATTTTTACCGCCTTTATTTTCAAAGGTCCGTTCGTCGCAAAATCGATCAACGAGGGGCTCGCGAAGCTTCTGCGCGCAGACGGCTTTAATAACATAAGTGAGGCGGTCGGGGTAAATTTAAAAGATCGCACGAGCGAAGGATACGGCGCGAGAGACGATCAGGCCGAAAATCTCAGCAACGGCGCGGATTTGCGCACTTACGAAAATAAAGACGCGGAAGCTAAAGCGGATAAAATTTCGAGTGCGACCGAAGGCGAGGAAACGGATGAAATTTCAAACGCGCCCGAAAGCAGGGATGCGGACGAAAATTCTAACGACGGCAAAAATGAAATATCGAGCGCCCAAGCAGATGAAATTCCCGCCGTTCAAACAGACTTAAGCTCCGAAGCAGACGAAAATTCTAGCGCTTCGGCAAATTTAAACGCCTCGGTAAGCTCAGATACCGCAACAGATCGAAGCTCGACCAAACAAAGCGACATGGAGGGTGACAATTCCGAGGTTAAAAGTAACGCGAATAACAAAAATTCCGAGGTTAAAAATACAAAACGAAGCAGCGCAAAAAACGAGAATTTAGAGGCTAAAAGCACAAAGCAAAGCGGCGCGGATCGAAAGCAGGATAAAATTTCAAAAGGCGCGTCTAAAGGCGGCACAGAACAAAAGCAAAGTCAAATTTCAAAAGGCGACGCAAGCTCTAAGCGCGGTAAAATTTCAAAGGACGCTTCGCAGAATGATGCTTCGCAGAAAGATGACGCACAGAATGGCGCCTTGCATAAGGACGCCGTGCAGGATAATATCACGCAGAAGGGCACTACGCAAAAAGACGCCGCGCAGAAGGATACTCCGCAGGATAATGACGCCTTACAGAAGGATTCCTCGCAGAAGAAGGACGCCGAAGCTAAAAATCTCTCGAAAAGCGATGCAAAAAGCGAGAATTTAGAGGTCAAAAACGCAAAACGAAGCGGCACGGCGAGAAAAACTGTCAAAACTAAAACCACGCCGAAAAATAAAACTGCAACTAAAGCCGCGCCAAAAAACGACATAGAAAGCAAAAATTCTAAAACTAAAGCCGCATCAAAAAATAGCGCGGAAAGCAAAAGCTTAAAAGCCAAAAACGCAAAGCAAAGCAGCGCCAAAACTAAAAATTCCGAGGTCGAAGAGACTAAAGAGCTTAAAGAGACCAAAGAGGCTGGCGGCACCCAAAACGCGGAGCAAAACTCAAGCAAAAAACGAAAGGCGAAAAAAGATTAATGTTTCCTAAATTTAAGAAAATCACGCTGCAAAACGGGCTTCAAATTTATTATATCCCGATGAATAAAGGCAGCGGCGTCATCAGCGTGGACGTGTTTTACAACGTCGGCTCGCGCGACGAGACGATGGGCAAAAGCGGCATCGCGCACATGCTGGAACATCTAAATTTTAAATCCACGAAAAATCGCAAGGCGGGCGAGTTCGACGCGATCGTAAAGGGATTTGGCGGCGTGAACAACGCAAGCACGGGCTTTGATTATACGCACTACTTCATCAAGTGCGCGAGCTCAAATTTAGAGGTCTGCTTGGATCTTTACGCCGACATTATGCAAAACTTAAGCCTCAAAGACAAAGAATTTCAGCCCGAGCGCAAGGTCGTGCTCGAGGAGCGGCTGTGGCGCACCGATAACGATCCGTTCGGATATCTATTTTTCAGGCTATATAACGCCGCGTTTTTGTACCACCAGTACCACTGGACGCCAATCGGCTTTCGCAAGGACATCGAAAACTGGAGTATCAAAGATATCAAGGAATTTCACGCTAAATTTTATCAGCCGCAAAACGCCGTGCTGCTGATCACCGGCGACATCGGCGAAAAGGCGGCGTTTGATGCGGCTAAAAAATACTTCGCGCCCGCAAAAAACAAAGGCGAGATCCCGAGCCTTCACTGCACCGAGCCCGCGCAGGACGGCGAGAAGCTTAGCGTTATTTACAAAAACAGCGAGGCGCAGATCGTTGCGGTCGCCTTTAAAATTCCGCCGTTTAACCACCCTGACGCCGCGGCGATCAAAGCGATGGATATATATCTTAGCGGCGGCAAGAGCTCGCTTTTACAGCGCGTGCTGGTCGATGAGAAAAAGCTCGCCAATCAGATCAATATCTACGATATGAGCGCGAAGGACGAGAATTTATTTATAGTCTTTGCTGTTTGCAACCAAGGCGTAAGCGGCGAGACGCTTAGAGATGAAATTTTGGCGCTGATCGAAAAAGCCAAAAAAGCTAAAATAAGCGACGATGATATGCTAAAGATCAAAAACACCCTAAGCAGCGATCTGATCTACTCCCTCGACAGTGCTAGCAAGGTAGCGCAGATGTACGGCAGCTACATCGTCCGCGGCGATCTGGACGCACTATTTAGGCTGGAGCGCGAGATCAAAAGCCTGGATAAAAGCGCGGTTAAAAAAGCGATGAAAACCTATCTAAGCCTTAAAAGCTCCACAAGCATTATCTTACGAAAGGAAAACGATGAATAAAAATGTCATAATCGGCTCTATGACGGCGCTGATCACGCCTTTTAAAGAGGGCAAACTGGACGAGCAGACCTACTCCAAGCTCATCAAAAGACAGATCGCAAACGGCATAAGCGCGGTCGTACCCGTAGGCACCACGGGCGAGAGCGCGACGCTGACGCACGACGAGCACCGAGTCTGTATCGAGATCGCCGTAGATGCGTGCAAGGGCACGGACGTCAAGGTGCTAGCGGGCGCGGGCAGCAACGCAACTCACGAAGCGATCGGACTCGCGCAGTTTGCGCAGGCTCACGGCGCGGACGGAATTTTATCCGTAGCACCCTACTACAACAAACCCACCCAAAAGGGACTCTATCTGCACTATAAAGCGATCGCTAGCTCGGTAGATCTGCCGGTACTGCTCTACAATGTGCCCGGTCGCACCGGCTGCGACATAGCCGCAGATACGATCATCAAGCTTTTTAACGACTGCGATAATATCTACGGCGTCAAAGAAGCCAGCGGCAGCATCGATAAATGCGTCGATCTACTCGCGCACGAGCCGCGCCTTAGCGTGCTTAGCGGCGAGGATGCGATCAACTATCCGATCCTAAGTAACGGCGGTAAGGGCGTGATCTCGGTCACTGCAAATTTACTGCCTGATTACACGGCGAGACTAACGAAATTTGCTCTACAAAATGAGTTTTTAAAGGCCAAGCAGATCAACGACGATCTCTACGCGATCAATAAAATTTTATTCTGCGAGAGCAATCCGATCCCGATCAAAGCGGCGATGTATATTGCAGGCCTAACGCCGAGTTTGGAGTACCGCTTGCCGCTTTGCGAGCCGAGCGCGGAAAACCTCAAAAAAATAGAAAACGTAATGAAACAATACACTATAAAAGGATTTTAATTGACGAACGAATTTAAAGGAAAAACGCTAGTTATCAGCGGCGGCACGAGAGGCATAGGCAGGGCGATCGTTTTGGAATTTGCAACTGCGGGAGCAAATATCGCTTTTACGTATAATTCCAACGAGGAGCTAGCGACTTCGCAAGCAGCCGATCTTGAGAAGGCTTACGGCATCAAAGCGCGTGCTTATGCGCTCAATATCTTGGAGCCCGAGACCTACAAAGAGCTCTTTGCCAAGATCGACGAGGATTTTGCGCGAGTGGATTTTTTTATCTCAAACGCCATAATCTCGGGTCGCGCAGTCGCAGGCGGATACACTAAATTTATGAGGCTAAAGCCGCGCGGTATCAACAATATCTTTACCGCGACCGTAAACGCCTTCGTCGTAGGCGCGCAAGAAGCCGCAAAACGCATGGAGGCAATAGGCGGCGGCTCGATCATCTCGCTTAGCTCCACGGGAAATTTAGTCTATATCGAAAACTATGCGGGTCACGGCACGGCGAAAGCCGCAGTTGAGGCGATGGCGCGCTACGCCGCAACCGAACTCGGCGAAAAAAACATCCGCGTAAACGTCGTTAGCGGCGGACCGATCGAGACGGACGCGCTACGAGCCTTTACGAACTACGAAGAGGTGCGCGATAAAACCGCCGAGCTTAGCCCGCTAGGACGCATGGGGCAGCCGCAGGATTTGGCGGGAGCATGTTTATTTCTATGCTCGAGCAAGGCTAGCTGGGTGACGGGGCACACCTTCATCGTAGACGGCGGAACGACCTTTAAATAATGCTAAATTTACCCAATATTTTAGCGAGCTTTCGCGTTGCGCTGGCGCCGCTGTTTTTCTGGCTGATCTTACTAGCAGGCCATGCGAACGGCGGCATGGTAGGCTCGGTGCACGTAAGCTGGATCGATTATTTCGCCGCGCTCGTCTTCGTCATCGCCTCCGTCACGGATTTTTTCGACGGATACATCGCGCGCTCTTGGAATCAGAAGACCAAACTAGGCGCCATCATCGATCCGCTCGCCGATAAGATGCTGACGCTTGCGGGCTTTTTGGGGCTTATGTTTATCGGGCGCGCTAGCCCGTGGGCGATCTATCTGATCCTAATCCGCGAGTTTTTTATCACTGGGCTTCGCGTGGCGATGGCGGGCGACGGCGTAGAGGTCGCCGCGTCTATGGCGGGCAAGGTAAAAACGGTCTTTCAGATGATCGCTATCGGCTGGCTAACGATGCAGTGGCCCTATGCAAACGCCCTACTCTGGATCGCAGTTGCGCTGACGCTATATTCGGGCTTTGAATACGTCGCGGCGTATGCTAAGGCTACGAAAAAAGGCTAAATTTTAAAATTTAGACTAGATATGGCTTTCGTAGTTGAAGAAAAAATCGGCGAAGAAAATGCAAGAAAGTATAATCTCCATAAAGTTCAAAAAGATATTAGAAATAAAATTTATAAAAATCGATTGCCATTCAGATGTTATCCTGAAATTTCTATAGAATTAAGCTGGCGCATAGATAGAGAGCTTGGTGCCTGGCTTATAAACTACGGGAGCTTTAGCGGCTTTTGGGATCATTGCAATTTAGATTTTAACGCATATAGATTGTATTATCAAGGTAAAATGTTTGATGCAGTCATTACTTACGGTGCTTGGTTTGGCGATTTTAGGATGATAAATGGACAGAAGCGACGTATCCATAAACTCTATGCGCTAGAACCGAGAAGTAGCGGTAAGCTCAGCAAAAGCGATATTTTTAAAATTTTACAAGACGCCCTTAACGCCGAAAATGAAAATGTCTTGCTAATAGACGCCTTAAACTACAACATTGATTATGTAGGTGGATTTTTGATTGATGGATACCGCTTTGAGGATAACCTGGAGCAAATCATAAATCCATTTAGAAATCAACACGGCCTAGCTAGCTTAAGCCGAGATGAGATAGATGGTCTGTGGTGCATCTCAAAGGAGCTAGACGAAATTTTTCTTATAAAAGTGGGCTCGGACGGTAGCAATGATCTTTTTACGCTTACCCGTTACAATCACGGTTATTACAAATACCGCGCAAATATAGTGCTAAAGCAAATTTCCAACAAAACCGTAGATGGAGTAAATGAAATCAGCTATAAGATAAAGAAAATAGAAATTTTAGGCGATCGCAGCGCGACTCCGACGCAAGGCAAAATAAAACGACTAGTACGCCAAATGTTTAGATCCACTTGCGAAAGCGGCTTAGAGGGCTTTAGTCCAAATTTAATAGATGAAAAATTTAAACTAAGCTTAATCTCGCAATCATTCGAAGTTAAATCAGAATTTTTTACCAAACTAAAACAATGGATTGTGGAGCTACAAAACCTCATCGCAAGACGCTAGAACCCGCGCTTAAAGTGGGTTTTAGCGATAGAATTTCGGCATAAAATTCCACTTTTAACAGTGACATTGAATTTTGAAATTTCACGTTCAAATTTTGCTAGACAAAATTTTATAGATGTTTAGTCTGTACGCGCACAGCAGTGCGCTAAGCCTATAAAATTTGAAAGATAAAATCCGCTGCGTAAAATTTCACGGCGTAAAATTTCGTTTAAACCGCCGCGCAAAATTTCAGGGCGGCGCGGCAGTATTTTAAAACATAATGGAATTCCAAAGAACGACAAAATTTAAGAGCATAACGACTTGCTAAGACATAATGAAATTTCAAAGCATAGCGGCGGTTCAAAGCACAAAGCCTCGTGCGGCGAAATTTTACAATCTACTCCGCAAAATCTCGCGGTAAAATTTTGCTTTTAAATTTTAAATTCCTCGCGTCCTCCATCCGCCCGCGCGCCTTAATTTAGCTAAATTTATAGCCCGAAACGGCAGTGAGCTAAGCTCAAAGCTAACCAAGTTTAAAAAAGCGAGCCAGGGCTTTAAACGGCGATCTAAGCTTAAAATTTGCAAAATAATAGTAAGCTTAGCCCATTTTTTACAAAGGTTTGAAATTTGAAAAGCATAATTTTAACGCTGGCGATCCTGGCGATCGGATTTTATTTTTACTCGATAAATTTTATGGTCACGGTGCTGGCAATCAGCTTCCTCATCTTTTTCCACGAGCTGGGACATTTTTTGGCGGCGCGGGCGCTGGGCGTGGGGGTGAACGTCTTTAGCGTGGGCTTTGGAGAGAAGGTCTTTACCAAGCGCATCGGCGCTACGCAGTACGCCATCAGCGCGATCCCTCTGGGAGGCTACGTGAGCCTTAAGGGGCAGGAGGATTTGGATCCCGCCGCGGCAAGCGCGGATCCCGACAGCTACAACTCCAAAGGCCCGATCGCGCGTATAATCATACTTTTTGCGGGGCCCTTTTTTAACCTGCTGCTTGCGTTTTTGATCTACATCGCGCTGGGCTACATCGGCGTCGAAAAGCTAGCGCCGAAGGTCGGCAAAATTTCGCCGGGCTCTGCCGCGGCAAGCGCAGGGTTAATGCTAAACGATGAAATTTTATCGATCGACGGCAAGCAGATCCGCGAGTGGGACGACATCTCAAAGCAGGTAACCGCAGCACCTCTAAGCTTAGAGATCATGCGCGGCGGCGAGCGGCTGAGCCTTACGCTCACGCCAAAGCTCGGCGAGAAAAAAACCATCTGGCGCGAGAACATCAGAGTGCCGCTCATCGGCATTTCGCCCGATTACAACGCGACCGTGACGCTGTATCACAAGGGCGCTCGCTCGCTTAGCTTTGCATGGGATCAGACGGTGGAGGCATCAAAGCTCATCTTGGTAGGCCTAGAAAAGCTCGCCAGCGGCGTCGTTTCGCCCAAGGAGATGGGCGGCATCGTCGCTATTACCGATATAACCTCAAAGGCGGTCGATTACGGCGCGGCGGTCTTACTCGCGCTCGTGGCGCTCATATCGGTAAATTTAGGGCTTATCAACCTCTTTCCGATCCCCGCGCTCGACGGCGGGCACATCGCGTTTAATCTCTTTGAGCTCATCTTCCGCCGCCCGGTGCCAAAACGGGTATTCGTGGGCGCTAGCTACGTAGGCATGGGGATTTTGGCGCTTTTGATGATATTTACGGTGCTGAATGATTTCGCTAGAATTTTGGGATTTTACAAATGAGGCTGGATGAAATTTTAAAGCGCATTGAGGCTGCAAAAGCAGGCGCGGGCGAAGTGCAGCTAATCGCAGTGAGTAAAAACGTAGGCACGGATGAGGTGCGCGAGCTGTATTCGCAAGGACAGATCGCGTTTGGCGAAAACAGAGTGCAGGAGCTGAAGCGCAAAAGCGAGCTACTGCGCGAACTGCCGCTAAAGTGGCACTTCATCGGCACGCTGCAAAGCAACAAAATCAATCAGCTCATCGCTCTGCGCCCGACGCTATGGCAGAGCTGCAACAGTTGCGAGCTCGCGCTTGCTGTAAATAAGCGGCTGAATTATCCGCTAGATACGCTGCTGGAGATCAACGCCGCGGGCGAAAGCTCCAAAACGGGGCTCGATAAAAACCGCGCGGTGGAGGAGTTTTTGCGCATCAAGCAGGAGTGCAAAAATCTAAATTTAATCGGCGTGATGAGCATCGGAGCGCACGTGAGCGAGCCAGCGCAGATCGCGCGAAGCTTCGAGGTGAGCCGCGAGATCTTTGACGCGCTCATACCGCACGGCGCGCGGATCTGCTCGATGGGGATGAGTGATGATTTTGAGCTCGCGATCAAATGCGGCTCAAACATGATCCGCCTGGGTAGAATTTTATACGCCTAGCCCCGAGGAACGGGCCTTAGCGCGCGAACAAATTTTATACCGCTTTTATTAGGCGGCGCGCTTGATTTGCCGCGCGAGCTAAATCGGGCGCGTAACTTGAATTAGCGCAATGCTTGATTTTACGTGCTACTTAAATTTAGCGCGTTATTGAAATTTTACGCAGCGCAACAACACGGCATCAAATTTTAAACCTCAATAAAAATTTATTCGCAGCGATGCAAATTTCAAAAACGCGACGATATAAAATTCTAAGCGCAATCCGTATAAAGACAGAATCTTAAAAGGCGAATTTCAAGTAGCGGCAGCTGGCGTACATCGCGCGCACGCTGGTTCAGGGCGCGAAAGTGATCTTTATGGACGAGCCCACCAACGGGCTGGACTTTGGCAATCAAATCAAGCTGCTCGAGATGATAAAAGCGCTGGGGGATGATGGCTACACCTTCGTGCAGACGACGCACTACCCGCGTCACGCGAAATTCGTTTCAAGCTTGACGCTATTTATAAAAGACGGCGAAATTTTAGCCTTCGGGCGCAGCGAGCAGCTCATAAATGCCGAAAATATCGATAAAATTTACGGCATAAACTACGAAAGATATGAGGATAGATTATAAATTTTACGGGCACGTAGCGCCGTTAAATTTAGCCGAACTAGGGTAAAATTGCGCGCATAGAATAACTTTTCGGCGGCAAGACGGCGCGCCGATAAAACGCCAAGCTTGCGAATCGCGACTGCGGCAATGTAATCTGCAAACCGAATTGCTAGCGAGCAAAACGTCTAAATTTAAACGATAAATTTAAAAGGAAAATCATGACTCCGCGCGAGATATTTTTAAACGGCTGCAATGAGATTGCGGCAAATTTTACGTACTTCAAGCCCACGCAAAAGGGGCAAAAACTAACGAAGCTTGCAAGCGACAAGGAGATTTTATTTGAAATTTATTTTGGCTCCAGCATGCGCAATTACTCAGGCAGCGTGAGCATCCTGCCGCAGATCGCGATCTACTGCAAGCGCCTAAAAAAGCTGATGCAAGAGGAGCTGTCCTACTCGACCGATCTTGTTTTCGTATCGCACCTGGGCTATCTCACGCCGCGCAAACAGTTTCGCGACTGGCAGCTCGCGGGCGCTAGCTTTGAGCCTAGCGTTCGCGAGATTAGCGCGGCTATCAAGGACTACGCGCTGCCTATTTTTGAGCTTTTTGAGGATAAACAAAAGGCGGTGGAGTTTATGATGCGGCATGGGGCTAAATTTAACAAAAATCTAAGCGCTTTCGCGATCTGCGCCCGATCTACTTTATCTATTATTTCGGCGGCAGGGATGCGGCGGAGGCATTTTTCAACGTCTGCCTAAGCGATTGCACGCACAAAGGGCGATTTTATAAGCTTTATGGGGAGCTCGCAAACGGCGCGGAGGCGGATTTTGGCAGGAGTTCGTTTTGGGGCGATGCGGAGGCGAAGTTCGCATTTGTAAAAGGACTTAGAATTTTAAATGGCTGAAGCTTTAATTCAAATTTTAATCGTAATTTTTAGCGTCTTGCTTCTGGGCGGAATTACTTGGACACTTTTTTGGCGCAACCCTCGCAGGCTTAGTTCGAGCTGTCTTGCCGCGATAGATGAGATAAGCGAAGCAGGCGCGGTAAAAAGGCTTTCCGTGAGGCCGTTTTTGTTCTGGCTGGAGCGGTTTTTTATCTCGTGCGAGAGCCTTTGGTTCAACCAGGATTTCATCTACGTTTTTGACGGACAGAAGCTCGCGGCGAGGTATAAATTTGAGCAAATTTTAGAGCTTGAAGTTACAAAAATTCGGATAAATCATGCTAGGATTTGGCGGATCCGCTTTGCTGGCGGCGCGAGCGAGCTTGAACTTGGCGGCGCGGACAGACCCGAACAAGACGGCGTGAGCGAGTATAAATTTGTGCCCGCCGCTTCGATTTTTGAGCCTAGCTTTAAAGAATTTTTGCAAATTTTGCGTGAGAAAAATCGAGAAGCGATCAAGACGGAGTCTAGATTTTGGGAGACCGTTTAGCGAGGCAGAATTTTACAAAGCGAATTTGCAAAAAGGCAGAAAAGGCGCGCAGCTTTCAGGCGCGATCGTCGCAAAGAGCAGCAAAAGCTACGCGCGAAACCGCAAGAGGCGATAAATAGATAATGGGAGGAAAAATGAAACGTTGGAGCAAACTTCAAAAACGGCTTTACGAACTCGTGGATGAAAGCATTGATTTTAAGCTCCACTGCACGGTTTATAGGATGCAAAGCAGGCGCGGCAGCACGGATTTGCCGCGATATTTTATCACGCTTGCGGGCGAGATTATTTTTGATTACCCGAAGGATTTCGTGCTAAAAAGCGGCGGCGTAAAAAGCCTAGCAGGGGGCGCTCTAACGAAAATTTATCCGTATGGTAACGACATAAGCGACATCGGCGAGCTTATTCGCGAATATATCGACACACCCAAAGAGGAGCTGTTTGCAAAGCACTTCGATGCAGATGAATGGGGGCTTGCAAATATCCTAAAGGCTGCCGACAAACGTATCGGCAAAAGGAGGCTGCAAAATTTAGCCAAAAACAAGAAAAATCAAGCGATGCAAAAGGTGATAGCGGCTAGATTGGGAGCTTTGCAATAAATTTGAGCGGTGTTAAAAGCGGAGCGAGCAAGCGCGGGTGGTAAGTTAAAATTTTGATTTATACGCGGACTTTCTAAAATTTAGCTTCGATCGTTTGGTAAAAATTTAAAGGATTTCGAGCATATAAAATACGCAGAGGTGGACTTGCCTTAGCACTTCTCGCCAGGCGGTTTGAAATTTCAGGCGGATTTGGGCGCGGCGCATAAAATTACGCTAAAATTTAACGAAAATCGGTGCGATCTGCCCGCAAAATTTTAGAAAGGATAATTATGATTTTAGCTTCAAACTACGATGAGATCGACTTTGACGCGCTTTATAAGGCGCAAAAAGCAAAAAGCTCATTCGGCAAAAAGCTGGCCGAGCATTGGGACAAGAAGGCGCCCAGCTTCAGCGAAGGCGTGATGAAAAGCGCCTATGCGCAGGACTTTTTATCACGCGTAGATTTTTCGGGCGCTTCGACGCTGCTTGATTTTGCATGCGGAGCGGGCGCGCTTAGCATCGCCGCAGCGGATAAGCTGGAGCGGATCTACGGCTATAACTTTTCGCCCAAAATGCTGGAATTTGCCCGCGAGAATGCTCAAATTTATGGCGCGAAAAACATTAAATTTGCGCAAAAAGCCTTCGAGGACGACTGGTCTGACGTGCCCGCGTGCGACGTGGTTTTCGCCTCGCGCTGCCTTGAGGTGGACGATCTAAAAGCCGCGCTTAACAAGCTTCTTTCAAAGACCAAAAAGGCGCTTTACATCACGTTTAAGGTGGGCGGCAGCTTCGTGGACGGGGATATTTTGGACGCGATAGGGCGCGAAGTGGAGCAAAAGCCAGGCTTCGTCTATCTTTTAAACATCCTGTTTCAAATGGGCTATCTGCCGAGCCTTGGCTACATTAAAGCCCAATGTCACGGCGGTGGAGCGAAAAGTGCGGAGGAGTTTGTGCAAAAGACGCGCTGGATGCTCGGCGGCGAGCTAAGCGGCACGGAGGAAGCGCGGCTAGCGGAGTATTTTAACAGCGGCAAATACGAGCCAAAGCGGGATTTTATGCACTGGGCATTCGTGCGGGTGGATAAAACAGATGAGCTTTAGCTTGGTTGCCTTATTTTATGAATGAAGCAGGATAAATTTTGAAGCTAAATTTAGCTAGAAAAGAAGCGTAAATTTAGCCTGCCAAAAATTTTATCGATTAAATTGCGAGAGCCGGTAAGTATTCGCTTTTAAAATTTAATGTGAAATCGGGATCGCTTGTCTGCCAAAAAAGAAGCAAGTCAAAAAAAGCTCGATTCATTAAATTTAAAACGCTACGGAGTAAAAAAGCAAAATTTGAGCTAAAATAATCGAGAAAAGCGGTAAAAATGAAAACGCAAAAAGACAAAATCCCCGCGGACATCAGCCAAATTCCGCAAGAAATTTTAAAAAACTACGATAGATTTCGCTTTTGTAGATATCTGTTTTTCGGGACGCTTTTGACCTTCCTGATTTATATCGTCGTGTTTCTTACGTTTGTACATAATGCGCCCATAATGTCGTTTTTATGCATGCTCGCGCTATCTGCGATAAATATACTCGTCTGCCTAAACAGGCTGAAGTATAAAAAATACGCCCTGCTTTTATTTAGTGATGCAGATAAGGCTTTTATGCTTATATGGATACATGTGGCTGCGATATTTTACGTCCTTTATGCTTTAATCTGATTTTATTTACAGATAAAATATCAGGGATACACGTCAGATTATACCCGCTATTTTTATCGCTATTCCGGTGGCGATAATAACATATAACGCAAATCCGGAATTTGACGCCGATGAGGCCGTGTATCTACCGGCGCCAAAATCGCAGACAAAAATCGGCGGAGCGGTCGCTGATAAAATTTCCGGCGAGCAAAATTTTAACAAAACAAACGGCAAGGCGCAAGGCGCCCAAGATGAAGCCGCTAAATTTGAGCAAAAATTTAATGACGCGAGCCTTGAAACAGAATCTATCCAAAGTAAAGAGGAAGCGCTGGAATACGGCAAAGCTCTAGCACAAATTGCAAAAAATTTAAAGCAAAAATATCAACTTCACCGTTTGATTAGATTTGCTTTCGCGAGTTTTGCGACAACGGTTTTTTTGATTTTATTTTTATCGGATTCGTACGAATTACACTGGGCGTTTATAGTTAGTGCCGTTTGCACGATTATATTTTTCTTTTCAAAGCGCAGATACAGCAAACTTTTCATAGAAAATCCCGAAAAAAGCAATACGATTTTCGCGATAGAAAATTTTGCGATTGTGACATTGGTTTTGTATTATCCCATTATGGCTATAGCGTTATGGCTTGCTGGCGGCGGTAGTGAATCTAACGATATAGGGCTATTTTTTGGCTTCTTTTATCTTCTAGCAGTGACGCCTGTGTCCGTTATTACTACCCTTGCTTGCCTAGCACGCAACTTAAGCGTTTATAAAGAGATAAAAGAGTGAAATTAGTAAAATTTAAACGAATTTTTAAATAACTTTATCGCGCGAATATACTTCATCAGCTCCTTGTCGGAGTATCCTTTTGCTATGGAATGACAGCTTAAATTTAGAATTTAAATCAATCCAAAGCAGCACTTTGCGTCTTTAAAATTTGCAAGTCAGCTATTATAAATATATCTATTATCTGCGTTCATTAAAACGCTTCAAATTAGCTGAGTATAGAAGTAAGAATAATAAAGAGCGTGGATAATTTTAGGCATAGCAAATGCGTTTAAATTTGATCTTAAACGCTCAAGGCTACTGCGTTAGCTTGCATTTCAGCGCCTCTTGTAAAAGCGCATTGGCTACTACTCTCTCCTTTTTTACAAAGATAAAATTTTCGCCGTATTCACTCTGCAGCTCGCTTTGCGGATCGGCGCCCGTATGCATCACTATGATATTTGCTTTTAGATTGGAGCCGTTTAGCATCTTAGCGACGATGTCGAGCTTTTGCTGATTTGCGATCGTTAGGATGATGACCGACGCATCGCGCGCATGCAGCTCGTCGATCGCAGTTTTTTGCATTATATTTACAAAGTATATGTTCTCTCCGCGCGATTTGCCCAGATCTACAAGCTCTAAATCGCTCTCGGCGACCACGTATAGCAGCCCCTGATCTTTAAGACGTAGCACAACTTCTTGCCCTATCCTACCGTAGCCTGCTACAATGATGTGATTTTTCATCGGCGGGATTTGGGTTTTATGCTCCTCATCCTCGAGCTTTTCGACCTTAGACTCGAAGCGGTTGGCGATTTTGTTTAAATTCTTAAGGATAAACGGCGTTAAAATCATCGTCGCGGTTACGACTGTAATTAAAATTTGCCCGTTTTCCTTACTTAGCATATCGCGGCTCATCAACAGCGAAAAGATCGCAAGCGCAAACTCACCTATCTGGCATAGCGACAGCGCCGCTTTTAGCGCTATCCTTTTGCCGGTCGAGAGAAATAAGATCGCGTAAATCACAACCGTTTTAAGCGCCATTATAACGATAATAGCGAGCAGGATCAGCCCATAGTGCGAGACGATGACTTCAAAATTTATCTGCATGCCAATCGTGATAAAAAAAAGTCCCAGCAGTATGTCTCGAAACGGCGTCAGATCGGCTTCTATCTCGTGTTTATACTCGGTCTCTGCGATGAGCATACCCGCGATGAACGCGCCCAGCGTGTACGAAAAGCCAAAAACATGCGCCAAAAAGCTAGCCCCCACGACGGTAAAAAGGATGGTCGCGATGAAAATTTCTTTAGAATTTGTCCTTACGACGTAGTAGAGGAAGCGGTTGAAAGCGAATTTGCCGAGCACGAAAAGGATCACTACCACTATGGCGGCGCTTACGGCGGTTTTTAAAATAAGATAATTAACGGGGGTATTGTCAGTCGAGCCGAATATGTCAATCATAAGCAAGATAGGGATGACGGCGAGATCTTGAAAGAGCAAGATGCCAAGCACCTTGCGCCCGTAGTTTTGATTGATTTCGCCTGTTTCGTTGAGCGTTTTTAGCACGATCGCCGTAGAGCTAAGCGCGAGCGCGAGCCCGATAATCATCACGGTTTTTATGTTTCCGCCGAAGGCTTGATCGATGATGAGCGCTAGAATAATACCGGTGCCGAGTACTTGGAGTATGCCGTTAAAAAACACGTCCTTTTTCATACTCATCAGGTGATGGAAGCTAAACTCAAGCCCAATGGTAAACATCAAAAAGACGATGCCGAATTCTGCCAGCTCGGACATATGGGCGTTTTCGACACTGCTTAGACTATAGATCTGCGAAAAGCACACGCCCGCAACGATATAGCCGATGATGGTGGGAATTTCAAAAATTTTAAAGACGATATTTAGCACTATCGCAAGCGCTGTGATCGCAAGAAATAGCTCTATAACAAGCTCCATTAACTCCCTTTTTTGTAAGATTATGCATAAAATTTAGCGCTAAATTTATTGTCAAGTTTTACATTATGCGACCATTTACCGGAGGCGATAATCGATGAAATTCTATCTTTTCATATAAATTTACGGGTAAATTTTATAATGTGATTCTACTAAAATCCCGCTTAAAAATAGAGAAATTATGTCGCACTTTATCGCTAAATTTAGAGGCTCGCGACAAAATTCTAAAGCCTAGCACGACTTGGAATTTTAAATTTTAAAGCCAAATTATATCAAGGCGACTTTTAAATTTAATTGTAAGAAAATTTACCTGGGTTTGTTTGGCGCGACTTTAAATTTGACGCGAAATTTAACGCGCCCACAAATCCGCATTGAAAGTCAAAATTTATCGCTTGAATCTACGCTTGCGAGGCGATCTTGCTTTTTGATAGCATTAAAATTTTAGCTTGTAGCACCAGGATCTGTTTTTTTGCTGAGCTTTAAAATTTTTATTTCGCAGACCTTAGTCTGTCTCTCCGCCAAGCTCTAAAATTTTAGCCCGCAGCTCCTCGATCTCGCGCTCATACTCGGCGATCCTTTCTTGCAGGCGAAAGATCACATCCACGCCCGCAAGATTGACGCCAAGCTCCTTTGTAAGGTTTAAAATCATACGTATGCGGTCCATATCATGCGCCGAGTACAGGCGCATCTTGCCCTCCGTGCGCCCCGGACTCACGAGCCCTTCGCGCTCGTATTGCCGCAATGTCTGCGGATGGATATCTAGGACCTTCGAGACTATCGATATGAGATAAACCGGCTCATCGTAATCATGCATTTTGATGCCTCCTTATAACTTTTGCAGCGCGGCTTTGACGTCCTCGTCCAGCGAATCGACGTCGGGCAAGACGACATTTACCACCGCGTATAAATCGCCTAAAATTTTACTCTTGCGGTTTTGCACGCCGTAGCCTTTTAGGCGGTATTTCTGCCCGTTTTTAGTATTTTTTGCGATCTTTATTGTTGCGCTTTTGCTCGGCGTCGAAATTTCTACTTTTCCACCAAACATTGCCGTTTTCAAAGGCACGTCAATCTTTTTGAAAAGATCGTCGCCTTCGCGCGTATACTCGGCGCTTGGCGCGATTTTTATCTCTAAAATTAGATCGCCGCTTTGTGCGCCCGATCTTTGCCCTTTGCCCCTGATGCGTAGCTTCTCGCCCGCATTGATGCCCGCGGGTACTTTAAATTTAACCGTCTCGCCGCCCACGCGCACGCTCATCTCGCCGCCTTGTATCGCGGTTTCAAAAGGAATTTCAATCGAGCTGTGCGTATCTAGGCTCTGCGCGCCGCCAAATCCGCCGCCGAAACTACTGCCGCTAAAGCCACTAAAACCTTCGCCGCCACCAAAAGAGCTGAAACTAAATCCACCGCGCGAGCCTGCGCTTTTTGCGCCGAAGGAGCCGCCGAAAATGCTGTTTAGGATGTCGTTTAGATCGCCCATGTTTGCCGAACCCTGCGCGAAATCGTGAAAATTCTGCCCGCCGAACATCTCATCGCCATGGCGGTCGTACTGCGTGCGCTTTTTCTCGTCGCTTAAAATTTCATACGCAGCGTTAATCTCTTTAAATTTATCCTCAGCTCCGGGCTCTTTATTGATATCCGGGTGATACTTGCGAGCTAGCCTACGGTAAGCTTTTTTAATCTCCTCGGCGCTTGCTGATTTATCCACGCCTAAGGTTTCGTATAAACTGCTTGTACTTGCCATTTTAATCCTTAAAATCTTAAAATTTATGTAGATTATATCATAAAACTTTAGTGAGTGTCAATCAAGTTTGCTAAATTCTATTTATAAATTTTAATTTTGCGTTAAGAATATATTAGCGGACAAAATTTATAATTCCGCCAAAATTTCATTATCACAAAGGAAGCAAAAATGAAAAAATCGATCATCATATCGATAGCTTTAGCAGGTACGCTTTTTGGCGCCAGTATCGACATTAAAGAAGCTCCAAGCAATTATGAGCGCGTAAATCCGGGCTTTAATCAAGACGTGGTGCTTTCGTATCACAGCTCGCTTGCGGACGTAAAAAAATCCGTCGTCAATATCGCAACTAAAACCAAGATAAAAGCAGGCAATAGTCCGATGTCGCAGATGTTTGACGATCCGTTTTTTAAGCAATTTTTCGACTTTGACATTCCGCAGCAACAAGAGCGCGAGGGAAGCTCGCTAGGCTCTGGCGTCATCATCTCTGAAGACGGCTATATCGTAACGAATAATCACGTAATAGAAAACGCCGACGAGATCGTAGTTACACTACTAGAAGGCGATAAGGAATATAAAGCCAAGGTAATCGGCACCGATCCTAAAACCGACCTTGCGATCATCAAAATCGACGAAAAAAACCTCTCTGCGGTTAAATTTGCCGACTCGTCCAAGGCTATGGAGGGCGACATTGTATTTGCTATCGGAAATCCTTTCGGCGTGGGCGGCACCATCACTCAAGGTATAATCTCGGCGCTAAATAAAAACAATATCGGGTTAAATCAATATGAAAATTTCATCCAAACCGACGCTTCGATCAATCCGGGCAACTCAGGCGGCGCGCTAGTGGATAGCCGCGGTGCGCTTTTGGGAATAAATTCCGCTATTTTAAGTCGCGGCGGCGGAAATAACGGCGTAGGCTTTGCGATCCCTTCAAATATGGTAAAAGAGATCGCCGAAAAGCTCATCACAAACGGCAAGATCGAACGTGGCTTTATAGGCGTTACGATCTCGGATATGTCTAAAGATCAAAAAGAGCTCTATGAAAGCAAAGAGGGCGCGCTAATCTCAAGCGTCGAAAAAGACATGCCTGCCGATAAAGCAGGCATCAAGCGCGGCGATTTGATTACCAAAATAAACGGCAAATCTATCAAAAACGCCAACGAGCTAAAAAATTTAATCGGCTCAATGGCTCCGGGAAGCTCAGTGGATGTAGAATTTGAGCGCGACGGCAAAAGCAAGAGCACGACTATCAAGCTAGACGCGATGAAATCCGACTCCACCACCTTAGGCTCAGCCGGCGAAAACTCACAAAGCGCGATAGAGGGGCTAAAGCTAAGGACGTTAAATGATAGCTTGCGCCGCAAATATAACCTCGACGACGATGTCTCGGGTGCCCTAGTCTTAAGTGTCAAAGATGGCTCGAAAGCCGACGATTACGGCTTTGAGGTAGGCGATGTGATCATCCAAGTGGGTCAAAACGATGTCAAAAGCTCAGACGACTTTGATCGTTATATCAAAGATTACAAGGGCAAAAAGACCCTAGTCTGGGTTATCAGACGCGGAATTCCACAAGGTCTTGTAATCCGCTAAGTTTGGTCCACCAAGCTTAGCGGCAAGAAACGCGCAAGCGTTAAATTTTAATCGTGGTAGGCCTAGAATAAAGCATTAGTGGAGCATTGCGAGTAAGCAAGCAGAAGCTTTTGAGATTTTGGACTTTTTGACAAGCGAAATTTCGAGCTTTCGAGCGCAAAAGATGCATAAACTATAAAAATGGACTTCCGGCAGGCATTAAAGCTGCCGAAAGCCCTCTGTTATTTCAAACAGCTCCGAAAGCCCTTTGCCATTTTAAATACAACTGAAAGCCGAGATTTTTCGCTTGAAATTCTTAGAATTTTGCTTTTTTGCTTTTGTTTTCACTTAGAATTTTTAAAATTTAACCCTCCGCGCCACTACTTTATCGTTTTTATCGCTTCGCCTGAAACTGTTTTAAAATTTTAATCTCTTTGCTAACAACATACCGCAGAAGTATGGCTTTTAGCCTAGAATTGTTTTAAATTTTTAATTCCTCTCGTATATTACTTCACTTTAAATTCTACAAATATAAATTTATAAAATTTATACCCTACCATATTTCTGCTACCAGAAACTACCACCTTTTTATTCTATCACTTTTTCCAGCTACGTCACTTCTTGGGAATTCCGCTGGCTAAATTTTAAAGTCGGAATTTTAAAATTTAGCTATTTTGTAATCGTAATTTTTCGTTTAAGCTTCAATAACAAAAATAAGCTGAAATTTTACTTTATTATCGAAAACGTTGCATCGCAATACCCATTTTTTCGCATTAAGCTACCTTTCGTTAGAAATTGTATTAAATTTATTGTAAATAGGTATTTTTATAGTATAATGGATAGTTTTTATTTTTTACAAAGGATTATGGATTATGAAAGATATTAAGATACCTATTATTTCCGGGTTGAGTTTAGCGGCGTGCTTAGCCATTGCTCCTTCGCAAGCTTTAGCCGGTAATGGAATCATAACGGTAACTAAAAGCGACGGTACTCCAAGTCAATTATATAAATCATCCGGTGAAAATTACTCGGGCGGCTTTGAAAGTAAAGCAAATGCTCACGGACAAAACGATAATAATATCGTAACAATAAGAGGCGTTGCCTCGGGCGGCGTAAGCACTTGGAACCGCACGATCTATGGTGGAGGTAACGGCGATGGTACCAATTTGGGACAGGGTTTTTTATATGAGCAAGTTACCTCGGCAAATAATAATATACTCAATGTCAATAACGGTGCTACGGTATTGGTACTTGTGGGCGGCGAAGGAAAAGGCGCACAAAACAATACTGTAAATTTGAATGACGCAGAGGTGCATTATGTCGTACTCGGCGGCAACGGCACATGGTACGGTAGAGCGAGCAATAGCGGAGACGCCATACACAATATCGTAAATGTTAGCGGCGCTACTAAGATATACTACAAGAATTTCAATAATTTTAACAGCACATCGCTAATGGGCGGTAGAGCGACCGGTACAAATCAAGCAAATAATAACGAAGTAAATATAAGCGGTACACCTATTATCGTCGGTAGAGTCGCGGGCGCTGCGGTAGAAAACGGCGGCGCAGACGGTAATAAAGTAAATATTACCGGCGTTGTAAATTTAGTAAACGTAAACGGAGTAATAGCTGCAGAAAACAGTACCGCCGTTTTACAAAACAATGTCGTAACTATAGATAATAACGGCGCTAAAGTCACTGATGTTTTGGTCGCCAACGGTACTGGCGGAGGTATTACCGGAGGCGGCGGTAAGGCGACGGCTAAAAACAACCACGGTTGGTTGAAAAAAGGTGAGGTTGGAAATATCAACGGCGCATATATGGTTAGTAAAACTATCGCCAACCACTCTACGATTGAGGGCGGTCATGTAACTAATTACGCATACGGAAGTTATTATAGAAACGACGCTCATAATCTTGCTTCCAATAGCCAGGGCGATTATGTTACCATCAGCGGCGGTACCGTAGATAAAGCGATTTATGGCGCTTTTACATATTACGGCGACATAAATGGAGCTCATGTGAATATGAGCGGCGGCAAGGTCACGGGCGCGAACTCAAGCAACGATGACGGCGTATACGGCGGACTTAGCTACGACGGTAAGGTTAATAATAGCTATTTGGAATTAACCGGTGGCCAAATAACCGGTGATGCAATCGGCGGAAGAAGCAACAATAAAGATGTCGCGAATAACTACGCAAAAATTAATGGTGACGCAAAAATAGGCGGAAGATTGATCGGTGGAGAAAGTCGCGGCGGAACGGTTACTAATAGTTATTTAGATCTGACCGGCGGCGAGATCGGTCAACAAGCCATGGGCGGCAAGAGCAAAACCGGCGCTTCAAATAATAAAGTAACCTCTACCGGCACGACTTTTAAAAAGAGCGTTACTGGCGGAGAAAGCTCTAACGGCGCCGTAACCGGCAGTATGGTATTTTTGACTAGCTCCAAAGTCGGCGAGAATATTTACGGCGGTAACGCAGCAGGCGGCAAAGCGGAAGATAACCACGTCAAACTTAGAGGAAATAACGTCGTAACCGGTGAAATTTACGGCGGTATATCCAATGCTAAAGATGCTTCAAGAAATATCGTAGATATAGAAGACGGCGAAGTAGGCGGTACGATTTTCGGCGGAAGAGGCGTAAACTCATTTAATAATACCGTAAATTTAACCCGCACTCATGCCAAAAATCAAGTAAATGGCGGCGGCGTTAATACGAGCGGCGGTAGTGCCCACGATAATAAAGTAACCTTAGACGGCGCTAAAGCGGACGGCATCGTAAGCGGCGGTCAAGCCAATAGCGGAGATGCCGCAAAAAATATCGTAACGGCGCAAAATAACTCAAAAATAAATTCCATTATCGGCGGTCAGTCTTCAAGCGGAGCCGCTAAATTAAATGAGATACATTTAAACGATAGCGCCGTGACGAAAGAAATTTACGGCGGATATAGCATAAGCAATAATGCAGAAGAAAATATCGTAAATTTAACGAATACTACTGCAAATCATGAGGTCTACGGCGGATTAAGCTCACAAAAAGCTGCCGATAAAAATACCGTAAAATTAAATGGCGGCGAAGCTAAAAAGAACGTTTGGGGCGGACACGGTCGCACCGGTACCTCGCAAAACACCGTGACAATAGAGGGAGGCGCACAGGTAGCGGGCAGCGCACTGGGCGCAGAGGCGACGGCAGGCAGCGCAACCAATAACACCGTAAATGTCGATAGCGGTAAGGTTACCGGCGACGTAAAAGGAGCAAAAGCTAGCGGCTCCGCAACCAATAACATTGTAAATTTAAAAGGTACTGCTAGAGTTGACGGTAACGTCTATGCTGCAGATGCAAGCAGCGGTAGCGGCAACAGCGTAAATTTCCATAGCGGAAGCGTAGGAGGAACAATCTATGGTCTATCTAATACAAGCGGAGCTAACAATAGCCTAAACGTATATAACGCCTCTACTCAAAAAACCGCAGGCGATATAGCAAATCTTAACGTATTAAATTTCGATGGAATTTCAAACGCTAACGGTAGCGCAGATGCCGCAGCTTTAAATTTAACCACTGCCGGCAATACCGATATCAATAACGCTAAATTCCAACTAAACGGAATAGATTACGATCCAAGTAACGATAGCTACGGCTCTTTAAATATCGAGGAGGGTAAGGAGTATTATCTAATTAAAAACGGAGGCGATTACTCAAATTTCAAAGAGAAAGCCAAGCAGCAGACAAACGTATTTAATATCACCGATGCTTCTACCTATGAGATCTCTTTAAAGGGTATGCTAAAGAGCACGGATAACCACTCCATATTTATCCAAGGTGTAAAAGATACCAAACGTAATATCTCATCCGATAAAAACTTCGATAGCGAAGAGGTCTTAAAATATGATCCGGATCTTACCGCAGGTACTATAATCAACGTAGGTAAAGCAGGCGAGAATAAGAACTTTAACGGACTTAAAATAAATACGGTAAATACCGATCCTGCCAAACCTATAAAAGCAACCGTTACTCTAGTAGAGGGCAATAATATAGGAACCATTACCGGCGATGACGATGATACTTTAAAGATAGGTAAAGATGACGGCTCTATGACCCCAGGAAGTATAGAAGCTGAAAACATCGCAGGCTTTAAGAAGATCGACTTCAACCTCCCTAACAACTACAACGGAAGCGATCCTGCACTTAAGCTTACCGGAAGTACTATTACCGATCTTAGCCAAACAGACGTTAACGTAAATACCAATAACCTTGATGATAACAAAGACTATAAGTTAATCAGCAAGGATAACGGTACTATAAATTTTACTGACAGAAGCACCCAAAAAGATCAGGTCTATACCATTACCGATAAAGACCACTACCAATATGACGGTGAAACCTTCCGTAAACAAAACGCTGATAAGGAGCTTGTATATAGAAAGGGTACCATCACCGATGCTTGGATAGATAACGGCTTCGATGGCACGGAGCTAACTAAGAACCAAGCTACCAATGCTGCCCAAGCAGGTGCTCATAAGCTATTCGGCAATAAAAATAACACCGTAAACGTATCTCAAAGCGCAGGAGATCTAAACGGTAAGAATATAAGCTCCGGTAGAGCAGATGTCAAAGATAGCGTAACTCCAAATACCGTCTATAACAATAAAACCATAGTTAAGGGCGGAACAAATTTCGGTAACGTAAATGCAGGTTACGGCGATAGCGGAACCCAAGAGGTTCACCACAACGAGCTAAGCTTTGAAGATAGCTCAAAAGGCGCGGTAGTAAACGGAAACATTAGCGCAGGCTACTCCCTAAGCGGAAACGTTCATGATAACATCGTAACTACAAACGATACTATAGTTAACGGCAATGCTTACGGCGGCGAAGCGGCAAATGGTAATGCGGATGCCAACACCATAACTCTAAACGACGGTAAGGTTACCGGCGACGTAAAAGGAGCAAAAGCTAGCGGCTCCGCAACCAATAACATTGTAAATTTAAAAGGTACTGCTAGAGTTGACGGTAACGTCTATGCTGCAGATGCAAGCAGCGGTAGCGGCAACAGCGTAAATTTCCATAGCGGAAGCGTAGGAGGAACAATCTATGGTCTATCTAATACAAGCGGAGCTAACAATAGCCTAAACGTATATAACGCCTCTACTCAAAAAACCGCAGGCGATATAGCAAATCTTAACGTATTAAATTTCGATGGAATTTCAAACGCTAACGGTAGCGCAGATGCCGCAGCTTTAAATTTAACCACTGCCGGCAATACCGATATCAATAACGCTAAATTCCAACTAAACGGAATAGATTACGATCCAAGTAACGATAGCTACGGCTCTTTAAATATAGAGGATGGTAAGGAGTATCACCTTATCCGCAATACTGGTAATACCTTTACGAATTTTACCGAAAAGGCTAAGCAAACGACCAATGAGTTTACTCTTAAAAACTCTACTACCTACGACATAATGCTAAAAGGTTTGATTAAGAGCAGCGACGATCAATCTATCTTGATTCAAGGAAGCAAGCTTACCTCTAGAAATATCACGGGCGGTGAGTTTGGAAACGATGAGATCAATAGATATAGTCCTATCCCGAATCCTGTAATAAACGTAGTTAATGAAGATCCAAATAATCCTACGAATTTCAACGGATTAAATATCAACGGAGGCAATAACTCTACCGTAAATTTAACCGGCGGCAATAATATCGGAGATATCACCGGCGGAGCGGAAAGTACTCTAAATGTAGGTAAAAACCCAACCAATCCGGCAGCTCCTAATTCGATCACCGCTAAGAATATCGGAGGATTTGACGATATCAATATCTTTATGCCTCCTACCATTAAAGATGGCGATTCTATGATTACGCTAACAGATCCTACGGCCAATACCGATCTAAGCAATATGAGGGGTAAGATCACCGCTTACATTAGCGGCAATACAGATGTAGGAGATACTAGCACTATCCATCTAATCGATAAGCAAGGAAGCGGACGATTACTACTTCCTGATCCTTCGCATCTACAAACCAGAGTCCAACAAGGAGCTACCATAGAGTATGAGACCTACGGTATGGTAGATGCAAACGGAAGAGCGTTAGATCTTAGATTTAGCGGTAAAAGAAGGGTAAAAGAGGATACCAAATCCTTCGCCGAAACCAGAGCTGCAAGCTTAGCCAGCTTAAAGAGCGG
>CAUSEA010000002.1:0-121337 GCA_963530525.1 uncultured Campylobacter sp.
CCTCTATAGCGTCTTTTGCGCTGATTTTTATATCTAAAATTCCCGCATATTCGGGTGCGCCGAGCAGGTTTATGCCGATGCCGCAGACGAGGGTATTTTTGATCTTATTCGTCATCGTTCCGCCGATTTTGCGCTCATCTACATAAAAATCGTTGGGCCATTTCAGCCAAAGCTGCGAACCGAGCGATGCTAGAAGCTCCTGCATAATCATCGCAAAATATATGCTCGCTGACTGAGGCGGCACATCTGCGGGCAGATCGCTCTGCGCAACACAGAACGAAAATGCGAGATTGCCGCTTACGCCCTCCCAATCATTGCCGCGCGAGCCGATACCGGCGCTTTGGCGATTTGCGGCGATCGCAAAAGGCGGCGTTATCCTGCCTTCGCGCACGGCGCCCACCAAAAACTCCTGCGTGGAGGGCATTTGCCCTACAAATTTTACTTGCAAAACCTGCTCCTTGCGTAAGACAAAGTGCTCGCCTTACGATATTGCAAGCGTTTAAATTCCGCGCTGCGATAGAATTTTGCAACAAGATGAAATTTAGTACAATAAAATTTTACGGCGTAGCGGAATTTTATGTGATGAAATTTTGCGATCTTGCTAAATTCTTTGGCAACGCGGATTTTCCTAGCGGCACCGCGATAAAATTTTAAAGCTTTATCTCGCAAAAATTCTGCGGCACGATCATAGAATTTTAAATGGTGCGTGTTCGGTATAGCGCTGTAAAGTCCGCAACTGCGGCGGCGAAATTTCAAGCTCCTGTGAGCGTAAAATTTTAAAGTATAGAAGCGAGGTTTTAGAATTTTATAAAGTCTTGATTTTGGAGCTTCATTTCGAAATTCCGCGCGGCAAAATTTTACTTCACGACCGTACCTGGAGCAAAATTTCTCCGTGATCCCAAAAACGCGACATAAAACTCGAGAATTTAAAATCTCGCTTAGCATAGCAAATCGCCGATCTTTAGCCGCTTACCGTTTAAATACGCGCTAGCGTCCACGGGCTTTTTGCCTGGCTCTTGCACCTTTATGATCTTAACCGCACCCTCGCCGCAAGAAACGCAAAAGCCGAGCTTGTCGACGCTTAAAATTTCGCCTGCGCGTTGAAATTTACGCTCGCGAGATTCGCGCAAAAGCTCTAGTTCTAAAATTTTTAACCCGCCAGATAGATAGATCCCGGGCCAGGGCGTTAGCGCGCGAAATTTATTATAAATTTGCCGTGCGCTTTCCTCAAAGCTAAAAAGCCCGTCGTCTTTGTTTATCTTCTTACAGTGCGTAGCCTGCGCGCCCTCTTGCTTAAGCGGCGTTAAATTTACGAAATTTTGCAGTACTCGCACTATAAGCTCGCCCGCTAGATCACCTAGTTCGTCAAACAGCTGCGCCGCCGTCTTGTCCTCGCAAGGCGTGTAGGCAAAATCAAGCATATCGCCTGTGTCAAGCCCCGCATCCATCAGCATCGCCGTCACGCCCGTCTGCTTCTCGCCCGCCAAGATCGCGCTTTGGATCGGGCTTGCGCCGCGGTATTTAGGCAGGATCGAGGCGTGCAGATTTATGCAAGGCGCGATATCAAGGACGGCTTGCGGCAAAATTTTACCGTATGCGGCAACCACGATAAAATCAGGCTTTAGCTCTTTTATCTGCGCTGCGACCGCCTCGTCTTTTAAACTCGCAGGCTGAAAGATCGGCACGGCGCTCAGGTGCTGCTGCGCGTAAATTTTCACCTCGCTCGGAGTTAAAATTTGCTTTCTGCCCACAGGCTTATCGGGTTGCGTAAATACGGCCGCGATCTCAAATTTCGCCTCCGCAAGCGCACACAAAATTTTAGCCGCGTATTCGGGCGTACCCATAAAAACTATATTCATTCTTTTCCTTTAAATTTAGCCAAATCACGGCGCGAGCGATCATGCAGGCGCCTGTCGCACGCAAAATAAATTTTACGCAGATCGCGAAGTAAACCTGGTCCGCACTCGCTCGCGGGAAGTAAAATTTATACGCATCGCACAAACCAAACCCCGCGCAAAAGGCCGCATTATCGCCGTTTTTCGCGTTTATTTGACGGCGGATCGATTTTTATCCTCGGATCCATCCGGCCAAGGCCAAAAAGCGCACGGATCTTCGGACCAATAAATCTTTGCAGACGGTTTCGCTCCCAGCTCATCTAGGCTAATCTTGCCGTCATGATTAGCGTCTAACTTCTTAAATTCCGAGCCCGAGCGCAGATTTAGCTCTACTCTCAGCCCAGATGGCACCTCGCTCGCCATCCACTCCTGCAAGCTCAGCACGCCGTCGTGATCCTTGTCGTTAAAGTCCATAAAATTCGGCGCTGGATCGGCGGGATCGCAACCGTATGTGCCGAAGCATAAAAATACTAGAATAAAAATTTTATTCATTTCGCCTTCTTAAATTTTATCTTTTTGCGACGTTTGCGAGCGATAAATATAAAATTAACTAGATATCTAGACATATTTCATAAAACGATTTCTCACGAATCTTCCTTGCCGATCCAAATTTGCTTTTGACTCGTTATCTCCGTGTGAAATTTATCGCCATCACCTTTCCAATCACCGGCAACGACTATATTTCTGCCTCTGTTCTCTAAAATATCGCTCAAAATTTTATTAAACAAGCCCTCATTATTTAAATTTAATGCGAAGATAAATCGATCCTCTAGCTTTACAGAAATTATTTTACTATCTTTTGAATAATTACGAAATTTTGCTTCTATCAATCTTTTTCCAAAAACACCTTTCTTATAAATTTTTATGCTTCTATTATCTAAAAGCATTTTCCAAATTTTTATACCTGCAAATTCATCATTTATATCCATACTTTTACAAAGATCGTATATTTGGCGTATCGTTCTTACCTGCTTTATTTCGTTACCTGGTGGCGATTCTGAATTATTCGATATGAGGATGCTACGCCTTTGCGACGCGGCAGACTTAAATAGATTATCCATGAAGTCGTTAAATTTAAATGCCTTTTCATCAAAATTTTCAATACTCCCGACATTTGAATTTTTATAATAACAATCGAGATTGTGCGGATGTGATTTTAACGTCGCTCTGAAATATGCCCTTGATACGCCATCTTGATTACATAAAAACATATAAGCGTCACACTGTGGATTTGGACAATAAAAACGCCTAGATCTATCCGAACACCTGACTGCTAAAATCTTTTTTCGTCTTAGTTCGTCTTCAAAAGCAAATAGCGACATATTACTTTCTTCTTAACAGCTCAAGCAGGTTAAATTTTAGCTCGTTTATATTTTGTCCCGTCGCCGAGGAGATCGGCATTACGAAAAACGGTTTAGAGGCGTCAAGCTCATAAATATCTTGCTTAAATTTCATCTCGCCTGAGGCGCCAGCAAGTCCCAAATGCGATAAAAACGTGTCAAATTTTTCCTGTAAATTTTCGGCCGCGTCCGCGCGAGTTAGAGCGATCGCGTAGTCTCTTTTCGAAAGCTCTCCTGAAAATTTCGCCGTCTCAGCCCTCAGCGCGTCAAACTGCTCCTCAAGGCTGCGGTAGTTCGCAAGATCTAGCATAAAAAGCAAAATTTTCGTGCGCTCGACGTGTTTTAAAAACTGCACGCCAAGCCCGCGCCCTTCGCTTGCGCCCTCGATGATGCCTGGGATATCGGCCATGACAAAGCCGCTATATTTGTCCGCCTCGACGAGGCCGAGCTTTGGCGTGAGCGTGGTAAACTCGTAGTTTGCGATCTGCGGTTTGGCGTTTGAGACGGTCGAGATTAGCGTGCTCTTGCCTACGTTTGGAAAGCCCACGAGCCCCACGTCGGCGATGAGTTTTAGCTCCAATCGCACTTCGCGAGTTTCACCCTCTAGACCTTTTTGCGCGTATTCGGGGGCTTGATTGATCGAGCTTTTAAAATGCACGTTGCCAAGCCCGCCCTTGCCGCCTTTTAAAAACAGCTTCGTCTCGCCGTCATTTAGCATATCAAGCACCAGCTTGCCGCTATCCTCGTCGTAAACGCTGGTGCCCGGAGGGACGATGAGATAGAGATCCTCACCACTTTTGCCGGTCTTTTTGCGACCCTCGCCGGGCGCGCCGTTTTGCGCTTTAAACTCACGCTTGCCCTTATAGGATGAGAGGGTGTGGGAATTTTTATCAACCCTAAAATACACGTCGCCGCCGTCGCCGCCGTCGCCGCCGTCGGGACCGCCTAAGATGACGAATTTTTCGCGGCGGAAGCTAACGCAACCTGCGCCGCCGTCGCCTGATTTGACGCTAAATTTTACGCTGTCTATGAACATTTTCTACCTTAGTTTTTAAGGGCGATTATATCCAAAATTACTAAAACTACAGCAAGATCGCTTTTAAAGCCGTAGTTTAATCTTAATCTTAAAAATTTAAGTATTTCTTTCATAAAAATCTTTTCAAGACGAAAGGGCCGTAATCAACAGGACTTACCTTACGTCCATTCCTTTGTAAAAATTTATTATTTTAGCGTTGCTAGTATAGCCGTCGTTGCCGCACTTTTCTTTAAATGCTTGAATGATATCTACAAGATTACAAAATTTTATCTGCTTAACGATCTAGCAAAACAAAATTTAGATATGCGTCTTTTACCGATCGTTTGGTCTTTTTGTTCCTCAAAACCTAAAGTTATTTTGTCCAGATTTTCAAACTTTGCGACAAGCGGCGTAAAATCACAGTCCTCGAAATGATACTCTTTCCTTAAATTTATCTCCTCCCGAAGGAGGAGAATATTTATTTTTTTGGCGGATTATTCCCGCGACCTTTACCGCTTGGATTACCCGTAGTGCTCGGACCATTTGGCGGCCTAACTCCAGATTTTGCCATCATTTCTCCTTTATAAGCCTAATCCGGCTTTTGACGCAAATTTGGCGACCTATATAAATTTAACCGGTCGCAACTATAAAATCACTCATTCTCGTCGTCATCACCCAAATAATCATCGTTATTTGGATTATGTGCATCCGCCCAATCGTCCATATCGGCATCATTGTTTGGATTATTTATATCCGACCACAAATCAAGCTCGTCCTGGCTCATATCTGACGTATTCATTTTAATCACCTCCTTTCCGTAAGATTTTGATATAATTAGCGTAATTTTACAGAAAGGTTCGGCGACAAATGGTGACAGAAAATTATGAGAGAAAATGCAAAGAGCTAGTGGACGATATACGAAATGGAGTTAGTAAGATAAGGCTTGGATTGACGAATTTCTTAATAGAATTTGTAGAATTCGACGAAAATTCAGATGACGAAAGCTATTTAAAAAAACGAGCAAAATCATACGAAAAACTCATGCAAAGAGTTAAAAACGAAAATTTAAGCTCGCAAAAAATGGCGGATAAATTAAAAGCAATTTATAAATTCCTGCTTGATAGCGATGAATACAAAAAGCTTAAACGCTATAAGACTCTTATAGACGATAGCTTCGAGAGAAAAATTTTAGGCGATGAAATTTGCGAAAATATACAAAAAAACTCAAAAATAGCCTTTGGTGATACGAACGAGCCAAGCGATGCATAGCCCACTAAATATGGATACGGCATGATGACAAACCAGTCGCACTTTTAGCGACCCAACAATCCGCGAGAACATTCGCCAATCTTTTTGTCGTCCTTTAAACACTTTTTTAGTTGCCTAACGCAATAGTCTTTTTTATACTCCTCGCCCTGCTCACCGACGCACTTAGAGATAAAAGAGTATTCTTCCTCTATCGAATAACGCTCCAAAAACATATCGTATCCGCCATAAGCTATCGCTCCTGCTATGATAACACCAAACCAAAAACCGCCACTCGATTTATCAGATACTTGATCCTTTTTTACCGCTTCGCTTATCAGGGTTTTAAATTTATCGCTATTTTGTATATCTTTTACAATTTTTTCCGCGTCGCTCGGACTTATTTTATTACCATCCGTCTCGATTTTTAATGACTTAATACTTTCGTCTATAATGGCGTTTATACCTCTTAATAGGTCTTTGTCTATTATGTTATTTACGAGATATTTTAAAATTTCGCTTTTGTCTATTTTTATCATATCCAGTCCCTTTAGAATTTAAATAATTCCCCATGCGCCGTTATTTACGCAAATAATGTTCGGTAAAATTTCAAAATTAGAGCTAAACTTTAAAGCCCGAGGAACGGCGCGCCTATTATTTCTAGCTCGCGATTTTTTGATAAATTTTAAATCTCGTCGTAGCGAGTTTTTATAACGAAATTTTCGCGTGAGAAAAATCTTCCGATTTCACAGCAGTTTTTCGAATTTTTATTTAAAAGAGGGGCTTGCGCCCCCGAAAATTTTAGCGGTAATTACGCGGCCGGATAAACCGATACTTTTTTGCGGTTTTTATCTTTTCGCTCAAATTTTACGACGCCGTCGATCAGCGCGAAAATCGTGTGATCGCTACCCATGCCTACGTTGCAGCCCGGGTGCGTCGCAGTGCCGCGCTGGCGGATGATGATGTTGCCCGCGCGAACGAACTCGCCGCCGAATTTTTTGACGCCCAAGCGGCGTCCGATACTATCTCTATTATTTTGGGTTGAGCCTTGACCTTTTTTGTGTGCCATTTCCTATCCTTTATGCGTTAATCGAAACGACTTTGATGCGGGTATATTGGCGTCTGAAGCCGCGTTTTACTTTTGAATCTTTACGTCTGCGTTTTTTGAAGATAACGACTTTTTTATCCTTGCCTTCGCAAACGACCTCCAAAACCACCTTGGCACCCTTTACAAACGGTGCTCCTACCTTTAACTCGCCGTCATTTAGCGCCAAAACTTCGCTAAGCTCGAGCTTTGCTTTCGGCTCAGCATTAAAATGGTCTAAATTTAGGTAGTTGCCCTCTTCGACCTTATACTGCTTGCCGCCGTGTTTGATGATAGCATACATCAAAAATCCTTTAAAATTTGGTAGCCAAAAAGGCATTTGCCGTGCAAAATTTAAAAGCCCGTTTGGTATGAAAGGTTGCAATATTATCTCAAATTTTATAAATTCCTACTGAAACGCCTCGCAAAATTCCTGCGAAATTTCAAATTTCAAGGGCTCGGATTTATTTTAAACTAAAGATAAATGTGCTACTATCGCAACGAAATTTTTGAAGGAGAATTTTATGAGAAATTTAATAGCTGCGCTCATAGCAGCGGTATTTTTTATCGGTTGTTCCAACTGGAATATATCCAACGAACCAAGCGGAGTACGCAATCAAACAAAATCCCAAAGCAGTAAAACAAATATCGGTGGCGTAAATGATAAAGTCCAAGAGGTTTCCACCGCAGGCACCACCGATATGGTCGAAACGACCTTGCCCGATAGCACAGGCATGACTAATGCGCCGAAAGACCGCAGCGATGCATTTCATATAAATCAAGTAATTTCTGCATGGAATAAACAGCCAGACTCCATCAAAACAACCGAAGACAACGGCAACATCTACACCTGGAAAAACTATAAGCCAGGCTGCGACGTATCACTTACCAGCGACTCGGAAGGCTACGTATCAAAATCCGCTATCAAATCAGCACTGTCTCAGTGCCTATAACCAATTTATCCGCTTTATCCGCGACGCCGAAATTTTAAAATTTCTTAAAATTTCGGTTTACGAGTGGGTATGCTTCGCCAAATCTAATCTTAAAATCCTACGGTTCGCTCTTAAAAATTTACTATTCGTATTGTATAATCGAGGACTTTTAATCACTGGAGCAAAATATGAAGAAAATTTTATTTGTAGGTGCGCTTTTAGCGGTATTAGGTAGCTATGCGGCGGCGGGCGAACACATCAAGGTCTATCACGGCGAGAGCTGCGGCTGTTGTCACAACTGGGCAAAATATATGGAGCAAAATGGCTTTGAAGTCGAGATGATTTCGCTGGCTGACGAGCCGCTTATCCAGAAGAAGAATGAGCTCAAACTTCCGCTGGAGCTCGCTAGCTGCCACACCGCGATCGTAGACGGATATGTAGTCGAAGGACATATGCCAGCAGGTGAGATCCGCATGCTACTAAAAAATAAGCCTAAAGACGTTATCGGCATAGCAGTACCTGGCATGCCGCTAGAAGCGCCAGGTATGGAGCAAGGCTCACAGCCCGAGATCTATGACGTAGTGGCGTTTAAAAAAGACGGCTCATATCAAAGCATCGCCACTTACAAAGGCAAAGAAAAAATCAAATAATCCGCCGCTTTAAAGCGGCAACTTACTTATTGGCTCGATAAAATTTTGCCTATTTTATGGCTCGACGCAATTTACTTTAGCCGGCGAATGCTGCCACTATATGCAAAAATGACGCGCAAATTAATTTCAAAAACTAGCATGATAAAGGAAATTAAAATTCGGATGGATGGGCTAATAGGGGTCGAACCTATATTCACAAATCCAGAGTTTGTTGTCCTGCCATTAGACGATAGCCCATTGCGGAAGCGGTATTTTATAGAATTTTGCTTTAAAAAAGCATAAGAGCGGGTGGAATTTTAAAATTTCGTAAAATTTTAGATCAAATTTAAAGCCCTGCTGAGCCGAAACGATAAAATTGAAACGCAAAAGCTAACGCTGCTTTCATCGGCTCCGATAAAAGAATATGGCTGCTCGCTGCGGAGCTAAATTTTAAAATTTGGCTAGTTCATCCTATATTTGCGCCTTTGCGAGCTATTTGTCGCAGGATGAAATTTTAGTATATAAGCCTGTCTTCAAAACATATATGTTTAGTGCTCGCTAGGCGGGCGCGACCTTAAATGCTATAAATCAAACCGAAAATCCGCAGCGAGCATAATTGCGACAAAACCCGAATACAGCGCCCTAAATAAGCGTCAAATAGGCTTGCGATAAGACGCACAAAAAGCCTACCAAATACTTGCCTCAAGCGGAGCGTAGAATTTATCGCTACTAAATGGGGTCTAAACTAAAATCAGAATTAAAATTTAGGTGCGAGACGCTTGCATTAAATTTCTTGCAAAATTCGTTCGCAAACTCAAAAGACATTGCGAAATTGCATAAAATTTGACTGCGGTGAAATTTTCTCATACATTGTGTTAATACAAACCGAAAATGAATAGAACACAATTACTCGAGGTAGCAAAATTTTCCCATATGTCGTTAATACCGAACATTGACAAATCAGATCAAGTACTATGGACAAAGTGAAATATTCCCATACATTGTTAGTTCGGCACAGGCTATTGCTAGACCAGAGCAGAAATGTGCGAAATTAACTCCGCGTATCGTTTGAACACCTAGAAAGCACCTTGCTCCCCAGCTAAATAGCACGAGCAAATTCATATCGCGCGCTGTTTAAAACGTAAAAATTAATTGGAAATTTTAAATTTCGGGCACGGGTTCACTTCTAAGTATTTGCAAAAATAGTGCATCGAAGCTAGAAAAATTTCGCTCCGTCGCGCCTAAAATTTCGATGAAATTTCGCGTATCAGCTCAACCGCCTCTTTTGCGTCCGCACATACGAACTCGAAATGCGCCCGTAGCTCCGAGGCACTGCCGTAGCCGCAGCTTACGCCCACGCTTCGCACCGCTGCCGACTTTGCCGCGATGGCGTCAAGCGACGTATCACCGATCATAAAGATATTTTGGCTAACAGAAGACAGGATTTCGTCACTGCAAATTTTGTCATAACAAGGAGTGGAATTTAGCTCATGCGCATCATAAATTTTACTGCCGCGCGCTCCGCCTTTATCGCTCTCGCCCTCGATGCCGATATTGTCCTTTCGGTTCTTATCGCCAGCCTTATGTCTATCGCTCTTTACTTCGCTTAAATTTTTAAGCGAAATTGTATCGGAATTTTGACTCGCGATGCTACTTAAATTTTGCTCGAAAACTTTGCTAGAATCAGGATCAAGCGCAGGAAGGTTCTTTAAATCAGGCGCCGAAATTTCACTCAAAATCGCACTCCTGCTAGCAGCGCTTGTGTTTTTATTGGCAGTAGCATAGCAAGCTTTACTGCTAATTGTATTTGAACTTTTGCTAGCGGTCGCGCCGCAAATTCCTAAATTTTCGAGCGCCTTTAAGATCGGTTCGGCGCTTGGTTTGGGGTTTTGCACATCCTCTCGCCCCACGATGGTGCCGAAAAATTCCGCAATACCCAGATGCTGCAATAAAATTTTAGAAAATTTCGACGTCTTGGTCGTCACGACGCCTAAATTTGCAAACTCGCTCGCCGTGCGAACCGCTTCGAACGCACCGCTTAGCAGAACGGTCTGATCCAAAAAAGTTTGCGCGTATCGCTGTTTGTAGGCGAGCACGAAATTCTGCACATCGCGCGTCACACCTAGACGCTCAAACATCACTTCTAACGGATACCCGATAAGCCTTTTAATCGCTTCGTCGTTAGGCTCCGCAGCGCCCAAATGCGCAAACGCGTAGTGAAAGCCGTCCAGTATCGCGGGCGTGGAGTCTATGAGCGTACCATCGAGATCAAAAAGCAGAATGGTTTGGAAATTTGGCATTTTAAAATTTAATTTGGATATAAAAAAAGCGGAGCCGAAGCTCCGCTTATGTGGATCTAGAAAAGATTATTTTCTAAATTTAGCATCTACGCGTCTATTTTGAGCGCGGCCTGCTTTAGTAGCGTTTGTAGCGATAGGCTTAGTTTCGCCGTATCCTACAGTGGTGATTCTGCTGGCATCTACGCCAAAGCTCTTAAGCGCACCTCCAACTGCAGCAGCTCTGCGCTCGGAAAGCTTTTGATTATATGCATTCGAACCGGTGCTATCGGTGTGACCCTCTAGAATTACTTTGTAATCAGGGTGAGCCACTAGCACATCGCTTACGTTTTTGATCTGGTTCATAAACTCAGGGGAAATTTTTGAGCTATCTGTAGCGAAATTTACGCCCAAATTTAATCTAATAACCTTCTCGCAGCCGTATTCATCAACAACTACACCAGCAGGTGTGCCTGGGCACCTATCGACATTATCGCATACGCCGTCGTTATCTGCGTCTTTGCAGCCTGTAGGAGCCGGAGCGGCAGCTGGAGCTGCATCAGCATATCTCTTGCCAAAATCAACTGCAAAGCCTAGAGTATAGAACAATACGTGGTTGCCGTCGTCAAATCTGATAGCATCACGTGCTTCAAGTTTTGTAGCGAAATTGTCGGTAATGTAGTATTTTAGACCCAAGCCGTATTGACCGAAGCCGCTATCTTGATCACCATCGTTGTAAACGTCTTTAGTGTAATCCATATATCCAAGACCTAGCAAGCCGTATAATTTGAAATTATCGGTGAAATTTACCAAGTCTTTTACAGCATTGATGTGATAATATTTAGCGTCAGGCTTATCGTTGCCTACTCTGTGAGCTAAATCCTCTACGCCGATATTGCGAGAGTAATCAAAACCAACCTCTACTTGATCGATAAACGAATCTTGTAGATTTTTGGCAAGACGTAGACCGAACATAAAATTCGAATCCAAATCCATATTGCCCTCATGAGTCATTCCGCCAATAGTAGGGGTGATCTCCCAGTGATAATCAGCATCGCTAGCGAACAATGCGCCGGATGCACACAAGCTTAATGCAAGTAGAACTTTCTTCATTAAACATCCTTTCAAATAAAGTTATAATTCGATATTACCATAAAATTTTTAAAGAATTTACAAATTTGCGACAATTTCGCCACAAATTTGTAAAAAACATTATCTCTTAGAGAACTGCGGGCTTCTGCGAGCTTTGCGGCGACCGAATTTCTTTCGCTCGACCACGCGACTATCGCGAGTTAGTAAACCTTTTGGCTTGAGAGCCGCTCTAAAATCCTTATCCATCGCGGCAAGCGCTTTTGAAATTCCGTGCTTTAGCGCATCCGCTTGAGCCGAATATCCGCCGCCTAAAGTCTGCGCGGTGATGTCCATCGAGGTCTCTTGTTTAGTCGCCAAAAGCGGCTGAACGACTCTTAGTTTGATCGCTTCGTGACCGCCTAGCCAGGTGTTTAGATCCATACCGTTTACTACGATCTTGCCGCTTCCAGGTTTTACCCAAACCTTAGCTACGGCAGTTTTTCTCTTTCCGGTTGCATAAATTGTCGCCATGATTATTTTCCTTTTTTAGTTGTTTGCGCAGTATGAGGGTGCTCGCCGCCTTCATATACGAATAGCTTTTTGATCATCGCCTTGCCGAGCTTCGTCTTAGGAAGCATGCCGCGAACCGCAAGTCTGTAGAGCTTTGCGGGATTGTTTTTAAGCAGGTCTTGAAATTTCACGCTCTTTACGCTTCCGAAATAGCCCGAGTAGCTGTGATAAAGTTTATCGTCGCCCTTGTTATTGCCGGTAAATACGGCTTTTGAAGCGTTGATGATAACGACGTAGTCTCCGCAATCCACGTTTGGAGTGTAGCTTGGTTTGTGTTTGCCGCGTAGCAATACCGCAACTTCGGTAAGCATCCTACCGAATCTTTTGTCGGTCGCGTCGATAACGACCCAGTCGCGCTTAACTTCGCTAGGCTTTGTAATTTCTGTCATGGTTTCCGCCTTATTAAAATTTGAGCTGTGATTATATAGAAATATCCTTACGTATAGCTTAATTTAAGCTGTCTTTAATATATCTACGTTCAAATTTCATCTAAGCTTTAAAATTTTATCCCTCCTCATTCACTTCAATCAGCCTAGCGCCCGCAGCTTCGAGAACCAGTACAAAGGCGCGCACTCGCGCATGCGGATAAAACTCGCGGATCACGCTTTTATATCGCGCCACTTGGGCTTTGTTTTGCGCGAGGTATTTTTCGGAGCTTTTGTAATCAAAAAGCAAAATTTCATCCCGCCTAAAGCATGCCAGATCCACGCGCAAAAGCTCACCCTCCGCGCTTTTTATCGGCATCTCTTTATAGGCTTGAGCGCCCTTTATCAGAGCTAAAAATTCCTCGTTTTTGCTTAGTCCTAGCGCCCGCGCCGCGATATTTTCAAAATCCGCGTCATTTAAAAATTTAGCGTAGCGACCTCTTGCCAAGCTTACTCCTCGTAAAATTTCATCCGCCGCAAATCCTTCGCTCATCTCCAGAGCATAGTGCAGCGCCTCTCCGAAATATATCGCACTTAGCGCCTCCATTTCGCCGCCGCCTGCTTTTTCTTGCGCGCTTTGAGGCTCGCCCGCTACGAGCGCGATCTTTTTGCGCGGCGGCTGCTCTTCTGATTTTACGGAGCTTGGGATTACGTAGCCGTATTGAAAATCCGGGATATCCAGCCACTCCACTACGCCCGCACCTTTGGTCTTTTTGGCGTAAGGCGAAAAAAAGCTATAATTGTATTGATCTATTTTTGTCTCGGAGCGTTTTACGATGATGAGTGAGCGTTCGGCGCGTGTAAATGCCACGTAGAGCTTGTTTATATCCTCTTCATGCGCAGAGCGATCGTTTTCATCCATTAGCACCGCGAATTCCGCATCCAGGCTCTTTCTGCTCGCAAATTTATAAAAAATTTTCCACTTATGCGTGGTAAAATCATAGTCCGTCGCGAGCTTTGAGCTCTCGCCCCGGTCTTTTCCTCCGATGCGGTCGCAGACGATTACATGCGGAAACTGAAGCCCCTTGGACTTATGCACGGTCATAATTTTAATGCCGCTTTCTTCCTTGGCAAATACCTCCGTTTCGTCGTTTGCAAACAGATACTCGCTAAAACTATTAAATTTTGCCAGCGTCTCAAAAAATAGCAGTAGATCCGGATCGACAAAATTTAATTTCAGCGCGCTAGCGATAAATTCTGCCGTTTTTTGCGCATTTTTATGCAGATCGACCGCTATTTTTTTAAGCCGCCTCCCTAAAATCGCTTCGGCGTTTCGTAGATAAATTTCATCGCCACCTACGCAAAATTTCGCGTATTGAATTACGGCATTTACCTGCTCGCTGCAACGCAGAGCCTTATTTGAGCCGCTGCAAACCTCGCAGAATTCTGATAGCATCTCTTTTAGTGCGCTTACATGCTCGTTTTTCCAGCATAAAATCGCGATATCATCAGCTCTCACGCCGCACTCCTCAACAAGCCTGCGCGCTTGCTCCGCAGCCCCCTTTAGCACGTCGTCGTATGAAAACGCTGCTACATAGCCGTAATCGTCGCTTTGTACCTCAAATAGCGGCATTCGCGGATGAGAAAGCGGATAGTCCTTGATTTTTTGCAGCACCGAAGCAGGCAGATCGCTATCTAGCTTATTTGCCGCGATTTGATCTTCATAAGACGCAAATTTATCGCGCAAGATCTCATTTACAAATTTTACGATAAGTTTTAAACTGCGATAATTGCGCGGCAGGCTCTGCGTTTTGATTTGACTAAACTGCTCGCGCAATATATCAAAAATTTTTCTCTCCGCGCCGCGAAATTTATAGATGCTCTGTTTTTTATCGCCTACGTAAAAAAAGCTGCCGCAACGCTCCTCCGCCCCTTTGCCGGCAAGTGCCTCAGAGATTAGCGGCAGCATGATTTCATACTGGCAAATGTCGGTATCTTGGAATTCGTCAATTAAAATATGCGTGATTTTAGAATCGAGCCTGAAATACAAAAGCTCGCGGTTGCCCTGTAACGCCTCTGCACTTGGATTTAGCAGCGAGTGCACGGCTGCAGTGACATCACCGAACGTGAGCTTGCCGCTTTTGCACTGCACCGATTTAAGCGCTTCGGCATAAATTTTAATTAGTCCTGCCAGCTTAACCGCATATGTCGCATCCATCCACGCTATTTCGCGAGCTACGGCGTCTTTTAGCCTTGCTAACTCGCCGTCAAGATGCGAAATTTTTTTAAGCTGTGAGCGCGGATAATCGAAACTGCCGTTGGCAAGAGCCGAAAGAATGAAGCCCGAAGATAATTTTGACAAATCGCTAACAGGGCTTAGCCCATTTACGGCTCCAGCGTTTATGCCCGCATCTCTCGCCGCTTTTTGCAAGCAGGATAAAATTTCATTTATCTCTGCTAGCGCCGAGCTTGCAGGAAGCGTGGGCGGATTTATGCTTATATCGCCTCTCCAAATGCTTTGCAAGCTATTTAAAAACTCGCTCTTTGTCATTCCTGAGTCGCTTACATAATCCACGACCTCTCTTAATAGCGCTTCGTTTTTACAAATCGCGCCTAAAAACGCCGCCTGCTGCACGCCTAGTATGCTTTCGTCGTTTTCAAAGCTCGGATCAATGCCACTGTTTAGCGCAAAGGAGCGCAGAGCCTTTGCAAAAAACGCATCGAAGGTAAAGACGTTTAGGCTCTCGCTTAAAAATTTAGGCAGTAGGCGCTGTTGCGCTGCCAAAACCTCATCCGCGCTTAGCCCTAAATCAGCACAAATCTGCTCCAGCTCGGCGCTAGGCTTTAACGAACCGTCCTGCAAAAGCAGCAAATTTTGAAATTTCTCCACGATACGCGTTTTCATCTCAGCAGCCGCTTTTTTAGTAAAGGTAAGCGCTAAAATTTCATTGATCGGCTCGCCTTTTAGCACCAGCTCGATGAACCTCACTGCGAGATTGAAGGTCTTGCCGCTGCCTGCGCTTGCTTCAAGCGCCAGATAATTTTCAAATTTTGCCATCGATCTGCCCCTTGCAAATGATTTTATAATCGCAGTATTCGCAGCTTTGCACCGCCTCCGTGCGCGTAAAAGCGACCTCGCTTGCAAATTCCTTGCCGATATAATTTAGCGTCTCGCGTAGATTTTCTAAGTTAGGCGTTTTGTCGCTAGGAGTTGCAAACGCGCAATCTTTTAGCGACAGATAGGCGCATTCGCACTCCTGGGCTAAAAGCGCGCGATAAAACGTAAGCTGGAATTTTTCCATATGCTTTTTAGCTGACCCGCGTTTGTAATCGATGATGAACTTCCGCCCTGCCTTATCTTCGTCAATGCGGTCGATCCGCCCGCTCAGCCGCACTCCGTCAAGCTCGCCTTTCAGCGATACTTCACTACCGCTAAAGCTCCAAATTTGCTCGTGCCCTTCTAAAAGCCCAGCTAGCTTTTCTACCGATTTTAACTCAAGTTCCGCATCAAAGCGCGCGATGCCTGCTTCTCGCGCAAGCTGCGAATAAATAGAGCGAAATTTTTCCATACTAAATTTCATCCCCGCTCGCTCATATAAACGCTGAAAACTCGTATGTAAAATTTTACCCAAAAGCGCATTGTCTTCGCCAAATTTTAGCCCCTCCTTCAGTCCGAAAACGTAGCGGTAATAATACTTCCTCTTGCATTCTAAAAACGTATCCAGCCGCGAAAACGACAGCTCCTCGGCAAAAAAATCATGGCGAGCCACGGGATCTTCTTGTCCGCATAAGGCGGGCTTAAATTCCTCTCGTCCAAAAAGCCGCAAATAATCCTCCTGCGAAAATTCCGCGTCTTGTCGCACTTCAAAGCTTTTCAAAAACCGCGAAGGCAGTTTCTCGACGCTTTGCAGATAGCAAATCGCGCTTTTTTTAGCGCCTCTTAGCAAGCCGTCGTAGTAAAATCTTTGTAAATTTTCGCGATCTGCGTGGCTGATAAGCCCTGCTCTAGCGCGCAAAGCGGAGTTTAAAAACATCTCTCCGCTACTGCGCTTTGGCACCAGATCATCGTTAAAATCGGGGATTATCACGCCGTCAAATTGTAGCCCACGACTCTCTAAAAGCCCCATTACCGTGACCTTTCCACCACGAACATCATCAAGCTTAATGCGCGAAATTTCTAATAAAAAAAGATCGATTAGATTGCCCAAGCTTAGGTTTTCATCCTTAAATTTTCGAAGTAAAATTTTAATTAGATATAGCGGCTCTTTTAGCTTTTCTTGCAGCAGCGCGTCGCTAATTTTAGGCAAACAGGCGAGCTTGGCAATTAGCGCCTCGAAATGCTCGAAGCTTACTTGCTTTGCAAAATCGCGCGCGAACTCGCCAAAAAGCGCTTCATCCACGCCCACACTCGCAAAAAACAGATCAAGCTCCTGTGGGTTTGGGCGCTGCGGATACTCATCTGCGCCCTCGCGTATTTTAGAGCGCCTAAAGCGATCGCGCCGCTCAGGGCTTTTTGAATACCCATCTTCTTCCTCAAGCTCTATATGCTCCCGCTGCATAGAGTATCGTAGGCTCTCTTGCTGTCTTAAAAACTCTTGCTGTTTTGCATGAGCCGAACAACTACGCTGCTGCGCACACTCTAAGGGTTTTTGAAACTCCGCAAAATCCAAAGAAAAGCTTTGCTCTCCCGCGCTATTCGCGCGTTCCGCCGAAATTTCGCTCAGAATTTCAAAATTTTCCGTATTTTCAAACGCCCCTGCAGACATAAATTTTAAATCCGTTTTAGAATTTGAAAAAATTTCGTAATCAAGCTCAGAATTTTGCTGTGCAAAATTTTGCGAAATAGAATTCTCCGAAGCGAAATTACCTAGCGCTAAATTTTGCTGTACCGCGGAATCCTCCATATCCAAAAATCCTCCGTCCGGGCTTTTGAATGCGCGGTAATCTACGCCAAATTTCGGCGTGCGCGCTTCTTTTAAGCACTGCGAAATTTTCTCTAGCGTTACGTAAAATAGGCTATCTTCAAGCTTCTCTCCCATCGCGAAATTTAGCATGCGGTGCGAGCCGCGAGCCTTTGCGATGCGCTCGTCGTAAAGCCGCAGCGTGCCGGCAAAGCTCTCGTCGGGCAAAATCACCGCGATGCGCTCCGGCGCGATGCCCGAGCGCACGAAAGATGAAATTTTTTCAAAAACGTAGCTAGCCTGCAAGCTTCGCAGCTCAAAGCCTCTACACACAACCGCTCCGCCCATGCTTAGCGGCTCGCGGCTTAAAATTTCACCCGTACCAAGATTTACGCGGTAGGCAAAACCTGGCTCTAGGCTTATGCCGCAAAGCTCCTCCACCGCGCGCACAGGCTTGGAATTTAAAGTCGTGGCTCTAAAGCTCAGTACGACCTCGCTAAGCTCTGCAACGCGCTTAAAAACCTCGAACTCAAATGCGCTAGGATTGCCGTCGATGTTAATTTCTATCCGTTCAAATCCGCGCAGATAGGATTCGTTTAGCTCATAAAGCGCGGGCAGCGTGATCTCGTCGTAAAATCCATGCTCGCGCAAAATCCTTGCATACGCCCCCGCTAGCTCTCGCAGAATTTCAAAATGCTCGGCGTACCACGCGTAGGTGTCGCTAAGATCGAGCGCATCGATACTCACGCGCTCCGTCACAAGCTCCTTAAAAAAGCCAAAAAGATACTCGCGGTTACGCATAAACTCGTAAAGCTCGCTAGGGAATTTCAGCCTTTCGCCTGCGCGCTTGCTCTCGTTTACCGCTTGTTTCATAAAAAGCGCGCGGTCTATCTCACCGCAAGCGACAAGATCCGGCACAAAAAGCGCCTTTTCGTAGAATTCCGCCAACGTAATCCTAGGCGCCAGCACGCCGCCGCTCTCGCTTTGCAGCGCCGCGCGTAGCGCACGCGAGCTAGTGTAGACAAAGAGATTTTTAGAGGGCAAATTTTTCAAAACAAATCCTTTAGAGCGATTCGCAGAACGCGGAATTTCGCGATATTTTAGCAAGAAATTTTTAGTTTGGGCTTTTAAGCAAAGAAGTTTTTGAAAAGCTTGAGAGGCTAAATTTTATCAAGTCAAATTTAGTAAGTTGGACGAGCGTAAAATTTTAATCTGTGGCGCTTTGGCGCGGAATTCTACCTCGCTCCGCATTAATCGCGGCATAATTTAAACGCAAAATTTTACGAGTGGATTCCGTAAATTACAAAGCGGCAAAAACGCAATCAAATTTAAGCGAGCTCAGGCTCGATCTTGTATCCCAGGCTTGGGACGTTTTTTATGATTTCGCCACCCACTTTATCGCGGATACGCTTGACGAAGGTGCGAAGCGCCGTATCGCTCACGGCTCCTTCGGTCCAAACATAACGCTTGATCTCCTCGTAAAGCACCAGCTCGCCCACGCGACTGGCTAGCAGCGAGACAAAAGAAAGCTCCTTTTTAGTAAGCACGATCTGCTCGCCATCCTTCAGCAAAATACGGCGAAGCCCGTCAAATACGTAGCCCGCACCCATATTTACGACTCGTACAGAGTCCAGCTTAGACTTCATCAGCGCACTTATCTCTAGCACAAATGCGGCGATATCTACCGGCTTAAAGTAATACCGCTCGACGCCAATCTCCATAACGCCTTTTAGCTGCTCCTCCCTACTGAAGCCGCTAAGCACCACGATAGGAGCATGCGGAAAGATCTGCTTGATCTGGCGTATCATCTCAAGCCCATCCTCGATCGGCATTAAAATGTCGGTAATGACGAGATTAGGGCTAAATTTTTTGAATTTTTTTACACCTTCAAGCCCGTTTTGGGCATTGTAAACGTTGTTAAAAATACCCTCAAACGCCTTATGCAGCGAGGCTAGTAATTTAGTATCATCCTCGACTAGCAAGACGTCCAGCTCTTTTAAAGCGCAGCTCATAGCAGACCCCTCAAGGCGAAATTTCAAACGAAATTCTTTCAAATTTTCTCTTTTATTGAGCTTAAAATAATGTTAAGTTAAAAATTTAATTTCATAAAGTAACACAACTCTTATTTTAGGTCAAATATGGGCGGGATTAAAAAGGAGTGTGAGTAAAAACCGCAGCCTAGGAATGGAGTAAAAATTTAAAATGACGCAAGCTAATCTTATCGGTGCGAAAGAGATTTAAGAGCGGCTGAAAGTAAAATTTTAAAGCTAGCGCAAGTAAAATTTCACTACGCGGCGGAGCGGAATTTTATTTTAGGCAAATATTTTAGAGGGAAATGAAACAGCGCCGATAAGGTTTTAAGAGCAGGTATAGTTTATCAAAAAACTAGGCATAGCTGGCAAAACCGCATCAATAAGGCTTTAACGAGCGGGCAACGTTAGATAAAATTTTACGGGCGACAGGGCAGCTTGCTAGCGAAACTTTTAACGGCAACAAAATGGTTCGTCAAATTTAAAGAGCTTGAAGCCATGCTAAATGTGCCGCAGGATCTGTTTTTTGAAAGGACTAAGCGCGCCAAGCCCAATTTTTAAATTTAAAACGCATAAAATTTAGCCGCGCGTGCGCTTAAAAGCTAAGCGGATGCAAAAATCTCACGAATGAAAAGCATGCGGCGCGCAGCCGGTTTAAATTTAAAATCGCGACTGGCACAGATCCGTTTCATCCAAAAAGCTGCTTAATCCAAAATCACCGCGGCAATCCTTAGTTCGCAAGCGTGCTTTACTCACTACTCCGACTTGCGATTATCCAGGCTGCGACAGGCTTTAAATTTACGACGCAAAGACCGCATTAAAATTTAAAGCTTGCCACAAATTTAAAATTTTACCGCACGACTGCGATAAAATTTAGTGCAGGCAAAATTTCAAAAATTATAAAATTTCAAGAAATTCTTTAAAGATATATTTGCTCTCCGTAGGCCCTGCGCTGGCTTCGGGGTGGTGCTGCACCGAAAATACGGGGTACTCCCTGTATCTCACCCCCTCGATCGTGCCGTCGAAAAGATTTCGGTGCGTGATCTCGCAGATCTGCGCGATGGTTTCGGGGACATTATAGTTGTGGTTTTGCGCGGTGATCTCGATCGATTTGGTGCGCAGGTTTTGCACGGGGTGGTTTGCGCCGTGCTGGCCGAATTTCAGCTTGTAGGTCTCATACCCCATCGCGTTGCTTAACAGCTGATGACCGAGGCAAATTCCAAAAATCGGCACGCGCGCTTCGACCATCTTTTTGATCTGCGCGATCTCCTCTTTAAGCATGCGAGGCTCGCCCGGGCCGTTTGATAAAAACACGCCGTCGATCTGCCCATCTTTAAATTTGGCGATCAGCGCTTCCGCTTTAACGTCATGCGGAAAAACCTCGACGCCGAGCCCCAGATCGCAAAGCTCGTTTAGGATGTTTCGCTTGACGCCATAATCGATCACGGCTATCTTTTTGCCGCAGCTTGCGGGCTGAGCGTAGCTTCCGCGCTCGGCGTCCCAGCGACCAGATGTGTGCTTATACGGTGCCTTCGTGCTTACGACGCTTACGTAGTTGATCTCCTCTATGCGCGCAGACTCGCTAAGCGCCTTTTTAAGAGCCGCCTTATCGCTGATCTCGGTAGAGACGAAGGCGCGCAGACTACCCTCGTCGCGCAGCATTTTGGTTAAAAATCTAGTGTCGATGTCGTAAACGCCGAATTTTCCGTTTTGCAGAAAATAATCTTCTAGGCTCATCTGCGAGCGGAAATTTGAAGGCTCGTTATTAAAATTTCTTACGAAAATTCCGCTGGCATGGATTTTGGAGCTTTCCTTGTCGTTTTCGTTAATACCTACGATACCGATTTCAGGCATAGTGAAAATAATAAACTGCCCCGCATAGCTAGGATCTGAGATGATCTCCTCGTAGCCAGTGGCGGAGGTGTTAAACACGAGCTCGCCGAATGCGCTACCACCCTTGCCGAACGCCTTGGCTTGCAGGTAGATGCCGTTTTCTATGTAGATATACGCGTTCATTACAGCATGCCCCGTTTTCTTAGCTCCTCTTCGTAGAGCTTTTCAAACACAAGCTCGTATTCTTCGGTACCCGGGATCAATTTTTGCTTGTAGCCATCGATCTTTTCATAGACCGCATCCTCAATCTTTTGATAATTTTTAAGATATTCGTCGATCGCGTTATAAATTATCGTCTTTAGCCTGTTTTCCGAGACTTTGTAATCGATCAAATTTTTCTTCCAAACGGTTTCTAAAATTTTATGCGATATGGTGCCGTAGCGATCCTCGAAATTTAGCTCGAAATTCTCGTCGTTTGCGATGTGGCGTTTGATGAGCCAAAACATATCTTTTTTATTCACGCTCATCTCATCTAGCTCGCTTATGCGCTCATCTATCAGCTCGTTTGCGCGCTCGTCTATCGCTCTTTCTTTTTGTAGATCGGCCCTTATGATCTCGTCCGCTTCCTTGGCGACGGGCTCTATGCCTGCACTAAGCGTAACGCAGCCAGAGTTTAGCAGATCCAGCGCTATTTTATGCGCGATATATGGCACGTGTGGTAGTCGTATTCGCATGATCGTTCCTTTAAATTCAGTTCTATGAGCGGTCGCGCCGCCCGCAACGGGTGAAATTTTAAAATTTCACCGGGTTTATAAAATTATCGTGTCGCTTCTTTCGGGACTGGTGGAGATGAAGCCCACCTTCGCGCCGCTTAGCTCCTCTATTTTGCGGATATAATTTTGCACGTTTTGCGGCAGATCCTCAAATTTTGAAATTCCCTTGACGCTGTCCCAGCCCGGCATCTGCTCATAAACCGGCTCGGCAGCTTCCAAATCGATCGGAAAATAATCGATCTCCTCACCCTTGTAGCGATATGCTCGGCAAATTTTAATGCTCTCAAAGCCGTCTAGGACGTCAAGCTTCATAAGCGCGAGCTTGTCGATGCCGCTAAGGCGCACGGCGTATTTCGTAGCCACTCCGTCGAACCAGCCGCAGCGGCGCGCCCGCCCCGTCGTGGTGCCGTACTCTTTGCCGATCTCGCGCATCGCCTCGCCCTGCGGGCCTTTATCCTCGGTAGGAAACGCACCGTTGCCCACGCGGGTGGTGTAGGCTTTTAAAATTCCCATCACCGTGCCGATATCTTTCGGCGCGAGTCCGAGCCCGCTGCAAGCCCCGCTCGCGATAGTCGTCGAGCTCGTGACGTAAGGATAAGTGCCGTGATCGATATCAAGCAGGCTTCCTTGCGCCCCCTCTACGAGCACGCGCTTGTCGTAATCAAGCGCCTTCCACAGCATGTGCGTGGTATCGGCAATGTATGGCTCGAGCGCGCTTTTATATCGCTTTAGCTCGTCATAAATTTCAAGCTTGCTAGGAATTTTAACCCCCGCTTTTTCAAAAACGCTCTCATGCGAAGCAAAATCGCGCGATAGCGCCTCGGCAAGCCTTTCAGGCTCCAAAAGCTCCGCTACGCGGTGTCCCGTGCGCGCGATCTTGTCGGCATACGCAGGCCCTATGCCCTTGCCGGTGGTGCCGATTGCGAGCTCGCCCTTGCTCTTTTCGCGTGCCTGATCGATCAGCGAGTGGTACTGTAAATTTAAAAACGCCTTCTCGCTTATGAAAAATCTGCCCTTTAAATTTTCAAACTGCGCCATCTCGGTAATCAGCACGTCGGGGTTGATAACGACGCCGTTTCCGATGATGTTGATGATATTTTTGTGAAGCACGCCGCTAGGAACTAGATGCAGCGCAAATTTCTCGCCGTTTATAACGATGGTGTGGCCCGCGTTGTGCCCGCCGCTGCTGCGACATACGAAATCGTAATTCGCGCTTATCATATCTACGATCTTGCCCTTGCCCTCATCGCCCCACTGGGCGCCGATGACTACGTCAACTTTACTCATTTCTCATCCTTTTGCATAATTTTTTCTATCAAAGCGTCCACTAGCAGCGCAAAGCCGCTGGATTTTAGCCCGTCAATCTCATAATTTCCGCCGTTACAATATACTGCGCCCGCGTCTAAAAATCTAAAAAACAGCGCGTCGTAATAGCGCATTTTAGAGTAATACAGTAGCGAAACGCAGATATGCTCATAATCCACGCCTAGGTTTAAAATTTCATCTAAGCAGGGCTTTAGCTCTTCAGGCACCTGCGCGCGCAGAGCTTGCACGTCCTTTAGCGATGTGGCGCGAGCCGTAGCGTCCAACCAAGGCAAATTTTGATCAAGCAGCGTCTCAATCTTACCCTTTTCAAAAATTTCAAGCGGCAGGTTTAAAATTTCGCAAATTTTTTTAGGAATTTCGATATTGCTCAGCTGAAGCGCGGGCATAAGATCAAATTCTTTAAAAAATTCCTGCGCGATTTTGATCGCAAGCGGTAGATTTTTCTCACCGATCAGCTCCGCGCCGATCTGATAAAACTCGTCGCTTGGGTATTTAAAGGTCGGCTGAACGTAAAATAGCCGCCTTAGCCTATCGTCTTTCAGCCGTTTGCGCACGATGCGCACGACGTCCACGGTGCTGTCTGCGCGAAGCGCGAGCTCGTGGTTCGTGGGATCGGAGAGCTTAAGAAGCTTCTGCGGCGCGACGCTTAGGTGTTGATGATATGAAAAATATGGCGTTAAAATTTCGCTAAAGCCGTTTTGCACGAGGATTTCGCTCGCTTTATTTTCCAGCTCGCGCTTAAGCTGCGCGCTCTTTCCGAAATACAGCCTCGAGCCGTTTGGTATCTCGTGATCGAAATCGGCGCTAACGCTATCTATCATGCTGCCTCCAAATCGCTTATGAACTGATTCAGCCGCGTTTTAAAGCTCTGAATGAAGCTTGCCAAAACGCGGTAATCAAGCGAAAGAATATCTAAAATTTGCTTACGTATTTCTGTAGTTAACGCAAATTTTTCGCTGCCCGCGCTTTGAGTTTTGTTTAAAATTTCGCCGAATTTCGCTCTAAAGCCTTCAAACTCTCCGGGGCTCAGATCGCCCGCATCGGCGCGCGAAACGAAGCTTAAAGCAAGCTCTTTATAATCAAGCGCGTTTAAGAAGCTGATAAACTCATCTTTATCGATGGCTGCGAGCTTGGGCGTATCTTTAAAGCGTGCGATGAAAGCGTCTATCTCTTTGCGATCCAGCGCTTTTGCGATAAAATTTCCCTGCAGATAGTTAAATTTCAAATTGTTTAAGAGCCGCAGCGACAGCGCGTTTTCGACCCCTTGAGCACCGAGAGCAAATCCAAACTCCCGCTTTAGCTTGCCCGTGATCTCCACCATCGTTCGGATAGCATTTTTTTTCTTGCCTATGTCAAGGCAGAGCTCGCGGTCGATTTTAACGATATCAAAAGGCTGGGCATTCAAGAATGGAATATTGCTTTTATTTGCACTATTAAGAGCAAATTTAACCCCAAGATCTGCATAACGCCCACGCGCAGGGGCGAATTCCTTAAAATTTCGCTCGCTAAAATCGGTTATCTCAAACATCAACTCGCCTTTTGCATTAGCCCTGTCTCGCAAGCTGTGTGCTATGAAATCGTAAAATTCGTCGTTTGCAAGCACGGCTAGACTTACGTTTATAGAGCAGTTTGCGCCCGTTTGAGCGTTAAATTCCATCATCTTTGAAAACGCAAATTTTGAGATTAGCAACTCAAATCGCGGCTCGCTTAATATCTGCGCAAAATCCTGCGGGGCAAGAATTCCGCGCTTTCCGCGATCCCAGCGTAAAAGCAGCTCATATCCATAAATCTGCGCGCCGCTAATGATCGGCTGATAGAGCACGAAAAACTCCCCCTCTTCGATCGCTGCAGCAATCCCTTCCTCGCTAGGTTCGTCTGCTTCGGCGCGCTCAAAGATGCAGTAGCGGTTTTTGCCGCTCGTTTTGGCGCGATACATCGCTCTATCGGCGCGCGATAAAAGTCCTGGAAAATCGATCTTTTCGCTGCCGTCGTAAAACGCTGCGCCAACGCTGATGCTTGCACTAATTTCGTTGCCTTTGAGGTTAAATTTCATCTTTGAAATTCCAAGCAGACGATCTAATAGCACATGCGCGGCATCCTTGCTTTGCAGATCGCCGATAATGGCGCCAAACTCATCGCCGCCGAGGCGCGCCAAGATATCGCCTTTACGCAGTAGCCCGCTCATCGCTTTTGAGATCGCTTGTAAAAACATATCGCCGACCTCGTGCCCGTAGGTGTCGTTGATCGCCTTAAAGCCGTCAAAATCGATGAAAAGCACCGCCATAAGCTTGGAATTTTCGCCCGAGCTTGCCGTAAATCTCTGCGCAGCCTTCATAAAATACACTCTATTTGGAAGCCCGGTAAGCGCGTCGTGATGGGCGATCTTGGCTAGTTCGCTCTCCTTTTGCTTTATCTGCGAAATTTCGGTAAACATTAGAATGAAATTTGAAGTAAGCGAAAAATCATCCTTTATCGCAATTGCCGTAAATAACGCAGGAAAGGTGCCACCACCTCTTTTTAGTCCGTAAATTTCATCTTTATAGGAGGTCTGTTTGCCAACGAGATTTTTTCTAATCCTCTCCATCACGTCTGCCCCGCCCTCCGTAGGAGCGAAGAAATTTGGAATTTTGCCGATAGTTTGGCTTTCGCTATAGCCGGTGATTTCATAAAAGGCGTTATTAGCGCGCAGCACTCGACCGCTCTCATCTGTGATTAAGATCGCCTCTAGCGAGCGCGAAAATACGTTGGCGTTTAAATTTAACTCCAGCTCCGTCTGCTTGCGCGAGCTGATATCTTCAAGCGTAGTTTTTACAAGGCGAGAGCGAGAGCCGTGCTTTTCGGTGACGTAGCCTTGCATACTGATCCAAGTATAGGCATTAGCGGCGTTTCGCAGACGGAATTCGCAGCTAAAATCGCTCCTAAGCCCGGCGGTGCATTCGCGGATCATTTTGTTGAAATTCTCTAAATCCGCGAAGTAAATTTCATAACTGAACTCCCCGAAGCTCATCGCAGTATTTAGCCTTTTGCCGCGATATTTTAAAATTTTAAAGTAATTTTTATCAAACGACAGCGTCTGCGCATCAAGATCGATTAAGCAGGTGCAAAAATTCCTAGTCTCGATTACCGTGCGGTAAAAGTCCAAATCCTCCTGCAAGCCGCGGATCGCCTTAACATCGTCATCGATATTTTGAAAATAAAACGCAGCCCTGGCGGCGGACTTTTTGACATAGATGCTCACTTCGTAGCTATAGCGGATATTATCATTATGGCGAATTTTATAGCTTTGAGAAAAGCTTAGCTCTTCTGCGGGCATATCGGCTAAGCGGTTTAAAATTTCGTTTTTAGCCTCATTCGCATCCTTTTCATCCAGCAAATCCCATAGCCTTATCTCGCCGCTTAAAAACTGCGCCGCTTCGTAACCCCAAAGCTCTTTTATATTTTTGCTAGCATCTACGATCTTGCCCGAAGTGTAGTCAAACACGAGCGTAACGATAGGTGCGTGATTTAAATACTCATATTTTTGCTTAGTTTCATCGTAAAATCTGCGATATTTTGACGCATCGAGCACCACAAAAAGGGTTGAAATTTTACTTCCGTCGCGTATATAAGATTTTTTAACATAAAGGTCTTTGACGCCATTTTTGGTCTCTTGGCGGGTTACGACATAGTTTTCTTTGACGTAGTTTGCGCGCTGGGTTTGATAGGCGTGATCATAAAACGAGCCTGCTTGTAGCGCGAAGATATTCCGCCCCACGACGTTATCGCCGTAAAGCTCGCGTGCGCCATTACTAGCGCTTTCGATCGTGCCTGCTACGTTATCGATGCTAAGCACTGAAAGAGAGCTGTATTTTAGCGCATCTTTAAAGCTGAGGCTAAAATCTCCGTGGCGCAAATTAGACTTCAAAACCTCGTCTATGGATTTAGAAATTTCTAAGACGGAGCTTAGCGGATTTAGCGCTTCTATATCGCGAATTTTGGAGTGATAATCCCCTTGGCGCAAAGCGTTTTGAACTGCCGCAAGCGGAATAAAAACGCGCTTTTTTAAAAACGTAAAATTTGAAATTAGAAGGATTAAATAAGCTAAAATCGCTGCTGCCAGCGCTACGACGATAAAATCGTCCGCGTCCAAAAAATAGCCGGCTCGTTCGCGAGCCATTACGAAATTATCTCCAAATTTCGCAAGATAAGCAAAACTTAGCCCCGATTCGTCTTCGAAGCTCACCACTTCGCCTAGACGCGAAAAATCAAAATCCTGCCCTAATATATCGGTTGCGCTGCCAGGAGCGTTAAAAAATTTGCCTTCGGCATTAAAGATCAAAATATCTCCCAGCGAAGAGAGCCTGGCAATCGGTCTAGCAGTGTTGGCAAAGCCTAGCAGATATGAATCAGCGTTTACGCGCTTGATTAAAAAATACCGCCACGCCCCGTCCATCATCATATAGCGCGATACCCATTCATCCTTTTTTAGCTCGCTTGCGATATCCGCAAGCCGTATCTCGCCAAGATCCGAAATACGCGCATCCGATGAAAAATACGCCAAGCTCTCCTGCTCCGCGCCGCGGGCGCGCAGATAAAAAATAGCGTCAAATCTATGAGAAGATTTTACGACGTTGCGGATCAAATCCGCGTAAAGCTCGCTTTGTGCAGCTTCGTGCCTTGCGTCCAAAGAAAGGATATTTTCTTTTAAAATTTCAAGCTCGCTAAAAAGCGACTCGTCGGTATTTTTAAGTAAAGTAATCGCTGTGCGCGTCCGCAAATCAAGCTGCGTAGCGATCCTAGTGCGCAAAAAGCTAATCTCGCAAACTACTACAAGCGTAAGTAACGCAGCGCCTAGAATCAAGGCGGCGTTAAATCTTTCGGTAACGAAGTCTTTTTTGTTTTTCATGCCAAATTCCAAATTTTGCGGGATTTTAGCAAATTTCGTTTTAAAGCCTATTTAAGCTTTGATTTTCGCTCCGCGCGCACCCAAAAAATGCATCATTAAAAGTACCACGAAGCTAAATATAAGCATCAGCGCCGAATATGCGTGAGCCTGCGCAAAATCGAGCGTCTCGGTCGCTTCATAAATCGCGATGGAGGCGACCTTGGTCTGCTCGCTTACGCTGCCGCCGATCATTAGCACGACACCAAACTCGCCCATCGTGTGCGCGAAACAGATCACTAGCGCGCTAAGCAGGGAGTGGCGAATCGCAGGCAACGCGACGCGGAAAAGCTTGGAGAAATAGCTCTTATCTAGCGAATCGCACGCCCAAAAAAGCGAGCGCGGAAGCGAGCGAAAGCCCGAAACCAGCGGCGAAAACATAAACGGCAGCGAGTAGATACAGCTCGCGATCACGAGCCCGCTGAAATTAAATACGAGTCTAAGCCCGAAGTGTCTGTCAAAAAACTCCCCCAGCACCGAATACGGTGATAGAAAAACAAGCAGGTAAAACCCTAGCACCGAAGGCGGCAGCACGAGCGGAAGCGAGATGATCGATTCGATCACGCTTTTGCCGCGGAAATTTTTTCTCGCCATAAAAAACGCGAGCGGCACGCAGACAATAAACAACGCAAATGTCGTTAAGCCCGCAAGCTTTAAGGAGACGAGAAACGGCGTGTAATCGAGCCCCTTTAGAATTTCAAACATTTATCCTCCGAGCCGAGCCGCTGGGCCCAAACTATAAAATTTTAAAAGCCTAGCTCTGCTTTAAAATTTAGAGGCAAAGCTGGATAGAATTTGCGCAAACCTCATAGTCATAAGGCTTTGCAAAATGAAATTTTAAAAATTTCGCGCAAGCTAAACTGGGCGGAATTTTATAAAATTGCTTGGCTAATAAATTCCTTCAAGCGTGCAAATTCCGTCAGGCATTTAAACTCTACTAAGCTGGCAAATTTTTAAGGTCACGAATTTTGCTGAGCTAAATTTCAAAAAGCTTAGCTTAGCTTTAAAACTTGAGGGGCAGGATTTATCTGAGCGCAAATTTCACGCAAGATAGGCTAAACGACGCCCTCCGAACGACCTAGTGAAATTTCATTGGGACCGACAAAACAAAATTTTAAAATTTCGCATAAACTTACAAGAGCCGGGTTAATGAAACCTTGCCACAGCTTGCAAATTAAGCGAGTTTAGCACGCAAGCTTCGAGCCGTTAGAGCTTTTCAAATTTCAAAGCCACAAAATCCAGGTAAAATTCTAAATCTAAAAATTTTAAGTTTTTGCGAAGCTTCACATGAAATTTTTAACAAGATTGCATGATAGAATTCGCGCAACTCCTGCCAAAAAAGTAAGCTAAAAGCCGCTAAATTTAAAAATAAACCCACCGCACCAATCAATAAATTCGAAGAAGGAATTTAATGGCGCCTACCTGCACAAAATCTAAAATTTAAAGCTTAATTTCCACCCGTCATCTAGTCTCGCGTTGCGGTTTTACTCTAGCCTGCGTTTAAATTTCGTGTTTCATGAAAATCTAAGCGCGATGCGAATGAAATTTTAAAATCTCACCGTATTTTACGGACAAATCTAGCTAAAATTTCGCAAAATTCCTCGTTTAAATTCCGCGCAAAATTCCATAAAAGCCTGCATTTAAATCTCTAATCTAGTTAAAGTTTCTCACCCAGGCGCGCCAAAGCTTGCCTACAAGTTTAAATTTTACGCAGAGTGATATTAAAGGCTTTGGCGCCCGCTTTTACCTCATCGCCTACTTGCAAGCCCTCGGCTTCCATATTGCTTAGCACCACTTCGCATAGCTGGCTACCGATCGCTACGACGGCTACTTTAATCCCGTCGCGAGCTTGCAAATCGACAATCTTGCCCGCGAAAGAAAACTTCTGTGAGCCGCTAGTTTTAAGAAAAATTTCCTCCGGCGTACCGGTGCGGACGATCCTGCCGTCCTTCATCTCATAAACTCGCTTGCAAAGCCTATAAATCTCGCTTACGTCGTGGCTTACTAAAATCACGGTCTGATGAAACTGCTCGTGGATTTTTAGCAGATATTCTTGGATTTTTTCGCGCATCGTAAAATCAAGCGCCGAAAGCGGCTCGTCAAGTAGCAAAATTTCAGGCTCTTGCATCAGTGCGCGAGCAAGCGCCACGCGCTGCTTCTGTCCGCCGCTAAGACCCTCGACACCAGATTTTGCAAACTCACTAAGCTCTAAAATTTCAAGCAGCATCGCAGCTTTTTGCGGATCGTTTCTGGCAAAAAGTAGATTGCCCGTCACGCTCATATTCTCAAAAAGTGCGTAGTCTTGAAACAAAAAGCCGATTCTACGCTTGCCTGCACTTAAGAATTCATTACCTTCTTGAAGAACGCGATCGCCGTCTTTTATGCTACCGCTATCTGCGCGCAAAAATCCCGCTAAAATGCGCAGCAGTGTAGTCTTACCGCTGCCGCTGCGCCCATATAGGCATACAAACGAGCCTTTGTTAATCTCTAAGCGAGCATCAATCGAGAAATCATCACTGATTTTTTTCTTACAATCAATCGTTATCATATTTTTCTATATATATCGCAGTGGCGCTAATGTATGCGAAAACCTCGTCGCCCTCGCGTAAAGCAAGCTCCTGCGCAGAATGCGCGCTAATGAGCACATCAAAGCTTATCTTGCCTTCAAATTTTAGCGTACATAGAATTTCGCCCAAGCTTAGGCTCGTAATCTTGCCGTGAATTTCATTTTCGCTAGATACACCACTTAGAGCTTCGCGAGATAAAAGCACGTCGGTGCTTTTAAAGCCCACGTAAACTTCGCTACCCACCTTAAGCTCGCTACTTAGCTGCAGAAATACGCCGCGCAGCTTGATGCCGCCTGCGATAAATCCTACTGAATGGATGCCGTCTTTTTGTAAAATTTCGTTGATTCTCGCTCTAATCATTAAAACTCGTATCCGTATTTAGCAAAGATCGCCCTGCCCTTATCGCTTAGTATAAAATCATAAAACGCCTTGGCTTCTGCATTATCTTTGGCGCGATTTAGCACGACCATGCCTTGAGCTATTGGCTCGTAGAGCTTGGTGTCGACTAAGACGAAATTTTCGCCCTGCTTGCAAGGCTTGCCGTTGCAGCCGTCCTTTGCCATCTTAGGTGCATACATCGCGCTAGCCGCGATAAATCCGACGTCGGAAGCTTTAAGCGCTTGCGAAAGAGCCTCGCCGATCGATTTTGCTTCTACGATTTTACCTTTGATATCGTCGTAAACTCCCGCTTTTTGGAAGGCCTGTACGCTTGCAGTGCCGTAAGGAGCGGTCTTTGGATTTGCTATCGAAATCGTTTTGACGCTAGGGTCTTTTAAAGCTTCAAGCCCCTTGCTAAGATCTACGCCGCGCACGCTAAACATCGCCACTTTGCCCTTTGCGTAGGTTTTGGCAGGTGCCGTCGCAAAGCCCTCTTTATGCAGATCGTCTGCAAATTTCATATCCGCCGCCATAAAAATATCAAACGGCGCGCCGTTTTTGATCTGCGTGCTAAGCGCACCGCTGGCACCCAAGCTCACGTTTAGCGTGGTTTGCGGATGCAGCTTGGCAAATTCTGCCTTGATCTCGTCAAACGCATACGTCGTGTTCGCAGCGGCTGCTACGCTGACCTCGCCTGCACTAAGCGCGCCTGCGGTTAAAATTCCTAAAAGCACTGCTTTCAACTTCATTTTATGCCTTTCGTTTCGGCTCTCGCCAGAATTGAATTGTATCTAAAATTTTAAATTTACGCCTTAAATTTTAAAATTTTGCGCACCCAATTTCACCCTATTACGCGCCAATAATGATCTCGCTAGGCTCGATGATCGCCGTTACTTCATCTCCTACTCCTAGAGCCATCGCGGTGGCAGATTCTCGCGTGATGATCGCGGTAATGCTTTGATGCGAGCTTGTGCCTAGACAGATCTCTGCGTTTACCGCGCCGATTTTGACCTCGTTAATCGTGCCTTTGATTTGATTCGCCGTACTAAGTTTTAGCTTCTCCGAGGCTCCTTTAGCGATGATGACGCTTGGAGCCTTAAATAAAAACAGCACATCCTTGCCCGTCTTTAGCCCTAAATTCTTTTCGCTCTCTACGGTTACCGTCGCGCATAAAATTTCGCCGCCTGCGAGCTTAGCCGTGATTTGAGAATTTACAGCGCCCGTTTGAACATCCGTAATCTCAACGCTTAGCTGATTGCGTGCAGAAAGCTTCATACCGATCTTCTCTAGGCTTAAAAGACTTTCTTCGGTGATCTCGTCAAGCTTTAAAATTTCACTCAAAAACGTCTCTCCTGCATGGCTGATAGCATCATAAGCGCGAATTAGTTTGTGAGCGTAAGGGGTAAGCTCCGAGCCGCTATTTTTCTTAGTGCCTTGAGTGCGGACGATGAGCGGCTTTTTGCTCGCGTTGTTGATTAAATTTAACGCATCCCAGCCGTTTTTATACGACACTCCTACGATCTCTGCGGCCTTTGTAATACTTTTAGTCTCATCTACGGCCTTAAGCAGCTTAATGTGCTTGGCTAGAAGCGATGTTTCCTTGCCAAGCAGGAATTCCAAAGCAAATTTTGCGTCCATTTTCATCCTTTCTTATTTACTTTCACGTGATTTTATAATATATCCTCTGATATATTTCTTAAAGAGCCGCAGGCTTTATTCTGCGATATAAAGAGGGAAATTCTATACGAAATTTTACCCTTATTGACAAAATTTCTTTAAATTTGTAAAATCGTCACTTTGATTTATAAAGAAGGGTCGCATTTGAAATTTATAAAAATTCTATTCTTAGCCGCGGCATTGGCACTTTGCGGTTGCTCGCAAAAGCAAGACGTAGCACCTGGCGATACGGATGGTTTTGATGAGGAGTTTGCCAAGCGCGAGGTTTTCGATCCGCTTAGCGGCTACAACCGCGTAATGACGGGCTTTAACGACGTATTTTACTCATACATATTAACCCCCGTAGCCAGCGGCTACGATTACGTAATGCCCGATCCGATCCAGGGCGCGTTTTCAAATTTTTTCTATAATATTTTATATCCGATGAGGCTCGTAAACAACCTATTGCAGGGTAAATTTGAAAATTCTTGGGACGAGACGAAGCGGTTTTTGATCAATTCGACCGTCGGCTTCGGCGGGCTTAACGATATGGCGGGCAAATACTACGGAATTCCGCGCCACGACGAGGATTTCGGGCAAACGCTCGGGTATTGGGGCGTGCCGGCGGGTCCGCATATCGTCTGGCCGATTTTGGGACAAAGCAATCTACGCGATACTTTCGGAATGGTAGGAGATTATTTTTCAAACCCGATAAATTATATTAAAGATGGCACTGTTCGAAACTCCGTCAATGGATTTAGAATATTTAACGACTACTCGCGCGATCCGAAATTTTATGAAAAAATGACTAAAGATGCGGTGGATCTATATCCATTTTTACGCGATGCTTACGAGCAAAATCGCGAGAAATTAATAAAGGAATAAAAATGAAAATTTTAAAAGTTCTAGCGCTTTGCGGAGCGCTTTTGATTTCGGCGCACGCTATTAGCGATGCGGATATCGAGCCTGTGATGAGCCAAAAGGTCGCCGAGGCCGTAAATATTATGCGAAGCAGTACCCCGAAAGACGCAAAGCCTGCGAAAATTTTTGCACTTTTTGACGGCTACTTCGATTACAAGATGATGGCAAAGCTTTCACTTGCCAAGCATTACGCGAGCCTTAGCCCCGCGCAGATCGCGGAATTTAATAAAGCCTTCGAGGCGCATCTAAAGCGCTCCTTTATCGAAAAGCTTTCGCTTTATACCGATCAGGATATGAAGGTGCTTAGCAAACAAAGCCCGAGCGATAAGCGCCGCGTGCTAAAAACACAGGTCATCGGCGAGCAGAAAAACTACGACATCGATTTTAAATTTTATCCTAATGGCTCTGATTGGCGCATCTACGACGTCGATATCGTGGGCGTCAGCTTAATTCAGACCTACCGCTCGCAGCTAGGCGACGTAACGCAAAGCTTGGGCTTTGACGAGCTTATAAAGCGGCTAAATTCCACCGTCATCAATAGCGGCGAATAGCGGCGCACTCAAAAAGAGCGGTATTTGAAAAAAATTTTTCGCTTAATCGTCGCGTTTCCAAAAATCACGCTCGCGCTGTTTACGGTGCTGGCGCTGTTTTTCGGATATTATTCCACAAAGCTTGAGATCGACGCTTCGAGCCAGACGCTTCTGCTCGATAACGACAAGGACCTTCAAATTTGGCGCGAAGTATCCAAACGCTACGAAACGCCGAATTTCTTGGTGCTTGCATACACTCCCGCGGGCGATCTTTTAGCGCCCGAGACGATCCGCAAAATAGAGCAGATGGATGCGGCTTTTTCCAAGCTGGATTTCGTCGCTAGCGTCACGGACATCACGAATGTGCCGCTTTTGCTAAACAAAGGTGGCGGCATGAGCGAGCTGCTTAAACACATACCCACCCTTACCGACGCGGACGTAAATTTAACCGCGGCTAGGCGCGAGTTTGCCACAAGCCCCTTTTACGCATCAAATTTAGTAAGCACCGATTTTCGCACTACCGCAATTTTAATAAATTTAAAGCCGCAGACCCGCTACGAGGAGCTTTTACTCTTAAGAGGCGGAGCTAAAAGCGCTCTAGAGCAAGCAGAGCATGAGGCCAACCACTCGGGGGCTCAAATTTCACAGCTCAAAGATACGCTTAAAGTTGCGGAGCGAAATTTTAAATCTTACCGCGACGAACTACGCGAAAAGGATCACCGAGATATTATGGCTTTGCGCGCGCTGATCGCGGGCTTTGAGAAGGAATTTACGGGCGACCGATTATTTTTGGGCGGACTGAATATGATCGCCGACGACATGGTGGGCTACGTCCGCTCGGATCTGGCGACCTACGGACTCGGCGCTTTGGTGCTTCTGCTAGCTTGCTTTTGGCTCTTTTTTAGACAGGCGAAATTTATCCTGCTGCCGCTTATCATCTGCGCGTATTCGGTCGTGCTCGCAGCGGGACTTTTCGGCTTTTTAGACTTTGAAATTACCGTCATCAGCTCAAATTTTATCGCGCTTCAGCTCATCATCACGGTTTCGGTCTGTATCCATCTAATCGTCGCTTACCGCGAGTTTAGCGCGCGCTTTCACGCCTTTTCGCAGCGCCAACTCGTTTACGCGGTGCTACGCGAGCGCGCAAGACCCTGCTTTTTCGCAATCTTTACGACCGTTATCGGCTTTATGTCGCTAATTTTTTGCGATATAAAACCCGTAATTTCTCTGGGAATTATGATGAGTGTAGGCATCAGTATCTCGCTAGTTACGGCGTTTGGAGTATTCGGCGCGGTTATGTCGCTTCTAAGGCGCACGCACAATAATCGCAGCTTCGAGCAACACTTTAAATTTACGCTTTGGTGCGCCGAAACGGCGCTACGCAGCAGAGGCGCGGTCTATGGCGTATGCGCTGCGGCGGTGATCTTTGGGCTATACGGTATCTCGCAGCTGCGCGTCGAAAACAGCTTCATCGGCTACTTCAAAAAAAGCACCGACATCCGCGCAGGCATGGAGGTCATCGATACAAATCTCGGCGGAACGATCCCGCTTGATATCGTAGTTAAATTTAAAAGCGCAGGCGGCGCAGATCCCACTAGCGAGAGTGAAAATTCCGCAAGCGGCAGCGCAAATTCTAAGAGCGGCGAAAATTCCAATCCTGCGGGGCGAAATTTTGCGGCAAATTCTACTCAGCAAAATTTTATTGCGCATAATTCCGCCGCACAGAATTCTACTGCCACGGCGCAAAATTCTATTGCAAGAAATTCCATACCTCAAAGTTCCGTTGCCGCGGCGCAAAATTTAAATGATCAAAATTTTATCGCGCAAAGCTCCGTCGCGACATCGCAGCCAAGCGAAGCCGTAAATTCAGATCAGACCCATGCCGCAAATTTAGAGCAGAATTCCACTGCGAGCGACGATTTTGGCGATTTCGAAGCCGAATACGCCGCCAACGAAAACAAGCCGCAGTATTGGTTCACCTCCGAAAAGATGCGTATCATCGGCAAAATAGATGATTTTTTGAAGGACAAAAACGTCACGGGGCACGAGTTTATCGGCAACGTAAGCTCGCTCGCATCGCTTTTAAAGCTCGGCAAGCAGATTAATCAGGGGCGCGATCTGGACGATCTAAGCCTTGCTCTAATCTACTCTGAAATGCCGGCAAACTACCGCGAAATGGTGCTTTCACCTTTTGTAAATATCGAAGCGAACGAAGCGCATTTTAGCGTCCGCACGATAGATAGCGATCCGCACTTACGCAGAGCAAAATTCCTAAAAGATCTGCAAAGCGGGCTAAATTCTTTGCTCGAGGGCGAGCAGGCAAGCGCGCAGATCAGCGGTATAATGGTGCTTTATAACAATATGCTTCAAAGCCTGATGAGCTCGCAGATAGGCACTCTGGGTATCACGGTGCTCGTGCTTTTTGTGCTTTTCGTGATCATCTTTCGCTCGCTTTCATACGCGCTTATCGCGATCGTCGTAAATTTAATCCCGCTTTGCGCCTGCTTCGGCATCATGGGGGTTGCGGGCATTCCACTAGATATTATGAGCATCACAATAGCGGCGATCAGCATCGGTATCGGCGTGGACGACGTCATCCACTACATCTACCGCTACAAACGGGAGTTTGCGCGCCTGGGCGACGAGGCCGCGGCAATCCGCGCGAGCCACGCAAGTATCGGATACGCGATGTATTATACGTCGTTTGCGATCATTTTAGGTTTTAGCGTGATGATGATGAGCAATTTCTGGCCTACGATCTACTTCGGGATGTTAATATGTCTGGTGATGAGCCTGCTTCTTTTGGGTGCGCTCATAATCCTGCCGTCGCTAATAATGAGCCGAAAGGGCTTAAAATTTAGCCTCTTTAAAGCTAAATAAATTTTATCTCGCTATAATTCCCGCATTTGGAGAGGATGGCGACCTGGTGGCGTCTGCGGACTTCAAATCCGATAGGAGGGCGGTTGACCGTTTTCCGGGGGGTTCGATTCCCTCCCTCTCTCGCCGAATTCTTTCATCAAATTTCACCTTTGCATTCTTGATCTCTAGCGCTTTGCGAATTTATTTCAAATTTCGGCTTTAAATTTATACATGTTTAAGCAGGGAGGGGGTAGCATTATTTTTAAAATTTATCTCAAAGGAGCGAAGATGAAATATACGTTAGGCGCCGCGCTAGCGGCATTGATTTTAGTAGGATGCGGCGAGGATGAGGTAGGGCTCGTGAAAAACTACACTCTGTCCGATTTTAAGTCTATGAGTATCGGCGCGGCGATCGAGGGCTCGAAAATCTGCAAAAATATTACCTGGAGCAAAGAGGAAAACGGCGGATTAAAGACGGTTAAGATGGTGTGCGACGTGGATATGGAGAAAGTAAAGGTCGATGTAGATGCCTTTAACAAAAAATATAAAGAGGCTATGCTAAACACGTCTTTAAGAGGTGCCGTGCTTTTCTATAAAGATAAATCTGATGATAAACAACAGCGTTTACTTAAATTGGCAAATGAACATTGCAAAATAAATGAGACGAAATTTCAAGAGGAGCTCAAAGACAGAGGCAAAATAGATTACTCATTTCAAAAAAAGCCAGTTGATTGCGACGATAAATTAAAAGATGAAATACTAAAGGATGGTGAACCAAAAACTTCTGCGATTTATATGAGTAATATTATTGATTCATTAGAAGACGTCGCTTATTATTCGCAGCTAACGCCTAGCCAAATAAGGCTACAGCTTGGAAGGGCAGCAGAGCTGCCGCCACAGGCTGCGATCGAATTAAATTTTATCGTGAATGCCGATAAGAGCGTAAGTTTATCGGATAAATTTATAGTGACTAAAGATATAATTGATGATGTTATTAAGATAAGATCGGCATTTAATAATAGAAAAACGGCGGAAGACGCCCTTGCAACTTTCTACGAAAGACAATAAAATTTTATCTGAATTTTTAAAAGACGTTTCGGCTCGGAAGCGTTTCCGCAAAAGACGATAGCATTATTTTGCGGCTCAATTTGACGAAATTTTAAATTTGAGCCGCCTTGCGTCAAAATTTCATTATTTCATTCAAATTTGACGCGGGCTTTTAAATTTAAAAAGCGCGACGGAAGCAGTTTCGCCCGCCGCGCCGTGAAATTTTACGCCGAATACAAGCTTATTTATCGTGTCCTTGCAGATACGCAATCGCGCTAAGTGCGGCAACCGCACCGTCACCCGCCGCGCAAACGACCTGTTTAGGCGCATCCTGTCTCATATCGCCCGCCGCAAATAGCCCGTGCACGCTTGTTTGCATCTTTAAATTTACCGCGACCTGCCCGCCCGGCGTGATGTCGCAAATGAACTTACCATCATCGCCCTTTAGCACCTCGTTTCGCACGTCAAGCCCCACGAATACGAAGATCCCAGGCAACTGCAGCTCGCGCGCAGCGCCGCTAATTTTATCCTTGACTACGACGCTAGTTACGCCGCTTTCATCGCCTTTGATCTGCTCTACGAGCGCGTTTGTGATGAGCTCGATATTTTCACTTTCGCGTACCTTTTGCACGGTCGAAGGCGCGGCGCGAAATTCGTCGCGACGGTGAATCAAATAGACTTTAGAGCAAATTTTAGCTAGATACAGCGACTCCTCTAACGCCGTGTCGCCGCCGCCGAGGACGGCAACCTCTTTACCCTTGTAAAAAAACCCGTCGCAGGTCGCGCAAGTGCTGACGCCGCGACCGAAAAACTCATCCTCGCCCTCGATCCCCGCGCGACGCGGAGTAGAGCCGGTAGCCACGATAACAGCACGAGCGCGACGCGCTTGATCGCCCTCGAGATAGATCGTAAAATTTCCGTCGCCGTCTTTTAAAACGCGCAGCACGCGCACCATCTCATGCTTCAGTCCGAAGCGGAAGCACTGCTCCTGCCAAGGCGCCATAAAGCTCATACCGTCGGTCACCGCGGCGACGCCCGGGTAGTTTTCCATCTCGGAGCTTGAGGTGATCTGCCCGCCAGGCATCCCCATCTCAAACATCACGACGTCCTTTAAACCGCCTCTTGTAGCATAAAGCCCCGCCGCTAGCCCCGCGGGACCGCCGCCGATAATTGCTAAATCTAACATTTTTTCTCCTTAATTATTTTATTAAGTAAAACCGCGGGCGTTAAATTTACGAATTTAATTAATAAAACGATGAGTGGAAGAGAAAAGGGCGAAAGCCGCCCTTTTAAAATTTACAGAAGCGAGTTTAGCTTGTCGGCTATGATCTGCTTGGATTGCGCGCCGATGAGTTGGGCTTTTAGCTCGCCGTCTTTGAAAAATAGTATCGTAGGGATCGAGCGAACGCCGAATTGCACCGCAAGATCCTGCGCTTCGTCGGTATTTACTTTGCAAATTTTAGCCTTGCCGTCGTAATCGTTCGCAAGCTCCTCGATGATCGGGGCGATCATACGGCACGGTCCGCACCAAGGCGCCCAGAAATCGACTAGCGCGACACCCTCTTTAGTAACGTCGAAATTCTCCGAAGTAAGCTCTATATACTTTCCCATAATGTTCTCCTTGTGTTAAAATTCTGCGGATTATAGTTCATTATCTTAAATAAATAATAAAAATTCTAATTTAAAAAGATATGTTGGCGATAAATTTTATCTGCTTTGTATAAACTTCCACGACGTCGATCTGCCACGGCTCGTCCGTATCGCAGCTCATCAGATAAAATTCCGCCGCCTTTAAAATTTTAGCCATCTTGGCGCCCGTTACGCGCTCTGCGGCGTCGTAATCGCCGCTCGTGGCCTTTACTTCTACGAAGTGCAAAATCCCGTCTTTGCGCGCGACGATGTCGATCTCGCCGAAGCGGCAGCGGAAATTTCGCTTTAAAATTTCAAACCCTTCGCCGCGTAAAAATTCTGCCGCACGGTCCTCGCAAGCAAAGCCGAAAAGATATTCTTTTAAGCCCAAGCTAGCTTTCTATCCTGATCATAAACGGCTCTTGCGTGATGAAATTTTCGCCGCTAATTACGCTTATTGCGCGTTTGATATCCTTCTCGCAGCACGTATGCGTCGTGAAAAACAGCGTTACCTCCTCATCCGTTTTGAGCTTAGGCTTTTGCAAAAAGCTGTCGATCGAAAGATCGTTTAAGCTCATAATATTCGTAAGCTTCGCCAGCACGCCCTTCTCGTCGCGCACGCGCAGTCTGAAATAATACTTCGTGCGGATCTGCTCGCTCGGCAAAATTTGCATAAAATTTTCACTCGGCAAAATTTTATATCCAAGCATCGGATTTTTATTATCGCGCGCGATGTCGATGAGATCGCTTATAACCGCACTTGCCGTAGCGCTTCCGCCCGCGCCGGGGCCGTAATACATACTCTCGCCCACACAGTCTCCGTAGATACTCACGCCGTTCATCACGCCGTCTACTTTTGAAAGCATTTGATCCTTCGAAATAAGCGCAGGATGGACGCGCAGCTCGACTTTGTTGTCGCACGCGCGCTTGGCTACCGCAAGCAGCTTGATTATGAAGTCGAATTCGCGCGCAAAATAGATATCCTCCTGCGTGATCTCCTCGATCCCCTCTATTAGGATATCTTCGGGGTCGCCGTGCACGCCGTATGCGATGCTGGCTAATATCAAAAGCTTATGCGCCGCGTCGAACCCGCCGATATCAAAGCTAGGATCGGCTTCGGCGTAACCAAGTTCTTGAGCTCGCTTTAGCGCGTCTTCAAATTTCTCGTTTTTTTGCATCATATTCGTAAGGATAAAGTTGCTCGTGCCGTTTACGATGCCGATTATTTTTTCGATACGATTGGCGCTTAGCCCTTCGCGCAGGGTTTTGATGATCGGAATTCCGCCCGCTACGCTCGCTTCAAAGCCAAAAGGAGTATCGCCCGCTAGAGCTTGGAGCTTGTAGCGATGATAAGCCAAAAGCGCCTTATTTGCGGTAACAACCGCCTTTTTGCGCTTTAAAATTTCACTTACGATCTCGTAGGGCTTTTCTACCCCGCCCATAAGCTCTATAAAAACGTCGATGTCGTCGCGCTCGATGATACTCCCCGCGTCGCTGCTAAGCGGAATTTGCACGTCGCGCTTTTTATTCGTATCGCGCACGAGCCCGATTACGGGCTCTATGCTAACGCCTGCGCGCGCAAGGATGATATCTTTATTTTTGATCAAAATGTTTGCAACTTCGCTACCTACGGTGCCGACGCCTAAAATCGCTACCTTCATCAGATCTCTTTCAAATATTTTTTTATATTTCTAGCTGCCTGGCGGATCCTGTTTTCGTTTTCGATAAAGGCGATCCGCACGTAATCGTCTCCCGCCGCGCCAAAGCCCACGCCCGGGCTTACGGCGACGCGCGCCTTGGTAAGAAGCTGTTTGGAAAACTCCATACTCCTTAGATGAGCTGCAGCCGGCGGCAATTTCGCCCACGCAAACATCGACGCGCTAGGTTTTGCGATCTGCCAGCCCGCATCCGCAAAAGCGTCAATCAAAAAATTTCTACGCTTCTCATAGCTCGCGCGGATCTCCTCTACGCACTCCTGCGGCCCATCCAGTGCGATCGTGGCAGCTACTTGGATCGGCGTAAACATGCCGTAATCAAACCACGACTTGATCTTTTTAAGCGCGGCTACGAGCTTTTTGTTGCCGCTAACAAAACCCACGCGCCAGCCCGCCATATTGTAGGTTTTAGAGAGAGTGTACGCCTCAACCGCGACGTCCTTTGCGCCCTGGACCTCAAAGATCGACGGCGTTTTGTAACCCTCAAAAGCGATCTCCGCGTAAGCGATATCGCTGATGATATAAAATCGCTCCTGCCGCGCCATCGCCACGAGCCGCTCGTAGAAGCTCTTTTGCACGACGACGGTGGTGGGGTTGTGCGGGAAATTTACGACGACGTATTTTGGGCGCGGAATGCTCTCGTCGAAGGTTTTTTGCAGATCGATGAAAAATTTATTCTCATTAAAATTTAAATTTTCATCATAGGCAAGCGGGATTTTAACGACGTTACCGCCCGCGATAATGAAGGCTTGGGTGTGGATCGGATACGCAGGATCCGGCACCACCGCGACATCGCCCGGATTTACGATCGCGCTAGTTAAATGCACGAAGCCCTCTTTAGAGCCCATCACCGCGACGATCTCGCTTTCCGGATCTAAGATCACGCCGTATTTGCGCTTATACCAATTCGCGCACGCAAGTCGTAGCTTGTAGATGCCCTGGCTTACGGAGTAGCCGTGCGTTTTGTCCTTTTGCGCGCTTTCGCAAAGCTTGTCGATTATATGCTGCGGCGTCCTGCCGTCGGGATTGCCCATCGAAAAATCGATTATATCTTCGCCGGCTCTGCGCGCCGCCATTTTTATGGCATTGACCTCGGCAAAAACGTAATTGGGCAAACGCTCGATTTTTGAAAAACGAATTTCGTCAAACATCTCAAACCTCTTATCTTAAAGTAATTTTCAAGCTTTATTTAAAATTTTGCGCCTTAACGTCGCGATCTGTTCGCGCCGCTCGGAAGCTAAAATTTCAAGCCTTAGCGGCGATGTGGTGGCGTTTTTGCAACACTTGAGCGGTTTAAACCCTTACCTCGCTAAAATTTTAAAACCGCGGAGGCGTTGATCATTTAAATTTATCGCGTCGCGACACTTTGCGCGACATTTAAATTTACATCCGATCGAAACGACCGAGACCTCCGTTTTGCAGGGCACCATGGACGGCGCCTCTTAAATTTAGCGCGCTACCGCAAGCGCCCGCAACGTTTGAAATTTTATCCGCACCGTTAAATTTTATCTACGCCACTTGGAATTTTATCCAAGGCGGCGTAGTTCAACCCCTTTAAATTTACACTCGCGAATTTAAATTTAAACTGACCGCCGCAGCAAGCCGAAATTTTGCTCTCAGCGGAGGCGAAGTCCTACGAGTGAAAAACCGCGCGAGAGCGAGAGCTTTACCACTTTTTGCCCTTGTTTAGGCGCAGAAACTCGTCGGCTGAAATTTTAGTGATATTGCCATCTTTGACGTGGAATTTTTGAGTGTTTCTTTCGCTGAAAGTTACGTTGCCATCGGCTTTGCCGAGCTCAAACATCCCGTGACCGGTAGAGATTAGCAGCTCCTCATCTCCTTGCGAAGCGACGACGTAAGGGGAATTTATGACCATCTCGCGCTTCTTGCCACTTTTTAGATCGATAATGCCTATCCACATCTTACCGCGCGGGCTAAGCACGATATCTTTGCTCGGCGCGGGCGCGCTTTGCGTGGCGTTTTCGTCGGTAAAATTTTCCTCAGTCTTAATGCTCGCGCGCTCGATCCTGATAGAGCGGTCCAGCGCGTTTAGCGAGCTTAAATTTTCATCCGCAGCAGCGGCTGCATTAATATCCGATTTTAGTGCGAATTTTTCATCTGTAGCGTTGTGCGAAACGACGTCGATACCTATATTTTCAAGCTTTTTTTGAGTGTTATTTACGATTGGGGCGTCCGAGTAGGTGGTTTTGTTTTGCTCCCATAAAAGCGAGCCCAAAAACTCGCCAAAACTTTTATAAAGTCCGAAATAAAAGATCGCGCCTATGATTAGTACCATCGCAAGCAGCCATAAAAGCCAACCGCCGCCGCTTTTGTTAGGGCTGACCCTTTGACCATAAACCTGCTCGACTTTAGCCTTTTTAACGGGCGCAAAGCTCGCTTTAGCGCTCTCAAACTCGCTAAGCCAGTCCGATAGATCCAGCCCGAACTCGCGCTCTAAAATTTTAATGTAGCCCTTCACGTTAAAATTTGCCAGCTTTTCGAAGTCTTTGTTGATGATGTATTCTAAATTCTGCGCGTCGATGCGCGTCGTACGCGCTATCTCGATCAGATCCATAGATTTTAATTTATCCAGATCGCTGCTTTTTGATTGCTGAGTTTGCTCCGGCTTCTCGGTTTGTTCCGCCTGCTCGTCCGTATTATTTAGCTTCTCTTTTATTTCTTCCATTTAAAATTCCATCGCATAGTATCGCAAATGCCGCGCTTACATTAAGCGAGTCCCAGCCTTCGCGCATCTTTATTGATACCGCGCGGTCGCATTTTTTAAGCGCTCTAGCAGGTATCCCCTCTTCTTCGTTCCCCATTACGAGTGCGTTTTTCGCGCCGAGCTCTAACTCCTTAAAGCTCGTCCCGCCCGCACTCGCGGCGTAAATTTCAAAGCCGCTTTGTTTAAGCTCGTTTAGCACGCTAAGCCCGTCTGCGGCCTTAACGACGTTTAGCTCATACGCCGCGCCCGAGCTTGCGCGCACTACGCCCGCCATATTTAGATTATTTGCGACGACGATCACGCTGTCCGCGCCCAAAGCATAGGCGCTGCGCATTATCGCGCCGATGTTTCCGACATCGGTAAGCCCATAAAGGATCGGCACGAATTTATCGTCTTTGACGCTAGCAAGATCGCCGAAGCTAAACTCCTTCACCTCGGCCAAGAAGCCTTGATGGTTGCCTCCGCGAGCGAGGGCCTGAGCTTTTTTCGCATCGGCGCGCTCGATCTTTACGCCAGTCACGGCGATCTTTTTAAAAATTTCTTTCTCGCACTCCTTAGCAAGGATGATGCGGATAAATTTCTGCGGATGCCGGTTTAAAAGGTGCAAAAACAGCTGCTTGCCGTAAATAATCATTTTGGGATTTTAGCGAAAAACGGTTAAAATATGACTTAGCGTATCAAATTTTTATATATTTCTTTGGCGGGTTCGCCGTTTATTTTTGAGAGCAGTTTCGCTTTTATTTTCGGCGCGATCTCAAGCGATAGAATATCTTCCTGCGTGATTTTTTCAAAGCTTTTCTCGCCCGCGCCGTCAATCACGACGCACCATTCGCCGTTTAAATTTGCGCCGTTTAGACTAGATAGAACCTCTGCGGCGCTACCGAAAAATTTTGTTTCAAATTTTTTCGTGGCTTCCTTAATCGCAAAAATTTTGCGCTGCGCATCGATCCCCGCGATCTGCTCTATTAGCTTTACCACGCGCTTTGGGGATTCATATAGCACGCATGGATAGGGGCTTTGCATTAAATTTAGGATCTGAGCTTTTCGCTGCGCGCCGTCATTATTCAAAAAGCCTAAAAAGCTAAATTCTTTCTCCACCAGCCCGCTTGCGGCGGCTGCGAGCAGCAGGGCATTTGCGCCGCTAAGCACCTCGTAAGGCACGCCGCTTCGCTGCGCAAATTTTACGAGCGCTATCCCAGGATCGCTGATGCAGGGCATGCCCGCGTCGCTTACGTATGCGCAAGCTTTTTCGCGCAGAAGCGCCGGATTAAAACCCGCGAAAAACTCCGCTTCGTTGTGCGTGTGCAGAGAGTAAAACTGTGAAATTTTAAATGAAATTTGAAATTTATCGGATAATAAGTTTAGAAGTTTTTTTGAAACCCTCGTATCCTCGCAGATTAGGATTTCGCAGCTTTGCAATACCTCAAGCGCGCGGCTCGAGATATCGCTTAGATTTCCTATCGGCGTAGGAATGAGATATAGCAACTATTTCATTCCGTATTTTTGCTTAAATTTCTCGACGCGGCCCGCGCTATCTACGATCTTCTCGCTGCCGGTGAAAAACGGATGGCAATTGGAGCAGATATCGACGCGGATCTCGGGCTTGTTCGAGCGCGTTTTAAAAGTGTTTCCGCAAGCGCAGGTAACGGTCGTTTCGACAAAGTTTGGATGGATATCTTTTTTCATTTTTGATCCTTTTTGATGATTTTAAAAGGCAGCGATTATACAACTTTTTTATCTAAAAAGCAAATTTAAAAGGTTTTAAAAATCTCTCGGCGAAGCGGCAATTTACTTTTTGAACATGCTTTTTGGACGCAAAATTTTAAAATTTAACCCGTTTGCGGGTAAAATTTTATTTCACCGCGACCTACTGCGGCGTGCAAAATACAAGCGCGTGAATATAAGCCGCGGCAAATACGCGCAGTACGTCAAGCCGCAGATAAACGTAGCGGATCGCGCAGAGCAAATTTTAAATTCCAAAATTTAAAGCGCGCGACTTTTAAATTTTAAATTTGCCGAGCGCTTAAAAGATCAACTTCGCGCAAGTTGCGATCAGCGCGGTGTTTGAGCGCAAAATATAGGGGCTATTAAGCGCATAGGCGTTTTTAAATTTCTCCCTTTCGCGCGGCGAAAATCCGCCCTCCGGGCCAACGAAAGCGATCTCGTCGCCGCCGAAAATGTCGATGTTCTTGCCGCCAAAATCGATCAGGCTTACGTTTTCATATCTTTGCGCGAGCTCGTCCGAGTCGCCCAAAACCTCGATCTGCATGATGGAATTTCGCCCGCATTGCTGCGACGAGTTGATCAAAATCCGCTCCATCCTCTGCAGATCGAGCCGCACGTTTTTCTGCGACAGATCGGCATAGACCAAAACAAGCCGCCCGACGCCCATCTCGTTTAGCGCAGGCAGGCTCTTTTCGATCACGGCGCTCTCGACGACCGCCCAAGCGACGCAAAAATCGTGCGGCGGCGTAAAAACCGAGCTTTTAAAAACTAAATTCAAAGCCGCGTCCTTGCGCGAAATTTCGGCGATCTCATATAGATAACTCGCCCCGTCCTCAAGATTGCGCACGTCTATGCGCTCGCCCGCTCTTGCGCGCCTGGCCTTTAGGTGCAAAAACTGATCATTCTGCAAAATCAGGCTCTGTTCGCCTGCAAGCTTATCGTAAAAATATACCATCAAATAACACTCGCTATCAAAATTATCGCTAAGCTTAGCCCCAAAATCACCCGCATTTTGCGCTGATACGGCGCAAAGTTTTGGTTCAGATACGCGATTTTTAGCCGCTTGTACGACGCCGCGCTAAGTATAATCATCGCTAGCGCTGCGGCCGCCATGAAGCAAATTCTAAAGCTCAGATTAAAGCGCAGCACCGCTAGCATCACGCTTCCGCTGATTATCAGCGCCGCGATGCACGAATAATAGATCGGCAAAAACAGCCTGATGCGCCTAAGAAATCTAAGCCCCGATCTGCTCTTTTGCTTTAAATTCCCAGCTTGCGGCGCGGAGGCGGCGGAATTTAAAGCCTTGCTGCGAGGGCAAAATTCCGCCGCATCGATCTTAAGCTGGGTAAAAATCAGATAAATTATCGTTAAAATCGCCGCAGCTAGCGCGAAAAATTTATGAAAACCCAGGGCGCTTTGATACAGATAATCCATCACTTCCGCCAGGGAGTTAAATTCGCGAAATAAAATTTTGCGCGGCTAGAGCCGAAAGTACCGAATTTCAACGCAAATTTTTTCGGCGCAAGATAAAGCAGACCTGCTCCGCACCTTTGAAATTTTAAAAACCATTCAAAGCGGCCGCGGCTATTTATTGCGCCAAAATTTACCGCGCGCTCTCTCAACCTCGGTTTCGCGCAGCATATCTCGTGCCAAGAATGAAATTTTGCAGATAAAGCTTTATAAAATTTAGAATTTCTCTGTGCAGATCGCACGAGCAAAAAAGACGCTAAAATCGCGCTTACGCGCCGCATACGAATAACGCAAATTTTAAAAATTTTCAAATTTAGGCGCAGATTTTTCAACGCTCCACCTTATTCCGTCACCGGAAGCGGCGGCATATCGGCGTTTATATCGACTTTGGGCTCGCTAGGCGCGATAGGTACGTCCTTTGGCACCTCGCTATCCACCGGCGGCTTTTGCAAGGTGTCCTTTTTCTCATCGTCGCAACCGCCCAAAGCAAGCGCGCAGACAAAGATCGCGCACGCGGCAAAAACGCGCACAAATCCCGCGCCAAATTTAAAGAAATTTCTCATCAGCAATCCTTTGGATAGATGATTTTTTCGCCGCGCAGTAGCTTTTGCCAAAGCTCCGGCTGCCTCCACTCCTCGCGCACGGCGGGCGAAAATTCTATCTCATCCAGCGCAATCTCGCCCATCTGCGCGTTGTAGGCATCCTCGCGGAAGCACTGTGCGTAGCCGGTGGCCGTTTCGTGTACGATGACGCTGTGAAGCTTTACTTCGCGCTCGCCGTTTTGCATCTGAGTCAGGCTCAAAAGTCGGTCGATTAGAACGAAAAAAATTCTACAAAACTGCTCTGCGCTCGGATTTAGCGGTATCTGCACCCAGCGCGCGCTGTGTTTTTTAAGATCCGCGATGTACCTCGCATCATCGCGCGCGTAGATCGTCACGGCGTGGTCGAAACTATCGATAAGCTCGCGGATACCGAGCTTCATGTAGCCGAAGTCATAAACCATCCCCGCTTCATCTAAAAAATTTGAGCTAAGCAAAATTTCGCATCTGTAGGAGTGGCCGTGGATGCTCGTGCGGCACCGCTTCGAGCCGCACAGGCGCACGATGTGAGCGTTTTCGAATTCGTATAATTTCCTGATTATCATACCCCGTCCTTCTCGCCCCAAATTCTAATGTGCAGGCGATCGGAGTAATTATAGCCGTTTTTTAGGCAAAAATCCACGCAAAATTGCGCGGCGCTTTCCAGCTCGCGACGATCTGCGCCGCGCGGCATACAATAAACCTCGCTCTCGCACGCCGCTAAAATTTCGGCAATTTCGGGCTGCGCGTCAAACTCGGGCGAGATGACGAACTTGTAAAAGCTATCCTTTGCGTTTTGTTTTAAGCTTCGCAGCGCGGCGAAGTTTAACCTGCGTTCGCGCGGCTCGGCGGAGTTTGAAAGTTTAGGCGAGACCGCAAAGACGCAGCTTTTGTAGGCGGGAAATTTTTCAAAATCCATGAAAATCGTGCCGTTGGTTTCGAAGTGTACTTCGTATCCGTGCGCTAGCAGCTCGCAGACAAACTCGTAAAATAGCGCCTCTTTGTGATGTAGTAGCGGCTCGCCGCCGGTGATAACGATGATCGGCTTTTGATAAAGCTTAGCGCTCTGCGGCAATGCGGAGCTTTGCGGATTTAAATTTAAAGAATTTTGCACTGCGGAATTTAAAGAATTTTGGCTCGTTAAATTTAAAGAATTTCCTGCGTTACCATTTAGGCAGGGAGGCGTCTGTATGGCGGCGAAATTTAACGTATCGCTTTTAGAAAAAGACTCGGCGGCGCAAAAACCTGGCGCAGAGCAAGCAGGTGCGAAACAGGACGAACCTGATAAATTTGGAATTTTATTCAAAAGCTGCGTTAAATTTAAAATTTCTTCGTGCTCGAAGTGATTTGTAAAAACCGCGCGGATCGTATCGCAGCCGCGCAAGATCTCGCCGGTCTTTGGCGAAACGCACTCGCCGCCGAAGCCCGCACAGCGCAGATTACAGCCCGCAAAGCGAAAGAAAAACGCGAGCCTGCCTGCGTATTTGCCCTCGCCTTGGATACTTAAAAAGCTCTCAACAAGCCTCATCCGCCCGTCTCGTAAAATGCGCGGCTTGAAATTTCATTCGAAGCGTCCGCTTGCCAGCGATTTTTTTCGGGCTTATTCGCTAAAATTTTAGCCAAAATTTCGGCGGCTGCGGCAATGTCGCCTTCTTTAACTGCCTTTTTGATACTTAGCGCGTCCTCGAAGTAAAGACACGGGATTAAAAGCCCCTCGGCGCTTAGTCTGATGCGGTTGCAGCTCTCGCAAAAATCGTGCTTGTGCGGATCGATGATGCCGAAGGTGTAGCCGTCCCCAAGCGCGTAAAGCGACGCGGGCGAGCTTTGCGATTTAGGCAGAGCGGTAAAGATAAATTTACGCCTTAAAATATCTAAAATTTCGTTTGATTTTAAGCCTGTAAGATCGCCGGCATGGGTGTTTTCCATAAATTCTATGAAGCGAATCTGGCAATCCTTCCCGCGGGCAAATTCCAGCAAATAGATCAGCTCATCGTCGTTGATCCCCTTTAGCGCGACAGTGTTTAGCTTGACTTTTAGTCCCGCTTCAAGCGCGGCGTCAAGGCCTTCTAAGACGTTATAAAGCACGCCGCGCTGAGCTATAAATTTAGCCCGCTCCGGACGCAGTGAGTCAAGCGACATATTAATGCGTTTTAGCCCCGCGTTTTTCAAGGCGCGCGCGTAGTTTTTGAGATAATATCCGTTGGTAGTAAGCGCAAGATCGATACCTGGGGCGTAATCCGCGATCATCTTTATAAAATCTTCGATCCCCTTTCGCACCAGCGGTTCGCCGCCGGTTATGCGGATCTTTTTTACGCCGCCGTCGATCGCAACCTTGACGAATAAAAACATCTCCTCAAAGCTTAAAATATTCTCTCGCGGCACCCAATTAAACGGCGTAGTAGGCATGCAATATCTGCATCTGAAATTACACCGCTGCGTAACCGAAATGCGCAAATAATCGATCGTTCGTCCAAATTTATCAATTAGCATATTTTGCCTTAATATCAATTTGCGGCGATTATATAAAAAACAAAGCGATTTTGCAAAATTTTATTTTTATATTGCTCTGGCTATTTTCTTACCGAGCCGATGAGCTCTTTAAGCTGATCCAGAAGCGGTCTGATCTGCTTTTCTACCCGCTCGTCGATCATCGTAGGCACTACGTCTAATCTCTGCTCTATCGTCTCGTCGATTACGTCTGCAATCGCGTTTATATCGATATTGGGAGCGACTTTGCCGCCCGAATCGATCATCTCTTTTAACTCCTCGACCTTCTTTTTAAGCAGATAATTTTCCTGCATAGCATCGGTCAGCACCTGATCGAATCGCTCGAATTTTTTATCCGCTTGCTTATCCTTAAAATATATGACGAAAAACATCAAAAATATAACGACGCAAAGTCCTAAAATGATGATAATGTTAAGATCCATAGGGGTTCCTTAAAATAAATTTACAAAAATAAAAGCGAAAAACGCAATGCCCAAGTAGCCATTCAGCGTAAAAAACGCGCGATCGATCTTACTAAAATCACTACGTACGATCTTATGCTCGAAGTACAAAATCGTCGCGCACGCAGCCACGCCAAGATAGGCAAAAAAGCCTAAGTTCGCCGCCGCGCAAAACAGTAGCCAAAAAAGTACCGCCACGGCGTGAAAAATTTTAGAGATAAACATCGACGCCTCCTTGCCGTAAAGCGCAGGGATGCTGTAAAGCCCGTTGCTGCGGTCAAATTCCATATCTTGAAGCGAATACAGCACGTCAAAGCCGCCTACCCAAAATACTACCCCGAGGCATAGCAGCACCGACCATAGCGGAATTCCGCCGCTAACGGCGATCGCCCCCGCAATCGGAGCAAGCCCCAAGCAAAAGCCGAGCATCAAATGCGCAGTCTCGCTAAAGCGCTTAAAATACGAATACCCGCCCAATGCCGCTAAAATCGGCACCGAAAGCTTAAACGCCAGAGGATTTATAAGCGCCGAAACCGCTATGAAAACCACCGCGTTCGCGATTATGAAAAGCAGCAAATTCCCGCGCCCGATCCGTCCGTCCACGCTAGGACGTGAAGCACAGCGCGGATTGGTGCGGTCTATGTCCTCGTCCAAGTAGCGATTTAGCGCCATCGCGAAGCTTCTCGCGCTTACCGCGCATAAAATTCCCAAAAAAAGCAGCTTCCAGCCGAACCATACCGAGCCGTTTTGCAGCTTGCTCGCAGTAATCATCGCCGTAAAGATAAACGGTAGCGCGAAAACCGAGTGTTTAAAAACTATTAATTCGTTGATGTCGGATAAAATTTCTTTAAATTTAGCCATTTTGCCCCTTATTTTGGGCACCATTGTATCAAAAAAAAGTAAGAATAGCTCTAAATTTGATATAATTTGAACGAAAAATTTACGAAAGGAAACGCCTTGAGCCAAAATCAAAACTCGCACGCAAGCCCGCAGATCGCGATCATCGGCACCACAGCAAGCGGCAAAAGCGATCTTGCGCTAAGTATCGCGCGAAAGACCGACGCCGTGATTTTGAGCCTTGACTCGCTCTGCATTTACCGGCAGATCAACATCGCAAGCGCTAAGCCAAGCGAGGAGGAGCTGCGCGAGATCAGGCACTTCGGCGTAAATTTAATCTATCCAAACGAGTACTTCAGCGTCGGCGAGTTTATCAAAGAATACGCAGCCGCGCGGGCTTTCGCGGGGCGTAGCGGCGCGCCTTTGATAATCACGGGCGGCAGCGGGTTTTATCTCAAAGCTATGCTAAGCGGGCTGGCACCGAAGGTTCCCGATTTTAAAAGCGAAATTTCAAACGATGAAATTTACGCCCTAGCACAGCGGATCGATCCGGAATTTGCCGCGAAATTTAGCGCGGCGGACAGCTTTCGGTTAAAAAAATGGCTAAGCATCTATAAATTTTGCGGCGAGGCGCCGAGTAAATTTCTGCGCGAGAACACCGCTCCGCCCGTGATTTCGGATATTAAAATTTTTGAGATCGACGCGCCTAAGCAGTGGCTTGCGCAGCGCATCGAGGCGCGCACGAAGGCGATGTTTGAGCGCGGGCTTTTAGAGGAGGCGGAGTTTTTATTCGCTCACTACGGTGCGGAGTGCAGGGCGCTAGGCTGCATCGGGCTGAAGGAGTGTGGGCAGCTTTTGCGCGGACAGATCTCGCGGGCGCAGTGCGAGCAGCTCGTAAGCCTGCATACGGTACAGCTTGCAAAGCGCCAACGCACCTTCAACCGCTCGCAGTTCGCGGATAAAATTTCGGCGCCGCCGCAAGAGCTGGAGTGTGAAATTTTAAAATTTCTCCGCCGCGAGATTTAAAATCAAAATTTATCAAAATTTGTGCGCTTGCTAGAAAAAAGTGAGACAAGGAAGTAAAATTTAGATTTAAATTTACCGCGCTGAATCGCGTCTTTAAAATTTTGCGGGTCGCGCCAAGGTCTCGTGCGGCGCGGAATTTCGATTAAATTTAATCGCCTTCGCAAATATCAAAGCTAAATTTATCGTTGTCAAGCCTACTGAAATTTTGATTTTCCGCGCTTGCGTTGCGCTTGAAAATAAAGGCGTAGCCGTATTTCTCGGAGTGCTGCGAGCTGTTTTTTAGCCCCAGGGCGCAAAGCTCGTAAGTGCCGCTTTGCAAGCCGAGCTTGAGCGTGGAATTAAATTTTCGTATCTTGCCCGCAGCGCCGCTTTGGCACTCATAGCCTAGCTCGAGTTCGCCGCTTTTTAGCTTATCGAAACGATACTGCAAAGCATCGAAGCTCGCTAGGATCGCGGAGCCGCTTTGCGGGGCGAAATACAGCTTATCGCGCTTGAAAGCCACTTCGTAGCCCGCAGGCAGCGCAAACTCCTCGTCCATGCAAACGAAGATCTCATAGCTGCGCACCGTAAGCGGGTAGAAGGGCAAAGCTTTAGCGCCCTTTACGGCGTCATAAAACAGCTGCTTGTGCGCGTCCCAGTAGCTTAGAAGCTTTTTTGCTCTGCATTTTCGCTCCTTTAAAAACTCACTCAAATCGCGCACATCAAGCAGCGCAAAACCGTAGCCGTCAGCACTTAGCTCGCCCAAAAACATATCTCTCCTTGTTGGCAAAGCGCGATGGGTTCAATTCGCGCTTAAATTTTAGCTCAATACCCGCTTAAAAAGACGAAATTATTTACCGCGCCGGTTAGGAATTTCACTAAAAACGGCGCCAGCACGCACGCCACGCTAGCTAGCACGACGGCGAATTTTATCTGCACCGAGACCGCGCTCAGCGAGCCGTCAAGCTCCGCGTCCTTTCGCGGCTCGTGCAAAAACATACGCACGATGAGGCGCAGGTAGTAATACAGCGCGAGCGCGCTATTTACCGCCATGATTACGGCGAGGGCAAAGTAGCCCGAATTGACCGCCGCGCTTAGTAGATACATCTTGCCCCAAAACACGCTAAACGGCGGAATGCCCGCAAGCGAGAGCATAAAGATCGCTGCGCATAGCGCAAAAAGCGGATGGGTGCGGATCAGCCCGTCAAATTTCTCAAACGGATGCTCGAAGCGAGCCGCGAACTTGGAGCTTTGCGCGCAAATTTTGGCGCCTGGCTCGCAAGTTTCAGTACCGAAAAGGGTTGCTTCCGCGCCGGGCTCGCTCGCTTTAAAATTTTGCTCGCCTGCTTTAGAATTTTGCTCGCCTGCTTTAAAGCTCCACTCTCCGCAAGCTAAATTTTGCCCGCTCGCGCCTAAATTTAACTCGCCGGTAGCGCCTGCTAACTCGTGATTTTGCGAAAAAGAAAGCTTTGCGTTTGAGATAAAATTCCCTTTCTCCTCGTCGTTTGTATTTAAATTTAAAGCGACGCTTTGGGTTTTAAATTTTAAATTTAACGAGCGCGCGCGCCTTTGCCGTACGCACCAGATGAAGGCAAACGCCCCGAGGTTCGCCACGGCGTATAGGATCCAGTAGATAAAAAGCGCCGCGTTTGCCTGCGTCGAGCCGATCACGATCGCGCAGAGCACGAAGCCTGCGTGCGAAACGGAGCTGAAAGCAAGCATCCGCTTGACATCGCGTTGCACGAGCGCCATAAGGTTTGCTAAGCTCATCGTAGCCACCGCTACGGCGTATAGCACGATGTTTAGCCACTGCACGCCGATACTTCCCAGCGCTTCAAACAGCCTGATCGCCACGACAAAGCCCGCGATTTTGGGGACTACGGACATAAAGCCTGCCATTGCGGAGCTTGCGCCCTCATAAACGTCGGGCGTCCAGGTATGAAACGGGATCAGCGAGAGCTTAAATCCTATCGAGACGATCATAAATGAGCAGGCGGCGAAAAGTAGGACGCTGGTTTGTAAATTTGAACTCTTAGCGATCTGCGCGATGTTTGAAATTTCCATAGAGCCGGTCGATAGAAAAAACATCGCCGCGCCGAATGCGAAAAAGCCCGATCCCAGCGCGCCCATTATGAAGTATTTTAGCGCCGCTTCGACCGATCTGGCGCGGTTGTGAAGCGCGATTAGCGTATAAAGCGCCAGCGAGCCCGTCTCAAGCCCAACGAGGATCATCATTAAGCTTTCGCTCGCAACCATAAACTCATAGCCCACGAGCACGAATAAAAACAGCACGAAAAACTCCGCCGTGTGGTACTCGTGCGCGCTTCTTGCGCCCAAAGACAGAAAGATGAAAAATATCGAGCCTGCGAGCATGATAAGCATCGATAGCGTCGCGATTCCGTCCACCAGCATCACGTCGAAAAGCCCGCGTATGCCGCTGTTGTATCCAAAAACGAGCCCGAAGCCCAGAGCTAGCGCCAGTATCGTGATGACGGCGTAAAATTTATACGATAGCGTGCGCGCAAAAAGCGAAACCGCGAGCATCAGCAGGGCAAATCCTCCAAGTATCGCCATAGGCGCGATCGAGGCTAAATTTAAAAGATTATTTTGCATCGCTTCTTACCTTAAAATTTGCTTTTTCCATATAGGCGCGAGTCGCGGTTTGAGAGGCTTTGTTAAACATCAGCTCAAGGCTTTGCGTCACGCTAGGCTCGATACTCTTTAGCATCAAATTCGGCGCGACGCCAAGCACTACTACCAGCACGCAGATCGGGATGATAGAGCAAAGCTCGGTTCTGTTTAGATCGCTTAGCTTTTTATTCTCCTCATGCACGAGCGCGCCGAAGAAGGTCTTTTTATAAAGATTCATCGAATAGATCGCGCCCATTATGATGCCGAGCCCGCCCAAAAGCGCGTAGCTAAAGCTTATTTTAAAAATCCCCGCAAGGCTTAGGAATTCTCCCACGAAGCCGATCGTAAGCGGAAGGCCTATCGAGCCTAGTAGCACGACGCAAAAACAAAACGCATAAAGCGGCATCACCCGCGCAAGCCCGCCGAACTCGCTGAAAAGCTTCGTGTGCCTGCGGTCGTACAAAAAGCCTACGAGCATAAAAAGCCCGCCGCTTACGATACCGTGGCTGATCATCAAAAATACCGCGCCGCTAATTCCTTCGCGGCTCATTGAAAAAATTCCTAGCATTATGACGCCCATATGCGCGATCGAGCTATACGCGATTACCTGTTTGATGTCCTTCTGCGCAAAGGCGATGAAGCTCGCGTAGATGATCATAACGATCGCTACGGCACACATCATCCCGCTAAAATAGACGCTCGCGTCGGGAAACAGCGGCAGCGAAAATCGCACGAAGCCGTATGTGCCCATCTTAAGAAGCACGGCGGCAAGCAGAACCGAGCCTATCGTAGGGGCCTGCCCGTGCGCGTACGGAAGCCAGGTATGAAAAGGAAAACAAGGCGTCTTGATCGCAAAAGCGACCGAAAATGCCAAAAATAGAGGAATTTGCGTACTAAGCGGCAGCGACAAGCTCTGCCAGTTTAGGATATTAAAGCTATACTCGCCCGTAGCCTCGTGATAGAAATAGCTCATCGCTACGAGTCCTACGAGTAGAAACATCGAACCCAGGAAGGTGTAGATGAAAAATTTCACCGCGGCGTAAATTCTCTTGCCGCTGCCCCACGCGCCGATGATGTAGAGCATTGGAATTAGCGAAAGCTCCCAAAAGATGTAAAACAAAATCGCATCCAGCGCCACGAAAACGCCCACCATCGTCATCTCTAAAAACAAAATGCAGATGATTAAATTTTTCGCGCGCTCTTTAATGCTTAGACTAAGCAGCGCCAAAAAGGTAACCAGCGTGCTTAGGATCACTAAAAACAGCGAAATTCCGTCCACTCCGATGAAGTAGTTGATGCCGTATTCGCTTATGAAAGGGTGCAGCACGCTAAACGCGATGCCGTCCACCGGCTCGTAGAGTATCCACAAAACAAGCGAGAGCACGAACTCTATAAAGCTCATCGTAACAGCGTAGGTCTTAATGCTCGCTTCGTCGATCAAAAAGCCCAAAACCGCAGCTACCGCCGGAAAAAATATAACCAAACTTAAAAAGTATTCCATGCCCACCTCACAGCGCAAACGCCAAAATCAGCAAAATGAAAGATCCCAAAACCATCCACCTTAAATTTGCGCTCAAATCTCCGCTATTGCTTACGCGATCCGCACCTTCGCCGCTTTTTACCGCCACGCGAGCGATCAGATCGACGCTGGCGTCTATGATCGCGCCGTCGCATTTAGCACAAATCTCGCTAAGCTTGGCGTATCCGCGCACGATCACGCGCTCGTAAATTTGCGGGATAAAATACTGCGCGATCAAAATTTTATAAAATTTGCAGTTCTTTAAATTTTGGCTAAATTTACCCTTGCCGTATGTCCAAATCGTGCCGATCGCCACCGCGCTTATCATCGCTAGCGTTATGGCGATCAAAATTACCTCCACGCCGTGCGGGATCGAAGCTTTAAAGCCCGGCAGTATGCTAAGCACAAACTCCGCAAAATCGTGCTCGAAAAAGCCTGCGATCACCGCAGGCGCGGCTAACACGCCCATCGCGATAAGGGCAAAGCCTTTCGCCCCGTGCGGATGGTGGGTAAATTTTTGCTTGCCAAAAAACACGAGCATTATCAGACGCACGCTGTAAAACGTCGTCATCGCAGCGCCCGCAAACAGCAGCGCCCAGATAAAATACGCGTCCGCACTCCACGCCGCTTCTAAAATTTTATCTTTTGAGAAAAAACCCGCGAACGGATAAAATCCGCAAAGCGCGAGCGAGCCTATGCACATTAAAATCGCCGTCGGCCGCATAAACTTATATAATCCGCCCATATTTTGGATATTTAGATCATCCTTCATCGCGTGCATTACGTTGCCCGCGCCCAAAAATAGAAGTGCCTTGAAAAACGCATGCGTCGCCAGATGAAATAGCGCGATCCAATATGCCCCGAGCCCCGCAGCTACAAACATATAGCCAAGCTGCGAGAGCGTGGAGTAGGCGATGATTTTTTTAAGATCGTTATGAACCAGCGCCATCGACGCCGCAAAAACCGCCACGAAAGCGCCCAAGCAGACGATAAAGCCGCTTACTTCTGGCGCGAGCGCGAAAATAGCGTTTGCGCGGATCACAAGATAAACGCCCGCCGTAACCATCGTCGCTGCGTGAATGAGCGCGGATACGGGCGTTGGACCCACCATCGCATCAGCCAGCCAGGTATGGAATGGAAACTGCGCGCTTTTGCCCATCGCGCCGATAAATAAAAGCGCTGCGATCAGGGTTAAAATTTCAGGCTCCAAGCCCGCCGCATTCGCAAATACTACCTCGTACCGCAACGAGCCGAAATTTAAATAGATCAAAAAAATTCCAAGCAGCATCCCAAGATCTGCGATGCGGTTCATTATGAAAGCCTCGTTGGCGCACCAGCTGTAACCCTCCCTATCATACCAAAAGCCGATCAGCAGCCACGAACAGAGTCCGACCCCCTCCCAGCCGATGAAAAGCCCTAAAAAATTATCGCTCGTTACCAAAACCAGCATCGAAAATACGAAAAGCCCCAGGAAGCTGAAAAATTTAGCGAAGTTTTCATCATCCCACATATAGTAGATCGAATACACGTGCACTACGCTGGAAACGATGCCTACGACCACCATCATCACCGCACTTACGCTATCTATGAGAAAGCTAAATTTTGCGTCCAAAAATCCGGTGCTTATGAAATCTGCTAAGCTTACGCTGATTAGGCGGTTGTCAGAGACGAGCTCCATCAAAGCAAGCGACGCGATAGTGCTTAAAATCACCAGCGCCGAGCAGATTACGCCGATAAACATCTTGTCTTTGGCGCGAATGAAAACGCCTGCGAAGATCGCCGAGGCAAGCGGTGCGAAAAGGGCGATTAAGAGCCATACAAAAACGGTATCAAGCATCCGGTCCATCCTTGGAAGGATTTTTAAAATTTACAAAGCCGTCAAGTTCGATGCTGCCCGTTTTCTTATACCACAAGATGAGTAGTCCAAGTCCCACGGCCATCTCGCTCGCGGCGATCGCAACGATGAAAATCGCAAAAATTTCGCCGTTTATGTTGTCGTAAAATTTCGCCACGGCGACGAGGGCTAAATTTGCGGCGTTTAATAAAATTTCGCTCGAAAAAAAGAGCATGATCAAATTTCTTCTCTTCATCATACCCGCAAGCCCGAGCCCAAACATCATCGCAGCGACGATCAGATAGTGATTTAGACCCATTTTACCCCTCGCTCTCTTCGTAGCTCAGGCTCGCGTCCATCTGCTTATGCGCAAGCACGATAGCGCAGATCATCGCCACGAGCAGCATCACGGCGGCAAGCTCGAAAATCGCTAGATATTTCGTAAAGATAATCATCCCAAGCGCCTCGGTATCGTCGGTGTTTAAAATTTTAAGCGTTTCTACGTTGTTCGCAACCACCGCGCCAAGCACGATAATCACGAGCAAAAATGCGATCACACCGCTAAGCGCGAAAAATAGCCTTGCCCCCTTTTTGGGCTCGTTTACGTTTTTATCCGCGCCCAAAAACATCAGCGCGAAGCCGTAAAGCACGATCACGGCGCCCGTGTAAACTATGATCTGCACTACACCTAAAAACTCCGCATCCAGCAAGAAGAAAAATCCGCTCATAAAAACCATGCCGCCGGCCAGCGCGCTAAGGGCGTAAAGAACGTTTTTGCTAAAAACGCTGATGCCGAAAAGCGCCAGGCAAACCGCGCTGAAAAAATAAAATGCAAGCGTTTGTATCATTGCTCCTCCCCCTGCGTAGCGGAATCTTTTGCATTTTGCGAGGCGGAATTTTCTTTGGAATTTCGCGCCGAATCAAGCGTAGAATTTTCAGCGTCCACGGCGGAATTTTTTTTGGAATTTACCTTAGATTTTTTACCTCGCGCGGCGGAATTTCCCGCGCCTTGCGGAACGGAATTTTCCTTAGAATTCTCCGAAGAATCGCCGACAGAATTTTCAGCGTGCGGCATAACGGAATTCTCTTTAGAATTTTCCGCCAAATTTTTACTATCCGTAGCGGAGTCTTCTGCGCTTTGCGAAGCAGAATTTTCTTTGGAATTTCGCTGCGAATCAAGCGTAGAATTTTTAGCGACAGCGGAATTTTCTTTAGAATTTTCGGCGTTTGCGGCGGAACTTTCCTTTAAGCTTGCCAGCTCGGCGTCTTGTCGCTCGGTCAAAATTTCGCCGCTTAAGCCAGCGCTCTTTGAAAATAGAATTTTATCGTTAGCGGCACCCTCTTTTTTAGAGCTTTCCGCGGCGCTATTTTTTAAATTTGAATCCGCGCTCTTTAAGCTTGGCTCGTCGCTTGCGGCGTCGCTTTTTATATAGGCGTTCGGCGTCATCTTGATCCGCGCGCCTGCGTTTTCATCCAGGCTGCCATAGCCCGCAAACTCCTGCGCCGCGCCGTTTAAACATAAATTTTCGCCACGAATCAAAAGATCCTCTTTGAAGCCGTAGTATGCCCGTTGTTCGCTCGCAAGCTCGTACTCGCAGCCGTGCACGATAGCGATCTCGGGGCAGACGTCCGCGCAAAGCCCGCAGTAGACGCAGCGCCCTAAATTTATCGAGTAGTTATCTACCTTTTTGCGGCCGTCGGCGCCGAGGCTGGTCTCCATCGCGATGCAGTTCGCCACGCAGATCTTCTCGCACAAGCCGCATCCGATGCAGCGCTCGCTGCCGCTTTCAAGCAGACGCATTAGCTTGTGCACGCCGCGGTATCTAGGCGGCATAACAAATTTTTCCATAGGATATCGAAGCGTGTGCGAGCCGCCGCGCTTAAACATATTTTTTAGCACCACCCACAGCCCGACGAAAAGCTCGCCGTTAAAGGTGCGGGAGAGGAATCTGCGCAGCTTATCGCCGCCGGATTTAATAGGGGCTCGTTTATCGATCTGGACATATCTTGCCATGGTGCCCTCCTTAAACGATCGCTAGCGCGGTAATTAGCACGCAAGCAAGAGCTAACGGCATGCAGACTTTCCAGCAAAGCCCCATCAGCTGATCGGGACGCAAATGCGGCCACGCCGCGCGCGCCCATAGAAAGCAGAAAAACACGAGGCTTGATTTTAATACCATCATAATGCCGCCGGGGATAAACCAAAACGCGTTGAATCCGCCTAAAAACAGCAGCGTCGTAACGACGGAGTAGGTTATGATATTGGCGTATTCGCCGATAAAAAACATACCCCAGCGCATGCCAGAATACGCCGTCCCCGCACCCGCTACGATCTCGGTTTCGTTTTCGGTAAGGCACAGCGGCGTGCGGTTGCACTCTACGAAAGCGGCGATCAGAAATAACGCGAAGCAGACGGGCTCTTTCCAGATAAACCACTTGTCGATGCCGCCGCTTTGCGCGCTTACGATGTCGATGAGCGAGAGCGAGCCCGTGATCATCACGATAGGGATCAGGCTAAGCCCATTTATCACCTCAAAGCAGGTGATCTGCAAAAACGCGCGAAACGCGCCTATCGTGCCCCATTTATTGTAGCTCGCAAGCCCTCCGATCAGCAGTCCATAAACGCAGGTGCCGCTAGCTCCGAGCAAGAATAAAATTCCCACATTTATATCGCTTAAAATCGGCTGTATAGTCCGCCCGCCGATAGTAAACTCAGGCAGCAGCGGCACTACCGAAAGCGCTACGAAAGCTCCCGTAGCCGATATTATCGGCGCGATTTTAAAAAGAAGCTTATTTGCCCGCGCAGGGATCGCGTCCTCTTTTGTAAAAAGCTTTATCATATCCGCGCCCACCTGCAAAAGTCCCGCAGGCCCGACCATAGAGGGTCCGATCCTGCGCTGCATAAAGGCAAGCACTTTGCGCTCGGCATAGGTCGCAAGCCCTGAGAGCAGCGCGATGACGGCTAAAATCACGAGCGCCTTTAAGACGGTGGCTACGAAATAAAATGCACTATCGCTCATCTGCCCTCTCCTTTGGAATTTGAAATTTTCTCGATTTTTACGCCGGCGTAGCGCGAGGTTTTGAAAAATATCTCGCCGCGCAGTTTCTCATCAAAATACGGCAGATACGCGCCGCTAAAGCCTGGATCGATCTTTACGCTAGCGACGATTTCGCGCTTTAAGCTTACGAGCCCCTCTGCGCCGCTTTCGCTGTTTTCATTACCGGCGCCGTCTGCTTTATGCGCGGCGCTTGCGCGATCCGTCTTTTTAGCGCGACCGGCGCCGCTTTTATCATTAGCGGCACTCGTTTTGCCTGCGCCGCCAGTTTTTTCATCATACTCCTCGCCGTCTGCTTGATAAATTTTAACGACGTCGCCTGCGCTCACGCCCAAGCTTTCGGCGATGCTAGGGCTTAGATACAGTGCGCCCGCTTCGCCCAGTCCGCTACTTGCGCCGCTAAATTTATTGAATTGATGCAGCGGATTTACCTCATAGATTAAAATTTCGCCCTCGCCTGCTCTAAGCGGCGCGGAAGGCGAAATTTCAAACTCCTCCTCGCTAGCGGCAAACTCCTCATTTCGCAGCTCATATCCGCGGTGGTTTGCGCCGCCGTTGTCGTAGAAATTTTCTAAATCGTCAAATTTAACCTGCTCAAAATCCGCGCCCAAGTTTGACGTATAACTGATCGCGTGTTCCGCGCAAACTCCCAGCGCACAGGCGATATCGTTTAGCTCATATCCGCCGTAATCAAGCGCCGCATTGGTAGGCACTACGCGCTTGTCGTAGTTCGTAAACGTGCCCTCCTGCTGCACCAAGCTAGGCGCGTCCAGATCGGCCTCCAGCACGCCGAAGCTTATATCGCCCGCTTCGTTATAGCCTAGCGTCTCGCCAGCGCTCATTTGCGCGCTAAGTTCACAGATGAGTGCGACGCCAAGGCTATTCGTGCGCGGCGGCACCACTAGCACTTTTAGCGGCGTGTAGCGCTGCACCAAACCCGCTAGACGCGCGAGCGCGGCGCTATTTGGCGTGCGGATAAAATCCTCGCCGATGATAAGCGAAAAATGCTCCTTTTTAGCCAAAAGCTCATCTACTTTCTGCTCGTCCAGCCCGAGCGCTGCGGCAAAATTTGAAATTTTACTTTCCGCGGGATTCTCAGAATTCTGCGCGGAATTTTTTGCAGAATTTTCAGCGCTGTCCGCGCTTGCGGAATTTTCAGCACCGCTGGCACTCGCAACGTTCTTAGTGCCATTTGCCTCCGTAGAATCCTCAGAATTTTGCGAATCCGCGGATTTCTCGTCTAAATTTTGCTTCGCCGCGGCGCGCGAAATTTTAAATTCCGCCGCGAGTTTCGCATCCAGCCACTCAGGCAGATCGCGCCCGAACTTTTGCAAGATCCAAAGCAGTATCTGTACCTCCAAGCCCGCGGCATGCGGCTGATGGATGAAATTTTTACTAAAGCCCTTAATTCCCTCGTCGCAAAACGGATGAAAATAGATCCCGCTTGCCTTATTTAGCTTGCAGGCGCTATTTACCGCATAGCCCAGATTTGGAGCGTCGCTGCGCAAAAATGTGCCGCAAACTACGATGAAATCGCTGTTTTTAACCGTCTGCGAATCCGCATTATAAAATTTCGTGCCGCTAAGCTTTGAGAATTCGCGCAGGAATTTTTGATAGGCAAGCGCTTCGTCGTTGATCAGAGCGAGCTTAAATTTTTGCCGCAAAAGCTCTAAAATCCGCGCTTCTTCGTTGGTGATGAAGCTATTAAATTTGATATTTTTAATCTCGCCGTCCTCGATGCTGCGCACGATGCGGCTAAAAACCGCTTCGTTTTTGCTCGCTCGCTCGTTTGAAAAATCCCAGCCGAAGCGCGCTCCTGCATGCAGGACGCTAAAATTTATGTCGCTGCTAACGCGATAAATTTTTTCACGCGGCTCGCCTATGCCGCGGCGCTTGACCTCGTAATAAAGCAGTTCGCAATCGCTGCTGTGCGGGTTGGAAGCGGGGATTTGACGCAGCTCCCAGGCGTTTGAAACGTATTTAAACGCGCTCTCTACCAGAGCCCCCGTCGGGCAGACCGCCGCGCTCTCGCCGTAGTTTACGCAATCATCCTCATCGTTAACCCGCGCGATTAGGCTTTTTTGCAGCTTGTTCCACACGGCGTAGGCGTCTTTAGGCATCGCGTCCTTTTGCCCCTTACTAAGCGCGTCTCCGCCGCGCGGAACGAGCTTAAACGCATCCACGCCCAAGCGGTCTTTTGCGGCGGTGATACAGCGCTCGCAGACGATACAAAGGCTAGGATCGTAGCTCAAATATCCCCAATCCTGCACCTCGCGCGCCGTATCACGGATAGCGTAACTTTGGGTATTTGTGCGCATCAGATGGGCTAAATTTTGAAGCTCGCACTCACCGCTTTGATCGCAAACCCCGCACGCCATCGGATGATTGATGCAATAAACCTGCGTAATCGCCTCGCGCTCGGCGTCGATCTCGGGGCTGCGGCTGTAAACGACCATACCGTCTTTGGCTTTGGCGTTGCAGCTATAGACGCGCTTGCCGTCCGCTTCGACCATACAAAGCCTGCATGCGAGCGTCGGCGTACCGCCGCTTAGATAACAAAGCGCTGGGATAAAAACGCCGCAGCGACGCGCGACCTGCAAGATGTACTCGCCCTCATCGCACTCGCAAGCTTTACCGTCGATCGTGATCTTTGCCATTTTAAACCTTAGAAATTTCGGCTAGTTCGAAATTATAACCGCCAAAGCCCTGCCCGCCCGAGCCCAAAAGCGCAATCGTGCCCTTTAGCTCCTCATCCAAAATAAATTCTTTTTCCAAATTTAGGTGCGGCGTCTTTATGCGGACGCGATCGCCATTTGCGATCTTTGCGACCATGCAAAAATACCTTCCGCCGATGAGCCGCTCGTCCGCATCGTGTTTGAAAACCACGGCGCCGTCGAAATTCTCAGGTTCTTTAAGGGGGCTTAAATTTAACCGCCCTTGTGCGCCCAAATCCGCTCGCTCGCCGCGTAAATTTAAAATTTTAACCTCGAACTTCGCCGCTATGAGAGATAGAAAGGCTTTGATATTTTCGGCGTCGGGATGGGTTTTAATAAGCGCATCGTCGATCAATAGTTCGTCGCAGCCTCCCTGTAAAAACTCCGCGATCTGCTCGATCTCCTCCTCGCCCACGCTGCTTTCGCCGCTTAGATACTCCAGATCCAGCTCCGCAAAATAGGGCTCGTCGCAAAAACTAGCGCAGATTAGCGCCAGCACGAAGCTTTGCGCGCCGATCTCGCATTTTATCAGCTCGCCCGGAAGATGCGGATCTTGCAGCGGTGATACGCTTAAAATTTCAGCGCTCTGAAAACTGGCTGCGAGCGCGGGATTTTGAAGGCTAAGCAGCGACGCGAAATTTAAAATTTTCATCCTCTTCCCTTTTTGGCGACGACCATCCAATCGACTTGGTTATAGCGTATCGAGCTTAAAAGCGTGGAATTTAGCCCCTCCACCAGATCGGAGCTCTTTTGAACCGCGCTGAAATCGCCCATCTCAAACATAAAGATCATCGTCTCGCCGCGAGCGGAATTTTTTAAAATTTCGCCCATGCGGTTTAAAAATTTATCGCCCAGATGTCTCAAATCGTAGCGTTTCATCGATCCACCTCGCCTAAAATGATATTCGTGCTGCCGATGATCGCCGCGGCGTCGGCAAGATACTGCCCGGGTAAAATTTCCTCATAGACCGCGCAATGCCAAAAGCTCGGCGTGCGGATCTTAAGGCGATACGGGCGGCTTTCGCCCATCGAGCGGATATAAAATCCAAGCTCGCCCTTAGGGCTCTCGCTCGCTGCGTAAATTTCGCCCACGGGCGGGCGCAAACCCTGCGTAACCAGCACGAAATGCTGCATCAGCGAGTAGTTTTGCGTCATGATCTGCTCTTTGCTAGGATTTACGTAAGCGGGGTCGATCGCTAAAATTTGCGGATCGCTCAGCGGATAGTGCTTCGCGCACTGGCGCAAAATTTTAAGGCTCTCGCGCATCTCCGCCATATAGCATTTATAACGCGCGTAGCAGTCGCCCTCGCTCGCATACGGCACGTCGAAATCAAGCTCGTCGTAGATGAGATAGGGCTCCTCTTTGCGGATATCCCAAGCATACCCGCTAGCGCGGAGCGTCACGCCGCTACAGCCGCAGCTAAGGGCATCTTCGTGCGAGATCACGCCCACCCCCTCGGTTCGCATCAGCCAAATTCTATTCGTATCGAGCATATCTTCAAATTCTTTAATGTCGCTTGGGAATTCGTCGCAAAATTTCAACATCTCTTCTAGCCAGCCGTTAGGCAGGTCCAAAAACACGCCGCCGATTTTGATATTATTGTGCGTAAGGCGCGCGCCGCAGTATTTCTCTATGAGATCAAGTATGTATTCGCGCGAGCGAAAGCAGTAGAGAAACACCGTCATCGCGCCGATATCAAGCGCATGCGTACCCAAAAACAGAAGGTGCGAGCTGATACGATTAAGCTCCAGTAGGATCGTGCGGATGATCTGCGCGCGGCGCGGCACTTCGATGCCGCAGAGCTTCTCAACCGCGGCGCAAAAGCCGTAGTTGTTCGAGCCCGATGCGACATAATCGATGCGGTCGGTTACGGGGACGAACTCCGCGTAGATCATATTTTCCGCCATCTTTTCGATGCCTCGGTGCATATAGCCTACGCCCGGACGCGCACGCACGATACGCTCGCCGTCAAGCTCCAGCACTAGCTTTAGCTGACCGTGCGCGCTTGGATGCTGTGGACCGAAATTTAAGATCATATTCGCGCCCTCGCGCTCGTACTCGATGTTTTCGAAAAAAGGTCTTAGCTTGCTTGGATTTTGCATTATTTTCTCTTTGTGATGATCTTGTAAATTCCGCGTTTAGCGCGTTTTACGAAGCGCACGCCGCCCTCTTCCTGATATTCTTGTAAAATTTTTTCTTGCGGCCGCGGCTCTCCGTAACCGCCCTCGTGATAGAGCCGCGTAAAGTTAAAGATATCTTTTTCGTTCACGAATGCGGAATTTCGGTTCTCTTCGCCGATCCGCTCACGCGCGCCAACCCCAAAAATTTTATCCACCTCGTACCACTTCGCAAACTCGTCTCCTTGCAGCGGATAGGATTTCAAAAGCGGGTGTCCGAACCAATCATCGGGCATTATTAGGCGCGCTAAGTTCGGATGAGCCTCTATCCAAACGCCCATCATATCGTATAACTCGCGCTCAGCCCAGTTCGCGCTTTTGTAAATGCCCGCAGCGCTTTGCAAAAAGCTCTCATTCGGCACGAAGCACTTTAGCCGCGCGCGGCGCGCTCTTTTGATATCCAAAAGCTGATAAAAAACCTCGATGCCGCCGCGAGCCTCGGTAAAATCCACGCCGCTTAGCTCGCATAAAATTTCATATCCCGCGCCCTTAAGCGCACGCAGCGCCGCTAAATTTTGCGCAGGCTCCACGTAGAGCACGAGGGTGTTAAATTCCACATATGAGTTTAAAATTTGGACGCCTTCAAGCGCGGCCAGATCGTCTTTAAAATCGCTCGCGCTTGCGTCTAGCTTCTGCGTCTCCTCAGGGATGAAAAATCTGTCTTTATAGTAATTTTTCTGGCTCGCATCGTTTTTTGGGCTATATTTTCTCATCAGATCAGCCTTTTTGCCTTTTGTGCGCGGCGCGGAGTTTGGGTGCGGATCTTTTTTTGCAGCACCATCAGCGCAAACTGCAGCGTCTCGGGACGAGGCGCACATCCGGGCAGATAGATATCCACGGGCACTATGCGATCGCAGCCCTGCACGGTGGCATAGGTATTAAACATCCCTCCGGTATTTGCACAGCTACCCATACTGATGACCCATTTGGGCTCGGGCATCGCGTCGTATAGGCGGCGAGTAAACTCGGCGTGCTTTTTGCTAAGCGTGCCTGCGATTATCATCACATCCGATTGCTTAGCGCTTGCACGAAATATCGTGCCGAAGCGGTCAAAGTCAAATCTGCCCGCGCCCGCCGCCATCATCTCGATCGCACAGCACGCAAGCCCGTACGTCATCGCCCACAAAGAGTTACTTCTGCCCCACGCAATGAGCTTATCGACGGTGGTAAGAACTACGGGAAGCCCGTTTTCGCGCGCGTAGTTTATCTTATGCTCTGCCAATTTAGCGCTCCTTTTTTCCAGGCATAGATGAAACCGATGCCTAATAATACGATGAAAAACGCCATCTCTACAAGCCCGAACACGCCTAAAATTTTAAAATTTACCGCCCACGGAAACATAAAGATAATCTCGACGTCAAAAAGTATAAAAAGCACGGCTATCAAAAAAAAGTGGGAGTTCATTCGGTTGGGCTGTTTGACGGCTTCCGGGCCGCTTTCGTAAATTTCGCCCTTTAGCCGCTCGTCGCGCCTGTCTGCTAAACGCGAGCCTACCAAAGAGGATAGTTTAACGATGAGCGAAAAGACACAAAAAGCTAGGATTAGCATTACGAATATTCCGAAATACGGGCTTTGCAGCGGAATTCTAGACATTTTTCGCCTCGGTTTTAAAATTTAATGCGGATTGTAACGAAGTATTGATTTAATAAAGCTTAGCGCACGCCACTAAATTCGCTTTTAAAAGTAAAATTTAATATACCTCTCTCGTGCGATTTAGTGGGGATTAAGGCGCGTGTGGTAAAATTTCGCGGATTTTAAGGGAGAGCTATGAAATCTAGCAAGATAAGTCTCATTTTCTACGGCATATTCTGCGGCGTAACAATCTATTTTCTTATCTGGGGATTCGGTTTTATAGGAAGCGGCGATAAAACGCTATTTTTGGTTTCGGTATTTTTGGGCATCTTTATGGCCTTTAATATCGGCGGAAACGACGTGGCAAATTCCTTCGGTACCAGCGTCGGAAGCGGCACCCTTAGCATCGCACAAGCCCTTTGTATCGCGGCGGTATTTGAAGCAAGCGGCGCAGTAATCGCAGGCGGCGAAGTGACCTCGACGATCCGCAGCGGCATAATCGATCTTAGCAAAATGGACGTACATCCGAGAGACTTTATCTACGTAATGATGAGCGCGCTTTTTGCGGCGGGCGCGTGGCTGCTTTTTGCCAGCAGAAAGGGTTTGCCTGTATCCACTACTCATGCGATCATCGGCGGTATCGTGGGCTCGGGACTTACGCTAGGCGCCCTGCTTAATACCGCAGAGACTTCCGCATTGTGGCTCGTGCAGTGGGATAAGATCGGCAAAATAGCGATCTCTTGGGTGCTATCGCCGATTTTAGGCGGCGTGATCTCCTTTGGAATTTTCTGGCTCATCAAACATTACATTTTGGATTACAACCGCTACGCTCAAATAAAGATCGACCGCATAAAGCGCGAAAAAAAATCTCTCCGCAAGCTGCATAAAAAGACCTTCGAGACCCTGGACGATATTCAAAAGATCGCCTATGCAGAGGCGCTAAATCACGATATCTACGCGATGCGCGATCCCGATTTTGATCCAAGCGAGCTGGATAGCGAGTATTATAAAAAAGTGATCGAGCTTGATGCGAAAAAAGAGAAGCTCAAATCCCACAAGGCCCTAGAGTACGGGATCCCCGCCGTAGCGGGTATCGGAGCTTTCGTGATCTCGGCGATGCTGATATTTAAGGGGCTGCATAATCTAAATTTCGGGCTTACGAATTTTTACAACTACCTCATCATCGGTATGTCGACGCTGATTACCTGGCTTTTAATGTTTATTTTCGCTAAAACCCTGCGCCGCTCAAATTTAAACAAATCCGCGTTTTTGATGTTTAGCTGGCTGCAGGTACTCACTGCTAGCGGCTTTGCCTTTTCGCACGGCAGCAACGACATCGCAAACGCCGTGGGTCCGTTTGCCGCCATCATCGATACGATGGCTACGAATAGTATCAATCCCTCCACTCCCGTGCCGCAGCAGATTATGATAATGTTCGCAGTAGCCCTAATAGCTGGGCTTTGGTTCATCGGCAAAGAGGTGATCGCCACCGTAGGCACCAATCTTACGAAAATCCACCCGGCCTCGGGCTTTAGCGCCGAGCTCGCAAGCGCCGTCGTCGTCATGGCGGCATCGGTGCTGGGGCTTCCGATCTCCTCGACCCACGTGCTAATCGGCGCGATTTTAGGCATCGGCTTGGTAAATCACAGCACGAACTGGTCGCTGATGAAGCCGATCGGACTAGCGTGGATCATCACCCTGCCCGTCTCGGCGCTGCTTTCGGCGTTTGCATTCGTGCTTTTGCGCCACGTATTTTAGGCTAAATTTAAAGATTCGCTCCCTTAAATTTTAAAATTTCGCAAAATTCTACGCAGGCTAAATTTTAAAATTTACGGCGCCGAAGCGAGTAAATTTTACAGCTCCTCTTGCGACGCATAACCGCGCAAAACCAGCTCGCAGCGGCGCAGATCCCGCCTGCCGTCCTGTAAAATTTAATAAAATTTTAGCTACAATCGCCCTTTGAAATTTAGGAAAGCTATGAGTAAATTTGAAATTTTCAGATCGACCCTTGCCGTGATGATGGGCTACGTACCGCTGGGGCTGGCGTTTGGCATCTACGGCATCAGCCAGGACCTGCCCGTATGGGCTCTGGCGCTAACCTCGCTGCTTATATACGCAGGTAGCGTGGAGTTCGTGCTGATCGCATTCATCGTAACTCACGCCTCGCTCGTAGATACCTTCGTCGTGGCGTTTTTGCTAAATTTTCGCCATTTTTTCTACACGATGTCGCTGCTTGAGGAACTGCGCTTCGTGCGTCATAAAATCTACGCCGTGTATGCCCTTACGGACGAAACCTTTGCTCTGCTAAAAGCGCGCGCTTTTTTGCGCCCCGAGGAGCTTAGCGGCGAGCGATCCGTAACGCCGCAAAGATTAAAAGAGCTTGATCTGCTCTATAATCTAACCGCGGTCTTAAATCATTCCTATTGGGTCGCGGGCGTCGTTGCAGGGGCTGTTTTGGGAGCAAGCTTGAAGCTTGATTTTAGCGGAGTCGAGTTTAGCCTGACGGCGCTTTTTGCGATGCTAACCTATGAGGTTTTTAAAGCAAATCCGCAATACAAAGTGCTATTGCTAGGATTTGCCTGCGCATTTGCGGGGCTTTTTATCTTTCCTACAAAATACTTTTTATTCGGCACTCTGATTTTTGGCACTGCGGTATTGCTGCTCTTTCGCAAATACTTCGAGCGACCTTCGCGCACGGGACGTAGGCTGCGAAAATTCTTAAAAAGGAGCAGGTAGTGGAAATTTTACCCTATATCTTTCTAGCCTCGCTCGCTACGATTTTGACGCGATTTTTGCCGCTGCTTCTTTTTAAGAAAAAGACCGCGAGTCCAAATCTGGCGTATCTGCAGAAAAACTCGGGCCTTTTGATAATGGTCGTTTTGACGATCTATGCGCTTAAAACGATGCTGCCTAGCTTTTCTGGCGAGCGAGCTTTTAGCGCGGACGCGCTGCAAACGGCGATGCTGCTATTTTGCCTGATTATGGCGTTTGTCGTGCATGCTAAATTTCGCAATTCGCTCGCGACGATAGCGCTTCCTACGCTAAGTTATATGGCGGCACTGCGCTTTTTATTGAATTATTGATAAATTTATAAGTTAGTTTTCGATAAACTTCAAAAATTAATTTTTAAATTTAAAAAAGGTTAAAGTTTTATGAATTTTATCAGTCAAATGGTGCATAGCTTCGCCAAAAAATACGCCGCCGAAACTATGCAAAAATCCCTATACAACTCCCTTAGAATCGACATCACGCAGGAAAATATCGCTAAAATTCCAAATCCCGATAAAAAATATATGCTCTACATGCACGTGCCCTTTTGCCACACGTTTTGCCCGTACTGCTCCTTTCACAAATACGCCTACGAGCGCGGTACGTGCAAGGCGTATTTCGGCGCGCTACGCACCGAGATGCAGCGCACAAAGGACGCAGGCTACGACTTTGAGACGCTTTATGTAGGCGGCGGCACGACGCTAATCGACGAGGATGAGCTAGCGCGCACACTGGAGCTTGCCAAATCGCTTTTTAGCATCAAAGAGGTTTCGTGCGAGAGCGATCCTAACCACATCGAGCCTGAGAGCTTGCTGCGATTTCGCGGGCTCATAGACCGCCTAAGCGTGGGGGTGCAGAGCTTTGATGATGATATTTTACGTAAAGCTTCGCGCTACGACAAATTCGGCTCAGGCGAAATTCTGCAAGAAAAGCTATCCCGAGCAGTCGGAATTCTACCGATTTTAAGCCTGGATCTGATCTTTAACTTTCCGTTTCAAACTCGCGAAATTTTACTTCGCGACATCGAAGCGGCAAAGGCGGTAAAACCGGAGCAGATCACGCTGTATCCGCTAATGAAATCGCCTTTGATGCGCGATCAAATAGCGCGAAGCCTCGGCGTTAGCAATGTAGATCACGAAGAGGAATTTTACTCCATCATCTGCAAAGAATTTTCTAGCTGGCACCGCAGCAACGCATGGGCTTTTGCTCGCGAAAAATCAAATATGAGCGACGAATACGTGGGCACAAACCACGAATACGTGGGTATCGGAAGCGGCGCATTTAGTTTCCTAGGCGGGCGGCTGCTCGTAAATGCGTTCAACCTCGAAGAGTACGCAAGCAGGGTGCATAAAAACGAAAGCACCGTCATCGCCACCTGCGATTTTAGCAGATCTGAGCGCGCGAAATACCTCTTTTTGACCGAGCTTTTCAACGGCGAGATCGATATCGCTAAATTTAACGCCGCAAACGATTTAAGCCTGCGCCGCGAACTGGGCAGAGAGCTTAGCCTGCTAAGGCTTGCAGGAGCCGTGCGGATCGAGGGCGAGATCATCCGTACGACGGAATTCGGCGCGTATTTGTGCCTTGTTTTGATGAAGGAATTTTACACCGGCATGGACAAGGTGCGCGCGGCGTTTCGCGACGACGCCAAGATTAAGCGCGCAAAACAGCTCATCATTATGGACGAAAGCCAATCCGCCGCAACCGGCGCGGCAAAAAGCGAGATAGCGTCGTAAATTTTGTGCCAGACCGTTACTAGCGCTTGGACGCACCCGCGACTTGAACGCAAATACCGTCTGGCATTTAAAACACAAACGAATTTTTGATTTCAAAATTTAGGAAACACCGCAATGAAACGTAGAGGAATTAAACTATTCATTTTATTTCTGTTTTTTGTCCTTGTATTTGAGCTCTTTGGCAATCTTTTTAACTTCGGCCGCTTCCCGTTTCATAAGAGCTGCGAGCCGTTTATGATGATAAACCGCCATATAACCGGTGATTCAAACGATAGGTGCATAATGCAACTTATGGAGCAGGGCAATAAAAGAGATCTTTCGCCATATTACTATAAAACTAAATTTAATCTTGAGGAGCCATTGTCCGAACTGGACGAAAAAGCTATAAAATTTTTAAATATTCCAAACTCAAAGATAATCACCGTAAATAAAGATGGCGTGGAAAAGAAATTTCTAATACGCGATTAAATTTAAATAGCAAAGAAGCCCTGCTTCAATTGCAATATCAAAGCCTAATAAATCGAGAATTTTAAAATTTATAAAATTAAAGGAGGAAACAATGAGTAATCTAAAACTCATACAAAACTGGTACGCTTCCAAATGCGACGGAGAATGGGAGCATGAATATGGCCTTACGCTAGAAACGGTCGATAATCCCGGTTGGTGGATTGAAATCGATGGCGAGAGCGGGAAAAAGCCGATCAAAATAAATATCGATAGAGATGACGAGGATTGGTTTTTCATCAATGCCACGGAAAACGAACTCAAAGGAAGTTGCGGAGCCGAAAATTTAGAGGAATTATTGGAGCATGTAGTAAAATGGCTTATGGATTAAAATTTAGCAAGGCAAATAAAGGAGCCTAGATGATCGAAGTCGAGATAAAAAACGAATCTTGCAAAAAGACCGAAGTTACGCTTGCAAATATCGAAATTGTTAAGGACGCCGTAAAGGAATTCGCTTATAAAAGCTTTAAGGGCAGTTATCTGTTTTTTGATATTTACGGCGAGATAGATAGGGATTTTCGCGTGCTTGGAGCAATCGGCGAAGGAGATGAAAACAATATCGGAAAAATAGATCTTAAAAAATATGAAAAAAGCTCCGTAGGTGCCACCGACATATCGCAAGATATGGAGGGCGCGAAATTCTGCACCTTTTTCAAGCTGGATCAAAGTGAAATTTTAAAGCAAATATTATATTATATAGCCTATGAAAGATTTGAAGGCGGCTATTACGCAAAGGGTAAATTTATAGGCAAAAACAGCGACGATCTTGTTTTTATCGGTATCTGCGGCGATCTAAAAAATTGCGCCGAAATAAAGAGCGTCGATTTAGATGAAATAATAAAAAGCATGCCTAAACTCTCGGAATCAAATAATTTTTATATTAGCGAGTTTATATGAGATCAACTAAACGGATCGATGAGATAAATTTTATATCGCCAACCGATTAAATTTAAAAAGGAGATACTATGAAATTTAAAATTTTAAAACCGAATGAACTATACGGCTGGGTTTTTAACAAAGATGAAGAACTTTATAAGGCTTTAGGATTTGATTGCTGGATGGATTCGTTTATTCGCATATTAGCTCAAATTCCCGGTACCAGAAAAAAAGATATTTTGGATTACATTGAATATGAAATCTTTGATTGGTACGAATGGTTTGAACTACATTGGATTATCCAAAGCGACTATAAGCTAGCGGACGAAGATAATCCTGAAATTTCAGCCTATCCGACATACGCGGGAGAATACTTCGGAGTAATGGGTCAACTATTTTTAGGGGGTATGATAGATTTCGGCATAGAGAGCGAAAATTTAAGAAAGGAATGGGCTGACTTCGATACGAATTTATCCAAGATCGATCTGGGTATGTCGCTTTATGAGAAGTGGGTCTATTTTAGAGATAATTTCTTTTTTGGATATAAATTTTTAGAGGAGGACAAAATAACTCCCCAAGCAGAGATAACTTGGAAAGACCCTAACACATGGAGCAGATTTAGCCATTGGATATGTATGACTAATGCGGGCAAAGAGTATCGTGATAAAATTTTAAAGCCGAGGCTTTATGAAAAGTATAAGGATGTGGTTATCGAGGTGTAATTTAGCGATTACAAATAACGAAAAATTTATTATGAACATGTTTAATCTAGCAAGCAAAAGGACTTTAAATGGTCATCTTACCAATATCAACCTTCGACAATGATTTACAAAGAGGCGATATTATAAAATTTAACGACGATGAGCTTATGGTCTGCGATGAGCGCTGTTTCTGGACAGAAAATCCTTGCCTTTTAAATTTAAAAGATAACAGATACTTTGAGCTTCCTAGCGAGATGCTATCAAGCAAAGCGGGGTTTGTCGTGGATAAGGAGCAATTGATTCGTAATTTAGCAAATTTTGGCATCAATGCAAGCCCCCAGGAGGTATTTATATGCTCCGATAATTATCTTAGTAGCGATGAATTAAAAGATTGCAAAGAAGATTGCGACGAAACAATCCCTGGTTTCAGACTGACAAAACCTAGGGATAAATTCGGACGCAATAGACGCATAAAGACAAATTTGATAGAAAAGCTTAGTATTCCTCTCTTGAAATTTCGCGGAAAGATCGAGGTCGGAGATATTATCGAATGTAGAAAATCCTGCTATCCATACGAGAAAAATGTAAGCTTTATCGCAGTAAAAGCAAAAGACGATGATGGAGTAAATTTTATAAAATTGGTCGTAATTAGCGGCTACAAGGCGGGCTTATGGGTTCTGCCGTTTTTATTTAAAACAGATAAAAATATGGTAGAGGCAGACTGGCTAATTAAAAATTGGAAATATATTTTTGATAGATGCTGCGACATAAGATATACTTATATAAATTTACAAAATCGAAAAGAAATTTTAAATTTTACCGATAAGCAGTTGGAAAATTTTATAAAAATTAAGCGAAAGATATTTAAATTTAAAAATAAGAAATGATATAATGCCTCGCCAATCGACATTATCAATATATACGGGCAAAAATACACACAAGGAGGAAATATGGTTAAAGCATTAAAATTTATAATTTGCGCCGTAGTAGTTTTGTTATTATTTATAATTTATGAAAGCAATTTGTGTGCAAAGTGCGATTATACGTTTTTTGTAGAGGAAAGGCTTATGAGTAGATTATTGATAGCAATCGATACAAATGATATAAATTTAGTAAGATATATTGCTGCTGAAGGTAGAGTTTGCAAGCAAGCCAATGTCTATAATAGAGCGCTTAAAGAATTAAGAAAAATGGAATCGGAAAATAATAGAACTAATGAGTAAACCGGTTTTTGCGGAACAATAGAGAGAGATGAAATTTACAAGACAGCTTTCTTGCTTTATCCTTACGCGCTTATCAGCCTCCGCTCTATTTCCCGATACTCCGCCGTTTTTTAAAATTTCAGACGTAGGCGCTAATTTATGCGCGCACCTAAACACCGCGTGAAATTTTAAAATTTCAAATCCCTGAAGCTCTGCGAAATTTTAAATTTCGCAGACTAAACTCCGCATAAGATTATCGTATAAAGCCAACATGCCGAGCGCGCGACAAACAAACCTCTAAATTCCGTCGCGCACCCGCTTTGGTGCAAGCAGCTGTCTTGCACGAGAGGGCGCTTTGCGCGCAGCTTTAGACTACGCAGGCGGCGATATAAAGCAACCGAAAGTACTTATGCGGCGAAATTTACGCCAAAGCCTCGCCGCGAGCTTTATTTCAGCACCTTGCCTAAAATCCCCGCGCCTTTGCCGACGGCGCTGCCGCGAAGCGCGCTTTCTTTTTCCCTCATTACCGCAAACAGCCCATCCAGCGTCTTTTGCGTGATGTAATCGTTCAAATCCTCGCCCTGCTTAGGCAGATACTCGCTCGCGCCCAGTCCGCGCGCGATGTTTTGCACCGCTTCATTACCCGCGATTTTGCTTTGCGCGAAGGAATTTAGCCCGTTATACGCCGTCGCGAAGCTGTTTTTGCTCATCATATCGCTTACGATCGGTCTGAAAACCGCCCGCAGCTTCGCGCCCGATTTGCTATGCAAATACTCGCTAAGCGCCGTGTCGCCGCCGCCGATGAGCTTTTTAACGTCGGCATCGCTCATCGATTTCAGATCTTGCAAAAATATCTTGCTCGCGCCGCTTACCGCCTTGGTAGCGGCATCGTTCATACTCACGACGAACTCGCGCTCCCATTTATCGCCGCCCACCTTTCTCGCAAGCTTCGCAGCGGCTTTGAGCGAGGCGGGAAGTTCGATTTTGGCGACCTTGCTGTGGATGTAGCCCTTGGCGAGTTCGGCTACGGCGCGGTTCGTAGCGGAAGCGAGCAGATCCTTGTAGTTTCCGCTCCTAGTCGCACCGAGCGCGTCCGCGCCCTGCTTTAGAATATCCGTCACGTCCGCATGCGCAAGCGACAGAGCCGCAGCGGCGAGCAAAATCATAAATTTTTTCATATTGCAACCTTTGGATAAAATTTGCGCCATTATGCCAAACTGCGGTAAACGCTAGGCTCGCGCGGTGTAAATTTACGCGCTGTGCGGGCGAGCTGAGATAAAATTTAGGCTAAATTTTAAAGCGGCTTCGAGTTAAATTTTAAACGTCAAATTTCAAAGCTAAATTTAACGGGCAAAATTTACCCGCAAAATTTAAAGATAAAATTTGGCGGCGGACTTTGCATGCTTGCGACTAAATTTTAAAAGCAGTGCTACGACGACGAGCTAAAATTTTAAAACCGCATTAATTGGCGCTATTTAAATTTACGCAGCGCGCCAGATACCAACACAAGGCGCACAAAGTGAATTGTGTCGAGAAAAGCGCGCATATCCTCAGCACAAACGATTAAAATTTTATCAAAACAACCAAAAGCTCGCCGCAAATTTAAAAAGCTAAATTTAAAAGCGAGCTGCCGCTTTTGACAAAATAAAGCGAGTTGAGATTAAACCAGGCCTTGATCCAGCATCGCATCGGCTACGCGGCGAAAGCCCGCGATGTTTGAACCTAGCACGAGATTACCCTCCGCGCCGAATTCCTTCGAGGTCTCGTAGCTGGTACGAAATATATGGCGCATGATCTCGCGTAGCTTGCCGTCGACCTCCTCGAAGCTCCACGACGCCATCTGCGCGTTTTGCGCCATCTCAAGCCCGCTCGTAGCCACGCCGCCCGCATTCGCCGCTTTGGCAGGGCCGAAAAGAAAGTCTTTTTGCGCGAGCATAAAATCGATCGCCTCAAGCGTGCTTGGCATATTCGCGCCCTCGCAAACCATGCGACATCCGTTGGCATAGAGAGTCTTTACGTCTTGCAGATTAAGCTCATTTTGCGTAGCGCTCGGAAACGCGGCGTCGCACGGCACGCTCCACACGCCGTTGCGGCCTGCGGGGTATGCGCTTACGGGGATAAATTTTGCGCCGGGGCGCTCCTTGGCATATTCGCAAAGCCCTACGCGCAGCTGCTCTTTTAGCTTTTTAAGAAGCGCCACGTCGATTCCCTCGGCATCGTAGATAAAACCCGTAGAATCGCTCACGGTGACGGGCTTAGCCTGCATCTGATAGAGCTTTTCGGCTGTGTAGATCGCGACGTTGCCGGCGCCCGAGATCGTGCAAATTTTGCCGTGCAGCGAATCGCCCCTGGTAGCTAGCATCTCGTTTGCAAAATAGACCGAGCCGTAGCCCGTAGCCTCGGTGCGCGCGAGGCTGCCGCCCCAGCTTAGCCCCTTGCCCGTAAGCGCGCCGTCGAATCTGCGGGTGAGCTTTTTATACGCGCCGTACATATAACCGATCTCGCGACCGCCCACGCCGATGTCGCCCGCGGGCACGTCGGTATTGGAGCTGATTAGGCGGTGAAGTTCTAACATAAAAGCTTGGCAAAATCTCATAATCTCGCCGTCGCTCTTGCCCTTGGGATCGAAATTTGCGCCGCCTTTTGCGCCGCCGATATTAAGACCCGTGAGAGAATTTTTAAAAATTTGCTCAAACCCTAAAAATTTTAAAACGCCCAAATTTACGCTCGGATGAAAGCGCAGTCCGCCTTTGTAGGGGCCCAGGGCTGAGTTGAACTCTATGCGATATCCCGTATGCACGCAGGGCTCGCCGCCGTCGCTCATATAGACGACGCGAAACATCATCGTGCGCTCGGGCGCTAAAATGCGCTCTAAAATTTTATTTTTCACGTATCGCTCGTCGCGCTTTAGAAGCGGTATGAGCGAGTATAAAATCTCGGTCGATGCCTGGATAAAGACCTCCTGACCGGGATTGGCGCGCTTTAAATTTAGCAGCAAGCCGTCGATGTAAGACTTCATAGTTCCTCCTTTTGAACCGGATTAAATTTTAATTTTTTGGCTTTGGCGATAAATTTTTTCAGCGCCAGCTCTTCGCGGACGCCGATCTTATAGCCGATAAATTTCAGATAATTTAAAATTTCGCGCTCTTTTATGCCGCGCGAAAGGGCGTAGCTTTGCAGGATATATCTTGGAATTTTAATGCGCGAACGTAAAAATTTCGTCGCCAGGCGCGAGTAGACTTTTTCGTTTTTCACGCAGCACAGCCGCCCAAAAACGAAGGGCAAGCCCGTGCGCTGCTGCCAAATTTCGCCCAGATCGTAAAATTTATCCTTGCCCTGCGAAAGCAGAGCCTTTAGAGCATTATCGCCGATTAGTACCTCGCCGCTAAGATCCAGCACGCGAGCTAGCATATTTGAGCTCATCGACGCGGGATCAAGCCTGGGCGCCGAGTTTTTGCGCACGAGCACGCTTAACACTTCTCGCTTTGCGACGATTCCTAGAGGCAGTTTGCGGTATTTTGCGCGGCGGCTTTCAACGCTGGAGATTACCGCAGCGTCTATGCGCCTAAAATAAAGATCGGCGCAGAGTTTGCTCGGCACCCCTTTTTTAAATTCTATCGATTTTTTAACATAAGACGGCAGCGGAAGGGATTTTAAAAATACGTGAAAAGGGAGCAAATTTAGATAATCGATTTTGCCTAATAACATAACTTTCTCCGAATTTAGCGCAGGAAAAGAGGGTTAAATTCCGGCGCTAAATCAGAATTTAACCAAAAAATTTCAGGATTTATTTGACCTCGGTGATCGGGATGGATTTGTATTTGCTAAACTCCACTATACCCTCACCTTTTTTGAAGTGGATGCTCACTCCGTCTTTGTTCTCCATATAGATGCCGTCGGCGGCACGCTCGCGCTTGAGGTTGTAACTTTTGCCGCTGTCGTCCTTTAGCACGGCGGTATTGAAATCGTCTTTTGAGCTAAGCGAAAGCTTTTTGCCCTGCTCATCGACGAAATAGAAGGTCTTTGCGTTCTCTTGAGTTATGGTTTTTTCGCTCTGTGCTTGCTTATCCATAGCGCTATCCGGGGATTGGCGGAGCTGGTTTGAGCCACATCCTAGCAAAACTAACGCCAAAGCGGCGCACGATAGAACTTTAAACATATTTCTCCTTTAAATTTAGGTTACACTCGTTGATGAGTGATTTTCGGATATCCCAAAGCTTTTGAGAGAGATCCACTTTGTAGCTTTGCGGATGGACGTTGCGAAGGTACTCGAGCCAAAATTTGCTCTTTTGCTCCTTGCTAAAACGCGCGATCTCGCTTACCGTGCGGCGCACGCCTACGAATTTGCCCTCCTTAAAAACGGGACGTAAGAGCTTATGCGCGCTGAAATTCGTTAAAATTTTACGCTTGTAGGTGTAAAGAGGGTGAAAAATTTCAAGTGGCGCGCTCTCGTCTATGCTCTCTCCATCAAGCGCGATCAGATCGGCAAGCGCCATGCCGTTATCTTTGTCGAAGAGCCTAAAGACCTGCTTGTAGCCGGGATTGTTGATCTTGCGCGGATCGTTTGAAATTTTGATCTTAGCTATGATCTCGCCATCTTTTTCGATACCGCTTAGCTTATACACACCGCCGAGGCTCGAACTATCTCCGCCCGTAATAAGCCTCGTGCCGATCCCCCAGCTATCGATTTTAGCGTCAAAAAGCTTAAGCTGATCTATCGCGTATTCATCCAGATCGTTCGACGCTGTGATCTTTGCGTTCTCAAAGCCCGCCGCATCAAGCATCTTGCGCGCCTGCTTAGTCAGATACTCCAGATCGCCCGAATCAATGCGGATTCCAAGCGGCTTATAACCGCTCGCGCGCAGCTCTTTAAAAACCGTAATCGCATTCGGCACGCCGCTTGCGAGAGTATCGTAGGTATCGACGAGCAAAAGCGTACTGTTCGGATAAATTTTAGCATAAGTGCGAAACGCCTCCAGCTCGCTATCAAAGCTCTGAATCCACGAGTGTGAGTGGGTACCGATCGCAGGCACTCCGAATTTTTTTGCGGCGAGCACGTTTGATGTGGCGCTGCAACCGCCTATAATCGCAGCCTTTGCGCCGTAGATGCCCGCACTTCGCCCTTGAGCGCGGCGCAAGCCAAACTCCATCACCGAATCACCTTTGGCGCTAAAGTTTATACGCGAGCTTTTCGTAGCGATGAGAGTTTGAAAATTTATAGTATTTAGGATCGCAGTTTCGATGAGCTGCGCCTCCATGATATTTGCCTTGACGCGAATTAGCGGCTCGTGCGGAAATACGATCTGCCCCTCATCCATTGCGTAAATTTCGCCACTAAATTTAAAGCCTTTTAGAAATTCTAAAAATTCGGGCTTAAATAAATTTAGACTTTTTAGATATGCGATGTCGTCGTCGCTAAATTTTAAGTTTTCGATATAATCCACAACCTCGTTTAAGCCGCAAAATATCGCGTAACCGCCGCCGCTTGGGTTTTTACGATAAAAAACGTCAAAAACCGCTGTCTGATCGGGCTTCGTAAAAAAATAGCCCTGCATCATGCTAAGCTGATAAAAATCGGTAAGTAAAGCCAAATCTTTCATTTACGCCTCTTAAATTTAATCTCGCCTCGTGTTAGAGCAAAAAATCATAGCTTTTTAGCTTCTAGGCTCTTTTTATAAGCCGCAGCATCGAACTCTTTGACGCGAGCGACGCCGTCATCCACCGCAGCTTTTGCAACCGCCGTCGAGATCACGGCAAATACGCGCGGATCGAAAGGATTTGGGATCACGTAGTCTTTGCCGAATTTTAAGTTATCCTTGCCCAGCATCTTGCGGATTTCTTCAGGAACCTCTTCACGAGCAAGATCCGCCATCGCGCGAGCGGCCGCAATCTTCATATTTTCGGTGATCTTTTTGGCTCTTACGTCAAGCGCGCCGCGGAAGATATACGGAAAGCCCAAAACATTATTGATCTGATTTGCAAAGTCGCTTCTGCCCGTGCCTACGATCGCGTCGTTTCTTACTTCCTCAACCTCGCTTGGATAAATTTCGGGTACCGGATTTGCAAGCGCAAAAATGATTGGATGCGGCGCCATAGTCTTTACCATCTCTTTGGTTAAAACGCCCGGCTTACTAAGACCCAAAAACATATCGGCTCCCCTAATCGCATCCTCTAGCGTGCGATCTGCAGTGTCTAGGGCAAATTCTTTCTTTTGCTCGGTAAGATCGGTGCGACCCTTGTGGATCACCCCTTTGGAATCGAGCATTATGATATGTTTAGCGCCTAAATTTTGATACATCTTTGCGCACGCTATGCCTGCAGCACCCGAGCCGCTGACTACGATCTTCATATCCTCGATTTTTTTGCCGCTGATAAGGGCTGCATTGATTAGCCCTGCGCCCGTAATCATAGCGGTGCCATGTTGATCGTCGTGCATGACGGGAATATCGACGGCTTTTTGCAGCTCGCGCTCGATCTCGAAGCACTCGGGAGCTTTAATATCCTCTAAATTTATACCGCCGAACGTAGGCGCAAGCGCTTTGCAAATTTCAATTATCTTTTTAGGATCTTTTTCGTCGATCTCTATATCGAAAGCATCTACGCCGCCGAATTTTTTAAACAAAACCGCCTTGCCCTCCATTACGGGTTTTCCGGCGATTGCGCCGATATCACCAAGCCCCAAAACCGCCGTGCCGTTAGTGATAACGGCTACGAGATTGGCTTTATTAGTGTATTTAAACGCAGCTTCGTGATCACTTTCGATCACTTTACAAGGCTCCGCGACGCCCGGCGTGTATGCAAGCGCCAAATCCTCCGCCGTAGCGCATGGGGTTTTTACATTCGTTCCGATTTTACCGCCTATATGGTACTTCAAAGCCGCTTCAACGTTTACTTTAGCCATTTTATAATCCTTTTTTGATTAAATTTGAAATTCTCGTTTTAACTTCGTCGCTTCCTAAAATTTCACAAATTTCAAAAATCGACGGACTAACGCTGCCTCCCGTGATCGCGACGCGCAGCGGCTGAGCAAGATCCTTTAGCTTGGCGCCGTTTGCGTCCAAAAACCCCATCGTCCTTTCCTCGCACTCCTTTGCATTTAAATTTGCGCTTAGAGTATCCGAAAATTTTGCGAGTAAGCTTAGCGAACTTTCGGTTACAAATTTCTTATACGCCTTCTCGTCGTAGCAGCTCGGGCGATTTAGAAGGATTTTAATGCCCTCGGCCATCTCCACTAGCGTCTTTGCGCGCTGTTTGTACTGCTGCGCGATGAGATGTTTTTTCGCGTGCGAACGGATATCGACGCCGAATTCCACAAGCTGCGCGGCAAGCTCGTCGTCGTCAGAGTTTTTAATATAATGCGCGTTTAGCCACTCAAGCTTGGTTTGATTGAAGGTGCTGGAGCTCTTGCTGATATGGTTAGGATCGAAATATCGCTTCATCTCCTCCATGCTAAAAATTTCATCATCCCCGTGGCTCCAGCCCAGGCGCACTAAGAAATTTAGCAGAGCTTGCGGTAGATAGCCCATACGTTTGTACTCCATCACGTCGGTAGCACCGTGGCGCTTGCTTAGCTTGCTGCCGTCTGTGCCGTTGATCATCGCGACGTGATAAAATTTCGGGATTTTAAAACCCAGCGCGTTATACAGCACGATCTGCTTCGGGGTATTGCTTAGATGATCGTCGCCGCGGATCACATCCGTGACGCCCATCAGCGCGTCGTCAATCACGACCGTAAAGTTATACGTAGGCGTGCCGTCGCTTCTGGCGATGATGAAATCGTCCAAAATATCGGCGGCATTAAATTTTATCTCACCCTTGATGCCGTCGTTAAATTCTATCGTGCCGCTAAGCGGGGCTTTTATACGCACTACAGGCTCGATCCCAGCAGGCGGCGTGCCGGTAAAGTCGCGATAGCGGTTATCGTAGCGCGGGCGCTCTTTACGAGCTTCCTGCTGCGCGCGCAGCTCATCTAGCTCGTCCTTGCTCATATAGCACCTGTATGCCTTACCCTCATCTAGCAACTTTTGGACGTATTGTTTGTAAAGATCGAAGCGTGAGCTTTGATACACGATCTGCCCGTCATAGTCCAGATCACACCACTTAAAGGCTTCCTCGATCGCCTTAGCAGCCTCCTGCGAATTGCGCTTCAAATCAGTGTCCTCGATACGCAGCAGGAATTTGCCGCCGTTTGCTCTAGCGTAAAGATAACTAAAAAGCGCCGTTCTAAGTCCGCCGATATGTAAATATCCCGTAGGACTCGGCGCAAAACGAGTTACTATCATAAAATTCCTTTGCAAAAATTACCATTTAATGTTATAATCGCGATCTTGTAATTATAAAGCAAAAAGACTAAATAAAGGTTAAAAATGATAAAGAAACTGCTTTTTTCCGCAATGATATGTGCCGTTTGTGCAAATGCCGAAGTAGTAAATGGCGTCATCGCCGTCGTAGATAATGAGCCGATCACCGGCTACGAACTAGCCAAAGTTCAAAAACTAACGGGCGCTTCGCCGCAAGCTGCGATGGAGATTTTAATCGAGCAAAAGCTGCAACAATCCGAGATTAAACGCCGCGGCATCGCGGTAAATGACGCGGAGATCGATGCGAGACTCAAAGCAATCGCCGATCAAAATAAGCTTAGCTTAGACCAGCTCAAAACCGCTGTGCAAAAGCAAGGTATAAACTACGATGACTTTAAAGCAAATATCCGCCGCACACTGCTTGAAGAAAAGCTCTATGGCTCGATATTCGCAGACGTACAGCACCGCACGACCCCCGAAAATGTCAAAAAATTCTACAGCCAAAATAGCTCATTGTTTACGACCTTCGATAGCATCACGCTCACCCGCTACATCGCAAAATCGCAAGCTCAGCTCGATAAGATCCGCGCAAATCCTAAACTCCGTCCGGGCGACGTGTATGTGATGAAGGGAACCCTCAAGGCCAACCAAATGGACGAGGGGCTAAAATACATCGTCACGAACGTCGAACAGGGCAAATTTTCGCCGATCATCCCTACGCGCAACGGCTACGAGATGTTTTACGTAAACGACAAAAAAGGGCTTCGTACGCTTGATTTTGACAGCGTGCAAGATAGAGCGATCGAAGGCTACGTGACCTCCGAACGCAAAAAGGCGGTCGCCGAGTTCAACGACAGACTCCGTTCAAACGCCAACATTCGCATCATCGAGCGTCCGCAGGCAAAAGCGCAAAAGAGCGCCAAAAATAGCTCTAAGGTAAAGGTGCAAAAAAGGCAGTAAATTTTAAAATCCGCAGCCGTGCATTAAATTTTATAGAATTTAATAACGCCGATAGCGCAAGGGCAAGCGCGCAGTTCGCCCTGCCCTGCGTTAAATTTGATAAATTTAAAGGATTTGCGTGATAGTAATCAGCGATTTACTGAACTTAAAAGCGATCCTAGAAGCGGCGGCATAAGTGCACGGGACTTCGGCGCAAGCAAATTTTGCTCCCACATCGATACGGCCTTTAAACTCGTCGCCGTTTGGAGCGACGAATATGACGGCGAGGAGCTAAATTTTAAAATTTATATAAATCCGCTTGGAACAAATTTACTTTTGATGCATTTGCTTAAAGCCTCATCTACCGAGCCTCATACGCGATTTGCAGTGCCCAAACCTTATCTTGCAAATCCTTGCGTTGCCTATCTCCACTCATTTAATAGTATCTCCTAAAAAATTTTATGCATATAAAATGGGGATGCTACCGATAAAATTTAGAAATTTCATACGTTAATTTCGTAGCAGAATTTCGCTTCCTAAAATTTCATCGCAGCATGGTGCCGGCAGAAGGCTGCTCGCGCTACCTGCCGCTTAGATACTCCTGTAGCGTTTTAACTTCAAGCGCGGATTCATCCTTTATCGAGCAGATCGAGCGCGTAGCGGCGATCGCCGCCTTCATCGTCGTAAAATACGGCAGCCTAAAGCGCAGCACGCTCTGGCGGATCTTCGCGGCGTCGGTAGAGTTTGATTTACTATCGCTGGTATTGATGACGAGCGAAATTTCGCCGTTTTTGAGCTTGTCCTCGATATTTGGGCGACCCTCGCTGATTTTATAGACAAACTCGCACTCCACGCCATTTTCGCCCAGCAGCTTGTGAGTCCCGCTAGTAGCGGCGATACTAAAGCCCGCGCCCGCAAGTGCGCGTGCAAGCTCTACGGCTCGCAGTTTGTCGTGATCGGCTAGCGATAAAAATACCTTGCCGCCGCTTGGAAGTGCGTTGCTAGCGCCGATTTGCGATTTAGCAAAGCTTTTGGCGAAATTTTCGCCGATACCCATCACCTCGCCGGTGCTTTTCATCTCGGGTCCCAGGATCAGATCCGCGCCCGCAAGCTTGTTGAAAGGAAAGACGCTTTCTTTGACGCAGATATGATTTTTAATACGCGGCTTTAAAATTCCTTTTTCTTCGACCAGCACGCCGAACTCGTCGTAAAATTTCAAAGCCTCGCGCAGACCCCCTTGCCACATTACGCGAGTAGCGACCTTAGCCATCGGAATTCCCGTCGCCTTGCTTACAAACGGCACGGTGCGGCTCGCGCGAGGATTTACCTCGATGATGTAAAGTTCGTTTTCAAAAATCGCGAATTGAATATTCATAAGCCCCACGACGCCGAGATTTAGCGCGATCTCTTTGGTTTGGCGGCTTACCAGATCGATCATCTCCGCACTTAGGCTAAGCGGCGGCAAGATACTCGCGCTATCGCCGCTGTGAATGCCCGCCTCTTCGATATGCTCCATTATCGCGCCGATATACACGTCGCGTCCGTCGCAGATCGCATCCACATCAAGCTCTGTCGCGTCAAGTAAAAATTTATCTATCAGCACGGGCGAGTGGTTGCTCACGCGCACCGCCTCGCTCATATACTGCCTAAGCTCGGCTTCGCTGTGCACGCGCCGCATCGCGCGACCGCCGAGCACGTAGCTAGGGCGCACGAGCACGGGATAGCCGATCGCTGCGGCCTTTTCGATCGCCTCGGCTTCGCTTATGGCGGTGTCGTTTTTCGGCTGCTTGACGCCGATACTTGCGATGAACTCGCTAAATTTCTTACGATCCTCCGCTACGTCTATCGTGCGCGCGCTCGTGCCGATGATCTTTGCTCCCACGGTACTTAGGCGCTTGGCGAGCTTTAGCGGAGTTTGGCCGCCAAAATGCACGATCACGCCGTCCGGGCTTTCAGCCTCGATGACCGCTCTAACGTGCTCAAAATCGATCGGCTCAAAGTATAAAATATCACTCGTGTCGTAGTCGGTGCTGACGGTTTCGGGGTTGCAGTTATACATTATCGTGGTGATCCCCATATCGCGCAGAGCGTAGCTAGCGTGCACGCAGCAGTAGTCAAACTCGATGCCCTGCCCGATGCGGTTCGGACCGCCGCCGATGATGAGGACCTTTTTATTGTCTTTTGAAATTTTACGGCTTGCGACGGCGGGCGTTATGTTGGTGCTGGAGTACAGATACGGAGTAAGCGCCGCAAACTCGCCCGCACAGGTATCTACTTCGTTGTATTCAAGGCCGATGCCTTGCCTGGCGCAGGCAAAATGGATGTCGTTTTGCGTAAGGCCCAGACTATCTTTTTTGTTGATCAAATTTGCGATCATCTTATCGCTAAAGCCCCAGCTCTTGGCCTGTCTCAGAAGCGCCGCGTCGTTGATGATCTCCATATCGATGCGCTCTTCAAATTTTACGATCTGCTCGATCTGGCTCAAAAACCAGCGGTCGATCTTACTAAGCTCGTAAATTTGATCCACGCTCATGCCCACTCTAAAGCCCTGAGCGATATACAAAATTCTATCTTGCTGCGCGTTGCGAAGCCCGAAGATGAGATCTTTTTCGCTCAAATTTAGCTCTACGAATCCGAAATAGCCCTTCTCCAGCGAGCACAGCGCCTTTTGAATGCTCTCTTTAAAGCTACGTCCGATCGCCATCACCTCGCCGATACTTTTCATCGCGGTGCCTAGATACGGGTTTGCGCCGGGGAATTTTTCAAACGCAAAGCGCGGAATTTTAGTAACGATATAATCGATCACCGGCTCAAAGCTTGCGGGCGTGCCGGTGATGTCGTTTTTGATCTCATCCAGGCTAAAGCCCACCGCCAGCATCGTAGCTACCTTGGCGATCGGATAGCCCGTAGCTTTGGATGCAAGAGCCGAGCTGCGGCTTACGCGCGGGTTCATCTCGATGACGATCATCCGCCCAGTTTGCGGATTTACCGCAAACTGCACGTTTGAGCCGCCCGTATCCACGCCGATCTCGCGTAAAATTTTAAAGCTTGCGTCGCGCATCGCCTGGTATTCTTTATCGGTAAGCGTAAGAGCGGGCGCAACCGTGATGCTATCACCCGTATGCACCCCCATCGGGTCAAAATTTTCGATCGAGCAGACGATGATGCAGTTGTCCTTATGATCGCGGATCACCTCCATTTCGAACTCTTTCCATCCAAGCAGGCTCTCTTCGATCAAAATTTCATTTATCGGACTCACGTCTAGCCCATTTTGCGCGACCTCTTTAAACTCATCGATATTGTACGCCACGCCGCTGCCTGCGCCGCCTAGAGTGTAGCTAGCGCGGATAATGAGCGGAAAGCCGATCTCATTTGCAGCAGCCATCGCCTCTTCGATATTGTAGGCGTATTTAGATTTAGGCAGATCCATTCCGATCTTAATCATCGCCTCTTTAAATTTTACTCTATCCTCGCCCTTTTTTATCGCTTCAGGCTTGGCGCCTAGAAATTTTATCCCCGCTAGCTCGCCGCTTTCGTAAGCCTGCATCGCGACGTTTAGCGCGACCTGTCCGCCCATCGTAGGCAGGATCGCGTCGACGCCCTCGCGCTTTATGATACGCAAAATGCTCTCTTTGGTGATCGGCTCGATATAGGTAGCGTCGGCAAAATCGGGATCGGTCATAATAGTAGCGGGGTTAGAATTTATTAGCACTACGCGGTATCCGAGGCTCTTTAGCGTCTTGGCAGCCTGCGTGCCGCTGTAGTCGAACTCGCACGCCTGACCGATTACGATCGGACCGCTGCCGATCAGCAAAATCGTCTTAATATCATCTCTTTTGGGCATCAATTTTCCTTTGTAACGACATACAAAAACGCCGGCATCTCGGAGCTCACGTAGGGCTCTACGACGACGCTTTTGTATAGCTTCCCATTTTGAATTTCTTTAACCTTCCCTACCGGCACGCCGGCAAAAAAAATTCCATCCTTGCCGCTTGTAAGTACCTCATCACCTACCTTAGGATCGAGCCATTGCGGGATGTATCTAACTACGAGCTCGTTATTTTCGCCGCCTGCGACGCCAGGAATTTGAGTATCTCCTATGAAAACGGAGAAGTTGCTCTTTTCGTCGCGCTGTAAGATCGCAAGCGGGCGCCCGTCTTTATTTACTAAAATTCCTGCGGTCTTGCCCTCGCTGATGAGGCCGTAAATTTTGTTTGGATTAAAATTTTCAAAATTTACAAAAAATTTATTATAGTCGTTTAGATTCGCGTAGCTCAGCGCCTTTACGAGCTGGACTTTGGGCTCGTAAACGGAGCTGTTTTTATCGATCAAAATTTTATTCAGCTCGCCCGCGAACGTACTAAGCAGCATCGCCGATTTTTTTAGCTCGGCGTTTTCTTCTCGTAGAGCTTTGATCGTCTCTGCCTGGTTAAAATGCTCGTTCACAGCGCTTTTTACCCGATCACTCACGCCGTAATAAACCTCTAAAATTCCTCCCGCAAATCCGATAAATTTGCCGTGGATATACGAGCCGAACGTTAACGAAACGGCTACCAGCAAAACCGCGACGAGGAGGAGTTTGAGATTAGTCATTTGCCGCTTGTTTTAGCGATTTGATCTCTTCTAGGGCTTTTCCCGTGCCGTTTGCGACACACAGCAGCGGCTCATCCGCGACAAAAACCGGAAGTTTTACGGTGTCGCTTAGATACTTATCCAATCCGCGAATGAGCGCGCCGCCGCCCGTTAGCACGACGCCGTTTTCGACGATGTCGGCGGCGACTTCTGGCTGAATGCTCTCAAGGACAAATTTCAGCGCATCGGCAATCTCTCTGATCGAGTCTTTGATCGCCTCTCTAACGTCCTCACTCGTAAGATCAACCGAGCTTAAAAGCCCGCTGATCTGGTCTTTTCCTTTGACCGTGTATGTAAGATCTTTTTGCTGCTGTACCGCCGTGCCGATCTTGATCTTGATCTCCTCGGCGGCACGCTCCGAAATAAGCAGGCTATATTTTTCCTTGACGTAATTAACGATGCTAGCGTCGATCTTATCGCCCGCGACGCGGACGGATTTAGCGCTGATGATGCCGCCTAAAGAGATGACGCCGATCTCGGTGGTGCCGCCGCCGATATCCACGACCAGCGAGCCGCGCGCTTCATTGACCGGCAAACCCGCGCCGATCGCCGCAGCCATCGGCTCTTCGATTAGATAAACTTCTCGCGCGCCCGCTATCATCGCGCTTTCGCGCACGGCTTTGCGCTCGACCTGGGTTAGCCCGTAAGGTACCGAGATGATGATACGCGGGCTTACGAAAAAGCGGCGCTTGTGGGTCTTTTCGATAAAATACCTAATCATCTTCTCCGTCATATCAAAATCCGCGATAACGCCGTCCTTCATCGGGCGCACCGCTTCGATGTCGCCGGGAGTGCGTCCGAGCATCTCTTTAGCCTCGGCGCCCACGGCGATGATCCTTTGCTTACCGTAGCGCTCGTTTTGCACCGCGACGACGCTCGGTTCGTTGATGATGATGCCTTTATCTTTTAGCAGCACAAGCGTGTTTGCCGTGCCTAGATCAATACCCATATCCCTAGAAAATAATCCTAGAATCGAATCAAGTAACATTTATCCCCTTTATGCAGTTAAATTTTGTTTTACAAGTATCGGCTTAGAAACGCCATCTACGACCTCTTTGGAAATGATGACGTCATAGCCCTTAAGCTCAGGCAGATCAAACATAATATCGATCATAATCTCCTCGATTATGCTGCGAAGTCCGCGTGCGCCGGTTTTGCGCTTGATCGCAAGGCTCGCGACCTCCCTTAGCGCGTCATCGTCAAATTTTAAATTTGCGCCGTCTATCGCAAAGAGCTTTTGATATTGCTTTAAGATCGCATTCTTCGGCTCGGTTAAAATTCTAACCATCGCCTTTTCGTCGATCTCATTTAGCGTAGCCACTACGTGCAATCTCCCGATGAGCTCGGGAATTATGCCGTAATGCACGAGATCGTCGGCCTCGACCATATTTAGCAAATTTAAGCTCTCTTTCTTGCTGCGCTTGGTTTGATTAAACCCGAGCACGTTCTGCCCGATGCGGCGGTTGATGATTTCGTTTAGCCCGTCGAACGCGCCGCCGCAGACGAACAAAATATTGGTCGTATCGATCTGGATGAAGTCCTGATTTGGATGCTTGCGGCCGCCCTTCGGAGGGATATTTACGACGCTTCCTTCGATGATTTTAAGTAGCGCTTGCTGTACCCCTTCGCCGCTTACGTCGCGCGTGATGCTGCGGTTTTCGCTCATTCGCGCGATCTTATCGATCTCGTCTACGAATACGATACCGCGCTGCGCCTTTTCTACGTCGCCATCCGCGGCCTGCAAAAGGCGGGTGAGGATATTTTCTACGTCCTCGCCGACGTAGCCCGCTTCCGTTAGGCTCGTAGCGTCGCTAATGGCAATCGGCACGTCCAAAAATCGCGCCAAGGTCTGCGCCATAAGCGTCTTACCGCTGCCGGTAGGTCCGATAAGTAAGATATTTGATTTTGAAATTTCGGTATCGTCTCCCTTTGCGTCGGTCTGCCTGAAAATTCTTTTATAGTGGTTGTAAACGCCGACGCTAAAAATTTTCTTAGCGCGCTCCTGACCGATGACGTAGCGATTTAGCACTTCCATCAGCGCCTTTGGCTTGATAGCTTCGAAATCGATCTCTTTATTTTGATTTTGTATCGCCTCATTTTGACCCTCGCTGCCGTGGATAGCGGCGTATGCCATATCGATACAATAGCTGCAGATAGCCGCCGTACCGTCGTCATTAGGATAGATACGACGCCCGTCCGCGCCCGTCTCACCGCAAAAACTGCACTTATTTGCCATTAAATTTTACCTTTATCTAGCGGAATTCCGCGTTTTGTGTTGATTATAAACTCGCACATCTTGCGCACGTTTTGATCGCTCGTTTCGGCTAAAAGGATCTGCGCCTGCTCCTTTAAGCCCGCGCCTTGGTTAAATAAAAATTTATACGCCCGATTTATCGTCTCGACCGTCTCTTTATCGAAGCGGCGGCGGATGCCCGTTAAATTTAACCCGCGGATATAGGCGCGATTCCCCTCGGCTAGGCAAAACGGCACTACGTCCTGACTAAGCGCGCTAGCCCCTGCGATCATGCAGCTCTCGCCTATTTGAACGAATTGATGCACTGGCGTAAGTCCGCCGATAACGGCATAATCGCCCATTACGACGTGACCTGCGAGCGTGGCGTTGTTGGCTAGGATTATGTTGCTTCCCAACACGCAGTCGTGCGCGATATGGCAATACGCCATCATAAATAGATTATCGCCGATGCGCGTAAATCCGTCGCCCTTATGCGAGCCCGAGCTGATCGTGCAAAACTCGTGAATCGTAGCGTTTTTGCCGATGATTAGCCCCGTGCGCTCGCCATCTTCAAAGCTCATATCCTGCGGAATCTCGCCCACGATCGCGTATGAAAAAATTTTAGAGTTCTCGCCGATTTGAGTATCGCCGATGATACGCGCGCCCTGCTTGATCGTGCAGCCGTCTGCGATTTTAGCCTGCGCGCTTACGAAGGCATACGGCTCGATCGTTACTTCGGCTCCGATCTGCGCGCCATCCTCGATGATCGCCGTATGGTGAACTTTAGCCATCATTTATCCATTATCATCGCTTGAAGTTCAGCCTGCGCGGCCAATGTGGCGCCGTCGTTGATATAGGCTTCGCCCTTTAGCACCCAGATACGTCCGCGATGTTTGATTACGCTGATGCGATACTCAAGCTTGTCGCCGGGGCGAACCGGGCTTCTAAATTTAGCGTTATCGATGCTCATAAAATACACGACCTTGTCGCTTAGATCGACGCCGTCTTTCTCCATACTCTTAAACGCCAGCACGCCGCCTGCCTGCGCTAAGCCCTCGATGATCATGACGCCCGGATAGATCGGATGCCCCGGAAAGTGGCCCTGAAAGATCTGCTCGTTGTAGGTTACGTTTTTATAGGCTTTGATGCTTTCGCCTATGCTGAGCTCTTCGACGCGATCTATCAGCAAAAACGGAAAACGATGAGGTAGGATGGAGAGAATTTCGTTTATGTCTATCATTATCTGCCTTTATTTAAAAATCTTGCAATTTTATCAAATTCTTACTAAAATTTCCCTAACGTCTAAAAATATGCGCGAGAGCCCGTAAATTTGAACTTTGGCGGCTCTTATCTCATCCGTGACGATGATCGGCGAGAGCGAGCCCGCAGCGCACAGGGCGGTGCGAGCTTTATTTTGACGCGCGAGACTTGGCGGATTTTTTAGCATTTCGGATACGCTTTTGAAATTTGATCTTGAAATTTCGTTAAATTTCGCCAGGTTTAAAATTTTAATCTCCCCCTTATCGCTGCAAAAAATTTCACACTCCCGCTCCACGCTAAGCTTTACGTTTTCGCGCGTAAAATGCGAGCCAAATAGCACAAACGAAGGCACTACACGCCCGTCAAATTTAATCCATGCGCGCAGCAGGCGGTAGTTTAAAAATCGATCGCGCAGCACGCTAAATTCCACCCCTTTTTTTTCGAGCGAGCAAAGCTTTTTGTAAAATTTCAGTTTCTCCTCTACCGAAGCGGGCAAGATTTGCCGATCGATAGACGACATTAGCTCGTAAATTTCAGCATCGGGGGCGGAATTTCGCCTCAAATCCTCCGTCAAACTTCCGCTCGAATCCCACTCGGTCTTTCGCTGATCATTCTGCTGTGCCGCGAGAGCATAGATACAGCCGCAGTAGTTTTGATGATACAGCGCATCCTTTTTCGCAAGCGCAAACTGCTCGTTCGTGCCGCCGTTTTTACGAAAATCGGGCGCGATAAACTCCAGCCCATAGCGCTCGCAGATACGTTGCAGCGAGCTGCAAAGCTGAGAGTGAGATTTTTTGGGACTCATTAAAAGAGTCGTAGTGATTTTGCGCTCGCCTAGGCTTAACGCGAGCTCGGCCGTTTTTTGCATGCGAAAATCAAAGCAAAACTCGCAGCGCGCGCCCTTTTCGGGCTCGTTTTCAAGCCCGCGCGCACCCTGTAGCCAGCCCTGAAAATCATACTCGCCCGGGATAAATTTAATCCCCAAATTTTCGCAAACCCGCTTTGAGTCGTGCATTCTAAGAACGTATTCGCCGTAGGGGTGGATGTTTGGATCGTAGAAATAGCCTATTAGCGGCTCTTGCGCGAGCTCTTTTAAGCGGCGCAAAAAATAATCGCAATCGACCGAGCAGCAGATGTGAACCAGCAAATTTTAACCCTTTGCACGAAATTTTTTGATATAATTTTACGCTATCAAAATTAATGAGCGGAAAAATGAAAAATTTTTTTATGAAACACTGGCGTAAGTTTGCTTTCGGCGTAGGTGGATTTGCGCTGTTTTACGTGCTTGCGGGCTTTTTCGGCGTGCCGCTTTTTATCGAAAAGGCGCTGCCTAAAATTTTAGAGGGCAGAGCAAGCTTTAGCGTGCAGGATGCTAAATTTAACCCCTTTACCTACGAGCTAAACGTCACAAAGCCGGAGCTTAGCACCTTTAAGCCGCTATTTAGCGCCGATGAGATAAATTTAAAAATCGGTTTTTCAAAGCTTTTTAAAAAGACTCTCGCGGTAGAAATTTTGCATCTTAAATCGCCTAAATTTCACGTCGAGCGCGAGCAAAACGGCACCTTCAATTTTGAGCCGCTGATCTCGGAGCAAAAGAGCGAAAGCAAGGATGAAAACTCGAGTTTCAACGTCACGCTGAATAATTTTAAGATCGAGCGCGGCTCTCTGGGCTACGTCGATAACTCTCTGAAAAGGCCGTTTTCTCTCATCTCGACCGATCTGAATTACGAGATAAATGGGCTAAGCTTAAAAGACGAAACGATCGGCGAGCACGATCTAAGCGCGGTTTCGCGCACATACGACTCGCTGAGTTTCGATGGAGCGATCGATCTGGCGCCGCTGCGCTTGCATGGCAAAATAGATCTTAAACGGCTGAAAATCGATCCGTTTTGGCTATCATACCTCGATCCTAGCGGCGTGCGGCTTAAGAACGGCTTTCTTTCCGCCGAGCTGAATTACCGATTGAGCCTTGATAAAAATATAAAATTTGCGCTTGAAAACTCAAAACTTGAGCTTGAGAGCTTAGAAATTTTGCAAGATCAAAGCTTAATTTCGCTTGGTTCGCTAAAAATCCCGAGCTTTAGCCTAAATACGGACGTTTCGAATGAAATTTCAGGCGCAGTAATGATTCCGCAAGTGCTAGTTTCGCGCGCAAAATACGATATGAACGAAACCAAAATTTCCACAGGCTTTGAGGGCGCGTGGGTCGCGGATTTTGCGTTGGATTTTAATAAAACGGGGGCAAACTTGCGGCTAAACTCCGCCGTAAAAAGCGTAGATCTAAACCGCTCAAGCTTTGAAAACCCGCAAATTTCGGTCGTCTCAAACGACACTAAAATCACGGGAAATTTTTTAAAATTTAACGCCGAAGGTAACGATACGGCCCTTCATACGGGCTTTGGCGCCTTTAGTATCGCGGATACGCAGATTACGCTAGCGCGTAGCGATAAAATTTCAGTCGCCGCAACCGAGCTGGGCGCGTTTAGCTACGACAAAGAGGGCGCGCAAAACGGCGTAAGCCTGGAGTTCGCTAAAATTTCAAACTCCAAAATCGCAAACAAAAACGGAATTTTTAGCGGATTTGAAAGCTTCGGCGTGCAAGGGGTTAAATTTAACGTCGCGGATCTCGATCTGGGCGTGGATAAAATTTTGCTAAACGAGCCGTTTTTCAACTCGGAAGTGGGCGTTAACGGCGCCAAAAGCATAAACGATCTGGCGATTTTAAGCGCGATCTCTAAAAATCCTGCGAGCTCCAAAAAAACGGCGAGCTCTAGCGCCGTAAGCCAAGCGGACGCAAATTCTACGGCAAGCGGCGCAAATTCGGATTCTAAAAAGCCCGCCAAAAGCCCCGCTTTAAAATTTAAGATCAGCGAGGCCTCCTTAACGGGCGCAAAGGCTAAGATCAGCGAGAGCTTTATCGTTAAAAACAATGTGCACGAGATAAAGGATTTCAGCGCCACGCTAAGCGGGCTAAGCTCGAATTTCGCCGAGCCCTTCGACATCAAAGCAAACCTTATCGCGGGCGAAATCACCGCTAACGCGGACGGCAAGGCTAGCATCGCGCCGCTTAACGCGGGCGTGAGCTTCAGCCTAAATGCGCCGAACTTGGGCGTTTTTAACAAATACGCGGCGGAATTTATCACAGGCTCCATCGCAGGCGAGCTCGCTATGCAAGGGCAGCTGAAGCTTTCAAACGCATTCTCGCTCGAAGCGAAGCTATCGGGCAAGGGCTTGGCGCTAAGCTCGGGCAGGGATAAAATTTTCTCCCTTGCGTCGCTGAATGTCGCGCAAATCGCGCTAAGCCCAAGCTATCTCACGCTAAATAAGATCACTCTTGGTTCACCCGCGGCAAATATCTCGCTAAATAAAGACAGGCGTTTAAATTTGCTCTCGCTGATAAAGCCCGGCGCGCAGGCAAAACAGGCCGCAAAGCCCGCCAAAGCTGCACCTAGCAGACCCGCGAAAAGCAAAACAAACTTTGCGTGGAGCGTAAAAAATATCTCGCTTAGCGGCGGAAGTTTAAATTTCACCGACGAGAGTCTAGCAACGCCCTTTAAACTGCGTATCAGCGATATGAAAGCAAGCATCAGCGAGATCAGCCCGAAGCAAGCGGCGGATATCAAGCTTAGCTCGCTCGTAAGCGGAAGCGGGCTAGCGAGCATTACGGCGCGCGCCTACCTTCTGGATTTCAAACGCAAAAGCGATATAAACGTCGTTTTAAAGGAGATTCCGCTTGTGCCCGCATCGCCCTATACCGCCAAATATATCGGCAATGAAATCGCGGGCGGTAAGTTAAATTTAAAACTTGCCTACAAAATCGACGATGGCAAGCTAAACGCAAGCAATGATCTAAATTTAGACCGCTTCGAGCTTGGCAAAGAGGTGCAGAGCAAGGACGCACTGAGTCTTCCGATCGGTCTAGTCGTATCGATCCTAAAGGACAGCGACGATCAGATCGATATTAGCCTGCCTCTAAGCGGCACGCTGAGCGATCCGAAATTTAGCTACGGCGCGCTCGTTTGGGGCGCGATCAAAAAGCTGCTCTCGGATATCGTGTTAAGCCCGTTTAGATTTATGGGAAAGATCGCAGGCGTGGATACGAAAAAGCTGGAAAGTATCGATTTTGAGGCGGCAAGCAGCGAAATTTTAATCAGCGAAAGCTCTAAAATTGACGATTTAGCCAAGGTCGCAAAAGCCAAGCCCGAACTCAAGATCATCCTAAACTCTGCGTATAACGAAAAACTCGATACTCACGAGTTTAAAAGGCGCTCTCTGCAAAATACCCTCACGCTGATGTCTAATAAACAAGGCTTCTCCACAGATGAAGCCATAGCGGCGCTTAAGGTCAAATACGGCATCAAATCCGGCGGCGATGAGGCGATGGAGGAGCTGATAGCAGCGCAGAAATTTACCCGTTCGCGTCTTGATGAGTTAGCCCTTGCCAGGGCGACTGCCGTGCAAGCGGCACTCGTGCAGCGCGGCGTAAGCGCCTCTCGCATAGAGATCAAAAAGCCGAGCGAAGCGGAGCTCAAACAAAACAGCTTTATCCCGCTAAGCCTCGGCGTAGAGAGGTAATGTAAGCAAAATTTGGCTATACTAAGCGGATTAAAAAATTTAAGGAGCGGCGATGATAAATATAGGAATTCACGGCGGAAGCGGCAGAATGGGCACGATGATCTACGAATGCCTGAAAAATTTCGATCAGGCGCGAGCAAGCGTGATCTACACGGTCGCGCCTCTTGATTATACGCCGAGCTGCGCCGTAACGAGCAGCTACGACGAGCTTTTTAGCGGCTGCGACGTCGTGATAGACTTCACGATCCGAGACGGCGCGATAAGCTTAATGAAATTTGCGCTTTCGCACCCAAAGCCGCTTTGCATCGGCACGACGGCTCTAGGAGAGGAGGGCGAGCGGTTACTGCGCGAATGCGGCGCGAAGATGCCCGTGCTGCACGCTACGAATATGAGCCTGGGCGTTGCGGTGTTAAACAAACTCGTAGCGCTTGCCAGCAGGAGTTTGCGCGATTTTGACTGCGAAATTTTAGAGATGCACCACCGCCACAAAAAAGACGCCCCGAGCGGCACGGCGATGAGCCTTGCGGAAAGCGCCGCAAGCGCACGCGAGCTAAGCTTAAAAGACGTGCGCGTAAGCGGTCGCGACGGGCTCATCGGCGAGCGCGGCAAGGACGAGATCGCCGTGATGTCGCTGCGCGGCGGCGACATCGTCGGACGCCACACCGTGGGATTTTACGGAGATGGCGAATTTATCGAGCTAAATCATACGGCAACTTCGCGCGCGACCTTTGCTAGAGGCGCGATAAAGGCAGCGGTATGGCTAGCATCGCAAAATAGCGGGCTTTACGGCATCGACGATTGCTTAGGAATCTAGGCTTTGCGGCTAAATTTCAGAGGAAAAAATGCCAACTAAAGATGAAATTTTAAATTTTTTGCGCGAGCTAAAGCCCGAGCTTGAAAGCTTTGGAATTTACAAAGTCGGTCTATTCGGCAGCTACGCCACAGGCGGAGAAAATATCACCGAGACGTTTAAAATTTCAGTCGATCTATTTAATAAGGCGCCGGCAACATGCCGGACGGCAAGCCGTCAATGATAAAACAAAATATAGATAAATTTCTAAAAAATAAAATTTAAGAGGTTAGAAAATGTGCGCAATCGTGGGAGTCATAAATTCCGAAGGTGCGGCTAAGACCGCGTATTACGGGCTTTTTGCCATGCAGCACCGCGGCCAGGAGGCAAGCGGCATCAGCTCGAGCTTCAACCATCATATCAAAACGATCAAAGCCACAGGGCTCGTGACGGAGGTTTTTAGTCCCGCGAGCTTTGAAATTTTAAAGGGCAACATCGCGATCGGTCACAACCGCTACGGCACCGCGGGCGCAGACAGCCTAAAGGACGCGCAACCCGTTGCGGGCAACTACGCTCTTGGGGAGATCTCTATCGTTCATAACGGAAATTTAATCAACAAAGACGAAATTCGCCGCAAGCTTGTAAGCGAGGGGGCGATCTTTCAATCCGGCATGGACACCGAAAACATACTGCACCTCATCGCCCGTAGCAAGCAGGAGCATCTAAAAGACCGTATCATCGAGGCGCTGCAACAGTGCGTGGGTGCGTATTCGCTTCTGATTTTAAGCCGCTCGAAGATGTTTGCCGTGCGCGATCGCTACGGCGTGCGTCCGCTTAGCATCGGCAGGCTCAAAGACGGCGGCTACATCGTCGCGAGCGAGACTTGCGCGTTTGATCTCGTAGGAGCCGAGTTCGTCCGCGACGTAAAGCCCGGCGAGATGGTGATCTTCGAAGAGGGCAAGGATGAGTTCAGCTCGGTTCAAATTTTAAAAGCTGCGGAGGCTAGAATTTGCGCGTTTGAATACATCTACTTCGCGCGCCCCGACAGCGTCGTAGAGGGCAAAAACGTATACGAGGTCAGAAAAAAGCTGGGCGCGGCACTCGCGCGAAAATGTAAAGAGCTAAAAGCCGATTTCGTCGTGCCCGTGCCCGATAGCGGCGTGCCGGCGGCGCTTGGTTTCGCGCAAGAGAGCAAGCTGCCCTTCGAGATGGCGATCGTGCGCAACCACTACATCGGCCGCACCTTCATCGAGCCGACGCAAGAGGTGCGAAATTTAAAGGTCAAACTCAAGCTAAACCCGATCGGCGCGGCACTGCACGGCAAGAGCGTCGTCGTCGTGGACGATAGCATCGTACGCGGCACTACGAGCAAAAAGATCGTCGAGCTTCTGCGCCATGCGGGCGCGGCGCGCGTGCATATGTGCATCGCAAGCCCCGAGCTAAAGTATCCCGAGCGCTACGGCATCGACACGCCGAGCGTACGCGAGCTGATCGCCGCGAATATGAGCACGGATGAAATTTGCAAATTTATAGGCGCCGACAGCCTCACGTTTCTTAGCGTACCGGAGCTCGTAGAGGCGCTTGGAAGCGAGCGCAAGTACTCGCTCGTAAGCTTCGACGGCGATTATTTCATAAAAGACTAGCAAATTTAAAGGAGCAAACTTTGACAAAATTTAAGATTAAGCGCGTTTATGAGCGCGCGGAGGAAGAGGATGGATTTCGCGTACTATGCGACAGACTTTGGCCGCGCGGCATAAAAAAAGACGCGCTGGAGCTTGATATGTGGGCGAAAGATATAACGCCTAGCACCGAAATACGTAAGCTTTTCGCGCATAAGCCTGAGAATTTCGCCCATTTTAAGGAGCTTTACTTAGCTGAGCTTGAGCAAAATTCCGTCGTGGCCGAATTTTTGAAAAAGGTTAAAAACGAGCCGGTCGTCACGCTGCTATATGCCGCAAAGGACGAGCACTGCAACCACGCGATGATTCTGCGCGATTTTTTGCAAAGCAAGATGCACTAAAATTTTGCGCTCAAAGCGCACCGCTCGCCATAATTTTAAAGCAAATGTAAAACCGCCTCACTTACCAATCCACTCGTAAAAATCGATGCGCGAGGCGTAAAATTCAGCGAACAGGCGTAAGCGGAGCGCTCTTAAAGCCTTATCGGGCGCGATTTGAGATAAATTTTCTATCCGGATGTACACTTCGCAGATGCGCATAAAACAAACGCCAAATTTTGCGTCAGAGCTCTAAAAAAACGCAGAATTTTATAAAAAGCAAATAAAATTTTAAGGAAAATAACTCGATTTAATATATGCAAATTTAGAATTTCATCTATTTTTTAACGCTACTTTTAATAATGCAAGCTAGGAATTTAAAAAGTGGGCTTAATATAAATTCGCAACAAATCAAATTAATTTCTTACATCCGGCATTTTTAAATTTCATTTAAGAATTTGCCGCTAATATTCGCCCATAATTTTTTAGAAGGAGCCAAAAAATGGCAATCAGTGCAAGAAATCAACTTAACGTTGTGATCACAGAGGTAAAAACAGGTGCGGTAAACTCGCTAATCGTAGGCAAAACCAAGGGCGGCGACGTGCTAAAAGCAACCGTCACGACCGATTCTGAAAAAGGTCTAGACCTAAAAGCGGGCAAAGAGGCGGTATTTTTATTCAAAGCCCCAAGCGTCATCATCTCCAAAGGCGAGAACGATCTACGCTTAAGCGCGACCAACCAAATAAAGGGCAAAATCACCGCCGTTAAAGAGGGCGCGGTAAATGCCGAGATCAGCGTCAGAAGCGCCGGCGGCGAGAATTTAAGCGCAACCGTCACGAACGAATCGGTTAAGAATTTAGCTCTTAAAAAAGATGATGAAGTAACCGCAATCATCAAAGCTACTCAAATCATCGTCGGCGTGAAATAATCCCGCGACGGCGCGCGCGGCAGCGATGTGCCCGCTTTAAACATCGCAAAATAAAGGAGCGAAATTGATAAAATTTCGCTCCTTCCTCAAAACCTCTTTTGATAAATCAAATTTCGTAGCAGCTCAAATAGCGCCGTAAGCGGTCTTTTCTTTCATACGCGTAGATACACCCCGCGCGACATCCAGCCCCAATCACACCAAGAACGGTCTTACCCTATTTGCCGCAGTGCGTGTTTCGCGCAGGATTTACATCCATTCATCGCGTAAGCCCACTTACGCGAGATATTTATGAAACGCAGACCCGCTCTTGCCCTGCTCGCTCGCTTATAACGATGTACTTTCATATTTTTCGCGCTCGTGACACGCCGCCGCTTTGCGTAGTAGCGACCGATCACCACACTTTTACAGCGGCAGGCTCAGCATATCTTTTCGCGGTGGCGGTGCGATGTTTTGCAAAATATTACGCGATGCGGTAAACTTTAAAATTTAAACTCTCTAAGCGCGACAGAGACCGCTTCGCAAAAACCCACACCCGATCCAAAAAGATCACGACACACACTTTGCCCCCTACTTTGCCACTTGCTACGAAATTTAACCACTCTTGCGCAAATAAACACGATGAGTTTTACGCCGATGACTTCGAGCCGAACGCCCATTCGTGCCTCCATAGATGACAACATTAGCTAGCCGATGCGCGCTGTTTAAACACGCTTGTACCTTATAAGCAATCAACACCGGCTACGACGAGTGCATGCACGTATTAGTTAGTCGCAACAGCCCATAGCGTGTTTTGATTCACTTTAAGCTTTTGCCGATCGGCTCGTTAAAAGACGTGGATTCCGCGAATAAAATCACTCTCCTAAAATTTCGGCTCGTAACCGCGGGTAGCGGGCATTTGCTTTGCTAAATTTGATACTCGTCGGGGCCTAGTTCGCCTCGCAAAAGCTTACCAAAGCGTGCAGCTGCGGCATCTACGGCATCGTCGCCAAACTCGCCCGGCTCAAACCCGCTGCTGACAAACGGCACAGCAAAGTCCATCCCGCAGTAGTTTGCTGCGATCTTAAGCGGTGTTAAAATTTCATCCAGGCTAAAGCCGATCGCACCCTGCTTAGAGTACTCGCTAAGCGGCGTACTAGCGCTTAGCGCAAGCTGCAGAACCTTGCCCTTAAGCGCGCCGGAACCCACCAGCTCGTGCGAAAAGACGATGTCGATATAGGCTTTTAGCATAGGCGGCACGTTTAGCCAGTACATCGGGTACAAAAATACGATGCGATCCGCGCCGCGTAGCGCGTCTTGCTCTGTGCGAGCGTCGATGCGCGCAGTATCGGTGCCGTAAAGCCCCTCCAAATGGTGTACCTCTACGCCGGCAGCGCTCTTTGCGACCTGCGATAGGGCTTTGTTCACACGCGATGCGGCGAGATTGGGGTGCGATAAGATAACTAGCGTTTTCATATTGTTTCCTTTGTTTAAATTTGCGGAATCATATCGCTAAAAAGCTAAAAGTAGATTAAGAGGGGTTGTAAAAATGAAGAGTTATTTTGCTTGTGAGGAACCTGGATTTGCGTGGCATGATAGATACAAAGCGCTCTCGTACCATACTGCCTCAAGGCATGTGCAACAAAATGTTTTTACGCGTGCCGCAAAGCAAGCCCCTAGCCCGCTCTTGTCTGGAACGATCTCGCTTGCGATCCACCCGATCGCGTGCGGCTGCGGCACGGGGCAAAATTTCATCCAAGCAAGGATAAATTTATGAAAAAAGATTAAAATTTAACCACGATTTGGGCTACGAGCCCGAAAATTTCAAAAAAAGGACACGATATGCAGAGAAAAACACAGATCGAAGACGAGTTTAGCGCAGAGGATCGCGAGCGCAAAATCACGCTACAAGCGGGAGACGTAGCGCCTACTTTTACGCTGCAAAATGCCGACGGAGCGAGCGTCGCACTAAAGGACTTCGCGGGTAAGAGAGTTGCGCTGTATTTTTACCCCAAGGATAACACCCCAGGCTGCACGACCGAAGCGTGCGAATTTAGCGCCGCATACGATGATTTCATCGCGGCAGACTGCGTGATCGTAGGCATCAGCCCCGACAGCGCCAAATCCCACGCGGGCTTCATCGCCAAGCAGAGCCTAAAGCACATCCTGCTGAGCGATCCGCAGCACGAGGTGGCCAAGCTATACGGCGCGTGGCAGGTACGCAAAAACTACGGGCGCGAGTATCTGGGCATCGTGCGCTCGACCTTTCTGATCGGTGCGGACGGCAAAATTTTAAAGGTCTATAAAAGCGTCAAGGCAAAGGATCACGCCGCAAAGGTGCTCGCGGATCTGCTAGCTGCGGGGAAATAAAGCGCCAAGCCGGCGTTTTGAAATAGAGCTCCGGCGTATTTAGACGCTAAGCTTTAATATAAAATTTATGCACTGAAATTTGTTGTGGAATTTCGGCGTCAAATTTAAGCGCCGAAATTTGGGCATTAAAATTTCGCTTTGAAATTTTGTCTTAAAATTCTACCGCTCATTTGAAAATAAAATTTCAAAGCGGGGCTATATCTGCGATTTTAACGGCAAATTTTATCGCCCCAAACCAAAATTTTAAAGGAAAAATATGAAAAATTTAATCATCCTAGCTCACCCCGACATCGAAAATTCGCTCATAAACAAACGGTTTTTGAAAGAGGCCGCCGCGCAAAGCTTCGCCGTGCGCGACCTAGCGCGCGAGTATCCTAGCGGCGAAATAGACGGCGAGCGCGAGCGCGCGATAATCAAAGCTCACGACGCGCTGATGCTGCAATTTCCGTTGCATAATTTCTCCTCGCCCGCGATTTTAAAAAGTTGGATTGATGCGACGATGACGTACGGATTTGCCTACGGGCGCACAAGCGAGGGCATGCGCGGGCGCGTGCCGTGGCGCTGGCGGTGAGCGCGGGCATCAAGCGCGCCGATTACGCGCCTAGCGGGCGGTATCATTTCACGATGGAGCAGATTTTAGCGCCATTTGAGCTGGCATTCCGCTACTATTTTCACGCCGATTGGCGCGGATTTTTCGCGTTTTACGGCGCTGAGGAGACGCTGGGCGTGGATTACGAAAGCAGTGTCACGCAGATAGAAAAGGGCGCGGCGGAGTACGCGGAATTTTTAAGAAATTTAGGCGCAAAGGGCAGCGCGGGTAAAAAATTTTAAGTTAAAACCAAGCTAGGTTTTGGGGCTAAATTTTAAAATTTAAATCCTTTTTGGACTTAGATTTTAAAATGAAAAGCGCTGCGATGAAATTTTAAACGGAGTGCTTAAATTTAGCCCGCGCGGTTTATAGATAATTCAGCGCGAGCCGAGCATTACGGCAAAATTTTAATTTAAAGAAATTCCGTACCATTTTTAAGACCCGTTTACGACGCTGTGTCGCCCCAAAAAATAGATCTCACTTGCGCTAAAAACGTTCTCTCTGCCGGTTGCGGGGATAAAATTTTGCCGGTCAATACGGCGTGTCTGCTAGCCATCTAAATCGTCGAAATATAAAATTTGCCGCAGCCTGACGCGACAAGCTGCGAAAATGCGCGGTCGCACCGTCTGCGAATAGCATTAAAGACGCGACAATAAGCGGGTCGTAAAACACGGGGCGCGGCAAAATTTTGCAACGCGCCTTTTGATCTCGCTAAACCGCGCGCGCTCAGCAGAGCTAAGCAAAATTTCATAGCCGCGTGAAATTCCGCTTAGTAAAGCCAAATTTCTCTTTACCAAGCAAAATCCCGTCCGTTAGATAAAATTCCGCCGAGCAGGGTAAAATTTCACGGCGGAATGAACGAGCTAAATTAAAATCAAATCTGCGCGCGGAACAGAAAGCGGCCGAGCTAAGCTCGCGCCGCAGCTAGCGTTATGATCTGCTTAACCACCTCGCTCGCTGCCTTTAAAGAGCCTACGGGCAGGTATTCGTAGATCGAGTGGAAATTATGCCCGCCGGTAAAGAGATTCGGGCACGGCAGCCCCTTTGCGGAGATGACGGCGCCGTCGTAGCCGCCTCGCATAGGCTTGATCTTAGGCTCGATATTTAGGCTTTTAAAAGCCTGCTTCGCAAAGCGAATTGCTGGCGCATCGTCGTTTTTCAAAAAGTTATAGACGTTTTTATAGCGGTCGTTTAGCGAAATTTCGATCCGATCGCCCCAGATCGCGCGAAGCCCGTCCGCAGTTTTTTGCAAAAATTCCATGCGCTGCTCGTATCTTTTCTCGTCAAATTCCCTCACGTCGATCTTTAGGACGGTTTTTGCGCTGTTGCCGCTAAGCTCCTTGACCCAAAAATAGCCCTCCTTGCCCTCTGTGTATTCGGGCGCCTCGCCCGCGGGCAGCAGCGAGATAAACTTATGCGCCAAAAGCAAGGAATTTACGAGCTTGCCCTTGGCGTTCATCGGATGAGCGGACTGGCCTTTGAAAGTAATGGCGCAATCGCCCGCGTTCCAATTCTCGTAGATAAACTCGCCGATGCCGCAGCAATCAAGGCAGTAGCCGAAATCTGCGCCTATCTCGCTTATATCCAGTGCCTTTGCGCCCCGCAAGCCCTGCTCCTCGTCCGGTACGAAGCAAGCGATTATCTCGCCGTGTTTTATCTGCGGATTTTGGACGAAAAATTCCAGCGCATTTACGATCGCGGCGATCGCCGCCTTATCGTCGGCGCCTAGCAAGCTAGTGCCGTCCGTTACGATGATCTCGTCTCCTTTGTAATCTCGCAGCTCCTCATTTTCGCTCTCTTTAAGATAGATCTCTAGCTCTTTGTTTAAGCAGATATCACCGCCTTCGTATCTTACGATCTGCGCTTTGGTGTCGCCGCTCTGCTCGGCGCTGGTATCGAGGTGAGCGAAAAACGCTACTCTCGCAGCGGGCGCGTCTAAATTTGAGGGAATTTTAGCGATTAGAATCGACTTTTCGCTAAGGCTGATATTTTTTATGCCTAGAGCTTCGAGCTCGCTTTTTATGAGGCCTGCAAGCTCAAGCTCCTTGGGATTTGAGGGCATTATGCCCGCAGCACCCACGGTCCTATTTGTGGTGGTATTGATCTTGGTGTAGTTCAAAAACCTCTGCACGATATCCATATTAAGCTCCTTTTACAAAATGAAAAATGCGATGATGCAGACGGATAGAAACATCCCTAGAGCCGTTCTTTTAGCGATCTGAATAGGGCTTACCATCGCAAGTCCCGCGCAAACGATGCAAGCGCCTGCAATCGGCGATGCGCTCCTGCCTAGCGCGCCGCTTATCGCAACCGCCATACCGAGCTTATCCTGCGCAAATCCTAGCTGGTCCGCATGCACGGTCACGGCGGTATTAAACGCCATCGCCGCCGCGTCTCCCGAGCCCGTTACGACGCCCATAAAAAACGGCACGAAGGTTCCGCCGAATTTTACGTAGCCCTGCTCGCCCTTCAGCCACTCGATTACGAAATCGATCGCCCCGCACGCGCTAAGACCCGCGACGAAGACGCCCGCTGCGATGATGATACCCATGATATCGGCATACGCGCTACCCATGCCTTTGAAAAATTCCTTCGTGATCTTTTGAGGGTTGGTCATAGTAATGACGATGGTGACGATAGCGCCCAGTAGCATCGCCTCCGCAACGCCCATCTTGGTCCATTTAAGAAAGGAGATCGTGTTTAGCTTGGATGTACCGCCGATGATTAAAATCACCAAAGGCACTAGCGGCATAAGCGCGTATAAGACGTTTATTTTTTGAGGCTGCGCATCTAAATTTGAACCGGCGGCGGATGCGGCAGAGCTTGCCGCGGCAGGATTTGCGCCGTCTGCACCTGCTGAATTTTCTCTTTGAGCTAGATAATTTACCCCCTTGACGTAATCTTTGCAAACTATCGCCGTTATGCTAATTACGATTAAAACTACGATCAAAGCGGTAATCGCGCTGGAAAACTGCACCCCGATGACGTCTTGAACCGTATAGGAGGGATTGTGCGCCTTTACCATATCGGCTACGAATACATTGTGCGCCGAGCCCGGGCTCAAAACGCCGCCGAAAGTGCCCGCAAATACTGCAGCTCCCGCCATTTCCGGCTTAACGCCTGCAGCCATCATCACGGGGATCAGCGTAGCGCCGACCGCAGCGGAGCAGCCCGCAGCGGAGGGGATCGCGATATTTATGAAGTACGTAAGCGCCACGACGATGGGGATCAGCAAAAAGCCCAAATTCCCAAGCGGCCTGGTAAGCAAGCGGATCAAGGCTCTGTCGCAGCCGGTAAATTTCATCACGAAGGCAAAACCCATGCTGGCGCAGATCGCTTTAATAAGCCCCGCCTTAGTCATATACGAGGTAAAGGCGCCCAGCCCGTCCAGCGGCTTTAGACAAAGCACGCACAGCACCAAGCCCACGCCGATAAGCACGGTTTTAGTATCCTTCTTCATGATCAGTAAAGCGACGACTGTGACGATACCCGCAAGCGCCAAAAATAGCCTAAGTGTCTGCACGATAACTCCTTTTAAATTTTAAATTTACTTCCCACGGCGATGCGCGAGATCTCTTTTTTATACTCGAATTTCAGCACGTCCGCATGCCCCATCGCCTCGCACTCGTTTCCGTTTATCAAAAACGCGCTGCCCTCGGGCATAGCATAGACGCTGTCATTTTGATTGACGATCAAAAACTCCTCCAGCCGCTCCTCCCTGCTCTCGCCGTTGTGGTTTGAAATTTTACCGCTTATGAAGTGCGGATTGATCTGGTGCGGAAAGATCCCCAGAGCTACCGGCGAGGGCGGAAAGACGATCGGCATGTCGTTGGTAGTCATCATCGTCTTGCCCGCGACGTTTGCGCCCGCAGACCAGCCGAAATACGGCGTACCGCTATCTACGGCATCTTTGATCGCGCCTAAGAGATCAAATTTATAAAGCTCATTTAGCAGCACGAAGGTATTGCCGCCGCCGATGCAGATCGATTTGGCGTTTTTAACGGCGGCTTTCATATCGGCAAAGCGATGAATCGATCTGATATTGTTGCTCTCCAAGCAATCCGCGACCTTCTGCTCGTATTGCTCGTTTGTGCGCCTAACGCCCGCAAACGGAATGAATAAAATTTCATCCTCCCAAAGACCCCCTAAAAATTCCTTGATCCACCCCTTGCAGTGGTTCAGATAGCCGCTGTCTTTGTAACTGGAAGCGCTTAGAAGTAGTGCTCTTTTCATACCGCTTTCCTTAAATTTTGCCGTTTAGCTTATACGCGCAGCGCAGATAAACGTCCACTCCCGCAAGCAGCGAATCCTCGTCAAAGTCAAATTTGGCGTTGTGATGTCCCGCCGCAAGCGTCGTGCCGATCATCAGATATCCGCTCTTACCGCCCGCGTCCTGCACCGAGCGCATAAAGTGCGCGAAGTCCTCGCATGCACCAAAATTTAGCTCCCTTACGATTTTATCATCGTCGATAAACGGCGATGCCTTTGCCGCATCCTCGTAAAGCTGCGTGCTATCCTCGTCGCTATCGCCGCCCGCAGTGCCGCCCGTGACCTTCACGTCGTAGCTGACGCCGTAAATTTTAGAAACGCCCTCCACTATGTCCATGCATTTGGCTTTCATAAACTCATTCAGTTCCGTGCTCTCGCCACGCGTCTCGCACGCGAGATAGCCGTTAGGCGCGATGACGTTGCGCCCTTCGCCCGCGCGCAGCACGCCGACATTGATACGCGTGACGCCGTCTGCGTGCCTCGTGATGCCGTGCATATCAAGCGCCATCTCGGCTGCGGCGAGCAGAGCGTTGGCTCCGTTTTGCGGCGCGCCCGCGGCGTGAGCGGACTTGCCTTGTAAATTTACGTCAAATTTAGTGGTCGCAAGCAGTTTCTTGGTGCCGCAGATGATGCCTCTCATAGTGGTAGCCTGAAAGCCGATATGACCGCCCAGCAAGTAATCCACGCCCTTGGTGACGCCCGCAGCTTCCATACCTACGGCGCCCCTGGTACCCTCCTCGGCGGTTTGGAAGATAAATCTAAATTTACCGCTAAAATCGTCTAGGCTCTGCGCGATGAGCTTCGCTAAAGCAAGCCCCATCGTGATATGCCCATCGTGCCCGCACGCGTGCGTAATGCCGCTAATATCGGAGCGAAAGCCCTCCTTAAAAGGGCGGTGGTCCGCGTCCGTACTCTCGGTCACGTCCACGCCGTCTATGTCAAATCTAAAAGCGACCGTCTTGCCCGCGCGCCCCGTGTCGATCTGCGCCACTAGACCCGTTAGCCCGTCCTCCATCGCATCAAGAAATTTCATCTGATCTGCATTTAGCAGCCCTTCGGCGCGCTGTTTCGCCTTCTCGCAGGCATCCTTGCCGCCTACGCCCTGCCTCGCTTCAGCTTTCACCACTTCGCGACCGAGCTTTATCTCATAGCCCAAGCGCTGCATACGATCTGCGATAACCGCGGTCGTAAAAAAGGTAAACCAGCCCGTCTCGGGATGCGAGTGAAAAAACCTGCGATCCCCAATCATCTCGCTTTTTAGCGCCTCTACTTTTTGTGCGATAGCATCCATCTTTTCTCCTTTATTTTTTAGCTAAGTTTAACATCGCCGCTGCCAGAACCTTCGTAGCGGCAAACGCGTCGTGCCAGTTTATGCTTTCATTTACGTTGTGGCTGATGCCGTCCTTGCACGGCACGAAAAGCATCCCAACGCGATCCGCAAGCTCCGTCATATTCATCGCGTCGTGTCCTGCGCCGCTAGGAAGCCTTAGGCTTGGAATTTTAAGCTCGCCGGCACAGCTCTCAAGCAGAGCTATCATCTCCCCATTTAGCTTTACGGGGCGATCTTTGATGAGATTTTTTAGTTCAAATCTGCACCCTCTGCGAGCGCAAATTTCACCTATCGCGGCGCAAATTTTATCGTCCGCCGCCCTAAGCGCCTCCTCATCGATATCGCGTATATCAAGACCTAGCGTGCAGGAGCCGGGGATCACGTTTAGCACGCCGGGTATCGCGTTTGCATAGCCCGTCGTCGCGACCGTGGTTTTGCCCTCCTTGGCAATTCTCTCCGCGCTTAAAACGACCTCACTAGCGCAAGCTAGGGCGTCGCAGCGCATATCCATCGGTGTAGCGCCGCTGTGATCGGCTCTGCCCTCGATCCGCAACTCGTATCGCACGGGCGCGGCGATACCCGTGACGATGCCTACGGGGATGCCGCGTCGCTGCAATACCGGCCCCTGCTCGATATGAAGCTCAATATAGCTATGAAAGCTGGATTTCGGCAGGACGCAGCTTTTTAAATTTGCGGGATTTAGCCCGAAACTTTGCATAGCGTCAAACAGCGAAATTCCGTCCCGATCCTTTAGCTCGCCCAGCCGCTTTTGCGATAGCTTGCCGCTAATTATCTTGCTGCCTACGGTCGCCATTTTAAAGCGGCTTGATTCCTCGCAAACAAAGACGATTAGCTCTAGCGGTCGCGCAAGCCTCTCTCCGCTATCTCGCACCGCGCGGATTGCCTCCAAAGCAGCCATGACGCCTAATGTGCCGTCGTAAAAGCCGCCCTGCGGTACGCTATCGATATGCGAGCCCGCGCTGACGGACGGTAGATCGGGATTGCTGACGCCGCTAAATTTAGCGAAAATATTGCCCGTATCGTCGATTTTGATCTTGAAATTTTCTTTTTGAAGTAGCAATATGAGGAAATCGCGCGCCTCTTTATCCTCGCGCGAAAACGCAAGCCGCGTAAGCCCGCCGCCCGCCAAAGCCCCAAAGCGGCTTATTTGCTCGAACTCGCTTTTAAAGCGCTGCATGTTTATCTCCATAAATTCCCCTTTTCTTAAAAAATTTATGAATACGGCATTTTAATATTAAATTTATATAACAAAGCTGAAATTTACCTATCGCAGCGGCAAATAGGGCGCCAAAACGGCACGCTAGCAGAGCTGTTTTAAAAATAGCTCTTAAATTTTAATTTTTGCCTTTTAGGCTTTAAAATCGCGACGCGCCTGCTTAACTTCAGACTAAACGGATATAATTATCGCAAAATTTAACGAAGAGCGAAAATGAAACAGGACTCGCTAGGGGGGCTTTATGAAGAGCTAAATGGGCTTAAAAGTATGGCAGATAAAGAGGAATGCCTCAATAGCGCAATAAGAGACGCCATAAGAGCGAAAAATTTTGCATTTGCCACTCAAATTTGTGATTTTATAGTGAATGATGAAATTGGAAAATTCGGTGCATTTTTAAGAATGAAGGCGCTAATGTGGCTCACAGACTATATCGCAAAAAATTTGGAAAAGAAGGAATATTCGAATTTTGTCTGCTTCGTGGACTGCCTATGGAAATTTAGATGGATAGCTCCAGACGCCGCTAAAAGCTCTATGATAGAAAAAGAGCTTATAGACGAGATGAACGAGACGATGCTGTTTTACTACGAGAGCATAGAAGGGCTCTCGTTATCACGCTATTACAAGGCTTTGACGAATCAAAACATTGACATGGGTGAGTCTAAAGAGGCGAAAGCAAACTACAAGATGTGGAAAAAGCTAGCCAAAGACGATATGGACGGCTGCGAGGCGTGCGAGGCATCGAGCGAGATCGCGTATTTAAATTTTGTGGGCGAGTATGAGGCGGCACTGGAGTTAGCTACGCCGATAATTTCGGGCGAGCTAGGTTGTATCAAAGTGCCATACACAACCTACGCGCCGATCTTATTTAGTATGGTAGCGCTGGGTAGGATAGAGGAAGCGACGGCTTTGCTGCCAAAGGCCGCTGCAATGATCGAGTCAGATCCTCGCTTCATAAATCAGATCGCACCGCTAATCGAGATCGCCGTTAGGCTGGGAGAGCACGAAACAGCGCTAAGCTTGGCGCGTAAGCATTCACACACTATACTCGATAGCAACGATGATTTGAATTATTTAAAATTGCTTATCCCCATTGTCGCATTTGGAGATGAAAATACTTATAAAATGGCTTTAGAAATAGCAGGTAAATTTGACGCTAGAAATCAAAACTTCTATTACGCTGATTATCTAAATAAATTTTACGAGGAATTTTCAGGGCTTGAAATTTGACGGTTTAAAGACCTAGCACGCTTTGCCCGCAAAGCAGGTCACCATTTCTCAAGCGCGTGCGACGAGATAGTTTAAAATTTGCAGCTCGATACTACTTCGCGCTCGCAGCGGCGAGCGCGGTCAAGTTTACGCCGAACGGGTGCAGCGGCTCGTGCGGTAAATTTTATACCGCTTACTCGCGCACGTCGGTAGCCGGTCGCCGAAATAGATGATAGAGCGCATGCATGGCATTAAATTTTAACTAGATCGGTGTAGATGAAAGCAAATATTTGCGGTAGCAAGACATAAATTCTAAATTTCAATCGCCGCAGAACGTAAAATTTAAACCAACCCTGCCGTCAATCTCGCTGTAAAACATATAAGCGGCAACAATGGCGTATCTCGCGCATCGTCACCAAGATTTAGCGGTAAATTTAATAGCAAAATTTAAAGCATGGAGCGACGGGATTTTAAAACAAAATTTCAAGTAGCTTTTTAAATGAAAAATTTAAAGCGGAATTTTAAATGTAGAATTTCAAATAAATTTTAAAATTCCAAGAGTATCATCCCTTGGAATTTTAAATTTAATGCTTGGCTAGGTAATTTGTGTCGTAGTTATTATCCACGAAATCGGGGTTGTTCATCATCCTAAGATGAAAATCGCGCGTCGATTTTATGCCGCCGATTATGAGCTCGTCTAGCGCGACCTTCATTTTTGCGATCGCGCGCGCGCGGTCCTTGTCGTAAACGATGAGCTTGCCGATCATGCTGTCATAGTAAGGCGGCACCGAATAGCCCTCATAGACATGGCTGTCCATACGCACGTTTCTGCCGCCCGGAGCGACGTATTTTGTAATTTTGCCCGGGTTTGGCATAAAACTTTTGGAGTCCTCGGCGGTGATACGGCACTCAAGCGCGTGTCCGCTAAATTTTATCTCGCTTTGAGGTAGCAGCTTCTCGCCCTGCGCGATACGGATCATCCACTCGATCAGATCGAGCCCGCTTCGCATCTCGCTTACGGTGTGTTCGACCTGCAAGCGAGTATTCATCTCGATGAAATAGAATTTTTTATCCTTGCTGTCGTACAAAAACTCAAACGTTCCCGCGCTTGCGTATCCGATCGCTTTAGCGGCGCGAACCGCCGTTTCGTGCAGGCTCTTTCGTGTCGGTTCGTCCAAGATCACGGCCGGGCTTTCTTCGATCAGCTTTTGATGGCGGCGCTGCATCGAGCAGTCGCGCTCGCCGATATGCACGACGTGTCCGTGCTCGTCGCCTAATACTTGAACCTCGATGTGGCGCGGGTTTGTGATATATTTTTCCATATACATCGTGCCGTCGCCGAATGCGCTCATCGCTTCGCTCTCGGCAGACCAAAAGAGCTTTTCGATATCCTCTTCGCGCTCGACCACGCGCATTCCGCGCCCACCGCCACCGGCTGCGGCTTTGATGATAACGGGATAGCCGATTTCGGCGGCTAGTTTGCGCGCCTCTTCGACGCTTGCGATCGCGCCGTCGCTGCCCGGCACTACGGGGATGCCCGCGCGCATCATCACTTGCTTGGCCTTGCTCTTATCGCTCATTAAAGTCATTGCCTCGACGCTCGGGCCGATAAATTTAATGCCGTGCTTGGCGCAAATTTCGACGAAATTTTGGCTTTCGCTCAAAAAGCCGTATCCCGGAAATATCGCGTCGGCTTCTGTTAGCTCGCAGGCTGTGATGATCGCGGGGATATTTAGGTAGCTATCGCTGCTGCGCGGTCCGCCTATGCAGACCGACGCGTCGGCGTATTTGACGTAAAGCGCGTCCTGATCGGCGGTAGAGTGCACGACGATAGCTTGCTTGCCCATCTCTTGGATCGTGCGAAGCGCTCTAAGCGCTATCTCGCCGCGATTTGCGATTAGAATTTTCTTAAGCTCCCTCATAGCTTCTCGACCTCAAACAGCGCCATAGCGTATTCGACGGGTTGTCCGTCTTCGACGAGAGCTTTTTTGATGCGGCAGTCGAATTCCGCTTCGATCTCGTTCATAATCTTCATCGCTTCGATGATGCCGATCGTATCGCCCTTATGCACGACCTGGCCTACGCTTACGAACTCTGCCGCACCGGGACTTGGCGCTTTATAAAAAGTACCTACCATCGGGCTGTCGATCGTATCCATCGCGCCTTTTGAGGCGGGCTTATCACCCACGAGCACATTTACCGCAGGCGCAGCAAGCTGCGGGGCAGGTGCCGGTGCGGCGAGCTGAGGCGTGTTCCCACCGCATGGGCCATATTTTTTTATCTCGATTTCAAAATCTTTATCTTTAATTTTTAGCTCGTTAATGCCCTGCTTCTCACCGAAAAAGTCCATTAACTCTTTGATTTCTGCTTTTGTCATAAATTTCTCCTGAAAAAATTTGCGAAATTTTAGCTAAATTTTTATAATTGTTTCTTTAAATGGATTTTTGCGGGACTTTTAAGAAGTGCAAAGCGAAATTTACGACAAAATTTGCGGACTGATTTTAAATATTTATAAGGTGCGATTTGCCTAGCCTATTTTAAAGCTCGGGCTTTGCGGGCAAAGCACGAAATTTTGCCGCAAGAACGTAAAATTATTTTGAATTCTTTAAAATTTATACTTCATTTTACGACTAGAATTCTACGCTTTAAACGTTAGATTCCGCGCTTTGCTTTAAAATCTCGCCTCCGAGCTCATATTAAAATCCCGCGCCTTGCTTTTCTTTAAAATTTTATGCTGAAATATTATTTTAAAGCCTTGCGCCGAAATTCTATCCGCGCGAAGCCCTATGCGTTAATGTGTCGCAAAAAAGCTCTGAATTTTCGCTTTATCGCTCGTTTTGCTAAGGGCTAACATCAGCAGTACGCGCGCCTTTTGCGGATTTAGATTATCGGCGGTTAGAAAGCCAAGTTTTGCGTCGTCCACCTCCGAGCTAACGCTAGTTGAGCCGCTGCCTGTACGGCTTGAGCGCACGACGATCACGCCCGCTTCGCTAGCCTTTGCGAGCGCAGCCTGCAGATCCGGATATAAATTTCCATTACCTACGCCCGCTACGATAATGCCCTTGGCGCCCTTTTGTACGGCAGTCTCTACGAAATCGCTCACGTCCTGCGGATGCGCGTAAATAATATCGACGCGCGGCAAGGCCTTGATATCCTTGATATTAAATTCGCTTGCGACGGTGTGTTTGCGAAGCGGCGCCATATAGAAATTTACGACGCCATAATTTACGGTGCCGATTTTGCCGGAATTCGGCGAGGCAAAAGCCGCAACGTTAGTAGTATTTGTTTTCGTAACCTCGCGCGCGGCGTGGATCTCGTCGTTCATTACTACAAGAGCACCCTTTTCGCGAGAGTTTTTATCTGCCGCGACGGCAACGGCGTTGTATAGATTAAGCGGTCCATCCGCGCTCATCGAGTCTGCGTTTCGCATCGCGCCCACCAGCACGATCGGTTTTTTAGATTTTACTACCAAGCTTAAAAAATACGCCGTCTCCTCCATCGTATCGGTTCCGTGCACGATGACGACGCCGTCGACGTCGTTTTTAGTAAGCAGCTCGCTTACGCGGTTTGCGAGCTTGAGCCAAATTTCATCGTTCATCTCCTGCGAGCCGATATTTGAAATTTGCTCACTTTTAATCGTAGCTAAATCCCCTAGCTGCGGCACTGCGGACAAGATATCTTCTACGCCCTTTGAGCCTGCGGTATAGTTGCCCTCCGTGGCGCTTGCGCTGCTTCCCGCGATAGTGCCGCCGGTAGCTAAAATATAAATATTTGGCTTCGCAGCAGCCAAAGATGACGCGATAAAAAACGTAATAAACGCAAATTTCTTGAGTAGTCCCATAGTTGCTCCTTAAAAAGTGATAAAATTTTTATAATTTAAGCAAAATTCTAGCATAAAATTTTTATTATATTTTATTTTGCTGCTATAATGCGCGAAAAATTTTGATTATTTTAAGGAAATTTTATGGGACTGAAAAGCGATAAATGGATCAGACAGATGTCGCAGCAGCACGATATGATAGCGCCCTTTTGCGAGGAAAATATCGGTCGCGGCGTCGTTAGCTACGGACTTTCCAGCTACGGATACGACATACGCGTAGCGCGCGAATTTAAAATTTTTACAAACGTTGGCGGAACTGTCGTCGATCCTAAAAATTTCGACGCAAAAAACGTCGTGGATTTTGAGGGCAACGTCTGCATCGTGCCGCCAAATTCCTTCGCGTTAGCGCGCACCATCGAATACTTCAAAATGCCGTGCGACGTGCTTGCGATCTGTCTGGGCAAAAGCACCTATGCGCGCTGCGGCATCATCGTAAACGTAACGCCCTTTGAGCCGGGCTTTGAAGGACACATCACGATTGAAATCTCCAACACCACGCCGCTGCCTGCAAAAATTTACGCGAACGAAGGCATCGCGCAGGTTTTGTTTTTGCAAGGAGATGAGCCGTGCGAGGTGAGCTACTGCGACAAAAAGGGCAAATACCAAAGCCAAAAGGGCATCACGCTGCCTAGAATTCTAAAGGATTAAACAATGAAAAATTTAATCATCGTAGAATCCCCCGCAAAAGCCAAAACGATCAAAAATTTCTTAGGCGCCGATTACGACGTAATCGCGTCTAAAGGCCATATCCGCGACCTTCCTAAAAAACGCTTCGGCATCAAAATCAAAGATAAAAGCTTCGAGCCCGAATACGAAATCAGCGCCGATCACGACCAGATCGTAAAGCAGATAAAGACGCTCGCCAAAAAGGCGGATCAAATTTATCTCGCGACGGACGAGGATCGCGAGGGCGAGGCGATCGCCTATCATATCGCAGCTTCGATCGGCAAGCAAGCGCAGGAGCTGCCGCGCATCGTATTTCACGAGATCACCAAAAGTGCGATCTCAAACGCGCTAAGCTCGCCGCGCAAACTCAATATTGCAAGCGTAAACGCCCAACAAGCGCGCCGCCTGCTCGATCGCATCGTGGGCTACAAGCTAAGTCCGCTTTTAAATTTAAAGATCCAGCGCGGCTTAAGCGCGGGTCGCGTTCAAAGCGCCGCGCTTAAAATCGTCGTCGATCGCGAGCGCGAAATTTTAAATTTTAAGCCGGTAGAATTTCACAGCATCGACGCGGTTTTTAAAAAGGACTTGGAAGCCGAGCTCGTGGAATTTCGCGGCGAGAAGATGGAAAAGCTCTCGATCAAAAACGCGGCGCAGGCTAGCGAGATCGTCCTGACGCTGCAAAAAGACAAATTTAGCGTAGAAAGTATCGAGAGCAAATCGCGCAAAACGAACCCCTACCCGCCGTTTATGACCTCGACGCTGCAACAGGCGGCAAGCACGGCTCTGGGCTTTAATCCGCGCAAGACGATGAGCCTCGCGCAGAGCCTTTACGAGGGCGTTAATACCAAAAACGGCGGCGCGATCACATACATGCGAACCGACTCGCTAAATATCGCTAAAGAAGCGATCGCGGCGGCTCGCGAGCTCATAGAGGGGCGCTTCGGCGAAAAATATCTGCCCAAAAGCGCGAATTTATACGCCACCAAAAGCAAAGGCGCACAGGAGGCGCACGAAGCGATACGTCCTACCGATCTAAAGCTTACTCCCGAGCTTGCGCAAAAAATCCTGCCTCGCGACGAATACCGCCTTTACGCGCTCATCTACAACCGCTTCGTAGCCTCGCAGATGAGCCCTAGCGTCTCGCAGATTCAAACGATCATCGTGCGCGGCGAAGCGGGCGCGTTTAAGATCAGCGGACGCAAGGTGGAATTTGACGGATTTTACAAGGCTTACGGCGATCTGGATAAGGATAAAATTTTACCGAACTTCGATGTGGGCGACGCGATGAGCCTGCAAAGCCTAAGCTCGCAGCAGCACTTCACCGAGCCGCCGGCGCGCTATTCGGAAGCGAGCCTCATCAAAAAGCTCGAAAGCCTAGGCATCGGCAGACCCTCGACCTATGCGCCTACCATCTCGCTGCTTACTGCGCGCAACTACGTAAATATCGAGCAAAAGCACCTGGTGCCGAGCGAGATCGCCTTTAAAATCACCGAGATGCTGGAGCAAAATTTTAAAAATATCGTCGATAGCGAGTTTACCTCCAAAATGGAAGAAAAACTCGACGACATCGCCGAAAACAAAGCGGACTGGCAGCAAATTTTGGCGGATTTTTACTACCCTTTTATGGACGAGATCGCCAAAGGAAAAACCTCGATCGCAAGCCAAAAGCTAGCCGAAAAGATCGGCGAAGCATGCCCGAACTGCGGCGGCGAGCTACTTAGGAGGCAGGGAAGATTCGGCGAGTTCATCGCTTGCTCGAACTATCCGAAATGCAAATACTCGCGCAACGCGGACGCCAGCGCCGAGGGGGCAAGCGAGGAGAAGGCGACGCCAGAAGTGCTAGATGAGAAATGCCCGCAGTGCGGTAAAAATCTGATCAAGCGCAAGGGCAGATACGGCGAGTTTATCGCTTGCGAGGGCTATCCGAAGTGCAAGTACTCGCGAAAAATCGAGGGCGCGGCAAAGGAGAAAAAGCCGCTGCTCTCCACGGGCGTTAAGTGCCCGAGCTGCGGCACGGGCGAGATCGTCGAGCGCTTCTCCAGACGCGGCAAATTTTACGGCTGCACGAACTACCCAAAATGCGGCTTTGTGAGCAACTACGCGCCGATTGCGCGCACGTGCCCGCAGTGCGGCAACTCATACATGCTCCGCAAAGAGCTGAAAAAAGGTAACTTCGCCGAGTGCCCGCAGTGCAAGCTTAAAGAAGAGATCGATTGATAATAGGCGTCATCTCGGACTCCCACCCTGAAACGGGGGTCGCTGCCAGCGCCATAGAGTGGCTGCTCGCGCGCGGAGCGGATCTGCTCGTGCATGCAGAGGGCATCGTCGCGATCGAGACGCGGCGGCTTTTGCGGCAAAGCGGCAAGCCCTACTTCGCGGTTTTAGGGAACAACGACGAAGCGCTTACTGAGTTTAAAAATGAGTTCAACCTACAGAGTGAGCCCTTCTGCACGGAGTTTGCCGGGCTGCGACTAAAAATAATGCACCATCCGTTTTATCTATTTGACGAAGAGCCCGCAGCGCAAAATGAAGCAGACGGATTAAATTTAAACGCGGATTTAGGCGCGGGTGCGGATCGCGCGGTAGATTCTCGCAGGAATTCCGGCGCGAGCCTAGCTAAAAATTTAAGCTTAAGCGACGAAGCAAATCGCAGCGCAAATTTAAGCTCAAACTGCAGAGCAGATCGCGGGAAAATTTTAATCGCAAATTCTAAAGTAGCGGATCACGTAATAAATTTAACCGCACTGAGCGTGAGCTTAAATTTGACTGTAAGTTCAGGCTCGGACGCAAACGACGAAAGCAAAAATTCCGTCCGAAATTCTAAATCAAATTTCTTCGCCACAGATTTAGACATAAACCCGTACTCGGGCGCTACGCGAAATTCTACGCCGATACGAGTCGCAAGCGGCGTGGCATATCAAAGCTCCGTCACAAAAATAGGAGCTGTAAATCCCGTCGTAGATAAAAATTACCTGACGGCGGCGTATCGGGGCTTTATTACGATAAGTTCGAGCTACGACGCACAAAATTTTACCCTTTATTGCGGCAAAAATTCAGACCGAAGCCAAAGCGAAAATTCTGCGCCCGCAATCCTTAATCAAATTCCAGGCGCTCTTATCAAGAGCAAAAATTTCTCTCCGAGCTTCGCCGCACCCAATCTAAAATCCGCGCTACGCAGCGATAAGAATTCTATCCAAAATCTCAGCGGGAATTCCGTTCAAAATTCTAATTCCGCAGCTCAAGCCACGCAGGATTTAAACTTTGCGGCGACATATAAAAGTGCGATTCTCACGGCGCCGAGCGCAAAATCCGCTTCGCTTCCAAATTCCGTGCCGCCTCAGAATTTTACCTCCTCGCAAAACTCCGCCTCATCGCAAAATTTCGTCCTACCGCCAAACTCCGCGAGAGAGGGCTGCGAAACGCCACTCAGATACATTAAAATTTACGACCGCATCAGTTTTTTCGCTGCGGTAGCGGATCGCTATGTCACATCGATGGATTACCGACGATACGGCAGCGACGAATCGAAAGGGCTTGCTGATAAGCGGGGTATATCAAAAAACGGCACATCGGCAAATGGTCGCAGCGTAACGGCAGATTGCCACAGCACATCGGCGCACCAAAATAGCGCGATGAGAAATCAAAACACCGCGGCGATGGATTGGTGCGACGTATCGATAGATAAAAACGCTACGGTGGAGTATCGGCAATGTGCGGCGGTGAGTTATTGCCACATGGCAGCGAATCAAAACACTTTAGCGGCGCCAAATTTAAATTTACGGCGCGCTCGTGCTAAATCCGGGCGAGGTTTGCGGGCGCAAAAAGCGGCTTTTCGGTTTGCCTGCGTTGTGGTGCAAGAGCGAAAATTGCGCGCATCTCGTCTCCGTTCGCAGCGCAAAGAACTATAAAGCGACCGAAAGGAAGTCTTAAAATGATACGAAAAGCCCCCTGGGCAGCCAGAGAAAATCCTAGAAAGATGCGAAAAAATTCTAAAGCAGTGCGGAGAAAATCTAAAAGGATGCGAGGCCAAAGCATATGAATGAAATTTACGTCCTAATCGCGCTATCGTTTTTG
>CAUSEA010000003.1:0-90094 GCA_963530525.1 uncultured Campylobacter sp.
CTTTTGGAATTTTAATCCAATACAGTTCTCGTCCATCTCTTACCGGAAAAAGATAGCGAAAAATACCTTTTATACTTTTCATTTTTGAATCCTTCTTGTTTTATTTGCTTTCTCAACTCGCTTAAATTTACACTATGCTCGCTTAAGATACTCTGCGCGTATTGAAATTTTAAAATCCGCGCTAAGTTCTTTCGCCCGGCGGCTAGTACTTTCTTTTTACTATGTCGTCCTTCTTTACGAAATACTCCATTTCATCGCAGGGATAGTAAATTTTACACCACTTATCGTTGCAGCTTTCGATAGGAACAAGTCCCGCCAACCCTGCGTTTATCTGCGTAGGTATAAAATTTTGCTCTGTTTTAATATAAATTGTACGGTGCACGTTTTTTTTAAAGGCATAAATTTTGCTATCATCGATTTCATAATCCGCTCCGAAGTCAAAAATGCCTGCACACTGACTAACAAATCCATAATTATTGCTTGTTAAAAACTTATTAGGTATCGGATTCATGCAGCCGCTAAATATTGTCATCCAAATTATGGCTAATGCTAATGTCAAAATTTTCATCTTATTTTCGCTCCTTTGTCGGAATTCTATTTATAACGCCTTATGATATTTCCGTGCGGATATATCTAAATTTTAATTTATACCTTAAGGCGGCGCTTCATCTTTTATATGGTATCATATCGCTCTTTTTTACAAATACTTTTTTATATCGCTGCACTTTTCAACGACCTCGCACCACTTATCATCGCAGTGGCTAATTACAAATATAGGATAATCGGGTCTTGCCAAAACATCATTTTCATTTTTAGATGCATAGGTTCTATATTCTCCCTCATAAAAATAACTATATTTATACCTATCTTTAAACCAATACATATTCTTTTGAGCGGATTTGTCATCGGCGCCGGCGCATTTGGCGGCATATTTCATAAAATACGGCTCACATCCACAAAAGAATAATAACAATATAAAAGATATAAAATATTTCACGACTCTCCTTTCGAGTATAAAATTAATATCATTTTACTATATCATCCTTCTTTACGAAATACTCTTTTTGACCGCAAGAATAGTAAATTTTACACCATTCGCCTTCGCAGGATTGGATAGGAATGACTATCTCATCATAATAAGCAAATTCCTCTTTATCTTCATAGAAAATTTTACGAATAACGCCATCTTTAAATTTATATATAATTTTTTGATCTATTTTTTCGCCGCATTCGCCGTAAAAGGCACCTTCTTCGTGTTTTGCAAAAGTGATTTTATGCCCTAAAATCGTAGGGCTGCACCCATATAGGCATAATGCAACAAAAGATATAACAAAATTTCTCATCTCTCCTCCTACTTAAAGTCCTATCTTTTATTTGGATACATTAGGCTATTAAATACCGCTATAGAAATATGGCTAATGCTAATATCAAAATTCTCATCTTATTTTCGCTCCTTTATCGAAATTCTATTTATAACGCCTTATGATATTGCTTTTAAATACATACGCAATTTTAAAATTTTGTACCTTAATTGCGCCTATCTTTTGAATATTTTATTCCTCGTCGCGCCGATTTTGCACCCTCTTTAGCCACTCTTTTTCAAATTTATAATATTGCTCAAGCTTTTTATTCTTTTCCGCTTGATTCCACTTTTCTATCTCGGCATAATCTTGCAGCTCGCCCCTGCACTTAGGGCAAACACTCCTATCTTTAACGTCCGAGAAATTATAAAATTTACTTCTCATATTTTTAAAATTTTACCGTAATTTTCCTACGAAATTTTACTTAAATTTGGCTTCAGTCGTTTAAAATTTTATCTCTTTGAAATTTAAATTTCAACCGTTGTCCAGCGTTTGAGATTTCGCCATTTTTTAAAATGCGCGCCTCAAACGCCGTTTTAAAATTTACGCAGATGCGAGCAGGCAAGGGGTCGCTGCGATAAATTTAAAGCCAAATTTTATTTCTAGCCATTTTTTAATTCGTTTCTTATTTTTAATATATTAAAATCCCGCTCCGTTTCATTTGCAAATTTGAAACGTATTTCTAAAAAGGAAAATCAATGAGCGAAAGAAATTTACAAATTTTAGGTTGGGCGGGCACATGTCTGTCGGTCATCATGTACGTGTCCTACGTGCCGAACATAATGGCAAATTTAGACGGCAACAAAGTCCCGTTTCTCCAGCCGCTCGCAGCTGCGATAAACTGCACGATATGGGTTAGTTACGGTCTTTTAAAGCCTAAAAAGGACTATCCGCTCGCCGCGGCGAATTTCCCGGGGATCATCTTTGGGCTGCTAACTGCAATAACGGCGCTTTAAACCGCCTTTAGTGGCTTAATAAATTTCAAAATCGCCCGCGCCGCACCTTGCCTGCCGCGTCCGCAACGCTTTTTAGCCGCCTGCTACGCTGCAACTGCTCGATCGCCTGTCAGCTGAGCCTGAGCTAGCTTGTCGTAAGCGCGCCCGCACCTCACAAATCCATTACGACGCGGCTTTGAAATTTTGCAAAATCGCCCGCGCCGCATTCAAATCCGCCGAATTTAAATAACTTTTATACAAAATTTGATAAGCTTATTTCGGTTAAAATTTTATCTTTAAAAGGATGAAAAATGAAAAAGGTCATCACTTGCGTCGATCAAAATGCGCTTGCCCCGGCGGTTAGAGATTACGGAATTTACGTCGCTAAAACCTTGGGTGCCGAGCTCGTGTTTATTCACGTGGTTGAAATCCCGGAGCTTGGCGAGAATTTTTATGGGCTAGCCGCAGGCGGGATCGTCCTAGGGGAGAATGATATCCTTGCAAATAGCTACGGAAGTCCCACACTAGGCGGCGTGGATGCGGAGAAAGACCACGAAGAAGCTGAAGCGATGCTGGATGAATATATCTGCGCTGCGACTGCTGCAGGTGTAAAGGCAAGTAAAATCATTAAAGATGGCGATTTTATCGACGTTATCGCCGAGTACAAGGAGGAAGCTGAAATTTTTGTACTCGGTATCAAGGGCTCAAATAACGAGGACGTAGGCTTTAACGCAAGCGTGCTGATAAAGGAGCTTCACGTGCCGTCGCTGCTCGTGAATAAGGAATTTTCACCTATTAACTCCGTGCTCATCGCATTTGACGGCACTGACGCGGCGAAACGCACGCTTGAGTTTATAAAGAGCTCAAAGCTTCTTGCGAGCGCACATAAGCATGTCTTGCACATCAATGCGGGTGCCGCAGAGGGCGAGCGGATGCTAAATCTGGCGCGCGAAATTTTAGGCACTCAAAACGCCACTTTCAAATACATCCAAGCGGAAGTGCCCGCCGATGAGATTATCAAATATCGCCGCGCTAATAACCTCGATCTGATCGCTACCGGTGCCTTTACGAAGGGGTTTTTCAAAAAGCTCTTTTTAGGCAGCGTCTCCGAGGATATCTTGCACAATGCGCTTGTACCGGTGCTAGTGCTATCGTAGCCGTAAGACCAAACGCCGATAAACACTAAATTCCGTCGCTTACGTTATTTTAAAGCGGCGGAATTTTGGAATTTCAAATTTTTAAATCCTTCGTTTTTCAAATTCATATACTTTTTAAAATTCATAGAAATTTTGCTTGAAAATTCGTCAATATATCTTATTAAATTCCGTTAAATTAGTAATTGTATATAAAAATTTTATGATTTAGTTTATTAAAAATTTTATTATTATTTAAGAGGAATTGTAAGATAATCCCGCCAATAAATTGATATAGATTATAAAATCTAAAAAGGATTTTTATGAAAAAGGGTAAAATTTTGCTCTCTTTTGCGCTACTTTGCTCGCCGTTTTGGCTTACTGCGGCGCAAAATAGCGACGCTTCTCAAAACTCGTCCACTGCAAGCTCTGCTTCTAAAATTTCGTCGTCGCAAAGCTCTGCGCAAAAGCCTGGAAGCCCTACCGCTGTAAATTCTGCGCCGCAGGGCAACGCTGTCGTAAGCCCCGCTACTAAAGGCGTTGCACAAAATTCCATGCCGCAAAGCGGTAGCACGGCAAATTCTACGTTGCAGGGTTTGGACGACGACAATCTCGGCACCATAAACGTCACGGGCAAGGCCGATCTGTCCACTACCGAGGGTACAGGGATGTATACGACCGATAATATGAATACCGCCACGGGCCTTGATCTAAGCATCCGCCAGACGCCTCAAACCGTTTCCGTCGTGCCCGATCAGCTCATAAAGGATTTGAGCCTTACCAAGGTCGACGACGCGCTAAATTACGTACCGGGTATTACCGCTACTAGCAGATTCGGTATGAGTTTACCGATTTCAAGGGGATTTAACATCGATAATATCCAAGAAGACGGCATGCAATCCACTACCGCGCTTGCGGCGCAGGGGCTTTACGGGCAGTCTAAGGAGCACACCGATCTTGCATTTTATGACCGCGTCGAGGTTTTGCGCGGCGTCGCGGGTCTTACGCAGAGCAACGGCGAGCCCGGCGGAACTATAAATTTAGTAAGAAAGCGTCCTCAAAAGGAGCTCGGAGCGAATTTATCGCTAAGTGCGGGCAGTTATGATTATTATCGCGGCAGCGTGGACGTGACGGGCGGCTTAAACGAAAGCGGCTCGCTCCGAGGACGGCTCATCGGCGTAAGCGGCAAGGAGGGCTCCTTTAGAGATTTGCAAAATACCGAACGCGGCGCGGCATCGGCGATGGTGGGAGCTGATCTCGGAGATTTTAGCGAAATTTTAGCCGGCGTGATCTATCAAAAAACGAGAAGCGTTTACGATCCTTTCGGTATCCCCGTAGTGGATAAGGACGGCAACGCGTTAAATTTAAGCAAAAGAACGACCTTTATATCGGATTGGAGCAGGTCGGTTTATGAAAAATATAATACGTTTTTGGAGCTAAATCATAAATTTAGCGATAATATCAAGGCTTACGCCAAACTAAACTATACTCACAGCGAGAGCTTGTTGAAATTCGGCGGCTGGCACGGAGTGGGCAGGGATCCTGCGAGCAGATACATAGGCTATGACAGATACGATAACGGCAGCAAGGAGCTAAGCTTTCAGGTAGGTAGCGATATCGGCTATGAGCTGTTTGGGCAAAGCCATGATTTTTTCATAAACGCTACTGCGTCGAAGGAGAGATTTACGCAGCACGATAGAGATGTTTACGGCGGTGCGGCAGGGCTAACGTATGAAAGCTTTAATAAGGGTCTCATAAATAATGAGCCTAATTGGAATGATACGACCGCGCTATGCGCGCTTGGAACCCGCTGCTACAATCTTTACTACACGACTAAAATTTATCAGCAGATGGTTGCGATGGGCACGAGATATAATTTTAACGATGATTGGCATCTGCTCGTAGGCGGCAGATATTCAAGGCTAAAGCGAGAAAGCGCTACGGATAACTATCGCACGGGCCGCCACAGCGAAGACGATATCGTTAAAAAACACAAGATCACGCCTTACGTAGGGCTTACGTGGGATTTTTCGAGAGATCATTCGCTATATGCGAGCTATGCCGAAATTTATAAACCTCAAACCGCTAGGGATAGAAACGAAAAAATTCTAGAGCCGATCGTAGGCTATAACGCCGAAGTGGGCGTGAAGTCGGAATTTTTCGACGGCGCGCTAAATACGACCATGGCTTTCTTTCAGATCATGCAGGAAAATAGAGCCGTCACCGACTACGATTATTACGACGCTACGGGTCTAAGCAGATCGGTAGCTAGCGGCAAAGTCAGATCCAGAGGCTTTGACATAGAAGCAAACGGTGCAATTACCGACGAGTGGAAAGTATTCGGAGGCTACACCTACAATAAAAGCGAGTATATGAAGGACGAGAGGCGTTTTGCGGCGCTAAGCAACGTCGATTACCGCAAGGGTGCCAATGCCAAGCCTTGGATCCCTAAGCGTATGTTTAAGCTCTACAGCAGCTACGAAATTCCGCTCGTAGCGCAGCAAAAGATCACTTTGGGCGCCGGATTTCGCTATCAGAGCAAGACCGACAACCAATATACCAGGCGCAGTATCTCGACGGGCGCTTATTACCCCGCTAACGACATCCCAGTACAGGGCGGCTACACGATATGGGACGCCAACGCTGCGTATGAATACAATGAGCATTTTAGTTTAAATTTATCGGTAAAAAACATAACCGACAAGCGCTACTTTATCAATCAAAATAACAGAGTAGCGGGACAAAACAACTACTACGGCGAGCCGCGGAATTTTATGCTGACGTTTAATTATAAATATTAAGGCGCCGTTTTGCTCAAAGTCTGCCCGCGCCTTGCTTTGGGCGGGATGCATAAAATTTGCGAGTAAGTCGTATTCGCAAATCTTTATGCTCTCAGATCGCGCGGGTTAGTGTCAATGCGAGCGCAGCGGGGCTTGCATGAAGGTATGAGTTGATCGGCGCTCATTAAGCTTGAGCAATCCGGTGCGCCGAAGTCTGCAGACAGGTTTTGCGCGAATAATGCTGCGCAGTTAAATTTTGCATTCGTTCGCGCGGATTTTGTACTTGCAAAGCTGCGAGCGGAGCGAGTACGCAAAGGCGCGTGAGCTAAATTTATCGCAATCCGCGCATGGCGAGGCGGGCAAAATTTGAACGAAGCCGCGGGATTAAAATTTAACTCGCGATTTGGTTGATTAGCGATTGATTAGTGCGGACGATCGCAGGCGATGCGGGCGAGGGCGATAAATTTAATCTCGCGATTTAATCCCGCGAAATTCCAAGTGAATTAAACGCACAGACTTGCGAGCATAAAATTCGCTCGCGAGTCTGCGGGATCAAATTTAATCCCGCGATCTCGCCGCAACCGGCGCTAAATTTTAAAATTTAAAGAGAAAATTTGAAAACGCTAAAGCAATTTTTTGAAATTCTACGTCCGCACTGGTTCGGCAAGGGCGCGGCGAAACTGTGGGCGCTGCTGCTGCTCGCGCTTGGTTTTAGCCTCGCTATCATCAAAATCAGCGTGCTGATGAACGCGTGGGACAAGCGCTTTTACGACGCGCTAAGCGAGCTTAAAGGCGAGCTCATTCCCGCGCTCGTGGGCGAGTTTTTGCTCTACACGGCGCTCATTGTGCTTTTCATCGTCTGCGGCAGCTGGCTTCGCAAACTGCTCGTAATCGTCTGGCGCGAGCGGCTAAGCGCGATGATGGAGCGCAAATGGCTACATAACGCAAACTTCTACCGTACGAGCCTTGAGGGGAATTTCAGCGCCAGGGGCGGTTCAAATTTAGAAAAACCTGGCGACGCAAATTTAAACGAGCGCGCAGAGTATTTCGCAGCCGAGGCGGACAGTGCGGCTTCACGTAGAGATGCAAAGGGGTTTGAAATTTTACCGAGCACGGCGGAGCAAAATGCGGCAGGGCAAAGCGGCGCAAGCGAGAATGAAATTTCATCCAAAACTCGCGCAGATCGTGAAATTTCAAAAACGATCGCAAAGCTAGACAACCCCGATCAGCGTATCGCCGAGGACAGCTTGCTGCTCGTGCAAAAAAGCGTCGATCTCGTAAAATCGCTCGTCTATAATCTCGCCAAGCTCATCGCCTTCGTTGCGATCTTGTGGCAGGTCTCGAAGGTGCTGAAATTTGAAATTTTCGGCATGCGCTTTGAGATCGAGGGCTTTTTGCTCTACGTCGCGCTTATTTATACTCTTCTTTGCTCGCTGATTACGCATCTCATCGGGCGCAGGCTTAGGGGGCTAAATTTTGCCAAGCAGCGCGCCGAAGCCGACTACCGCTCGAATCTGCTGCTAGTGCGCGAAAACGCGGAAGCAGTAGCCTTTATGCGCGGAGAGGATGCCGAGCGCGGCCGCTTCCGCGCGAGCTTCGGCGAGATCGCTAAAAACTGGCGCAGCATCATGAATACGGAATTTCGCCTCGAGTGCTTTTCGGCAAGCTACCTAAAAATCACGAATTTAATCCCGATCTTTGCCTGCTTGCCGCTGTATTTGTCGCGCGCGATGAGCTTTGGCGACATGATGCAGGCGCGCTCGGCGTTTTACAGCGTGCAGGACGGATTTGCGTGGTTTATGGACTATTATAAGCAGATCATGGAGTGGGCGGCGAGCGTGCAGAGGATCTATGAGTTCATCGCGCGCATGGACGGCGAGAGTGCAAATCTGCGTGCTTGCGTCACACAAAGCGACGAAAATTCCGCTCGTTGCGAGGGCTTGTCGGTCTTCACGCCTGCGGGCGAGCCGCTGATCGAGGATCTACGCTTCGAGCTTGCGCCCGCGCAGTTTATAATGCTGCGAGGCAAGAGCGGCGCGGGCAAAAGTACGGCTCTGCGCTACGCGGCGGGGCTTTGGCGATACGGTCGCGGCGAGATCAGCCTACCGCGCACGGGCGTGATGTTTATCCCGCAAAAGCCCTATCTAGCGCCGCTTAGCCTAAAAGAGCTTATCGCTTATCCGCAGACGACGCGCGCAGACGACGCGGAATTTTTAGAAATTTTACGCCGCGTAGGACTTAAGAAATTTGCCCGCATGCTAAACTCGCGCGCCGATTACGTTAAAATTTTAAGCGGCGGGGAGGCACAGCGGCTTAGTTTTGCACGTATTCATTACCACAAGCCGAGCCTTGTTTTTGCCGATGAGATCACGTCCGCGCTTGATCTCGTCTCGGCGCGCGAGCTGCTACTGGGTCTGCGCGCGGATCTGCCGAGGCTCGGCATGCTAGCGATCGTGCATCAAACGGGGCTTGAGGACATATTCGAGCGGACGATAGAGCTTTAAATTTCATCGTTTAAATTTCACGCTGCAGGGATTTCGCCTTTAAATTCATATCTTTTTAAATCCAGATTTATTAAAATTACTCATTTATATTAAGCGGCGATAAAATTTAGCCGAGGCGCTTCGCGCGAAGCCGCTAAATTTTAAAAACAAAGTAAGGAGATTTGATGCTTAAGGCGGGGATTGTTTATAAATTTGCGCTCATCGTGCTGCTAGGTTGCGCACTTTGCATTTTGGGCTTTTCGGGCGTTAATTTCGCGCGCGGCGAATATGACGAGGCGTGGATGAGCCTGCATAAGATCGCGGGATTCGGTCTGCTTTGCGTCGCGATCTTGCATCTGATCACCAGGCGAAGGAAGCTCGTGAAACTTTGGGGCGAGTTTTTGGACGTGATCTTAAGCCGCAAGAATCCGGGCTTTTGCAATATGGACCGCATCATCGGCGCGATCGAGACCTACAATATCAGAGAGATTGCCGGTAAAATGGGCTTTGGTGCGGATGAGCTCGCTAAGATTTTGAAATCAAACGGTATCAAGCTTGTAAGCGCAGATCAGAACCTGCGCGAGCTTGCGAAGCTCAACGACGAAAAAATTTTCTTCATCTTGGTGCTTTTGATCGAGACAAAATTCGGCAAAGCGGGTGGATGTAAGGTCTAAATTTAAAAGGCTTAATAGCCCGCGTTTGCGATCGCTTCGGCTTGAGAGTGCGCGATGAGAGGGTCGATGATCTCGTCGAACAAGCCGCCCGCCATGATCGCGTCCAGGCGGTAGAGTGTTAAATTTATGCGGTGGTCGCTGATGCGGTTTTGCGGATAGTTGTAGGTGCGGATACGCCCCGAGCGGTCGCCGGTGCCCACCTGATCCTTACGATCTTTGCGCTCTTTTTCTAAGCGCTCCTGCTCCTGCATATCGTAAAGGCGCGCCTTTAGCACCTTCATCGCCGCCTCTTTGTTTTTGTGCTGATCCTTGCCGTCTTGGTTGGTGACGACTAAACCGGTCGGGATGTGAGTGATGCGAACGGCGCTATCTGTTGTATTTACGGACTGCCCGCCGTGTCCGGAGCTGCGCATAACGTCGATGCGAAGGTCGTTCGGATTGATCTGTATCTCGCTATCCTCGATCTCGGGCATGACGGCGACGGTGATTGCAGAGGTATGCACCCTGCCCTGGCTCTCCGTTTCTGGGACGCGCTGCACACGGTGGGTGCCGCCTTCAAATTTCAGCCGCGAATACGCTCCCGCGCCCTTTACGAGCAAGATCGCTTCTTTATAACCGCCGACACTGCCTTCGCTAGTGCTTACGATCTCACATTTATAACCGCGAAGATCGGCGTAGCGCAGATACGCACCGAGCAGGTCGCCCGCAAACAGCGCCGCTTCGTCGCCGCCTGTACCGGCGCGAATCTCAAGGAAGATATTCTTATCGTCGTTGGGGTCTTTCGGAAGCAGTAAAATTTTGATTTTTTCTTCGAGTTGCGGCTTTTGCGTCTCTAAGTTTTTAAGCTCCTCTTTGGCCAGCTCGCCCAGATCGGCATCGCTTAGCAGGGCTTTGTTTTCTTCGATCTGATTTAAAATTTTAAGATACTCGCTAGCCGCCTCTTTGATCGGCTCGATATTGCGCTGCTCCTTAGATAATGCCGTCATATTAGCGATATCTGCGGTAACTGCGGGATCGCTAAGCATGCGCGAAAGCTCGTCGTAGCGATCCAAAAAAGGCTTTAGTTTATCGGCTAGCATTTAAATTTTATACGTAAGTAGCACTTACGCGGCGGTTTTTAAAGAATTTACGAGTTTGGCTAGGCGGCTTACTTTTCTGCTCGCGGTCTGTTTTTTCAAAAAGCCCCTGCTTACAAAGCTGTGGAAGCTTTCGTTAGCCGTTTTTAGAGCCTGAGTCGCCGCGTCTAGATCCTTGCTCTCGACCGCCTCTCTTACGGCTTTTGTGATATTTTTTACTCTGGTGCGATAAAATCTATTTCGCTCCGTTCTTTTTATGGTTTGTCTCGCGCGTTTTTCGGCGGATTTGTGATTTGCCATAACGTTCCTTTTCGGTTAAATTTGAACCTGCGATTATACGTAAAAAATATTTAATCGACGCTTAATTTAAGTAAAATTTAAATAAAGTTTAAATTTATTAAGATTAAACTTTTTCTGGTAGAATTTCATGATTTTTATACAAGGATTTGATAATGAAACTTTTCGGAACGGACGGCGTACGAGGCAAAGCGGGAGAATTTTTGACCGCCGAGCTTGCGATGCGCGTAGCGATGGCAGCGGGAATTTATTTTAGGAAAAATTCCGTTACGAATATGATTTTAGTCGGCAAAGATACACGCAGAAGCGGTTATATGATAGAAACAGCGATCGTTGCGGGTCTTACCTCGGTGGGCTACAACGTCCGCCAGATCGGACCGATGCCTACTCCTGCGATTGCCTTTCTTACGGAGGATATGCGCTGCGACGCGGGAATTATGATAAGCGCGAGCCACAATCCATACTACGACAACGGCATTAAATTTTTCAACAGCGAGGGCTTCAAACTCGACGAAAAAGAGGAAGCGCAGATCGAAAAAATTTATTTCAGCGACGAACTCATCTCTGAGGCGCGCACAAAAATGATGCAAATCGGCGCTGCAAAGCGCGTAGACGACGTCATCGGCAGATATATCGTGCATATTAAAAATTCCTTCCCGAAGCAAAAGACGCTGCACGGGCTTCGCGTCGTGCTTGATTGCGCAAACGGAGCAAGCTACAAGGTCGCACCTACCGTATTTAACGAGCTGGGAGCCGAAACTATCGTCATCGGCGACGAACCTAACGGCAAAAATATTAATGATGCTTGCGGCGCGTTAAGCCCGCAAGGTCTAGCCGGGGAAGTAAAGCGCCTGCGCGCCGACGTCGGCTTTGCTTTCGACGGGGATGCCGATAGGCTCGTAGTCGTGGATGAAAACGGCGAGATCATCCACGGCGACGCGCTACTTGGAATTTTAGCAGTCTATTTGAAAGGAAAAAATCGCTTAGCAGGCAATAAAATGGTAGCCACAGTGATGAGTAACTCCGCGCTGGAGGATTTTTTAGCCAAACACGACATCGCGCTTCATCGCTGCAATGTAGGCGATAAATTCGTACTTGAGACGATGCACGAGCTAGGCGCAAATTTTGGCGGCGAACAGAGCGGGCACGTGATCTTCGGCGATTACGCCAAAACGGGCGACGGCATCGCAAGCGCGCTGCAATTCGCCGCCTGCATGCTAGATATGAAAAAGAAGGCAAGCGAATTTTCGGGGATGATTAAGCCCTATCCACAAATTTTAAAGAATTTAAAAATTTCGGATAAAAAGCCGCTTGAAAAATTAAAAGGGCTAAAGGAGCTTGAAGCAAGCCTTAAAGCGGACAAAATCCGCTCACTCTTTCGCTACTCCGGCACCGAAAACGTTATCCGCCTCTTAATCGAGGGCAAAAACGAAAAACTGCTGCAAAAGCGAATGGACGAAGTGGAAAAATTTTTCATCAAAGCCCTAAATGAATAGCGATTTTATAAAATTTTATGACGCGGCAAGCTGTCCGCTCCACAGGAAAAGCGCGGATAAAAAGCGCAGGCTTTATATATTTAAATTTGGATTGCAAGATGGCTAAGACCTGTATTAAATTTATCCTGCTTTTCGCGGTGATCTTTGCGATCGATCAAGCGATCAAACTTCTGTTTTTAAACGGCTTTTCGTGGCAGGGGGAGTTTTTTTCGCTAGAGCTTACGCTTAACCGCGGCGTTGCGTTTTCGATGTTTGCGTTTTTGGGCGAAAATTTAAAATTTATCCAGATCGTGCTGATCTCAGCGCTTGCAGCGTATGTATTTTGTCATAAAAAGCTCTTTTGCGAGCACTGGATGCCGTTTGCGCTGATGCTCGCAGGAGGCTGCTCGAACCTACTCGATCGATTCATTCGCGGCGGCGTGGTCGATTACGTCGCGTGGCATAAATGGTTTGAGTTTGCGGTGTTTAATTTTGCCGACGTGATGATCGATCTAGCCGTGGTAATTTTTATTTTTCAGGGCTTACGCACCGCAAAAAAGGAGAAAAATGAAGAGAAATAATTACATCGCTTACGCGCTTTGGTTTTTAGGTGCGTTTTCGTGGATCGCAGCTATGCCGATCGGCGGCGGACTGCATAGAATTTATTGCGGCAAATTTATCAGCGGATTTGCTCAAATCGCGCTATTTTGGCTAGGGAGCTTTACACTATGGTTTTTGGTGGGCTTTTTGTTTTGGGCGATTTGGGGAATTTGGATTTTGCTAGATATATTTTTCGTAGGAATTTGGGTGGAAGATTTAAATGCTTTTGCAAGCGAGACGGAGGAGGACGACTACGAAGGACGTCTGAAAAAGGTCGATGCGCTTTATGAGCTGTATCAAAAAGGCGCGATTTCTAAAGAGGAATTTGAAGCTAGAAAAGAAATTTTAATGAGAGATTAAGGAGAAAAAATGAGTTACTATTGGTTTAAATTTGTCCATTTTGCGGGCTTTATTTCATGGATGGCGATGCTATTTTATATGCCGCGCCTGTATGTTTATCACGCTGAAAATTTAGACAAGCCGGATTTCGTAAAGGTCGTTAAAAAAATGGAGCGGATGCTCTATCACGCGATCGGCTGGATAGCGATGGCAGTGACGGTTTTTAGCGGCGTGATGCTTATCGTTTTAAATCCGGGGCTTATGAAAATGGGGTATTTTCATATAAAATTACTAGCCGGAGTTTTGCTAATCTGTTATCATTTGTGGCTGTATTATTATATGTATAAATTTGAAAAAAACGAGTGCCACAGGAGCGGAAAATACTTCCGTGCGATCAACGAAGGCCCTACGATCATAATGTTTATAATACTTTATGCAATGCTAATAATGCCGAATTTACCGAGCAACTAGCCCGTTTTGATAAAAATTTAATTAAAATTTGCATAAAATTAGAGCAAAATTTTAAAGGAAGCATGTGCAACATATCATTAAGAAAATTTTATCAAGCGAAAGTAGCGCCGGCGTTATATTACTTCTATCGGCCGTTTTTGCGATCGTAGCTCAAAACGTAGAATTTTTATCTAAATATTACGAAGCGTTTTTACATCTAAGTTTTACCATAGGCGTGGGTTCTGCGAAACTTGACGAATCGATGCATTTTTTGGTAAACGATGTGCTCATGGCGATATTTTTCTTTGCCATCGGACTTGAGCTAAAGCGCGAAAAGATCGAAGGGCAGCTGCGCCATTTTTCTCAAATTCTACTTCCTAGCTTCGCGGCTTTAGGCGGAGTAATGATGCCTGCGATCATATTTTCGATCATCAACTGGGGCGATGCCGTCGCGATGAAGGGCTGGGCGATCCCGACGGCGACCGACATAGCCTTTGCCGTGGGCGTGATGGCACTTTTAGGCAAAAAAATCCCCGCGAGCCTTAAAATTTTCGTTTTGACGCTTGCGATAATGGACGATCTGTGCGCGATTTTAATCATCGCTTTGTTTTATTCCTCTACCATAAACGCAATCTATCTAGGCGGCGCAGCTGCCTGTGTCGCAATAATGCTAGCGATGAGCAGACTTGGCGTCGATAAAAAGCTTCCGTTTATCATCGTAGCCGTGGTGCTGTGGGTAATGGTACTAAACTCCGGTATCCACGCGACCATCGCAGGAGTACTTGCGGGCTTTTGCATCCCGCTTAAGACCCGCTCGGGCTCTATGCTAAAGGATATGGAGCACGGCCTAGCCTACCCAGTAAATTTTTTCATCTTGCCGATCTTTGCCTTTACAAACGCAGGCGTCTCGCTAGCGGGCATCAGCCCTAGCTTCCTTTTCGGTCCGGTGCCTATGGGTATAATGCTCGGACTATTTTTCGGTAAACAGATCGGAATTTTTGCCTTCAGCTGGATTTTAATCAAAGCCAAAATCGCCTACATGCCCGAAAACGCAGGCTGGCCGCAGCTTTACGCCGTGGCAATTATCTGTGGTATCGGCTTTACGATGGCGCTTTTCGTCGATGGCCTCGCATACGGCGGCAGCGATATGTATCATTACACAGACAAGCTCGCGGTATTTTTAGGCTCGATAATTTCCGGAGTAGTGGGATTTTTCGTCGCAAAAGCAGTCGCGGTAAAACAAAGCTAAAATCCGTAAAGGGTTAGAGTCTTAAAATTCTACGAGCAACACAAAATTTCAAAATTCTACCGCTCAAAAATTTCAAAATTTTAAGAGCGGCTCTAAATTTTAAAAATTTGTACGCTACAAAATTTTGCTTAAAATTCTATTTGAACCAAGCGCAGCTTAAATTACCAAAATCCCCGCATTTTGCATTAAGTTTAGCGCGCATTCGTCGTAGTAGCCGCGCTCATGGTTCGGCGCATCGTAGGTAGCTACTGCATCACGCGGAACGATGACGTCCTTATCCTCTCCCGTTTCATTGAGATAGGTGCGCAGGCTAAGCGCAAACTGCATCACGCAGATATCGGTACAACAGCCCGTAATCACAAAGCGATCGAAGCCACCCAAAATTTTCTTATCCAAATTATGAAAGCCGTTCGTGCTGCGCTTAAAAGTGACGTTTTGCTCGCTTACGTAGGGCGCGAGTTCCTCGATCACCTCCGCTTCGGGCGAGCCAACTAGGCAGTGAACCGGATAGCGCTTCATCTCCAAATCACGCTCGGCGTGAGCGTCGCAGATGAAATGCGCATTTTTCGCCACCTCAATCTGCCTAATCACCGCAGGAGCGATCTTCGCTATGCTAGGATCGGCCATCGCGCCGAATTTTACGAAGCCGTTTAGCATATCGATCACAAATACCAAAGTTTTCATCAAAACTCCTTATAAATTTCAGGTTTCATATCTTTTAAAATATCCATTTTAGCACGAAATTTTAAAATTTCATTTAAATCCGCTCGAGCAATCTTCACGGCCTCTTTTTTGCCTAGGCGCGCGACGATCTCGCCGCCGGGACCGATCAGCATGGAATTTCCGCCGAAACTCTCGCCCTGCCCCGTATCGCCGCAGCCGTTTACCGCGCAGATAAAAATTTGATTTTCGATCGCGCGGGCCTTAGCGAGCGTGATAAAATGCTCTATACGGCTCTGCGCGAACTGCGCGATCACAAAAACTACCTGCGCGCCGCGAAGCGCTAAGGCGCGAAAAATTTCACAAAAGCGCAGATCGTAGCAGACCGCGACGCCGATTTTGACCGCGCGATTTTGAAATTTTATCTCGCAAATGCCTAGCTTATCTCCGCCGCTTACGATCTCGTTTTCGCGAGCGAGCGAAAAAGCGTGGATCTTGTCGTAGCGTAAAATTTCGGCTCCGTTTTGATAGATGAAAGCGGAATTATAAATTTTATCTCGCTCGGAGCTTATCGATCCGCCTATTAAAATAGCGCAGCTTTTTCGCGAAATTTCGTTTAAAAATTTTTTTGTATGAGTAGCGTTCGTATCAGCTAACTCTTTAAATTTAGCCGTATTAAAGCCCGTATTAAATGCCTCGGGCAGCACTGCTACGTTCGCGCCGTGCCTTAACGCGCGATCGATCAGCCCGCGCGCGCGGATAAAATTTTGCTCGCAATCTGCAAAATTTTGAGCCATTTTCACGTCCATTTGCAAAATAGCGATTTTCATATAAATCCTCCTATTTAGGCGCTAAGCGCATAACATTTGCATGCGTAAGCGCGATAGCTATAGCATCCGTAATATCAAGCGGCTTAATCTCCTTATTAATCCCCAAAATTCGCTTTACCATGAAGGCGACCTGTTCCTTCGCCGCCTTTGCCTTTCCGGTGACAGATTTTTTTACCTGAAGCGGCGTATATTCGGCAAAATTTCCAAAAATTTGTAAAATTTTAAGAGCCAGCGCGCCGCGAAACTGAGCGAGCTTTAAAACAGACTGCGGATTATAGGCATAAAACATCGATTCTATCGCGACCTCATCGATCTTATGAGCGCTAAAAATTTGATCAATCGCCTCGCTCATCTGCGTCATTTGAAATTGCACGTTTTCGGCCTTCATTTTCACAAGTCCCGCTTCAATAAGAACAATCTTATTCACGTCTTTTTCCAAAATAGCATAGCCTAAATTTCTAGTTCCGGGATCGATTCCTAAAATTTTCATAGCCACCTTTCACGCTTATTCACGGCTTAATCACAAGTGAATAAACTTAAATTTACCGCAAATTTAGCGAAATTTAGCTAAAATCTTAATCTAATTTGTAAGGGAATTTTATGGCGACGTCGCAAGCACAAGAAATTTTATCGAATTTAGAGAAGGAAATTTTACCTACCGAATACTCTAGATACATTAAAAATTTGAAATTTAACGATAAAAACTCGACACCAGGGTTTTTCATCTACAACGCAACTAACGAGTTTATCGCTAAATACGCTCAGACAAAATACGGCACTAAAATAAAAGAGCTTATCAAAAAACAGTTCGGACTCAACGACGTGATCGTCAAAATCACCTCAAAGGCTAAAATTTCGCCGAAAGAAAAGGTAAAAATCATCTCGGAAAAGCCTAAGAGCACCATTTTAAGCGAAAATTATAATTTTGAAAATTTTATCATCGGCGATTCAAATAAATTTGCTTTTGAGTGCTCTATTACAGTCGCAAAAGAGCCCGGAATCCGCTTTAATCCGCTCTTTATCTACGGGCCTAGTGGGCTAGGAAAAACTCACCTGCTTCAATCGATCGGAAATTACTGCATCAAAAAGGGAAAAACCGTCATTTGCGTCACCAGCGAGCAGTTTGCTAATGATTTTGTTTTTAATCTCAAAAACAACTCAATCGATAAATTTAAACAAAAATACCGCAATTGCGACGTTTTGCTCATCGACGATATTCAGTTTTTAATCGGACGTGATAAAGCCCAGGAGGAGCTTTTTTATACGTTTAACGAGCTAAAAGATAAAAACTGCCAAATCGTGCTAACCAACGACCTACCGCCAAAATTTCTAAAAGGCTTTGAAAGTCGCCTCACAACGCGATTTGAAAGCGGCATAATAGCAAACATAACCCCGCCGAATCTTGAAACTAAAATTGCCATTATCAATAAAAAGAGCGAGGAAAATCGCGTTAGAATCCCACACGACGTCGTAGAATATATCGCTGCAAATATGGGTGATAATATCCGCGAGATCGAAGGTGCAATTAATAAACTAAACGCCTACTCCTCGATACTTCGCACAAAGATCACGTTAGAATTTACCAAAAGTACACTGCAAGATCAGATCCATCAAAAATATTCAAGTGTAAGCCTTGAACACGTAATAGAGGTGATCTCAAAAGAACTGAACGTAAAACCTAGCGAGCTAAAGAGCAAAACGCGAGCTAAAAACGTCGTCGAAGCGCGCCAAATTTGCATATATCTAACCAAACAGTTAACTCAAAACTCAATGCCTAAAATCGCCGCATTTTTTAATCTAAAAGATCACAGCGCTATCAGCAAAAATATCAAAAAAATCAACGAACTCATTCAAACCGACGAGATGTTAAAAATAAAGATCGAAGAGCTAAAAAACAAAATAACCAAAAAGGATAAGAATGAAATTTAAACTTTATGAAAATAAAGCAAAAAAGGTGAATAAAAGTGAATAAAACAAAGCTACTTACTCACTGGATAAACTACCTAAAGACAAGCTTTAGGATAAGTTTTTCACAAAAACCACTTGCCAACTACTACAACGATAAAAATTTAAAAGGATAAAAATATGAAAGTGTTAATCACTAAAAAACTTTTAGAAGAGATAGTTTCAAATACTAGCTCCTATCTTGATAAAAAAGATCTAAGCTCAATAACTTCGCATCTTTTAATGAGTGCTAAAGATGGAATTTTCAGTATAAAAGCTACCGATCACGAAATAGGCCTTAGCTATAATATTCAGAACGTCGCTATAGAAACAGAAGGCGAAGCCACTGCAAACGGAGGCAAACTCCTTAGCGTTATCAAAGGCTTAAGCGACGATAGCGTTACTTTAGAAACTGTCAACGGAGCGCTATTCGTAAAGCAAAAAAAATCTAAGTACAAGCTTCCGATGTTTGAGACGAGGGATTTTCCAAGCTTCCCTACAATAGATGGTAAAAATAGCTTTGACGTAAATGCTGGAATTTTAGGCAGAAGCCTTAAAAAAATATATCCGTCGATAGACACCAACAATCCAAAATATGAGCTAAACGGAGCCTTAATCGACGTAAAAGAAGGCTTTATAAATTTAGTCGGAACCGATACGAAGCGACTTAGCGTTTATAAACTAATCACTCAATCAAAGGCGAGCGAGCTCGATACTAAAATTTTAATCCCTAAAAAGGCGATAGGCGAAATTCAAAAGCTATTTTCGGATAAAATTAAAATTTACTACGACGAAAACGTACTACTAGCAGTGAGCGAGAATTTTGAGTTTTTTACAAAGCTTATTAATGGCAAATTTCCAAACTACGAGCGCGTGATCCCAAACGATACGGCATATAAAATTTTAATTCCGCGCGATAAGATGGTAAGCGGCGTACGAGCAATAAACGCAATGTGCGAGGAGATGAAGGTTACCATTAAAAAAGACGGAATGGTTTTTGAAAGTATCAACGAGGATAATTCCGAGGCAAAGACCGAAATCGAAGCGCCAATCGATATAAACGGAGAAATAGTTTTTGGCGTTAAAAATCGCTTTTTGCTAGATTTTTTAAGTAGCATCGAGAGCGAAATTTTTGAGCTAAATTTTAATAGCTCCGATACGGCGTTCGTGCTTAGCGCGGACGGCTTAAAAACGGTTGTTATGCCGATAAATAATATTTAAAGGAAAATTATGAAGCAAAATTACGGCGCTAGTAATATTAAAGTTTTAAAAGGTCTTGAGGCTGTTAGAAAGCGCCCTGGAATGTATATCGGAGACACCAATATCGGTGGACTTCATCATATGATCTACGAAGTCGTGGATAATTCGATCGATGAGGCGATGGCAGGTTACTGTGACACGATCGATGTTGAGATCACGAACGAAGGAAGCTGTATCGTTAGCGATAACGGTCGTGGAATCCCCGTCGATATACACCCGACTGAAAAAATTCCTGCTGCGACGGTGGTTCTGACCGTGCTTCACGCAGGCGGTAAATTTGACAAAGACACTTATAAAGTCTCCGGCGGTTTGCACGGCGTGGGCGTTAGCGTTGTAAATGCGCTCTCAAAAAAGCTCGTTGCTACGATCAAACGTGACGGAAATATTTATAGACAAGAATTTGCCAAAGGAATTCCTACTACCGAGCTTGAAAAGATAAAAACTACTAACCGCACGGGCACTACGATCGAGTTTTGGCCCGACGGCGAAATTTTTGAAATTTTAGAATTTGACGATGAAATTTTATCAAAAAGATTTCGCGAGCTAGCGTATCTAAATCCAAAAATTACGATAAATTTTAAAGATAATCGCACGGGCAGGGACGAGCACTTTCACTTTGAAGGCGGCTTGGAAAGCTTCGTGAACGATATGAATAAAGCCGCTCCTATATCCAAAGCCGTATCGTTTAGTGATAGCGCGGATGATGTTATGGTGGATTTTGCGCTTATGTATAACGAAACATATAGCGAAAATTTATTAAGCTTCGTAAATAATATCAAAACTCCGGACGGCGGCACGCACGAGGCGGGCTTTAGAGCGGGTCTTACGCGCGCGATAACAAATTATGTCGCGGCAAATGCGGCTGCGCGCGAAAAGGACACGAAGATCACTGGCGACGACGTTCGCGAGGGGCTTATCGCGGTAATTAGTGTAAAGGTTCCTGAGCCACAGTTCGAGGGACAAACTAAAGGCAAGCTGGGTTCCAGCTACGTTAAGCCGATCGTGCAAAAGATGGCGTTTGAGGTGCTTAGCAAGTATTTTGAAGAAAATCCGATCGAAGCGCGCGCTATTATGAATAAGGCTCTTTTAGCCGCGCGCGGTCGTGAAGCGGCGAAGAAGGCACGCGATCTAACGCGCAAAAAAGACAATATAAATTCCGTCGGAACCCTTCCCGGAAAGCTAGCCGATTGCCAGAGTAAGGATGCAAGCATTAGCGAAATTTATCTAGTCGAGGGCGATAGCGCGGGCGGTTCGGCGAAGCAGGGAAGAGACCGCGTGTTTCAAGCGATCCTACCGCTTAGAGGTAAAATTTTAAACGTAGAAAAGGCGCGGCTGGATAGAATTTTACAATCCGAAGAGATTAAAAATATGATCACAGCCTTTGGCTGCGGTATCGGCGAAGAATTTAACGAAGAAAAGCTCCGCTATCATAAAATCATCATTATGACCGATGCGGACGTCGATGGCAGCCACATCCAGACTCTGCTTCTAACATTTTTCTTTAGATTTTTGCGCCCTATCGTAGAAAACGGCTATGTTTATCTGGCACAGCCGCCGCTTTTTAGATATAAAAAGGGCAAAAAAGAGATTTATCTAAAAGATGAAAAGGCGCTTAGCGAGTTTTTGATCGAAACTGGCATTGATATGGGCGAGTTTGAAGGCATCGGCAACGAGGATTTGATTGATTATCTAAAAATCGTCTCAAATTATCGCTCGCTTCTGAATGAGCTTAAAAAGCGCTTCAGCGTGCTTAGCGCGATCAGATTTTTGATAGAAAACGACGAAGCGCGAAGCCTTGATTATGAGGAGCTATTTAAAATTTTAAAACCGCGCCTGGAGAGTGAGGGATTTAATATCTTAAATTCCTACGTAAATGATGAAGGGATTAGAATTTATGTTCAGACGCCAAGCGGCCTAGAACAGCTCGTGATAGATGAGAATTTATTCGGCAATTATATCTTTGAAGAGGCAATCAGAGTTTATTCAAAGATCAAAGAGCGAGATGTAAGCTTTGGCAAGGATTTTATTGAAATTTTAGATGAAATCGAAAAAAGCTCGAAAAAAGGCGCTTATATTCAGCGCTACAAAGGTCTTGGAGAGATGAATCCAGAGCAGCTTTGGGAAACAACTATGAGCCCTGAAAATAGAAGGCTTTTAAAAATCAGCATTGCAGACGCACAAAGTGCTAGCGATACCTTTAATCTTTTTATGGGTGACGAGGTTGAACCGCGTAGGAATTACATTCAAGATCATGCCAAAGACGTTAAACACTTGGATATATAATGTCTGTTTTATTTAGTGAGACCAAAGAGCGCGAAAACCGCTTTATAACGGCACTTAAAATTTCGGTGCCGTTTACCTGCGTTTTGATTGTTTTCGGAATTATTTTATTCCGAAATGGTGAGTTCAAATTTGATGACGTAATTTTATTTTCGATACTTTTGATCTGCTATGTTTATTATGTCATCTATCAAATTTATTTCGGCTTTCAAAAGACTCTGATTGATCCCGTTACTCACGTGTTTGTGCGCGAGGAGATCGAAAAAATTTTAAGTAATGATCTAACTAAAAATCGTAAAATAAATATCGTTCTTTTACGAATTAAAAATATCATCGACATAAACGATCGATACGGCTACAAAAACGGCGATGAAATTTTATACGAGTATTGTAAGGAACTTTCAAATTTTATGGCGGAGCAGGGTTTTAAGGACCTTCCGATCGGGCGCTTTATAAACGGCTACTTTGTATTCGGCGTAGAATCAAAAGCTACAAATTTAAGTCATATTTTGCGAATGTTTGAGCATAAAATTTCAAGTCAAACGATAAAAAATGTAGAGATAAAAAGCGAATTTGCAATGCTTCCAAGCTCATATGATCGCAATCTAAATAATATTGTAAATGCGCTATTTTATAAGATAAATCACCTGGACGACGAAGAGCACGGCGAGAAGGCTATTGACGTAGAGAAAGTATTAATTGACGTATTTTCCGCCGACGTAATGGAAGCGATCGATAGTGAAAATTTTAGCTTTAAATATCAGCGCGTCGCAGATAAAAACGGCGTAAAATCGCATATAAATTTGATCCCGAAGCTCGATCTAAGAAGCGGCGAAAAGATTACAAAAAGTAGAATTTTAGATATTTTGCTGCTAAATCATTACGATATTAAATACGATATTTCGATGATGAGGCAGATTTCTAGGATCATTTATTTTAAAGATATTGACGCTAAAATTTTTATCGAGATTATGCCTCAGACGCTGCGAAATAACGAGTTTCGTAATGAAATTTTAAAGCTAATAGATAATAATCTGATCGATCCGAAAAAGATTGTGTTTGAGTTTAACGAAAAGCTTATTTATTCGGAGATCAAGCGCTTTGATGAAATTTTAATTAAATTCCGCGAACTTGGATTTAGCTTCGCGCTGTCGCAGTTCGGCGGCTCAAACGCGAGCTTTGAGTATTTAAAATTTCTAAACGTCGATTTTATCGTTTATGACATAGAATTTAATAAAAATTTAGACGATGAAAAGATAAAAAATATTTTTATAGGCATCAACGAAGCCTGCGCAAAATCGGGCGTTAAAACCATAATGCGCTTTGTAGATAAGCAGGAATTTCAAATGAAACTTTATAAAATGGGTATCGATTATATTCAGGGATTTTGCGTCGAAAAACCGAATGATATATCGAATTTAAGGAGATCATAGTGAGATACGGCGAAGAGGAAATTGAGAAATTTGACATCGAAAATTTAGAAGTTTGGCCCAATAAACAGGAGCGTGATTATTTGATAAAAATTACCCTACCCGAGTTTTGCTGCCGCTGCCCGCGCTCTGGCTATCCGGACTTTGCGACGATCTATTTGGAATATATCCCCGATAAGCTCGTAGTTGAACTTAAAGCGATTAAAATTTACATAAATTCCTTTATGGATCGCTACATCAGCCACGAGGATAGTATAAATGAAATTTACGGCGCGCTGCAAAGTAAGTTAAAGCCTAAATTTATAAAAATCACGAGCGATTTTAATCCGCGCGGCAACGTCCACACGGTAATCGAAATAAATTCGGATCAAATTTACCGATGATAAGCTCAAATTTAGTCGAACAAATTTTTAAATCCGCAAGCATTAGCCGCTGGAACGATTATCCAAAGATGGTGAGTTTAGTCGAGCTCGACAAGCAGGCGCATAAATTTATTATCGCCTATTTTATCGCTAGCTTTGAGCGCGACGTGGATATCAACTACGTGATAGAAGCGGGGATTTTCGAGTTTTTAGCGCGCATCGTCGTGACCGACATCCGCCCGGACGTCTTTCATCAGATACAAAAAACCAAGAAAAAAAAGATTAACGAATGGGTCTTAAGCGTCCTAGAAAGCGATCTTTTGCCTATTCAAAACGGCGCCTTTTTCGAGCGATTTAAAAAATATCTAAATTCCAAAGATCATAAAAAAGAAGCCGTGATCTTAAAGGCGGCAAGCTACCTTTCTACGCGGTGGGAATTTAATATCGTATATCAAACGAGCCAGTTTTTAAACGATATCGAGGAGCTAAAATCCAAGGTCGAGGAGGAGCTCGAGGATTATTATGAGCTAATCGGCGTGCGAAAGATCGTTATGAACAAAAAACTTGCCCGCATAGTTGATCTTAGTGGCAGACTTCGTTTTCAAAAACGCTGGGCACAGACGCCACGCATCCCTGAGACATCGGTGTTAGGACACATGCTTGTAGTCGCGATTTTAAGCTACTTTTTCTCGCTTGAAGTGGGTGCGTGCCGCTCGCGCACGGCGTATAATTTTTTCTGCGCGCTATTTCACGATCTACCAGAAAGCCTCACTCGCGACATCATTAGCCCCGTAAAATACGGCGTCAAGGGTCTTAGCGACATCATTAGCGAATATGAGATGCGGCTAATAGACGATAAAATTTTACCATTCGTGCCCGAGCATATGAGAGATGATTTTAGCTATATTTTGGGTATCCGTAAAGAGGGCAGTAAATTTATAAAAGACGAGTTTGAAAACCGCACCTTCGAGCTAGGCAAGGAGCCTAAATTTGCAGAGGGTAGCCTAAAGATGTTTAATGAAGATAAATTTCGTGCAATCGACGGCAAGGCACTTAAGTATTGCGACAAACTAGCGGCATTTTTTGAGGCTGGAATTTCGATCAGTTACGGCGTGAAAAGCAAGGAGTTGCTTAGCGGGTATAATTCGATGCTAGAGTTTTTCAAAGCCAAGCCGAAAATTGAAGGCGTCGATTTTCAGAGTGTTTGCGAGGATTTCAAAGAGCATTTCGGACTTAATAGGATCGATTTATAAAACCCCTTCCCAGATGGCTGCGGCACATGCGAGATCTAAGTGCTCTGCTGTATTCCTACCCTGAAGCGGTGCCTAAAAAAAGCATTGCACAGGTCTAAGAAAGGGCGATCGAGATTATATGGAAATGTTTCTTAAAGTAAGGTTATAAATGAATTTCAAAAATCATCTTTTATCCGTATTTCGCGAGGTTTTTATCCCTCATCATCGCTCTATCGAGTTTAGAGCCAAAATTTTTGCCGCTATGCTACTTGCCAAAAAGAAGCAGACCGACGAGGATTACGACGCGATCAAAGATATAGCTGGCGAAATTTATCCGGGTGATGAGCAGCGCATCGGCGTGCTAGTCTCTATCGTAAAAGAGTATATCTTAAAGGCGAAAACCTATAAAAGCTTAAATTTAGACTCGCTTCTAAAAGAGATCGACAGAGATATCAAAAATAACAAAAAATATATCAAAAAAATTGATTTTTCACATCTACGCCGTTTGATTGGAGATGATGACGAGGATGCGCTAATCCAACAGCGCGTGTATGAGTTTTTTGTCTGCGAAGTCAAAGAATACTCGTAAATTTTTATCTTAAGAATTTTTTTAGTATAATCATCAGTTTTTGAAATTATAAACGGAGAGAAATTTGGAAAATATCAGAAATATCGCGGTTATCGCGCACGTCGATCACGGAAAGACTACTATCGTAGATGAGCTTTTAAAACAATCCGGCACCTTTGGTAATCACCAAGAAGTCGGCGAGCGCGTGATGGACAGCAACGACATAGAGCGCGAGCGCGGCATTACGATATTATCCAAAAATACCGCCATCCACTACGGCGGCGTTAAAATCAATATCATCGACACTCCGGGCCACGCCGATTTCGGCGGCGAGGTCGAGCGCGTGTTAAAAATGGTAGACGGCGTACTTTTGCTCGTCGACGCGCAAGAAGGCGTTATGCCGCAGACGAAATTTGTCGTGAAAAAGGCGCTATCTTTGGGACTTAGACCGATTGTAGTCGTAAATAAGATCGACAAGCCTGCAGCCGATCCGGACCGCGTAGTAAATGAAATTTTTGATCTTTTCGTAGCGCTTGACGCAAACGACGAGCAGCTGGAATTTCCAGTTATCTATGCCGCTGCTAAAAACGGCTATGCAAAATACGATCTGAGCGATGAGAGCACCGACATGAAGCCGCTTTTTGAGACGATCATCTCTCACGTCCCTACTCCGAGTGGTAGCGACGATAATCCTTTGCAGCTGCAGGTTTTTACGCTCGATTACGACAACTACGTTGGAAAGATTGGCATCGCTAGAATTTTTAACGGCACGATAAACAAAAATCAAAGCGTTATGCTAGCCAAAGCCGACGGCACGCATATCAACGGCAGAATTTCAAAGCTCATCGGCTTTAACGGGCTTGAGCGCGCTGACATTGATGCGGCGGGTACCGGTGACATTGTGGCGATTGCGGGATTTGACGCGCTTGACGTAGGCGATAGCATCGTCGATCCCAATAATCCGATCCCGCTTGATGCGCTGCATATCGAAGAGCCGACTCTTAGCGTAATTTTTAGCGTAAATGACGGACCGCTAGCCGGCACGGAGGGCAAATTCGTAACCTCAAATAAGATCGACGAGCGCTTGGAAGCGGAGATGAAAACCAACATCGCGATGCGCTATGAAAACGCGGGCGAGGGTAAATTTAAAGTAAGCGGCCGCGGCGAGCTGCAGATCACGATTTTAGCTGAGAATATGCGCCGCGAGGGCTTTGAGTTTTGCCTCGGGCGCCCGGAAGTCATCATCAAAGAGATCGACGGCATCAAATGCGAGCCTTTCGAGCATCTAGTTATCGACGCGCCTGATGATTGCACTGGTACCGTCATCGAAAAGCTCGGTCGCAAAAAGGCCGAGATGAAGGTGATGAATCCTACCGGCGACGGGCAGACGCGCATGGAGTTTGAGATCCCGGCGCGCGGTCTCATCGGCTTTCGCTCGCAGTTTTTGACCGATACTCGCGGCGAAGGGGTGATGAATCATAGTTTTTTAGAATTCCGCCCTTTCATCGGTGCGGTCGAGAAGCGACAAAACGGCGCGCTCGTGAGCATGGAAAACGGAGTGGCGCTAGGATACAGCCTGTGGAACCTACAAGATCGCGGCGTGCTTTTTATCGCTCCGCAGGCGAAGGTCTATCTGGGCATGATCATCGGCGAGCACAGCCGCCCGAACGATCTGGACGTCAATCCGATCAAGGGTAAAAATTTAACCAACGTCCGCGCCAGCGGTAGCGATGATGCGATCAAGCTCGTGCCGCCGCGAGTATTAAATTTAGAGCGCGCGCTGGAGTGGATCGAGGAGGACGAGCTTGTGGAGGTTACGCCCGTAAATATCCGCGTGCGTAAGCGATACCTGGACCCTACGACGCGCAGACGAATGGCGAAAAAATAGAATTTTTGGATGAAATTTTAAAATTCGGCGTGAAATTTAGCTTTTAAATTTCACGCCTTTTTTATAGGCAAATTTTAAAATTTGCGCTGCTAAAATTTTGCTAGGAGAGGCAATGAATCTTGTTTTATTCGACTTTGACGGCACGATCACGCGAGATGATTCGCTGCTCGAGTTCGTTGCCTACGTAGTCGGATTTAAGAAATTCTTTCGCGGAATTTTGGTGCTATCTCCCATTTTAGTGGCGTATAAGCTGGGTCTTGCGAGCAATAATTTTACGCGCAGAAAGCTCTTGGGCTACTTTTTTGCGGGCATGAGCGCCGATAAATTCGATAAAATTTGCAAAAAATACTCCACCACCCACATCGAAGATATCCTAAAACAAAGCGCGATGGACAAGATCGCAAGCTACAAAGCCGCGGGCGATAGGGTAGTCATCGTCACCGCCTCGCTCGAAGACTGGCTGCGTCCGTGGTGCGACGCGCAGGGCTTGGAGCTTTTAGGCACCAAAATACGGCGCAAAGGCGGCATAATCACGGGCGAGATCGAGGGACAGAACTGCTACGGCGCGCAAAAGGTCGCTCGCGTGCGCGCGGCATACGACGTACAGGCTTTTGATCGCGTTATCGCTTACGGCGACAGCAGGGGCGATCGCGAGATGCTCGAGTTTGCCGACGAGGCGCACTACAAGGCGTTTGAGTAAAATTTAACGGCTGAAAGCTTAAAATAGCATCTGCGGCGACTGCGCTTTTGCTGAGAGCTAGATTTCTCCTCACGCGGAATTTTATCCTTTTAAATTTATCGCGTTTATCTGTGGGATTCTACATCGCACGATAAATTTTTATATTTTATCACAGCGCAAAAGCCATGAGTTACGAAATTGTGTTGCAGCACGGGATTTTAAAATTCTCGGTGCGGGTAAAATTATATCGTAGCGTATAATTTTGCTCCGAATGGAATAGATATTTTGAAACCGAGCGAGCGTGAGATAAAATTTTAAATTTTAAAATTTTGCAGGATTTTTCAGCTATTAAAATTTCAAAATTTAAAGATCGTGGAATTCTATTTGCCGCGTGCGAGGTGAAATTTTAAAATTTCAAAATCCCGCGCCTTAGAATTCTAAGGTCTAAAGCATGTTGTAAATTCCGTCTAAAAGGAAGTATTTTTTATCCGCAGTGCCGCGGTAAAACGGCTCGAAAGTGTCCTCATAAGCCTTTTTGAAAAAGCCCTCTTTGCTTAGCTTAATTAGATCGGCATTGATGAAATCAAGCAAGCTTTGATTGCCTTTTTGCACGCCGACGCCTAAGAATTCCGCCGCGCCTAGGTTTTTAAACGGCACTTCAAGCGTATCGTCCACGACGGCATAGGCTAGGACGATGATGTTGTCATTGGCGTAGCCGTCGGCTCTGCCGTCCTTCATCATCGCGTAGCATTCGGAGGTATTTTTGCAGTAAACTAAATTGCTAAATTTCTCTTTGCGCAAATAGCGCTCAGTCATCGAGCCGTTTGGATTTTTTTCGATCGAAATTCTCATATCGCGAACCTGCGCGAAGTCCTTCACTTGATCCTCTTTACGCGTTACGATGCCAAAATTTACCGATAGATACGGAAGTGAGAAATCCACCTGCTTCTTACGCTCTTGCGTAATCATAAAGGTGCCGATGACCATATCGACCTTGTTATTTTTCAAAAACGGGATTCTATCGCCTGCGGTTACGGCTACGAACTGCACTTCGCCCTTTTTATCGCCGAAAATGTCTTTGGCGATTGAGCTAGCAAGCTCGATTTCAAAGCCCTCAAACTTGCCGTTATTAGACTCGCTTAGCGGCGGACGACCTTCGCGCACGCCTACTCTGATAACCCCTGCCTGCCTGATTTCATCTAGTGTATTTGCAAAAATGCTAGCGCAAAATAAGGCTAAAATAAAAAGTAATCTCATAAAAAGCCCCCTACTTTTTAGTTTTGAAATAATTATAGCACTATATATTTTAGAGAAAATAAATGCAAGCGGTTTAAAATTCAATCAGCGCGCGTATGCAAGTTTGAAATTTAGGGGCGAATCGGGGATTTAAAATTTCGCAAATTCTAAATTTTAAATCCCAAGATTTATTCGTTATGCAAACTGCCTTCGATAAATTTTATATTTTAATTTCTAGCTCGCTTTTATAGCAAGTCATAAATTCCATCTAAAAGGAAGTATTTTTTATCCGCCGTGCCGCGGTAAAATGGCTCGAAAGTGTCCTCATAAGCCCTTTTGAAAAAGCCCTCTTTGCTTAGTTTTACAAGCTCTGCGTTGATAAAATCAAGTAGCTCCTTATTCCCTTTTTGCACGCCAATACCGATGAAATCGGGCTTGCCGAAGTTTTGAAACGGCACTTCGAGCGTATCGTCCACGACGGCGTAGGCTAGCACCGTGATATTAAGGTTGATGTATCCGTCGGCTTTGCCGTCTCGGATCATCGCGTAGCATTCGCTTGTGTTTTTGCAATAGCTTACGTTGGTAAATTTCTCTTTTTTGAGATAATTATCTACGGTCGTGCCCTCTTCGGTTATGAGCCTCATATCACGCAAACGCGATATATCTTTGATGGCGTCCGCTTTGCGAGTTAACACGCCGAGATTGGTCGAAAAATACGGCATCGAGAAGTCTACATGATTTTTGCGCGCCGAATCGATGACGAAGGTAGCTGCAACTATATCGACTTTATTATTGACTAGATACGAGACGCGATCGGCGGCGCTTAGAGAGACGAACTGCACTTCGCCTTGTTTGGCACCGAAAATCGCCTTTGCGATCGCATTGGCAAGCTCGATCTCAAAGCCTTCAAATTTACCACCGCTAATCTCGCTAAAAGGCGGTCTGCCGTCTCTGACGCCTACTCTAATGACGCCGCTATTTCTGATCTCTTGCAGCGTGTTTGCAAAAAGCCCCGCACAAAGCAAGATCAAAGTAAAAAGTAGTTTCATTTGCCGCTCCTTTGTTTAGGTTATTTATGGCTAATTCTAGCGAAATTAAAATCAAAAGGCGCTTTTTGAGCTAAATTTATTTGCCGTTTGCTTTTTATGAAATTTCAAGACGCCGTTAAATTTAGCCTTAGATTTGATATAATCGCGCAAAATTTAAGCGAGGGCGATATGAAAAATTCTATCTTTTTGTGGCTTTTACTTGCGGGCTGCGCTTTCGGTGCCGCTAAAGAGGATGCGGCGGCTTCTACTACGCAGCAGGTGGCGTCAAATTTGCCGCAGCCGAATTTTGAAATTTTTTACGATGAAAATGCTAGCGATGCGCAGATCGATGCGGGCTTGGACGCGCTTTTGGAATTCGCGGCGCAAAACAGGGGCAGGATCGACGAGGATTTCGGGGAGTTTAAAGATAGAATTTTCACCGCTTTCATTTTTAATCCGAAGGTGCTGCGAAATTCAAAATTTGACTTCGAGCGGATAGAAAAAATCCTTAAATTTAAACCAAATCTCAATTACGGCGGAGACGGCGGTTTTTTCTCGCCGCTAAAGCTCGCGATCTTTTTCGGCTCGAAATTTAGCAGCGAGATAGCGAAGCTTTACCATTTTGATAAAGCCGATGCGATGCGGCTTTTAGAGCTTTTGGTGCGAAACGGCGCGGACGTCAAGGCTAGCGGGCTGCTGCGAGATGCCGCGGCAAACGATAATTTCGAGGCATTTAAGTTTTTGATCGCAAACGGCGCGCGAGATACGAAAGACGTGGTCGGCTCGGTTGCGGGCAGCGAATTAATATTTCTAAGCGACAACAACGTTTCCATTCTCGGATATAAGGAGGCGCTGCCGCTTGCCGCGAGGGAGTTTGCCGCGGGCGCCAAATTTAAAGAATTCCGCGACGGGAGATTACGCTATTTGGACGAAATTTTAAAATTCCAAAGCTTGCGCGAGCTACCGCAAAATGAGCTAACGGGCTTGATTAAGCTAGCCGCAGTACTGGATGATACAGACACGGCGGAGTTTTTGCTCGCTCACGGCCTTTGCGAGCAGAAAGAGCTTTGCGAGTTTCTAAAAGCGCAGGCAAAAACTTACGACGCTGCAAAAATTTCTAAAATTTTAAGCCGCAAAGAGAAGTAAATTTTAAAATTTGAGCGGCTATATGGCGGTGTAAAGCAGATAAATTCGCTATTATAATTGCGTCAGTCGCAGCCGCCCTACTTTGTCATTTAACGCGAGCGAAAAAGAAAAATTTGTTCCGCCTGACCTACCCTCCTCCGCTTATCAAACAGCTCGCTATTAAGTCCAATCAAGATAAATTTTAATGTATTTGCCAGACAGCGCGGCGGTAGATGTAAATTTTAAAATTTAATCAATATAAAGGACAAATTTAAGTGCCATTGTTATATAATTTATCTTATTTTTTAAAAAGGAGTTTGAGATGACTTTTATGGAGTCTGTTCGCACTTGTCTCAAAGAGAATTATTGCAATTTTGAGGGGCGTGCACCACGTTCAGAGTACTGGTGGTTTGCATTATTTGCGGCACTTTTAGGAATCGTAACGTTAGTATTGGACGGCTTTTTAGGCACCTATGCCGTTATGAGTTCCGGTAGAATGATCGGTTTCATTAACTCAATCTTTTTATTGGCAATACTTTTGCCTTCTATCGCCGTGGCGGTAAGGCGTCTGCACGATACCGATAGAAGCGGCTGGTTTTATCTGTTAATTTTTGTCCCGATAATAGGCTCGATAGTATTGATCGTATTTTTTATCCAGCAAGGCACTAACGGAGGCAACCGCTTTGGAGACGATCCGTTGCGACCCGCAAGCAGAGGCTCGATTTTTTAAACGCAGCTTTGTAGCACACATAAACTTTGCAAATAAGCTAAATTTAGGGCTAATTCCATTTTGGTTTTAGCCCTTTTTACTAGGCGGTTTTGCTCAAAATATCCTTTTATATTTAAATTTAGATTCGCCGCGAGATTCAAACTACAAAATTTTAATCCTATTGCCCTTTAATTTCACTATTTTTTTATCGTTTACGAGCTTCGTAATCGCCTGAGAGACGTTTTGGCGAGGCGCGCCGAGCAGGCTTGCAAGCGTCATTATATTAAAGGGAAGCTCCACGATCTTATCTGCGTTTGCAATGCGATTTAAAAAATTTAAAATCCGCGTCCGGATTTTTGCAAAGACGATCTCTTTAATTAAAATCCGTTGCGAGTAGATATTTTTGATAAGCGCGTTTATGATTGAGCTTGCAAACTCGTCTCCGAGCAGCTCGAAAAGCTCCGAGATATTGATCTGCAGCGTCTCGCAGTCGCTTAAAATTTCAAGGCTCGTGTTTTTGTCCAAGCAGATGTAGGCGCCGCTTCTTACGAAGCTAAAGATAAATTCCTTGCCGTTTTCGTAGCAGTTTAGCTTCGCCCTGCCACGCAGCAGAATGATAAATTTAAACTTCTGCGCGTAGATCACGTCGCCGCGAGCGTAGCTTTCGCGCCTAAATTTAGCAATTCGTTCCTTGCTTAAAAAGTCGAATTTCTCGCTGTAATCGTTATTTAACCTATCTATCATAGCAGCTCTTTGCATAAAATTTCACGTAAATTTTACATAAAAAGGATAAATTCGTCGCAATCGCGACAAATTTAAATTTATCTTTGATTTATAATTCGCGTTAAAGACAATCTAGAAAGGATACTTTATGAGGAAAATTTTTATCTCATTTATCTGTGCGTGTTCGCTTTTCGGCGGCGAGGTGATCTCTAAAACCGCTACGATCTCGCAAGACGGCAAAGCAATCGGTGAGGCTGAAATTTTAACGCCGATCGAGGTGATATCCAGCGAAGGTGGCGTTGCCAAGATTAAAATTAAAGGCGTCGTGAGCGAAAATTATCAGCTTCAGATCCAAAAAAATATGAAGGAGGCTGAAATTTATGCGATTTTTACGAACGAAGTCGAAGCAAATTTTAAAAAGGGCAAAAAGCTCGAGGACGATTACGGCGAGATCTGGTACGAAGCGGAGGGGATTTACGAGATCAGTTCGGATGCCGTAGCTAAGGACGCTAAGACGCTTTATGCGGAGGCAAAGACGAACTACGAGCAGATCTGCTCGGCGTGTCACCGCCTGCATGAGCCAAAGAGCTTCACGGCAAATCAGTGGCCTGCAAATTTACAAGAGATGATCAATGCAAACTACGTAGCGCTCGAGGGCGACGAGCTAAATTTGATCATAAAATACCTACAACACAACGCAAAAAAACCTGAATGATAAAGGAGATCAGATGAAAAGGCGAGACTTTTTAAAGGCAGGAATTTTAGGCGCAAGCGCGGCAAGCGCTAGCAGGATTGAGGGGGTTTCTCAGACGATTTTTGATAACAAAAAGGTATTCGGCGCAAATAGATTCGGCCCTTTTTGGCTAAATTTAAACTCGTCGCAGATCGTTTCGGTAAGCGATTTTGAAGGCGATAAATTTCCAAATACGATGAATTATAGCCTGCCCGATAATATCCAAAACGAAAACCGCGTGCTCTATCCGATGGTGCGCAAAAGCTATCTGAAGGCAAAAGGCGCGGCAAAGAGCGAACTGCGCGGCAAAGAGGAGTTCGTGCGCGTTAGCTGGGACGTAGCGCTTGATCTAGCTGCAAAGGCTCTAAAAGAAAACTTCGACAAATACGGCGCCGAGGCGATCTACGGCGAGTGCTACTGGTGGGGCGGTAGCGGCAAGATCGGCTGGGGACGCACCGTAGCGCACCGAATGCTTAAAATTTTAGGTGGCTACGTAGAGGAAAGCGGCGATTACTCCACCGGCGCGGGGCTCGTCATCATGCCTCACGTGCTGGGCTCAAGCGCCGTTTACGACGCGCCTACTACGTGGAAAGCAATCGTCAAAAACGCCAAAAACGTCGTATTTTGGGCGACTGATCCTGTAGTAACCAATCAAATTTCATCCATTCCGCCTACGCACGACGGCTATATCGGCATGCAAGAGCTTAAGAAATCGGGCATCAAAACCTATAGCGTAAACGTAATGAGAAACGACACCGCGCGCTACTTTGGCAGCGAAGATATCATCGTGCGCCCAAACACCGACACTGCGCTCATCATCGGCATGTGCCATTATCTGTTTACGAACAACCTCTATGACGAGGAATTTATCAAAAAATACACCGTCGGATTTAATAAATTTAAAGCGTATTTTCTAGGCGAGAGCGATAAAATCGTAAAAGACGCAGCTTGGGCGAGCAAAATTTGCGGGCTTAGCGAGGAGACTATTGCGAAATTTGCTACGGCGCTTGCAAAGGAGCCGAGCACGATCCTAATCGGTCGCGGTTTGCAGCGCGCCGATCACGGCGAGCAGCCTTTCTGGGCGCTCGTGGCGCTTAATGCGATGCTAGGGCATATCGGCAAGGAGGGGCTCGGCTTTGAATTTAGCCTAGGCTACGGCTCTGCGGGCGCTACGAATAAAGTGGCTCCGATTTTAAAGGGACTTAGCACTCGTATAGATGAAAAATACGAAAACACGGGCTCCGCGCCTTGGAAAAACGCGAAAAACATTACCATCCCGTCCTCTCGCAGCATCGAGGCGCTGGAGCATCCGGGCAAGCAGATCGACTACGACGGCACTAAAATCAAGCTGCCGCATATGAGGGTTGCTTATATGGCGTGCGGATCGATGTTTACGCGCCATCAAGACGTGAATAATATCGTCAAGCAGTGGCGAAAATTCGACACCGTCATTACAGCCGAGCCATACTGGACGAGCACGGCGAAGCTTAGCGACATCGTGTTTCCCGTCGCCGTCGAGGTCGAGCGTAACGACATCAATCAAACGGGCGCTACTGGCGAATACATCGTGGCTTATAAACCGGTCATCGAGCCGATGGGCGAGAGCAAGAGCGACTTTTGGATCTGCGAGCAGATATGCAAGCGCTGGGGCAGAGACGAGGTCTTTAGCGAGGGCAAGGATGAGCTAGGATGGATGAAGGAATTCTATGCCGATGCCGTAGAGCAAGCCAAAGGTCTAAATATAACGATGCCTAGCTTTGAGGAATTTTACGACAAGGGCTTTGTGCGCTTTGAAAAGGACGACGAGAGCAGCGCGCTATACACGCGCCTCGCAGCATTCCGCGAAAATCCTGCCAAAAACCGCCTAGGCACCCCATCTGGCAAGATCGAGCTTTACTCACCAACGATCGCTAAGATGGGCTATGCCGACTGCCCGCCGATGCCTACTTGGATCGAGCCGAAAGAGTGGCTGGGGGATGCGAAAAAGACGGCGAAATACCCGATTCACATCGTAAGCCCGCACTCTCGCTACCGCTTGCACAGCCAGCTAAACAACTCGATCATCAGAAATTTTGCCGAGGTTAGCGGCAGAGAACCGGTGCTTATCAATCCAAAAGACGCCGAAGCGCGCGGTTTGGCTACGGGCGACATCGTGCGCGTTTTCAACGATCGCGGCGAAATACTAGCGGGCGTGCTCATCACCGACATCGTGCCTGAGCGCGTCGCAGCGATCTGCGAAGGCGCATGGTACGATCCCGAGGTTTGGGGCGAGAAGAGCCTCTGCCAGCACGGCTGCGTAAACGTGCTTACTTTTGATAAAGGCACGTCAAGTCTCGCGCAAAGCAACTCGGCTCACACCGTGCTTGCTCAAATCGAGAAATTTAAGGGGGAGATTAGGCCAATAACAGCGTTTGGTAAACCTAAAATCTTACAATCTTTGTAGAATTTAACGCGTCGTCTCGCGAGTGCTTTTGAGAGAGATTTGAAATTTTAAGTCTGCGGCAGACTACTTGTCTAGCCTTGACTTAAAATTTCTGCACAACTCTCAAAATCATCTCGCGATACTTCCGCTTGTCTTTTTATGCTCAAATTTGTAATTTGTTGAATTTGAGCGTAAATTTACTTTCTTTCGCATTCGTCAAATTTAAACGTAAATTTTGCGCGGAGTAAAAAACTCTGCTAAAATTCGCTCAAATTTAACCCAAAGGTCGCGCCGTGCAAATCCCCGATTTGATCCGAAATTTTATCCGCAAGCGTATCGTTTCAGAGTGCATTTTACTGCCTTTTTTCTACCCTGAGGAGGGCGAGTTCGAGAGTTTTCAGAAGGGATATAGGCTAGTTAGCCGCAAAACGGGCGAGGAGCTAGCAGACGACGCGCCCGGACAGTGGCGCAAGAGCTGGCGGGTCATCGCACGTAACGGTATGGACGATCCGTTTTTCGTAGATTTTGCCCTAGGCGCCGCCTCGCCCGTGTATTTTGCGTATCACGGCGCTGGCTCGTGAGAGCCGATTAAAGTCGCGGACGACATCGTTAAATTTGAAGAAATTTTAACCGTCCTCGCCGCGCTTAAAAAGCCCTGCTCGCTTGAAGCGATCGCGCCGCTTGCAGATTTAAACAACGAATTTTACCGCGAGCTGGCGGACGACTACGCGCAGCAAGACGAAGCGAGCGAGAAGCCGGGATACAAATATTTCAGCGTTTTCATCGAGGATCTGGGCGCGGACAAGGTAAAAACGCTCGTGTTTTTAAAAAAATTTTTTGAAGACGGGAGCTTTGCGGCGACTAAAGATAGGACGCAAAACCTGCCGCTTTGCGTATTTAGCGGTATAGAGGAGCTGGCGAGCCCGCTGCAAGACAAACTCGCCTTGCTCAGAGTTAAATTTTACGCGCAGGAGATATCTTTTAGTGAATTTATCGCGCGGAGTGGCTAAGCAGGTAAATTTAAAATTTTAACTCCCGCTGTGGCTAAATTTAAAATTTAGCAGCAGGCGATCCTATAAATTTCGTGCTCGTTCGCTTGCTATCGCAGTGCGTTAATAGCTTTGCGTACGCTGGAGCGCAAATTAAAGCATAAAATCAAAATGTAAAATTGAAGTAGAATTTTAAGCGCCCTACTTCGTTTTTTACTTGCAGTAGGGCGAATTTGCTTAAAGTAGTGAACTAAAGCGAGGCGAAAATTATCCAAACCTTGGATCTATTATCTTGCTCAGTTAGAGCAGCTGTTGCGAGCGACGAGCTCTGCAAAATCTAGCGCTGCGTCGTAGTCGGGCTCAGAGGCTATGTCGCTTACGAGCTCTTTATAAACCACGACGCCTGCGGTATCTATGACGAAGATCGCTCTGGCGCTGAGACCTGCTAATGCGCCGCTGGCGATGAGAGTGCCGTAGCGGCGGCAAAATTCCTTATCGCGGAAATCGCTTGCAACGCGTAGATTTTTGATCCCCTCGGTCGTACAAAACCTTCCCATCGCAAACGGCAAATCCATCGAAACGACGATTACTTCGGTGTTAGGAAGCGATGCGGCGCGCTCGTTGAACTTACGTGCCTCCGTCGCGCAGACGGGCGTATCTAGCGACGGCACGGCGACTATGATTTGCACATGCTTGCCGCTAGCGATCTCGATTTCGCTTAGATCTTGAGCTACTAAGCGCACTTGCGGCGCGCGATCGCCTAGATTTATCTCTTGCCCGCTTAGCTCTACAGGCTTTCCTTGAAATGTTACTGTTGGCATTTTTGTCCTTTGTTTTGAATTTGTAGCGGCGAATATACAAAAATTCCTTAAATTTCAGGTAAAATTGCTTTAAAAATCAAGGAGAGCAGATGGGCGAAGACATTTGGGACAGCAGCAGCAATCCTGCGTCGCTAGCCAGTATAAGACGTAAAAGCGGCGAAGAAAAAAAGCCTCTGGACGAGAAGCCACAGGCGCAACCTGAGAATTTAGATTTAACGCAAGAAGCTCTTGCGGCGGATGATACTATAGAGCAAAATTCTGCGACTCAGAATTCTATAGAGCAAGATTCCACTTCCACAAGGCAGAATTTTGCGCCACAGAATTCTACGGAGCAAAATTTAGCTTTTGCAGCTCAAGGCTTGGATGAAGAAAATTCTATTTTACGAGATTCTGCCGCGACAGGCTCTAGCGAGCAAGATTCTAACGCCAAAGGCTTGAATTCTACCGAAAATGCTGCGAACTCGCAGAATTTTGTGGAGCAAAATTCCACTTGGCAAAATTCAGCTTCCTTAAATTCCGATAGAATTAACTCTACACAAAGCTCAGCAAGGCAGATCTCAGCGGCTAAGGCTTACGACCTAAATAAGGCCTACGTATTTTATATGTTTCTCGGACCTTTCGGTGCGCATAGATTTTATCTTGGGCGTATAATTTCCGCGATTTTTCAGCTTTTAGGCGGGCTGCCATTTCTCATCTGGCTTTTTTTAGTAGTGGTTGCTGTCATGTGGACGAGTATAGAAGGTAACGATCTGTTAGCGCTTATAAACTCGTCTCGTCCGGATTTGGGTGTGCAAGCATCAGACCTAAAAGATATAGAGCAGGGCTTTTTTCATTTTATGGTTATTTTCTCGGTGCCCAATGTTTTATTTTTAATCTGGCTTATTAGCGACTTTTTTAGGTTGCCTGAAATGGTGCGAAAGCTAAATGTATCCGTAGACGTGGGAGCAATCCTGTATGTTTATACGGATGACGCTAAAGAGCAGAGCGAAAATCTATCTACTGCCAAAACTACCCTTTACATAGCATTTGGGCTTGAGGCGTTAAATGCGGTAGGCAGATATATCAAGAATGTAGATAAAGTAGGCGCGTTGGAGGGTGTTGGACTTATATCTATGATATGCCTAGCTGTGGGGCTATATTTTTTAGCGCGCGCTATACGCAGTACGGATCTACTATCAAACGCCGTGATAGTTGGAGTTTCCTCGGCTATAAGCGCAGTAAGCACTATATTTGTAGGATTTGAATTGTTTAATCCATCAGTTTTTATGATAAGCATTTATTGTGTATGCACAGCGGTATATCTGATCTATCAGCTGCTAGTTAGTAAAGAGCTTTATGATTGCAGCGGAGAGAAAAACTATCTAAGAGCGTTTTATGTTATTGCGGCTACGGAGATAGTAACTCTAGTCTTGATAGCGCTTGACTCACAGCTTTTCGCCTTAGTATTTGCCATAGGGTGGTTAGCTTCGGTAATTCTAAATGTTTCGGCGGTTTATGGCACTAGGGAGGTTACCGCTTCAAAAGGTGGCTACAATCTAGCGAATCTGGCGTATCACGTAAGGCAGATGAACGGGCGGGAGTTTTAGGTATTTAAATTTAAGGGGCGATTAGTGTAATCCTACATTATTTTAAAAAAGGAGTTTAAAATGACTTTTATGGAGTCCGTGCAAACTTGCGTAAAGCAAAAATACGCCGCATTTAGCGGGCGAGCATCGAGGTCGGAGTACTGGTGGTTTTTTCTATTTACCGTGCTTGGCGGGATTGTTTTGAGCTTGATAGATGGCGTTTTAGGCACTACGATAGGGTACAATCAAATAATAGCCGGCAAAATAGTCCATCAAGAAATCGGCATTATAGATGCGCTTTTTCAGCTAGCTATGCTCGTGCCAGCCATCGCCGTATCAGTCAGGCGATTACATGACACGGATAGAAGCGGCTGGTTTTTTCTGCTTATTCTAACGCCGATAGTGGGTGCTTTTTTCGGCGATATCGGACTTTTAGTGTCATTTGTGGGTTGGATAGTGCTGCTTGTGTTTTTCGTGCAGCGCGGCGATAGCGGGTCCAATCGCTTCGGATACGATCCACTATGATACAGCTCTAAAGCTTTGCGGAATTTTAGAATTCTAAAATTCCGTGTAGATAAAATTCTTTGCATCACCACGTAAAATTTTACGTATAAGCACTTTGCAGCGGTAAATTTTTCTTCAAATAAGCTTTTCAAATCCTCTTTAATTGATTGCTATTATCTATAACTTATAATTTTTATATTATAATGGCGCTCAAAATTTTATTTCGGAAAGGATGAAAATGAAAGAGAGAATCGAGGCGCTGTTCGCGCAAAATCCTAAAATTTCGATCGCGCAGATCTGCAAGGAGCTCGGCGCCAAGGAGATAGACGTGCTGCTAAACCTACCCGAGCGCTTCGGAAAGAGCGCGGGCGGCGATAAATTCTGCGAGGTCATTAGGGAGCTTGAGGGCTGGGGCGAGGTGCTTTTCGTAAAAAATACGCCGAGCTTCATCATCGAGTTTAAAACCAAGATTCCAAGCGGCAAGAGCGCGCGCGGATTTTATAATTTCGGCATGGGCGCAAACGGCGATGAGGCGCACGGGCTGGGCATTTTAGCAGGTCATCTAAAGACGGATGAGATCGATAAGATCATCCTCGTGACGCAGACTTTCATGGGGATGCTCTCGAAATTCGTGGGCTTTTACGACAAAGCGGGCGAGAATATCTTTAAAATTTACGTCTCGCGCGATGAGAAAGGACAGCTTCTAGCCGAGCAAGACGCGAAATTTGAGTCATTAAAAGCCGCGATTTAGCGCTCGCGCAAGGCCCGTCTTGCGTAAAATTTGCCTTTGCGCGGGCATTTAGGCTTGATCTCGCCCTTTACGCGCGAGATCAAATCCGTAAAATTCTACCGCGAAATAACGCTGCGCGAACTCCTACGCGTTTGCGCGCAAAATTGATCCGCGCCGCCGCCTTCTTTATCTCCCGCTTATGCGTATTTATGGCTTTGATCTGCAGCGCAGAATCGCCTCCTTTTCTCGCCGCATTCATGCAGAATCGATCTTGTCGGTTTAATGTACCAAACCGACTTTAGCGCGCGGGAATTGTTTTTCGAATTTGACGCAGGATCGTCCTTTTCTTCATTTCATCCCAAGCGCGCGCAGTATCTCGGGCGCAGAGAGTTTGAATTAAACGGGCTTGCGGCAGGGCGAATTAAACGGATAAAATTTAGTCGGAGGATTTATGCAGCGGCGTTTTTGGCGGCCTCAAATTTTAAATTTTAGATTTGCTGCGTCGCGTTATCGCAAGGCGTAAATTCCGAGTGCGGGCTATTTTGATCGAGCGCAACTTCGGGCGATCACGATTTTAAGCGTGCATTGTTTTAAAATTTGCGCCGCGCCGCTAGCTTTATTCTATCTTGCGCGTACCGAGCCCCGTTCTATAGCGCCTATCTTCTGCCGCATCTCGTCTTGCCCCACTCTCCTTTCTGCCCCGCGCCCACTCTTTTTTTAAAGAAGGCGTGCGACCGAGAAAAAACCGCCCTACTTCGGATCAAAATTTTATTTTTCCTCAAAACAGGCTCGAATAAAGATAAAATTTTATAAAATCTATCATTTTAATTTCATATCTCAAAACGTTTTGCCACCGCGCAAGGAGCGTCAAATTCTAAAGTTGAAATTTTATACGTTAAGCTTAAAGCTTATTAAACTCCGATATTTAGGGCAATGCAGACATGAAATTTTATCTTTTACTGCTATAATTCTCTCATAAATTTAAATCTTGAGATTAAAAAGTATTCTTAAGAATTTTATAAGACGGAGGAGATCTTGAATAGATTGATTTTAAAGATTTACGCGTGGCAAAATACTGCTACGCCGTGGTTTTGGCTCTTTGTGATAAGCGCAGGGTATCTTGCGGTATCGTATTTTTTCTTTCAGCGCTACCTTTTTATGTCGCCTACGCAGACGAGCGCCCTCGTGCGTCTGGGCTTTGCCGTAGCGGGCGTGGGCGCGTTCATCGGCTTGCTGCTGCCGTTTGGCTTCATAGCAAGGCTCATTGCCTACGCGCTCGGATTTGCGGGCGCGATATACGGCTATTTACAAAGCTCCGCGCCACACCCCGCCGCGGATACCGCAAATTGCCTCTCAGCACCCGCATTTCCTTTTACGGCGCCGCTTGATAGCCTGCTGCCGGAGCTATTTCGCCCCGCAAGCTGCACGGGCACCCCGTCTTTTCCCGCGGGCACCGCGCTTAGCGAAGTACAGAGCTTTTTCGGCGGATTTTACGGCGAGGGGTTCTATCTGGTGCCGAGCATTAAATTTGCAGACGCGGCGCAGTGCGCGCAGGTAGCGTTTGCGGCATTCGCGGCTGTTTTAGCCGTGATGTTTGCGAGCTTTTTATACGGCAGATTTACGAGAAGTTTTTAAAATTTTAAGAAAGGATAAGCATGAAGTTTTTAAATTCTATTGCGGCTGCGGCGGCTATTGCGGCTGCGATCGCAAGCTGTGCAAACGCCGAGGTTAAGGCGGGTGAGACACTTTACGGCACGGTGCTAAAGCAGGTAAGCGTAAGCGGCGATTTGTCGCACAAGGATGGTAGGCTGCTGCCTACAAACGCCATAGAGGTGCTGGAGGTCAAGGACGGAGCGGTGAAATTTTCGCTCACGGGCTATCAAAATCCAAAGGCGCCCAACGTTATTTATTTCACGCCTAAAGCGCGCATAATCGCGGTGGCGTTTTCGAAGCAGGCTAAATTTCAAAGCGAGAGTTTGGGCGAAGAGGACGGCTTTAATAAGGTTAAGATAACCGCCTACACCGACGAGGGCGCGCTAAGCGGCGACGTGGATAAAATTTTCGCTGGCGCTAAGGAGAAATTTGAAGCCTCGTGTAGCGTCTGCCACGCTCTGCACCAGCCCGCTAGCTATGAAGCAAACAGATGGCCCGGCTACATCAAATCGATGCTTTCGCGCACGCCTATTAGCAAGGATGAGAGCTGGACGGTGGTGCAGTATCTGCAAAAGCACTCCAAGGACGTAAATTTAAAGGATATGAAATGAAAAGACGAAATTTTTTAAAGCTCGGCGCGGCGGTCTCGGCGCTTCCGCTCATTCCAAGCTCGATGCTTGCGGCGGATAAACTTACTGCGCTTAAGAAAAATGGCGAAATTTTAACCGCGGCGCGGTGGGGAATTTTAAAAGCGAGCGTAAAAAACGGCAAGATCGTAAAATCCGCGCCGTGGAAGATCACCTCTAAAATTCCAAATACGCTTCAAAATACGATGGCGGATCTCGTTTATAACACGCGCATCAAAGCGCCGATGATGCGAAAATCATATCTCGCCGACCCAGATAATCCTAAGCCGGAGCTTCGCGGACTTGACGAATGGGTCGAGGTAAAATATGAAGACGCGATCAAACTCGTCGCGCGCGAGCTTAAAAAGACGCGCGAGCAAAAGGGCGCGGACTCGGTGTTTGCGGGTAGCTACGGCTGGCAGAGCACGGGCAACGTGCATGTCTCAAGGACGCTGCTTCATAGATTTATGAATTTAAGCGGCGGCTTTACGGGCGTCACGGGCGATTACTCCACGGGTGCGGCGCAGGTCATAATGCCGCACGTAACGGGCTCAAATCAGGTCTATGAGCAGCAAACCTCGTGGCCCGTGGTGCTTGAAAACTCCAAAGTAGTGGTCTTTTGGGGGCTAAATCCTATCTCTACGCTTCGCGTGGCATGGACGAGCTCGGACGAGCAGGGATTTAAGTATTTCGAGCAGCTAAAAAACAGCGACAAAGAGATCATCATCATCGATCCGATTAAAACCGTAAGCGGCAAGTATTTTGAGGGCAAGGCGAAATGGATCACCCCTCGCCCGAACACCGACGTAGCGATGATGCTAGGCATGGCGCAGTACCTCTATTCGCAGGGCAAGTACGATAAGGAATTTTTGCAAAACTACACCGTGGGCTTTGAAAAATTCGTGCCGTACCTCACGGGGCAGAGTGACGGCGTGGCTAAAACGCCCGAGTGGGCCAGTGAAATTTGCGGCATTAGCGCGGATGTGATCAAAGAGCTTGCGATAAAATTTTACGAAAACCGCACGATGATAATGGCGGGTTGGGGTATCCAGCGCGCTCATCACGGCGAGCAGGCGCACTGGATGATCGTGACTTTGTGCGCGATGCTAGGACAGATCGGACTTGCAGGAGGAGGCTTCGGCTTTAGCTACCACTATGCTAACGGCGGCGCGCCTACCTGCGCGGGCGGCGTGATAGGCGGAATGAACGCGGCAAGCGTCGGCATCGTTAAGGACGGCAAATTTTTAGGGCTTGCGCAGGATCAGAAGCAAGGCGGCGAAGCAGCCCAAGCGTGGCTGGTAAATACGGCGAAGGTTGCTTTTCCTCTAGCTCGTATCGCGGACGCGCTGCTAAATCCGGGCAAGACGATCGACGCGAATGGCGCAAAGATCACTTATCCAAAGATTGACTTCATCTACTGGGTCGGCGGAAATCCTATCGTGCATCATCAAGACACCAACACCAATATCAAGGCTTGGCGCAAGCCGCGCACCATCGTAGTGAATGAAATTTACTGGACGCCGACTGCGAAGATGGCGGATATAGTGTTCCCGACCACGACGGAGTATGAGCGCAACGACATCACGATGAGCGGAGACTACTCCAACATGCATATAATCCCGATGAAGCAGGTCGTCGCCAAGCAGCACGGTGCGAAGGACGATTATCAAATTTTTACCGACCTTTGCAAGGCTTATGCCGACGGGCTTGCCGAGGCTTATACGGACGGCGGCAAAACGGAGATGGATTGGATCAAAGAATTTTACGAAGGAGCGGCTGGCGCCGTGAATGCAAACACCGCTTTGGGCATACAGATGCCGAGCTTTGAGCAGTGGTGGGAGAAAAACGAGCCGACGGAATTTTACGAAACGCCTGAAAATGCCGCCTACGTTACATTTGAGGATTTTAGAAACGATCCTGTTTTGGAGGCTTTGGGAACGCCTAGCGGGCTGATCGAAATTTACTCCGACACGATCGCTGCAATGAACTACAAAGACTGTGGCGCGCATCCGATGTGGTTCGAGCCCGTCGAGTGGCTCGGGATGAAGGATAAGCCTGCGAAATTTCACCTGCTTAGCCTGCATCCGTATGACCGCTTACATTCGCAGCAGAGCAACACCTCAAATCGCAAGAGATACGCCGTCGCAGATCGCGAGCCGGTGCTAATAAATACCGAGGACGCTAAGGAGCTAGGTATCAAGCAGGGCGATCTGGTGCGCGTGTATAACGCTCGCGGCGAAATTTTAGCGGGAGCCAACGTAAGCAGCGACATAATGCGCGGCGTGGTGCAGATATTCGAAGGCGCGTGGTACGATCCTAACGCCGAGGGGCTTTGCAAAAACGGAAATCCAAACGTGCTTACGATCGATCTTCCTACGAGCGAGCTTGCCAACGGCAACATCTCTCATACGGCGCTGGTAGATATCGAGCTTTATAAACACAAGGCGGGCGAGGATATCAAACTAACCGCATTTATGCCGCCTAAAGGGGCGAAGTAGGGATTAGGGGCGGTCTGGGTTTTAAGACTGGCTCATTGCTGGCTTGGACTAGATACGCCGATCCTCTACAGGCTTTAGCCAAACTCGCCGTGGTTTTGCTACGGCGAGGCATATCGATTTCGACTTGCCGCGGCTTTATATAGTCGCGGCTGTGTATCGGGACCAATTTGCTTGCTACAGCCTCGCGACTGCAACGATAGGTCGCGGAGATGATTTAAATTTTATAGCCTTGCGCTTGCAGTGATGACTGAGTTGATTTGATTTATCATAACTTTGAGCTGTGTGGCAGGCTAGAGATAACAGCGAGCGGTATTGTCTCGCTGCCCCACTCCGCCCTATTCGCTCGTGAAATTTAACGGCTCGCGCCTGGACTAAAATTTCAATCCAAACTAAAAAACCGCCTAAGCTTCCATTTAAAATTTTTCTTCGGAATTTGCGTATCGCTAAAATCGTCGCTGTAAATTTCATTTTTATCGGTGAAATAGCCGCTATTTTGAGCCTGCGGTATAAAGTCGGTCCGATCTTCTATTTTTACGTTCAGCGCCTTGAAATATTGCAGCAGCTCATGATACTCTTTTGCAGATACCGCATTTACTAAAAAGAAATTTCTGTTGTTAAATTTAACGACAAAATTTCTTTTTAACAGCCAAAGGGGCTCCGAGCTCTTTTTGAGCTTGTAAATTTTATACGGCAGGGCAAATATTAAATATAGCATTAGATGCTTTATATAAAGAGCAAGTTTGCCTATATGAACGCCTATGCTTGAATATCTATATAACTCATACGAGCTTAAATAATGGAACCTGCCGTAAGAGTTTTCTAGTTCGCATACTACGCAGAAATGAACACTAGATATATTTGCGGACGGATCGGGGGCTATTTTGGTTTCGGAAATTATGCTATCTTTCATATCTATATTTTCGACGTAGCGGATCAGGCTGTTTGAAAAATAAAAATAGCTCGGATTTTTAGAAAAATTTTGCTCCGCCGAAATTCTTAGCCGTATGAAAGAATATGTCACAAAAATTAAAGAAACGATACCGAAAGCGCTAAATTTTCCCGTAGTGCCAGTCGTAATCAGATCATAACCCAAAAGCGAAAAACCCAATATGCAAGTAAATATGCTCCAGGAAAATACATGATAGACGGTGTAATCGTTTATGATCAATGGCTCTTTGTCGTAGTCTCTCATAAATCCCCTATTTTGTAAAATTTTGGCACATTATAACGCTTTATTCTCATAACGTATTAAAATTTAAAGTCATTTTGACCATTTAAATTTGTAAGTTCGTTATTAGGTAGAATTTTAAAATTCTACCCTACTTCGCCTTCTTTGCCGTATTTTGCCAGTCGTTGCATTTACATAAATGCAACGCGATGAGTTTAAAACGAAATATGCATACTAAGCGCGATTATACATAAAAGTAGCGCCAGCGGGACATAGACAAAGCGTCCGATATCATACCAGAGCTTGCCGCGGGCCCTATCTGCGCCCAGATTGATCTCATCTAAAATTTCATTCCGCTTAATCACCCAAAACCACGATATTGCGCCGATTACCGCTCCGATCGGAATGATATAAATCGATACGAAATCCATCCATGGCCCCCATGAGCTTATCGCTTCCATACCAAGGCCCGCACCCAGGCAGATCGCGCACAATAGCGCAAGCGTGAAGGCGCGGCTTAGCCTTGGAAACTTATGCATTAGCGATTCGGCGACTACTTCGAACATATTTTGAAGCGATGAGATTCCACCAAAAATCACGGCGGTAAATAAAATCACTGCAAAAATTCTACCGCCTGCCATATCTTGCAAAATTTTAGGCAGAGTTACGAAAAGTAGCTTAGGACCCGCCGCCGGATCCATTCCGTAGGCAAATACTGCAGGGATCATCACTAGCGCAGCTACCATCGCGGCTAGCGTGTCAAATAGCGCGGTATTTTTCGCCGCAGATACGATGTCTTCGTCCTTGGATAGATACGCGCCATAGACGATCATCCCTGAGCCCGTAATCGATAGCGAGAAAAACGCCTGTCCCATCGCAGAAATCCAAACCATCGGATCTGCTAGCTTAGTAAAATCAGCGCCAAAAAGAAAGGCATATCCGCCCGCAGCGCCTTGCAGCGTCGCGACCCTAATTGCCAAAATTGCAAATAGCACGAAAAATAGCGGCATCATAATTTTATTCGTTTTTTCGATGCTTTTGGCGCCGAAAAACAGCGTCAGCAACGTGCCTGCGACGATTATGCAGTGATAAGGCACCACGGAGTAGGGCGTCAGGGCAAAAGAGTTGAACCACGTATCGGTATTTTCGCTCATTAGCGAGCCGTCTATGGCTTGGATTAGCGCTTTTAGAACGTAGGCGATGATGACGGCATAGCCCACTGCGATACACATCGAACCGGCAAGTGGCAACCAGCCGATAACCTTACCGATAGCGCCAAGTCCGCGGCTTTTCCACGCGTATTCGTATGAACCCAGCGTGCCTGTTTTGGCGCGGCGACCGATCGCGTATTCGGCGCTTAGGCCTACGTATGAAAACAGCGCTACGAAAAAAACGTAAATTAGCAAAAATGCGCCGCCGCCGTTCGTGCCGAGTTTATAAGGGAAGCCCCAGACATTTGCCATACCTACGGCAGAGCCCACGCAGGCGATGATAAAAGCCCAACGCGATGAGAATTTGTGTTTTGTCATAAAGCCATCCGTGTGAAAAATTTTCGTTATGGTAGCAAAAAGGAATTTAAGATTTATTTATGCGGAATTTTAAGGCGTGCCGACTTGATTACTTAGGAATTTTTAGAATTTAAAATTGCGAAGTTTTAAAGTAAGATTGGTGAAATTTTATGATTAAAATCGATAGAGTTAATTCTGCGATACTACGCAGCAAAATTTTATCTTTATAATTTTAAAATTTCTTCGTGAAATTCCACGCTTAGGCTTTGGCTTTAAAATCCGCTTAGCCCAGGCTTGTAGCAGGGCTTGATATTTAAGTTAGGCGAGAAATTTAGATCAATTGAAATTTTAAAATTCCGCGAAATTTTGAAATTTTTAAAATCTACGATCTCGCAAAATTTAAAAATAGGCTCATCAAGAAATTCTATTTAGCGTCGCTCTGGCAGAATTTTTGCGGTAGAATCTCGCCTTTCGTTTGTAATATGCAGAGGACTTATAAATAGCACTTTATGGCGCTCTGAAGGGCGGCGGGCATTCCTGTTCGCTATTAGGGCATCTATGTGGTAGCAGCAAAAAATTTTTGCCCGAAATGAGAATTAGCGGCGTCGCAAGTGGCAGCGCGCTTGAAATTTCCGGCACGCAGCATCGCAGGGCGGAATGTTATTAGCCTACACTTTGGCTTAGTTATTTTTCTCAGCTTCTTCATTTTCTTGCGGCTGCGCGAATACTTTTTTGATCGCTTTTACGAGCGAAACTCTTGTGCCATCCATTCGCAGTACTTCGTAGTCGCAGTTTTCATCGCTTATTTTATCGCCGATTTCAGGTAGGCTGCCGAAGAGATTAAAGACGTAGCCGCCGATCGTTAGCTGCTCGGTCTCTTCGTCGAAGTCAATACCCATCACCTCCTCGACGCCTTCGATCTCGAAACGCCCTCTAAACTCAAAGGTATTCTCGTCGATACGTTTGAAATTTTGCGCATTCGCGTCGTGTTCATCGTTGATGTCGCCAAAAATTTCTTCTATTATATCTTCCATCGTCAAAAATCCCGCCGTACCGCCGTATTCATCGATGACGAGCGCGGCAAAAATGCGCTGCTTATTCATCATCGGCAAAATTTTAGAGATCGGGCTGTTTTCAGGCACGATGATGAGTTTGCGCACGATTTTATCGAAGCTTTTATCTCCCTTTTGTTGGATAATGTCGCGGATGTGGATGAGGCCTAGGACGTTGTCTTTGCTGCCGTCGATATACGGAAAGCGCGTAAATTTCGACTGCAATACGGTCGCGTAGTTTTCATCGTAGCTTTTTTGCTTATTTAGGCATATGAGATCGCGCCTCGGCGTCATTATCTCTTTGGCGACTGTGTCGCTAAAATCGACGGCGTTTTTGATGATCTCGGTCTCTAGGCTATCGAGCACGCCGCCTTTTAGGCTCTCGCTCGCGATGATTTTGATCTCTTCGTCCGAAAGCGCAAGCTCGCTCTCTTTGGCGGGCTTTACGCCAATGATTTTAAGCGAGACGGCAGCGATGAAGTCAAACGCCTTGATGATCGGAAAAAACATAATCCAAAAAATATGAAGCGGCCTAGAGATGAAAAGCACAATCTTTTCGGTTTTGGCAATAGCGATGGATTTTGGCACTAGCTCGCCGAGCACGACGTGAAATAGCGTAACGAGCGTAAAAGATATGACGAAGGCGATCGTATGCGCCGCCGCTCCGCCGCCTATGCCGATGGATCTTAGTGGCAGCTCGATCAGTCTCGATACCGCGGGTTCACCGATCCAGCCAAGGGCGAGCGAGCTTATCGTAATGCCTAGCTGAGTGGCGCTGAGGTAGGTGTCAAGGGAGTTTGAAATTTTAAAAGCGAGCTTTGCGTTTGGAATTTTATCCTTGATAAGCTCTTCGAGGCGAGATTTTCTTACTTTGACGATTGAGAATTCCGAAAGAACAAAAAAAGCATTCATAAAGATGAATACAAAAGCTAAAACTAACATTAAAACCGAACTGTCCGTGTCCAAATTTTTTATCCTTTGAAATTTAAAAATAAATATTTATGATTATATCTAAAAACGCTTTAAAATCCAAAAGGTGTGGAAAATGCCTTGCGCCCGCTCGTAGAATTCCGCAGTAATTTAAAATTTCGCGCTGCGGCAGGCCTTTGTCTCAGCGAGATTTTATCGCGATAGAGCTCTAGCGCGGCGGCGGATAATCCTAGCGCCACGCGCAAGCCCATTAAGAAATTTAAATGCGATGATAAAACCTACTACTTAAAAAACCTCAGCGCGCGAACTCTTGCGAAATTTTAAATCGCAAGACTATCTATTTCTTGTGGCGGCCTCGTAAAGCGGCAAGACTTTCGGCATCACCTCTTTTAGATCGGCGATGCGATCGTCGTTTGAAGGGTGCGTGGACATAAATTTAAGCGGATGGCTCTCATTTAGCTTATTCATCTTCTCCCAGACGTTTATCGCCGCCCTTGGATCGTATCCTGCGCGCGCCATCAGCTCAACGCCCATCAGATCGGCTTCCGTCTCATGCGTGCGCGAAAACGGCAGCGTGAATGTGTACTGCGCCGCCATATTCAAAGCCGCTGAGCCCAGATCTCCAAGCCCTGCTGCGGAGCTTGCTACGGCTATACCGACATCTTTCATCTGTTCAGTCGAGGCTCGCTCGCGGCTGTGTTCGCGCAATGCGTGAGACATCTCGTGCCCCAAAATAGCAGCCAGCTCGGCATCGGTAAGCTTAAGCTTTTCGATGATGCCCGTATATACGACGATGCGACCGCCAGGCATACACCAAGCATTGATAGTAGGGTCGTTGATGACGTTTACCTGCCAGTTCCATTTCAGTGCGTCTTTACGAAATGCGCCCACTTGAGCTATTAGGCGCCTCGAGATGCCTCTAACGCGATCAGTTAGCTTTTTATCGGTATTTAGGACATGCTTGGCGTTTGCTTGGGCGGTAATCTGCTTGTAGGCAAGCGCGGCACTTTGATCCATTTCAGCTTCGCTTACGGTGATGAATTGCGAGCGGTCGATGCCTACGGCGCCGCCTTGCGTGGTGCTCGCGCAGCCGGTAAAAATCATCATCGCAGCAAAGGATATTAAAAGAGCTAATTTTTTCATCTTTTCTCCTTGAAATTTTGCGGCGATTTTAGCGAAATTTGATTAAATTTTTAGAATTTTATTTTGGATTGTCGGATTTTGCAGGCGCGATCTATTTGGAATTTACCGTGAAATTTAAGGACGCCCGTCGCCTTTAAAATAGGATTGGGCTTTGTAATTTAGCGATAAAATTTAGCGGATTTTACAGAATTTTATCGCGGCGTCAACGAGGCATTGCTATGTAAAAATAGTGGGTTTATCCAAGCGCGGCGCTGCATAAACAAAGCACCTCTGCGCCTAAATAGAGCAGAGATTGGGGCCGCGGTTTTAAATTTATGCAGCGTAGGCTATGATAAGTCTATCGGAATTTTATTTGTACCAAGCGCTCGGCCCGGGCGCAGCAAGATCGGTTTAAAATTTATGCGATCAAATCGCGCGATAAAATGGGCTCGGATGTCGCTATGGTTTGAGATGAGCCGCGCTAATCTTTGCAACGCAAAATTCTAATTGTTAGCTTAGCGGTATCCCTTCACATTGCATCTTGCGCTACAATGAAATTTTGTTGTGGGAATTGAAATGATCACAGAAATGCCAAACGCCACAGACGCCTTTTCGTAGAATTTATCTAGCGGAATTCCTTTTGTGCGCGACAGGATAAAATTTCAAATTGCAAGTCGCACCGTATCATTTTGGATGGAATTTTAAAATTTTACGCGTTTAGAATTTTAAAATTCGGCTACGCAAATTTGTACGATGAAATTTCAAGCTTAAAAATCCGCGCCGTTTTTGGAATTTTATATGCGTCACGTCAGCTATAAAATCTTACACTTAGAATTTTATCGCTGCGGCAAGATTCGGTTGGACCGAGGTCTCGCATCGCCGTAGGATTTTTGGCGGCACGGAATTTTGCAGCGCGCATCTAAATTTAGCTATGCAAAATTCGTAAAATTCTTTATCAGCATGGAATTTTACAGCGCCGTTAAAGCGCATAAAGAATTCTGCGCAGGTCTCGCAAACTCTAACGAAAGCTCATTTCTTTTAGGGTACGCGAGCTTTAAGGCATGCTAGTATAGGCATGTGAGTAAATTTTGCAGCGCAAAGCAGCGAGCGCCGAGTGTTTGCCGCTAGGGATTTCGCACCTGTGGCGCCCATTTAGTCCTTTTTGGACTTTAGCTTGGCGATCGTCTCTTTTGCGGCCTCGTAAGCCTTGGCGCTCATCTCGCGCGCCCTTTCGCTTACGTTTTTGGCGACGTCGGAGCTTTTTAGCTCGGCAAATTTTTGGCTCATCTTCTTTTCAAACTCGCTAAGCTCTTTTTTGATTGCGTCCAGTTTCTCGTCCAGATCGAGGTTTTCGATGATTTTGGCGCTTTTTTGGCTCAGCTCTTGAGTGATTTCGCGTGCCTTGGCGCTTGCCTTTTTTGCGCGCTCGCCAAGCTCGATCTCGCCGATTTTGGCGCTTAGTTGCTCGGCAAGATCGCTTGAAATTTTTCTAAATTTAGCCAAATAGCCTCCGAATTCTTCATCGGCGATCTTGGCGATCTCGCTTTTAGCGGGCTCCTCCGAGCTTGCGACCGCGTCGCTTAGCACGGCGCTAAATAGCTCGCTCATCTGCGAAATTTGAAGCCTTTCGTTCTCTAGGCTCTGTGCGTCGCTTACTGGCGAGAAACTTAGCTCGTCGCGGTATCTTTCGGCGGCTTTGTTTATGCCGTCGTAGCAGCCTAAAATCGCGCCTCTAATCAGCGCAGAGGCGGTATTTTTGCTCTCATTTGCGACGAAAATCGCGCGATTTATGATGATTTTTGAAATTTCTTTCGTGCGGAATTTCGTAAATTCTCCGTCGCCGATAGCCGAAAATGCGATGTTTTTCGCCGTCTCGTGCGCGGTATCCTCGATGTCGGTGCCGCTTTCTAGCACGCTTATAAAGGCCAGTTCGCTTGCTTCTTTAAGCACATCCGCAAGTGGAAGTTTGCTCGCGATCGCTCGCTGTAGCGCCGAGCCTATGCGCTCTTTTAGCTCTGTTTCGCTTGCGTTTTGCAGCGCGGTATCCAGATCATCGTAGCTGCGCAAAACAAGGGTTTTAATCGCCTTTTGTTTACAAGCGATCTTTTTGCGCAGATCGTCGTAATCGTAAATGAGCTTGTAAAGCCCCTGCTCGTCCTCGTCGCATAGCGCCTTTTTCACCCCTTCGATTAGCGCTTCGGAGGAGGCGTCCTTTAGCGCTCCTATTTCGCTAAGCTCGGCGGCAAAGCCTAAGATGAGCTCGGCGCTTTTTGCGCTTTTTGCATCTTCACTAAGCCCGCGTAGAGCCTTTAAGCTCTGTTCAAAAGCTAAATTTTGCACGCAGACCGCCAGCTCGGCTTGTGAAATTTGCGCGAGATCGGCGCCGAATTTTTTGATTAATGCTTCTTTCATTTCATCTCCTGTCACAATACATATTTAAAGTGCGCTTTTAGGCGCTCGAAAATTTCGTTTCGATGCAAGTCGTCTTTAACGAAAACGCTTACGTTGAAGCTCATATATTTGCCGCCGTTTGAAAAGCGCGAAAAGTCTATTTTGTAATCTTCGCCCTTTAAAATTTCATCGATCTGCTCACGCTTTTGGGTAGCCGCGTCTAGGACTACTTTGTATTCCCAAAAGAGCGGGTAGTCGATTTTTGGCTTTTCAGCTCCTAGTATACACGCCACTCTTGCCCCCCTCTTTGCGCTGCAGCACGATGTCGGTGATCTGCATCGATTTATCTATCGCTTTTAGCATATCATAAATCGTCAGTAGCCCCACACTCACGCCCGTTAGCGCCTCCATCTCGACGCCCGTTTTGCCCGTGATTTTTACAGTTACAAAAAGCTTAAACGCGCGTTCGCTCGTAAGTTCCTCAATATCGGTTTTAATCGAAGTAATCGTAAGCGGATGAGTCATTGGTATTAGCTCACTCGTCTTTTTAGCGCCCATTATCGCGGCAACGACGGCGGTTTGAAGCACAGGGCCTTTTTTGGCCGTGTTTTGCTTGACGGCGGCAAACGCCTCCGTACTCATTCGTATAATGCCGCTCGCGGTGGCTACGCGCTCGCTCTCGTCCTTGGCGCCGACATCTACCATGCGCGGCATATTATTTTCGTCGATATGTGTAAGCATAAAATTCCTTGCAGTTTTTGGCGGGATTATAGCAGAATTTCGGGTATAAAAAAAGCCCGAGCTTTTACGCTCGGGCTTCATACAAAAAGGAGGTTTTATCTTGTCGGACGAGAACGATTATACTACCTAAACAGTAAATAGAAAGAAAATATATCCTTTTCAGGCGAACTCTTTCGCGTTTAATTTATAGTCGTTTTTAAAATTTTGATGAAATTCGACGATATGCTATGGCGCGCTGTGCGGGCATTTGAATGGGTAGCAAAATAAAACTGAGCCAAAGAGTGACTAAATTTAAAGCGGACGTTAAAGAGCAAAGATAAAATTTAAAGCAGAGTTTGTGGTTATTTTGGCTCAATATGGACGATCAAAAGAGCAGAGCAGAGCGCTCTACAGAGGCAGCATAAATAAAACACCGCAAAGAAGCGGCTTAAATTTATGCCGTCTAGCTATAAATTTAAGCTCGTTTTGTCTAAGTCCAAGGCCTCGCGCGATGCAGCGTAAATTTAACCCTTCACGCGAGCGTTAAACGACGCAGGCGCGGATTAAAATAGCGCGCGTAAATTTAAATATAGTCGCGCAAAATCCGGCCTGCGTTTGAAATTTAGCTCGTTTAAATTTTAAACGTTTTTAGCAGGCTGCCTAAGCTTAACCCCTTATCTTCGCCGTTTGCGCCGCCTCCTAAAAGATCGCCCAAAAAGCTACTTGCGTCGTTGATATCGATTTTACCGTCGCCGTTAAGGTCGAGCTTGGCGCTTGCGATTTTGCCGATCAGCGCGCTAAAATCCACGCCTTTGCTATCGACAGCGTTTGCTTGCACGTCCTCGCCGCCGCCCAAAAGTCCGCCCAGCATCGAGCCTAGCGAGCTAGATCCGCCGCTTTCGTTTTTGCTTAAAAAATTTGAGCTGATGCCCGCAATTATCGCATTTATCTGGTCGTCGGGCAGGTCCACGCCTAGAAATTTTTCGATAAAAGCGACCGGACCGCTTTGAAATTCTCTTAAATTTTTATCGTCGCTTTTGAGCGCCGAGACCATATTTACAAGTCCGTTTATGTCCATTTACGCCTCCTTGATCTTGGCTTTCGGCGCCTGTTTTACGATAAGCTCTATTACTTTTAAAGCGTCCGCCTTAGCCTCAAAATCCTTGCTAACGGCGATGATCTGTCCGTTACTAGCCGTTAGGCGAAAGCGAACCTTGTCTGCTTTATCGGTGTAGAGCTCAAATTTCGGATTGTTTAGCTTCTCGCCGCCTGCGATTTGATCCTCGATCTTATTTAGCGCGGCATTTTTTGCGACGCTTTCGATGCCGTTTTTGCAAGCGGCCTTGCTTGTGTAAACCTCGGAGGTGCACAGTACGTGCCCGTCATAAAGTAGATCGAATTTGCAGCCGTCCTTGGCGTCTTTGATTAAAAACTCAGCCATTTTTCATCCTTTCGTAAAAGATATCGTTATTTTAGCTAAAATTTTAATAAATATTTTTAATAGGCGCGGAATTTTCTGCTAAAATTGCGCACAAATTTCATTTACAAAGGATCATAATGATAAAGGCTCTACGTTTTAGCTTGATTTTCGCCGCTACTTTAGGATTTGGCGCGGATGAGAGCGATGCATTATTTAAGGACATAAGGACGCGTCTGGGTTGCAATCTAGCCGCACAGGACTGCGAGACTAACGCGGGCGGGCAGAAGGCGCTCTTTAGCGTGGCGCGCCATCCGATCGAAGCGGGAGCAAACGAGCTAAAAATAAGCGGAATTTCGCATGAGCTGAAAAATCCGAGCGTTAAAATTTCGGGCGTGAGTATGAATATGGGCAATGCGGAATTCCCGCTAAAGCGCAGTGCGGACGGCTATGAAGCGACGCTTGACGTTGCAGTGTGCACGCACGCCGTAATGCGCTACAAACTTGAAATTTACGAGGATGGCGAGCCTAGCGGGCTTTTTGTGTATTTTGATCTACGAAAGCGTGCTACAGATCGAGACCGCGGCGAAGATATCCACTTGCATCACCACGAGCATTAGACGTGCCCAGTTTGTGCGCGGGGTAAAATCTTTACGCTTCTTTGCGACGTCTGCTAAAATTTACACGTTGCTCGGAGAAAATTTTATAAATTTTAAAGCGCCGCTTGCGATAAATTTTATGTATCTTTCGAGCGACACGCGTCGCGGGCAGATACGGATGCCTGCGCAAATACGCGGCTAGCCGTAGCGACCTAGGTGCGCTTTATAGGCGTTTGCAAGCACGCCATTATAAAAAGCCCTGCGATTTGCCGTGCATTCGCCGCATATGTTTCGTAACCACTACCGAGGCGCATCAAATTTAGCCCTTCGCTGCCTTTAAATTTTAAAATCTTTAAAATTCGATCGCATTTCATATGCCCAAGCTACGCGGAATTTTAAAATTCCTTGTATAATCCGAGTAAATTTTAAAATCTAAGGAAAGCCATGCAAATATTAAAACAAAAGTACTTTAGCGGTGAGCGCGCGCTGTTTGGCGCAAAGGATCTGCGGATCGAAAATTCCGTCTTCGGCGAGGGCGAGTCTCCGCTAAAGCACAGCGCAAATATCGTCGCGCAAAACTGTAAATTTGAGTGGAAATATCCGTTTTGGTACGCCGAAAATATCCGCGCGCAGGACTGTTTCTTCGACGAGATCGCGCGCGCAGGGATCTGGTATAGCCGCGGCGTGGTGCTAAAAGACTGCCTCTACGGCGCGCCTAAAGGGCTTCGCCGCGTAAAAGACGCCGCGCTGCAAAACGTAGAATTTCACGACGCACAAGAGACCTTGTGGCACTGCAGCGACGTCACGCTAAAAAATATCACCGCAAAGGGCGCGTATTTCGGGCTTGATTGCGAAAACTTAAGCATCGAAAATCTATCGCTCTTCGGGGATTACTGCTTCGACGGCTGTAGAAACGTAACGATCAAAAACTCCAAGCTACTATCCAAGGATGCATTTTGGAACTGCGAAAATATCGTGGTCGAGAACTGCTTCATCGCGGGCGAATACTTCGGCTGGAATTCTAAAAACGTGACGCTGCGAAACTGCAAGATCGAGAGCCTACAGGGCTTTTGTTATATGCAAAATTTGCGCTTGCAAGACTGCGAGCTGATAAATACGACGCTAGCGTTTGAATACAGCGACGTCCGTGCCGAGATAAAAGGCGCGATCGATAGCGTCAAAAATCCGAGCAGTGGGCTGATCCGCGCGGCAAGCATCGGCGAGCTGATCCTAGACGGCGCAACGGACGCGTCTAAAACTGAAATTATTACTGAATTAAGGGCGTAAGATGGGACTTTTTGATTTTATAAGTGGCAAGGAGAAATACGACTTCGACACTTTGCCAAACCGCCGCGGCACGAAGTCGCTTAAATGGGACGTAGGCGAGAACGAGCTTCCGATGTGGGTCGCGGATATGGACTTTGCCGTAGCGCCCGAGATCATCGAGGCTCTGCAAAAGCGGCTGAACGAGCGGGTTTTGGGCTATTCGATTATCGATGATGAGTGGCGCAGCGCGTATCAAGGCTGGTGGCTCGCGCGCCACGATTATGAAATCCAAAAGGAGTGGCTGATCTACGCAAATGGCACGCTGCCTGCGATCGATTCGATCATCCGCAAGCTCACCTCGCCCGCCGAAAACGTGCTGCTGATGAGCCCTGTTTATAACTGCTTTTACTACTGCATCAAAAACGCTGCCCGCGTGCCTGTGGAGAATGAGCTTGTCTACGCTAACGGCGATTATAGCATCGATTGGGAGGATTTACAGGCTAAGCTCGCCGATCCGCAGACGACGCTTTTTATCCTTTGCAATCCGCACAATCCGGTCGGTCGCACCTTTAGCAGAGACGATCTTGCTCGCATCGGCGAGCTGTGCGAGAAGCACGGCGTGACGGTGCTTGGCGACGAGGTGCATTGCGATCTGACCGAGCCGGGCGTGCGCTACACGCCATTTGCTGCGGCAAGTAAGAGCTGCGAGAGGATCTCGGCTAGCATAATCGCGCCAACCAAGGCGTTTAACATCGCGGGGCTGCAAAGCGCGGCGGTCTTTGCCGCGGATAAACGCTTGCGTCATAAAATTTCAAAGGCGCTAAATTCCGACGACATCGCCGAGCCGAATTTTTTCGGAGTTCAGGGCGCGATCGCCGCATTTACGAAGGGTGTGCCGTGGCTGGACGCGCTGCGCGAATACCTCAGCGAAAATCGCAAATTCGCGGCGGAATTTATTGCGCGTGAGCTTCCGCAGGTGCATGTCGTGCCGCAAGACGCGACTTATCTGATGTGGCTCGACGCGGGCGCTTACACGCAGGATAGCGCGGAGCTTGCGCGCTTCATCCGCGAAAAAACGGGGCTGTATCTCTCCTGCGGTGCGCAATACGGCAAGGGCGGCGAGAAATTTTTGCGCCTAAATATCGCGACCTCTAGGGCGCTGTTAAAAGACGGGCTAGGACGGCTGAAAGAGGCACTAAAGATCTGCCCGCATTAAACTAACTGCCGCGCGGTGAGGACGAAATTTAAAATTTATAACGGCTAAATCTAAGGCAGGCGCAGTAAATTTTAAAATTTATCACAGCAGGGCGCTAAATTTAGCGGCGATCAGGCTGTGGTGCGCGAACGTTTAAATTTATGCATAGCAAATAAACCGGCGCTTAAATGCGCTACAAAAGGCGGATTATGAATAGAAACGGCGATTTAGAGGAGCTTTACCTACTTGAAAAACGGCGCGAAAAGCTCGCGCGCATTAGCAAGCTCGTCTCATTTTTGATAATCCTGCTGCTGCTCGGGCTTTACGTGTTTTTGAATACCAGAGCAGAGCCCGTCTCGTTTGATACGAACTGGCTCATAGTCGCGCTTTTCATCATCTTTCCCCTCTTAAATGGGCTGCTCTACCGCCTATTTTGCGGCTTAAGCTTTGGCAAAAACGGCGGCGCGCAGCGCGCAAATTTTGATAAATTGAGCGGCTTTGATACGGCGCAAGACAGGGGCGCGCTAGGGCAGGGCGCAGCGCAAGATGGGCAAATTTTTAGCGCCGATGCGAAAGAGGGGCAGGTATTAAAAGCCGAAGCGGGCGAGGGTAGCGGCTCCAAAGACAGCGATAGCCGCACATCCTCTACCTACGGAAAGTTTGAGCCCAAAGTCGCCGAAGGTGAGGGCAGGGGCAAAGAGAGCGGAGTAGCCGGGTCAAAATTTAACTTTCTAGCCGATCTGCATAGCCTAGAGGATGAGCGCGCGGCGCTGCAAGAAGCGGTGAAAAAGGCTAATCTAATCGCCGCTGTCGTAGGGACCGGCGTGGGCGCACTTGCAGCGCGCTTTTGGGGCGAAGCGGCGGCCGGCGTATTTTTGGGTATCTCCGTTTACGGCGCCGTGAGCGCTTTTTTGACGGCGAGCAAAAGACGGAATTTCAGATCAAATTTTAAAAATAGGGTCGTCGCGAGCATCGCAAAAAGCTTCGGACTTAGCTATGATGAAAACGACGGGCTTACAGCAGATGAGTTTTTTGAAATTTACGACTGCTACATAAACGAGCAATCGAGCGAGGATATGATGAGCGGGGAGGTGCAGGGCGTGCGCGTTAGATTTAGCGACTTTTACGCCGCCGAAAAGGTGCGCACCAAAAACGGCACTCGCACCGACGTAAAATTTCACGGAGTGCTTTTCGTCGCGGATTTTCATAAAAGGCTTAACTGCGAGGTGCGGGTATGTCACAAAAACTCACGGAATCTGCGCAAATACGGGCAGCGAGCGAATATGGACGACGTGAAATTTGAGGAGTTTTTCGATGTCTATACGACTGATCAGGTAGGCGCGAGATACGCTCTGACGCCGCTTTTGATGCAGCGACTGACAGAGATCTATCTAAGACTGGGCTCGCAGATAAACGCGGTGCTAAGGGAGGATAAAATTTACGTGGCGATCGAGACCTGGCGCGATAATTTCGAGCCTAGAATCGACTGCTCGCTAAAGCAGGACACCACGATAGAGCTTTACGTAGATGAGATCGGCGCGCTTGTGGGTATCGTGAGCGAGCTAAATTTGAACCGCAAAATTTGGAGCGAATGAGGTAAGCGGCGGTGCTGTGGAGTATGACGGCGGCGGGCCGTATACGGCTCTGGCGACACACAGATATGCAGATAAAACGCGCTCGGGATCGTAGGTTTAGCGATACAGATGCGCTGTGTAGCTGAGCGTGGAAATGAATGCATTCCGCGGATCGTGCGTTTGGGCGGATGTGCGATCGCTCTTTCGCACGAGCCAATCGAAAGATGGAACGCACGCGGGAGGCGTTCGTATAAGACTTTGTAAGCCGCTTTGAGCTGATAAATTTTTAAATTCCCGATCTGTTTAAAGAGCAGGCGCTTGCGATTTATCATTGCTCGCACGGCAAAATTTTTACCGCACGAGCAGTTTGCGTTAGAATTTTACTATTGCTTGAAATTTTACGTCGCCGCGCGCGACTTAAATTTTACCGCGACGATCCGCGCTAGGCTGCATTTTGGCTCGGCTAAATTTGTCGTGCGAGAGCAAAACTTTGCCGCTAGATCGATAAATTTAGCTAGCTTATAAAAGCGCTCGCTGCCTATGGGCGTTTATGGACGCCGTTTTGGTAAAGCTACGGCGCCAGCGTCGCTGCGAGCTTGCGGGGCTTAGTAAGATTGCCCCGCTAAACTAGACGGCGAATCTAAATTTATAGCTTCCCGCCCTCGATTACGACGTCGTCAGCCTTGATGTCGTTGCCATATACCGGCGCCAGCGTCGCGTCGTAGTCAGCGTGGAAAAATTTCTCGTCCGCGAGCTTCACGATTAGATCGTCAAGCCATTTGCGAAGCTCGTCGTTTCCCTTTTTGACCGCAGGCGCGATGACGTCCTGATCGCCTAGCGAGCGGATACCTACCTTAAAGCCCGGGTTTGACTTAGTCCACGCGAACAAAAGCGTATTATCATGCGCGATCGCATCGCCCCTGCCATCCAGCATCGCACCGAAAGTCTCGGTATTTTGGTCAAATTTTAAAAGCTTGATCTCGGGATGGTTTTTCGTAAAATACAGATCCGCGGTCGTGCCTTTGTTGATTAAAAGCGTTTTGTCTTTAAGCTGCGAAACGTCGGTGATATCGCCGTCCTTGCTCGCGACGCCGAGGGCTACCTTCATATACGGCAGCGCGAAATCCACGACCTCTTTACGCTCCGGCGTGACGGTGAAATTTGCAAGCGTGATATCGACCTTGTCCGACGCCAAAAATTCCGCGCGATTGGCCGCCTCTACGAGCACGAACTGAACCTTGCTCTCATCGCCCAAAAGCTCCTTTGCGATACGTTTTGCAAAATACACGTCATATCCCGCGTTTTTACCCGTCTCGTCGATATAGCCAAACGGCGGCTTGTCGCCGAAAACCGCGATCCTTACTACACCGCGCTTTTTAATCCCGTCGATATAACTTTGCGGCGCGGCGGAACCTTGCGCGGAATTTGAGGAGCCTTTGCCCTCATCGTTGCAACCTGCGAAAAATAACGCACCTAAGATAAAAAGCGTGCTTAGCGTTTTTTTCATCTTTTCTCCTTTATTAAAATTTATTTTTTAAATTCGAACATATTTAGAAATTTCTTTGCGCGCTCACTCTTCGGCGCGGTAAAGAACGCCTCCGGTTCGTTAATCTCCACAATGTGTCCGTCGTCCATAAAAACTATGCGATCGGCTACGGCGCGCGCAAAGCCCATCTCATGCGTTACGATTAGCATCGTCTGCCCCTCTTTGGCGAGATTTAGCATTACGTCTAGCACCTCGCGCACGATCTCGGGATCAAGCGCCGCGGTAACCTCGTCAAAAAGCATGATCTTGGGCTTCATCACAAGGCTTCGTACGATCGCGATGCGCTGCTTCTGCCCGCCGCTAAGCTCTTTGGGGTAGGCTCGCTCTTTATTTTCTAGTCCTACGATTTTGAGCCAATGCCTGGCTAGCTCTACAGCTTGCTCGCGCGGTACGCCTTGAACTTTCACGGGGCCAAGGATTATGTTATGTAGCACGTTTAAGTGGTCGAAAAGCTCGTAGCTTTGAAAGACCATGCCGATTTTTTGTCTGATCCTGCGCCACTCTTTGAAATTTTGATCGATCCGCTCGCCTTCGATTATAAAATTTCCGCTTTGTACCGGCTCTAACCCGTTTATCGTGCGAAGTAGGGTGCTTTTGCCGCAGCCGCTAGGGCCTAGGATCACAACGACTTCGCCCTGTGCGACGCTAAGACTGATGTCCTTTAGCGCGTGTAGCTCGCCGTAAAATTTATTGACTTTATCGATTTTTAAAATTTCCATCAGCTCCACCTGTTTTCTAGTTTTTTCGAAAGCGCCGAGATCGGATAGCAGATCAAAAAATATACGAAAAATATCGCTCCGTAGATGATTAGCGGCGCGTAATTGTCGCGAAAGACATTCACTTCGATGATCTGTTGCCCGACCTTGACGAGCTCGATAACGCCGATTAGTACGGCGATCGAGGTTGTTTTTATCATCCTGCTGAATAAATTTATCGTTGCGGGCACTAGGCGCCTCATCGCAAGCGGCAGGATGATGTAGAGATAAATTTGAGATCTGCTAAATGCGAGCGCTTCGGCGCTTTCGAACTGATGCTTGGGGATGCTAAGCACGGCGCCGCGCACCAGATCCATCATCTCAAAAACGCCCCAGATGCTAAAGACGATGATCGAAGCCGCGATATTTGAGATGTGGATGCCAAATGCCTTGCTCGCGCCGAAATATACGATAAATAGCCAAACGATGGGCGGCATTATGCGCACGATCTCTAGGCAAATTTTAAGCGGGATGTATAAGGCTCTGCGCCCAGAGGCCATTAAAATTCCAAGCACCAAGCCTAGAGCGAGCGAAACCGCGATCGAGATGAGCGCGATTTGCAGCGTGACTCCAAGCCCGCCAAGAAGCCTGATTAAATTTTCGCCGCTTAAGAGTTCCATCGCTAGCCTCTCATATACGCAAGGCGCTTTTCAAGCAGCGTAAGCGCGAGCGAAAGCGGTAGGATTATGATCAGATACGAAATGCTTAACATAAATAGCGCCTCGTTCGTCTTGTAATACAGCCCGATCACGTCCTTTGCGGCATAAACGAGATCGGCGAGCGCTACGATGCTAACGATCGAGGTTTCTTTAAGTAGAAAGATTATGTTTGCGCTGATGGAGGGTAGGGCGATCGCAAAAGCGCGCGGCAGTACGACGTAAAACACTATCTGTGCTTCGCTAAGGCCTAGGCTCATCGCGCTTTCGATCTGGGATTTTTTTATCGCCTCAAAACCGAGCCTAAAGCTCTCGCTCATATAGCTTCCGCCCAAAAACGCAAGCCCCGCGATCGCGCAGGTAAAGCCTGAAATTTGAACGCCCAGCTTCGGCAGGCCGTAGTATAGAAAAAATAGCTGAATTAAAAGCGGAGTATTGCGCGATAGCTCGATATATGCGCTCACGAGTGGGCTTAATAGAGGCAATCTTTTATATTTTATCAGAGTGCAGATAAAACCGATGATGATGGATAGTAAAATCCCGTAAAATGCGAGCTTCAGCGTTAAAACACCCGCCTTTACGAACATCGGGCTAAATTTAGCTATAAAATCAAAATCCATAAATTCTTCTTTCCATAAAATATGCATATTATACAGATAACTGATTAAAATAGTATTAAATTAGAATTTTTTTATAAAAATTCCGAAAATTTAGGAGTTTAAAAATATATCTTATAAATATATTTAGTCCGAGCAGATACCCGGACTATAGAATTTTGACGGAATTTTATGAGTAAAAAATATACGCGTATCCCGAAACCAAAAACGCGGAGAATATCGCTAGAATTCCGCCACTCCGCACCATTTCCGCCTGGCGAATGCGTCCCGTTCCAAAAACCAAAGCATTCGGCGGCGTCGCTACCGGCATTATGAAAGCGCAGCTTGCGCCCACACCGATTACTATAGTAAGAGTTTCTTTTGGCAGCCCCATTTGCGCTGCTACTCCCGCAAATACTGGTACTAAAAGTGCAGCAGAGGCGGTATTGCTCGTAAATTCCGTAAGGCAGATGATGAAAACTGCCGTTACCAAAAGTACGATGTAAGTAGGCGCTCCACCGAAAGTGTGCGCGACTAGATCGCCAAGCACCTTAGAAGCTCCGGAATCGCCTAAAACCGCACTTAGCGTAAGTCCGCCGCCGAAAAGCAACAGCACGCCCCACTCGGTGTTTTCGGCGATGTCGTGCCATTTGGCAAGCCCTAGAATGACGATTACGACTGCCGAGCAGATGGCGACGTAAGCATCGTCCACTTTAAAGCCCACAAGGGTTGAAATTTGCTTTGAAAATATCCAGCCAAGCGCTGTTAGAGCAAATACGACGATAGTAATAATGCGCTCGCGCGTCCAAGGGATATGCTCTAGATCCATCTCTATTTTATGACTTAAATTCGGCTTGAAAATTATATAAAGCACCACAAGCATTATTGGCAGCATCACGCACATTAGTGGCAAACCTACCTTCATCCAGTCCGCGAAGCTGTAGTGCAAGGCTTGAGCCACGATTAAATTTGGCGGAGATCCCACGAGCGTGCCCAGACCCCCGATGCTTGCAGAATACGCGATGCCTAAAAGCAAAAACACGAGCGTGCCGCGATCTTTGCTCTCGTCCATGTTGGCGCAAATTCCAAGCGCGATCGGAAGCATCATAGCAGCAGTTGCGGTATTTGAAACCCACATCGAAAGGATCGCCGTAGCAAGGCAGATTAAAATCGCAGCTACACCCAAGCGACCGCCTGCGCGGGCGATTAGCCACATCGCGATCTTTTTGTCTAGCTTTTGCATATGCAGAGCCGTTGCCAGAGCAAAGCCGCCAAAAAAGGTAAAGATCGTAGGGTTTGCAAAATTTGCAAGTGTGCTTTTGATGGTGGCGGCCGTGAAAGTGCCATCTTTAGCGAATTTGCCAAGTCCGATAGCTACCGCAAGCACCGGCACCATAAGCGCGGTTACCGTGATATGCACGGCTTCTGTAAGCCACATAATCGCGATAAAAGCAAGCAGCGCAAGGCCTTTTTTGACATTAGGCTCAAACGGTAACGCGGCATATAGCGCAAAGCCCACTGCAGCGGCAATCGCCATAATGATGACGCCGCGCTTAGGAAACGGCACGGTGTCGGTGAGCCTGTCTAAACCCAGCTCGTCTACGTCCGAGTCCAGCGGCCCTTGTAAGCGGGAGTTGCGTAACTCCACTTTGTTTTCTTCCATAGATACTCCTTTTTTGGATTTGGCTTATGATACAAAAATGAGGCGGGAATTTTATAAATTCCAAATCAAATCGTCTTAAATTTTTAAAAGTGCAGTTACTATCGGTAACACGGCACTTATCTCGTGTGTAAATTTTAAATTATACATAAAAATGAGCAACTAAATAGGCGATTTAAATTTCATCACAGATTGTTTTTTTAATGGTGTCCGGTGTTTAAATTTTCTAGTTGCTCACGGGGGGGCGGCGTAGAATTTCGTCGAATTTCATCTAGGCAAGCGAGATAGAATTCTGTCCTTAGCAAACGAGATAAAATTTTATCCAAGGCGAGTGAGATAAAATTCCAAGTCTTGTCGCGAAATTCATCGAAATTTCAAAAAAAGGATATTATAATCAACAAATTTTAAACGCGCTTATGAGCGAGCTTGGCGGAAGACGCTTAAAGATAGCAAGCGGTAAAATGGCAAAAGCGGCGGCGGTGGAAAGCCCGAAATTATAAATTGTAAGGAGAAAATGTGAAAAACAAAATTTTAATCGCGGCGTTTGCCGCTGCGGTGTGCGCAAGCTCAAGCTTCGGCGAGGGGATATTTTTAGGTATCGAGGGAGATTATTCTTTTAAATCCAGCATCACTACTAAATGGTCTGACGAGGACGATTCTGGCACGAATAAAGATAATAAGGGGCAGGCTGCGCTCGGCTTTAAAGGCGGCTATGATTTCGGTATAGCTAGGGCGTACGGCGAGTACTTGTATGATTTCAAAGCTTCGAAAACTGGCACTGACGAGGACATCATATTTAAACACGAGTGGAATAAGCATAGCTTGCTCGTAGGCGGGGATTTTACGCCTGAGATTACGAATGGCTTTAAACTCGTAGCGGGCGCATATACAGGAGTTTCATTTTTGAAATATAAAATTTATTCATATGACGAATCTGACGGAAGCAGCGATTCGCTTTCAAAGACTCTGCCTGGCTGGGTCATCGGTGCAAGGCTGGGTGGGCTATATAGCTTTGATGAGCATAACGAGATCGAGTTTGGCTACAAAGCGGACTACACGAGATACAAGGCTAGTAAGCTTGGAGAAGGCGTAGACAAGGTATATGAGACCAACCATGGAATTTATCTGGGGTATAACTTTAAATTTTAAAATTATTGCGGTAAAGGGAAGCGCAAATCTGGCATCCCTTAGAATTTCTAAATTTATACTTCTATAGAGAAACGGTAGGGGTTAAAATTTTATTAGCCCCTGCTTTAGAATTTTATTTGACTAAGATACGGTAAACAAGCAATGGTAACATCGACAGCTTTATCGCCGAGCCATTTAACGACTTCCATTAGCTTCGATTTTTTCTCTTGATTATCTTCGCAATCCTCAAGCTCGCCAAGCATACCCTTTAATTCATACTTTAAATTTTTAGCAAGAATTTCATCTGGAATTTGATCTATTTTTTCCATCGTGTTTTTGATGCTAATATTTTGAGTGATATTGGCGTTAGCTGTATTTGTATTATTTATACTTATAGAACTTCGGGTATCTTTTTTAAGTACTCCATTGGCTCCATCTTGAAGTTTAGCGGCATGTAATTCTAATTTTTCAATAAATTGTTGTAATTCGTCGGAACATTTTTCGTAATAAATTTCACCTGTTTCATAGTTTGATATATTGTCATAAGAAATATAAATTTCATCTTTATGATATTTATCAGCCATACTACACAAAAATCGATACGTTTTTTCATCATTTTTTCCATTTATAACAATATGTGCTTTATCTATATCTCTTAATATTATTTCAACTTGTTTATCATTTGCCATTCAAATTATCTCCTAAACACTCTAGCAAAAATTTTATCTACATTTTTAGTGTAATACGCATAATCAAAGCACTCTTTTATCTCGGCTTCGTCTAGGCTTGCGCGTAGCTCCTCGTCGGCGAGCAAATTTTGCAAAAATAGGCTCTCGCCGTTTTCGTTTATCGCCTTTTTGCCCTCTTGCAGATCCGCCCAGACCTTCATTGCATTACGCTGTACGATCTTATAGGCATCCTCTCTGCTAACTCCTCGTTTAGGCAGCTCTAGCAGCACGCGCTGCGAAAACACGAGCCCACCGGTTAAATTTAGATTTCTCATCATATTTTCGGGATATACGAGCAGTTTTTCGATCAAGCTTGTCAAGCGATTTAGCATAAAATCAGCAGTTATAAAGCCGTCGGGGAGGATAAATCGCTCGACCGAGCTATGGCTAATATCGCGTTCGTGCCATAGTGCTACGTCCTCCATCGCGGGTATTGCGAAGCTACGGATCATACGGCATAGTCCAGTTACGTTTTCGCTAAGCACAGGATTTCGTTTGTGCGGCATCGCAGAGCTGCCCTTTTGACCTGGGCTAAAAAATTCCTCCGCCTCATAAACCTCGGTGCGTTGATAGTGGCGGATTGCGATAGCGATCTTTTCGCAGCTGGAAGCTAGGATCGCAAGTGCGCTCATTACCTGCGCGTAGCGATCGCGCTGGATGACTTGATTGGACGCGGGAGCGGGCTTTAGCCCCAGATATTCGCACACTAGTTCCTCAAGCTCTAGTGGAGCGTGGGCGAAATTCCCCATCGCACCGCTTATTTTGCCGTAGCTGATGACGCTTTTTGCGTGTTGCAAAAGCTCTAGTGCGCGATTTATCTCATCGTACCACACCGCAAGCACGAGTCCGAAAGTGATCGGCTCGCCATGGATACCGTGGCTGCGCCCGACCATCAGCGTCATTTTATGCTTCATGGCTTGAGATTTTATCGCGGCTTTTAAATTTTGCACATCCTCAATGATGAGCTCCATGCTTTCTTTGATTTGTAGCGCGACGGCGGTATCGATGCAATCGCTGCTAGTCATGCCGTAATGTACGAAGCGGCTCTCCTGCCCAAGGCTCTCACTCACGCTCGTTAGAAATGCAATCACGTCGTGCTTGGTGGTCTTTTCGATCTCATCTATCCGCTCGATCCTAAAGCTTGCGTTTTGTAGAATTTTATCTTTATCGCAGTCGCTTATTAGACCTAGCTTATTCCACGCTTTAACCGCCGCGAGCTCGACTTTTAGCCACGCGTCGTATTTGGCTTGCAAGCTCCATTTTTCAGACATCTCTTTTCTTGCGTATCTTTCGACCATTTTAGTAGCCTTTCGGTTAGAATTTCTTGTATAATGATGGCAAAAATTATATAGAAATGGGGCTGAAAGTTTAATATGGGTTATGAGAAAAGAAGCCTGGGAAACTTTGAGGGGCGCAAAATTTACGAAATTCTGCTTAGCCTCGGGTACGATATGAAATCCGCGCAGCGCATTTGTGACAAGCATCGCGTAACCGATGCAGAGGATCGAAATTTACATAAAAGCTCCGTCGCGCACGGAGAAATTTTTTTGATCGATTACAAATGCGAGCCGCGCGGACTGAAGCCGATCTTTGAGTGCGATGCGTTTGCGGCATTTGACAAGCCGAGTGGAATTTTAAGCCATCCGAGCGGGCGCAACTCGCCTTATAATATGTATGACGAGATCTGGTCGCTATACGGGCAGGACGCGTGCGTGGCGCACAGGCTCGATCTCGAAACCAGCGGCGTTTTGATCGTCGCTAAGGATAAAGACGCGGCGCGCGAGCTTAAAGAGTGCTTCGAGCAGCGTAGAGTGATGAAAAGCTATCTAGCGCTCGTGCAAGGGGATTTGAGAGAGAGCTTGCGAGGGGATTTGCAAAGTGCTGCTTGCAATGGCGAGATAGAGAATTGCTATGCGCTAGGTTCGTATGAAATTTGCGGATCAAAATTTGAGGACGATGCTGTGAGTTTACCAGATAACGTGTCGGATCTGCGCGATACACCAGCCCTAAAAGGAGTAGGCAATAAATTTGGATTTAATATCTTGTCTAATGGTGCGAGTAGGGGATTATGGCGCAGCACTCTATCTGGCGGCGCGCAGGCTAAATTTGAATCTGGCACTCCTACTGGCGATGTTGGCAGCGGATTTGAATTTGATGCCTTATCCTGCGGCGTGAGCGATAAGCTTAAACCCGCTATCGCGATGAGTAGCGTGGATAACGGACATAAACCTTGCGCCTTATCTATAGCTAAATCTTTGCCGGCTACTTCTACGGATTACGTAAATTTTAAAAAATTTGAGCCTGCAAAATACGCAAAATTTAGCGAGAAACTGAAATTTTTAAAAGATTTTGAGGGGTTTGTGATCGATGCTCCGATCGCTCCTAGCGACGAGTTTGCCGATCTTAAAATTCGTATGAAAATATCGCGCGGCGGTAAAGAGGCGATCACGCTGATACGCCCGCTGCGATATTTTGAGGACATGGACGCTAGCCTGATTGAGTGCTATCCGCTGACGGGTAGGCAGCATCAGATCAGGCTACATCTATTTGCCGCGGGTATGCCGATATTGGGAGAGCCGTTGTATGGGCTTTCGCGAGAGCAAGCGGAGCTGATATTGGATAAAAAGATGGATGAGACAGAGCGGATCAGAACGACAGGGGCGCCGAGATTGTTGCTGCACGCGAATGCGATTTGCTTTGAACTGAGTGGCGAACGATACGAGATAAAAACCGAATTTGACGCCGCAAGAGAGTTTTATAATCTCGCGAAAATCGGTAAAATTTAAGCAACTCAATAAAATTTTGAAGCGGCGATGATTATTTTTATGACGAGGATTTTGCTTTTGCTGGTTTTTATAAAATTTTGTGCTTACAACGGCATTAATTTATTAATTTCTCATCTATAGTTATTTGAAAATTTTAAGACGATTTTATTTTACGATGGGCTATATTGGGAAAAAACGTTACGGCTTTAAAAGCAAATAATTCAGCCTGGCTAGACGGTGGGTTTCATATATTTATTTTCGGTAGCGAAGATTGCGGTAAATTTGAGCTCAGAGCGCATAAATATTGGACGTTTCAAGATAAGTTGGGCGGTAGTATAAAAGGATTTTAAATCCGATGTTGATTCTTTTAAAAAAATACAATCAAGAATATGGAATATTTAAAAGAGAATTTGACGAATACGCCAATTTTCTATTTAAGCAAAAGGGCGGGGCGGGAAGCTCTGTTAATTTAGAAAGCTCAGCATTAATAGCAAGCACGGGGAGCAAAACGCTAGTTGCTTCTTTTGGGGAATATTGGCAAGGGGGTGCTTGGTTTGGGTATAGACCGTAGCATAGAACAAAAACAAACAATAGAAATATCGCAAGATATTGGCATGAGACTTGGATTGTAATTGTTAATTTCTATGAAAATTCGAAATGTTAAGGGTAGATTAGAAAGAATTTGTGGATAATTTCCGCCTTTGTAATCTAGGATTTTTTAAGCAGCGATCTGTCTAAGAAGATGCCGATCTCATCCACTATTTTTTGCGCGTCCATTGCTACTCCTTTATAAATTTTTTGCCGATCTGCCTTGTGATCTGAAAATAATCGCCGAATTTTTCCTCTACTTGTTCGAAATTTTATCGGCACTGATACCACTTTGAGCCGGAATTTTACCTTGCTCGTTTCTTTGCTTGAGCTGTCCGCACGCCGCACTGATATCTAGCCCCTTGCTCTGGCGGATCGTACAGGTAATACCGTGCGCGCATAGATAGTCTTGAAATTTCACCATATTTTCGGGGCTTGGTCTGCCAAAGCTTGAGCCTTCGTGCGGATTAAAATAGATCAGATTTACTTTTGCGCGGATGCCGTGCAGAAGCTTCACTAGCGTTTTGGCATCGCTTGGGCGATCGTTCACGCCATCGATCATTAGGTATTCAAACATCACGCGCTTTCGCAGATCGATTGGGAACTCGCGCACCGCCTGCATGATCGATGCAATATTGTAGGCGCGATTTATCGGCATTAGTTTTTCACGCAGTTCGTCATCCACCGCATGCAGCGAGATCGCGAGTAGCACGCCAAGATCCATTTCGCCAAGCTTTTTTATCTGCGTAGAAAGTCCGCTCGTACTTATAGTTTGGCGACGCGGCGCTATGGCGAGTCCGTCGTTTTCTTTTAAAATTTGCACGGCTTTGGCAACGTTGTCTAGGTTATTAAGCGGTTCGCCCATCCCCATATATACGACATTGACGCGGCGCTCGTACGGGATCGCGTTCATTTTCTTGATGAGCCAAATTTGAGCCACGATCTCGCCTGGAGTTAAATTCCGTACGAAGCCACCTTTTGCTGTCAAGCAGAAGCTGCAGCCAATTTTGCAGCCTACTTGCGAACTTACGCAGATTGAATAGCGCGCGTGTCTTATGATTTTTTCGTTTTCGTCTCGCAGCTCATCCTTCATCGGCAATAAGACACTTTCTATCGTCTTGCCGTCTTTGAGAGCGAAAAGGTATTTGATACTGCCGTCGCTACTTGTTTCGGATCTGATGCATTTAAGCGGGTCTAAATAAAAATTTTGAGCTAAACTTTGACGGATCTCTTTTGGTAGATTTGGCATTTGTGCAAAGTCATCCACATTCTTTTTGTAAATCCATTCGTAAATTTGCTTGGCTCTAAATTTTGGTTCGACGAAATTTTCAAGCTCTTTCATCGTAAAATCAAAGATATTTTTCAAATTAATGCCTTAGTTTTTAGATATTTAGTTAAATTTTCTTTTGCAGCGGCGTGATTTTTTAAAAAATCTGCGTGAGCGTTTGAATCGCAAAAATTTGTCGCACAAAAAATTCCGTAAGCGGGAATTTGAAATTTTTGAGCTACCTTAAGAACCGCAAAAAATTCCATATTTTCTAAAAAATAACCTCGCTCAAAGAATTTTAGCGCAGATTTTTTATCGGTCGTGATAAAATTTGAGCTATTAGTTATTGTTTCATATGAAACATCGGCAGAATCCCTAGCTATAATTTCATAGTTAATTGGAGAGTATGAAAGCTTATAAAGCGCCGACATCTCACAGTTTACAGCCGATCTGCTTTCATAAATTTTTAGAATTTCACCTTCTTTATATAGCCCTGCAGAACCCACGAAAATAATCTCACTCGGCAAGCTTTGCCTATTTTCGCATAAAAATTTAGTCAAATTTATACTCATATCCACTAGTCCTACGCCCATAGGCAGGGCAAAATCAAAAATTTCATTTCGTCCAGCAGAGATTATCATTTACGCATTCACGCTTTCATTATTTTCTCTAATCATAGCAAAATGACGATAAATTTAAGGCTAAATTTTGAAATTTTTTCGTCGCAAAGTATCGGGTGAAATTAAAATCAATTTAAGCAAATATCTATGAGAGATGTACTCTTACCTTCCATAATGGAGTAGTGCAGGTGGTGGGTAGAAGATGAAAAAATATCATAAAAAAAGCTTATGATTTAGCTAAAACGAAGAAATTTTATCTAAGTAAAAATGATGCTTGCAAAAAAACTTGCAAGATGATGATGGATTAAAATAAAATTGTTTAGTTGCCTTGACAGCTAAACTTGAGTCACGTAGTATAAATCTGACTGAATTTACAGTCTCACTTCGATACCTTGCTCCTGCAGATACGCTTTTAGCGCCTTGATTTCGATTTCTCTGAAGTGAAAGATCGATGCCGCCAGGCATGCGTCTGCGCCCGCTAAAAATGCATCTTTAAAGTGCTCTATTTTACCAGCACCGCCGCTTGCGATCACAGGGATATCAAGCTCGCTAAAAATCCGCGTCAAATTTAACTCAAAGCCGTTTTTAACGCCGTCGCAGTCCATCGACGTGAGTAAAATTTCGCCCGCACCGCGCTCCTGCGCCTCTTTTGCCCAGGCAAGTGCATCTTTGCCGGTATCTAGCCTACCGCCGTTTATAAAAACGCTATAGCCGCAAGGCTCGCCGTTCCCAGCTAAAATTTCATCCTGCGAGCTGCGTGAAGTCTCTCTAAAATTCTGTGCTTCGTTGCGTAAATTTGCGTTCAAATTCCGTGTCGCGCCGCATAAATTACCGCTTGAAATTTCGTTCGAATTTAGTTTCGCGTCGATCGCGACCACGACGCACTGCGAGCCGAATTTGTTCGCCGCCTCGTCTATCAAATTCGGATTTTTTATCGCAGCGGAGTTGAGACTGATCTTGTCGCAGCCGACGTTTAGTAGGCGAGAGATGTCGTCTATCGTGCGGATACCGCCGCCCACGGTCAGCGGGATAAAAAGCTCGCGCGCGACCCGTTCCACGACGTCCACGATCGTATCGCGCCCCAGATGCGACGCCGTGATGTCGAGGAAGCACAGCTCGTCCGCGCCCTCCTCGTTGTAGCGTTTGGCGACCTGCACCGGATCGCCCGCATCCACGAGACCTACGAAATTTACGCCCTTTACCACTCGTCCGTCTTTGACGTCGAGGCACGGGATGATCCGCTTTGCAAACTTGTTCACGGCGACCTTTCTTGGGTTAAATTTTATAATTTTAGCCAAATTTTACTTAATATAATGACTTTATAAGTAAAATTTGGCTAAACTCTCGCGATGATTAGGGCGAAAAAAGAGTTCGGACAAAATTTTTTGAAAGACGAAGCCGTTTTAGGCAAGATCATCCAAGCGATCCCCGAAAGTGTACAGAATGTCGTTGAGATCGGGGCTGGCTTAGGTGATTTAACTCGTAAGCTTTTGGAATTTTACAGATTAAAAAGTTTCGAGATAGATGAAGATTTATATCAAATTTTAAGCGCTAAATTTGCGCAGCAGATCGCTAGCGGCGAGCTTAAGCTCGTTTTGGGCGATGCTTTGCGGATTTGGCAGGAGCGGGGTCTTGAGCGCGGCGAATATTTTTTGGTCGCAAATTTGCCCTACTACGTCGCTACAAAGATGATTTTGCAAGCGATCGACGATGAGCTATGCAGTGGATTTTTGGTGATGATCCAAAAGGAGGTCGCTTTAAAATTCTGCGCTAAAGCCGGGCAGAGCGATTTTAGCGCCCTTTCGATCCTGGCGGATCTTGCGGGCGGTTGCGAGCTTCTATTCGACGTTGAGCCCGGCTGCTTCGAGCCTGCGCCAAAGGTGACCTCATCGGTGATTAGGCTCGTAAAAGGCAAAAATTTTAAGCCAGGCACCGAGATAAACACAGATGATCTTGGCGTAAAAAGTTGCGCCCGCTTCCAAAATCTCGATGAATACGAGAAATTTAAAAGCTTTTTGCGCGTATCTTTCAGCGCGCCGCGAAAGACGCTTATTAAAAATTTAAGCGCGAGATTTGATAGAGGCTTAGCCGAAGAGATCTTTTTAAAATTGAAAATTCCGCCCACAGTTCGGGCGCACGAGTTAAATTCCACCCTTTTTTTAGAAATTTTTAAAAATTTAAAGGCAAAAGATGGAAGAAAACAGAAATGAAAACGGCGTCGAACGACTCAAAAAAAGCAATCGCTATAAAAAACGCAAGGAAAATCTAAAAAAATCTATCGCAAGCGAAGGCTCTGCGGGCGATGTGGAATTCGGCGGCGAGCACGAAAACGGCTCTCGCAAAAATAAAGGCGCGAAAAACGGGCAAAATTCCGCTCGTTCAAAAGGTTCAAAAAATGGCTCTCGCAACGGATCAAATTTTTCGGGCGGTTCGTCAAGCGGCAATTCAAACGCCGTGCATTCAAACGGCGCGAATGGTGCGCATTTCGGCGGCGCATACCCAAAAAACAACGAAAACGGCGCGGGCGGTTCAAATTTAAATCGCGACGGTCGTACAAAATCAAATGGCAATAACGCAAAAGGCGCAAATCCTAGCGCCGCAGACGATGCAAGCTCCGCAGACGCTCAGAAAAAGAAAAAGCACAAAAAACGCTCAAATATGCCAAAGAGCCTCACCGGCAACGAGCCGTGGCAAAAGGCGATGGATGATGCGATCGCGGAAAATAAGCTGATCCACGAGGAGCGCCTGCACCCGCTTAAAGACGCTAATCGCAGCGATGAGACGGTGCGTATCACGCCGCTTGGCGGACTGGGCGAGATCGGTGCGAATATGACCGTTTTTGAGACCAATACGAGCGCGATTATCGTAGATGTAGGCATGAGCTTTCCCGAGGAGAGCATGCTAGGCGTGGACATTTTAATCCCCGACTTCGATTATGTACGAAAGATAAAAAACAAGATCAAGGGCATCATTATCACACACGCGCACGAGGATCATATCGGCGCGATGCCATATTTTTTCAAAGAATTTCAATTCCCGATCTACGCCACGCCGCTTCCTTTGGGGATGATAAGCAATAAATTTGAAGAGCACGGTCTTAAAGCCGAGCGTAGCTACTTTCGCCCAGTGCAGAAGCGTCAGCTCTATCAGATCGGCGATTTTGAGGTCGAGTTTATCCACATAACTCACTCGATCATCGACGCAAGTGCGCTTGCGATCACGACGAAGGCGGGCACGATCATCCACACAGGCGATTTTAAGATCGATCACACGCCGATCGATGGCTATCCGACCGATCTGAACCGCCTAGCTTATTACGGCGATCGCGGAGTTATGCTTTTGATGAGCGATAGCACGAACTCGCACAAAGAGGGGATCACAAAGTCCGAAAGCTCGGTAGGAAAGACCTTTGATACGATATTTTCAAGCTGTAAGGGGCGCGTGATAATGAGCACCTTCAGCTCAAACATCCACCGCGTCTATCAGGCTATTGAGCGCGGCGTAAAATACGGCCGCAAGGTTTGCGTCATCGGGCGAAGCATGGAGCGAAATTTATTTACCGCGATGGAGCTCGGCTACGTAAATTTAGACAAAAAGATCTTCGTCGATGCCGATCAGGTCTCCAAATACCCGGATAATGAGGTTTTGATTGTAACTACCGGCTCGCAGGGCGAGACGATGAGTGCGCTGTACCGCATGGCGACGGACGAGCACAAATACATTAAAATCAAATCCACCGATCAGGTAATCATCAGCGCCAAAGCGATCCCCGGCAACGAAAGCAGCGTTTCGACCGTGCTTAACTACCTGCTAAAAAGCGGCGCAAAGGTCGCGTATCAGGACTTCAGCGAGATACACGTAAGCGGGCACGCCTCGATCGAGGAGCAAAAACTCATGCTGCGCCTGATAAAGCCAAAATTTTTCCTACCCGTGCACGGCGAGTACAACCACATCGTAAAGCACAAAGAAACTGCGATGGAGTGCGGCATCGAGGAGAAAAATATCTATCTGATGAACGACGGCGATCAGATGGAGGTTTGCGAAAAATATCTAAAGCGCGTTAAGACGGTCAAGACGGGCAAAGTCTTCATCGACAACCAGATCAATAAGCAGATCTCCGATGAGATCGTCAAGCACCGCCAAAATTTAGCCGATGCCGGCGTCGCGGTCATCATCGCGCAGATCGACAAAAACGAAAAGAGGCTCATCCAGACGCGCGTCATCACCTACGGGCTCGTCGCCGATAATCAAACGGCGCACTTTACTAAGGAGATGCAGGGCATCATCGAGCAGTTTTTGGCAAATTTAAAAGATGAAATTTTACTCGATCACTGGGCGCTGGAGGGCAAGATCCGCCAGGCCGTGCGAAAGCATATCTTTAGAAAGATCAAAAAATATCCGACCATAGTGCCGGTAATCTATTTGATGTAAGCGCGGCTAAATTTAGCTCGCAGGGGTGGCTTTGATCTGCGGCGGGCAAGTGAAATTTTAATGGCGTGGGTGAGCTCTCGAGCTTGAAATTTTGCGATGTAAGCAGGCTTTATAGCGTTTAAAATTTCAAGCAGCATAGCAGGTCTTGCAGCGCGAAATTTTAAAGCGGCGAATAAAATTTCGAGCGCAAAATTTCGGCGTAAAGCAAAATTTAAAGAGCATCTAGCAAGCCCGCAGTAAGCGGGTAGGGCGGCATGTGATTTTGTAGGTTAGAATTTTTTATGGCGCAAATTTTAAGGTGCAAAATTTTAGCTAGCGCAAATTTAGGCACGGCGTAAAGAGGCGCAAAATGAAGGCAAATTTTAAAAAGAAGGTTTAATGAGTGAAATTTTAGATACGGCACGAGAAGTGCTGAGGCTCGAAGGAGCGGAGCTTTTGCGGCATGTGGATCTTATCGGCGACGAAATTGAGCGAGCCGTAAACTTGATCCTGGCTTGCAAAGGCAAAGTAATCGTCACCGGCGTGGGCAAGAGTGGCCACATAGGCGTTAAGATCGCCGCGACGCTTGCCAGTACCGGCACGCCGTCGTTTTTCGTCCATCCTACTGAGGCGCTGCACGGCGATCTCGGTATGATTGGCAAGGATGATATGGTGCTTGCGATCAGCTTTAGTGGCGAGAGCGAGGAGCTGGTTAGGATCCTACCTCACCTCAAACGCTTCGGCGTAAAGATCATCGCGATGGCGCGCGATAAAAATAGCTCGCTCGGCAAGGTTAGCGATGAGTTCATAAGCCTAAATATCGTCAAAGAGGCCTGCCCGCTAGGCGCCGCGCCGACGGTTTCTACGACGCTAACACTTGCGTTAGGAGACGTGTTAGCGATCTGTTTGATGAGGCAGCGCAGATTCGGCAAGGAGGATTTTGCAAATTTTCATCCCGGCGGAAGCCTCGGTAAGCGGCTTTTCGTCAAAGTAAAAGACGTAATGCAAAGTAAAAATTTACCGGTCGTAAAGCATAATACCGGCCTAAAACAAGCTATCGACGTTATGACGCACGGAAAGCTCGGCACCGTCTTGTTAGTGAACGAAAAGGGCACGCTCGAGGCGATCCTAAGCGACGGCGATCTGCGCCGCGCACTGATGCGAGAGGATTTTGACATCAATGACGCCGCGCTAAAATATGCCACCAAAAATCCTAAAATGCTGGACGATAAAAATATGTTAGCCATAGATGCGCTAAATTTGATCGAGCAATTTAAAATCCAGGTCCTGCCCGTAGTCGAAAATGGCGTGCCCGCGGGGATCTTGCATATTCACGATCTAACGAGCCTGGGGCTAAAATAATGCAAAAGATGCGTCTGAATAAATTTATCTCCCATAACACCGCCTACTCACGCCGTGAGGCGGACGAGCTGATCAAACAGGGCAAGGTTAGCATTAACGGCCGCGTCGTTAGCGATTTTATAGAAGTTAGCGGCGAGGAGAAGATCCGCATAGGCTCGCGCCTCATTAAGCCCAAGACGGAATTTACGATGATCGTTTATAACAAACGCAAAGGCGAGTTAGTTACTAAAAAGGACGATCGCGGCAGGCGGACGATTTACGATAGCTTGCCTGAGGGATTTAGTAGATTTGTTAGCGTAGGGCGTTTGGATTTTGCAAGCGAGGGGCTTTTGCTGCTGACCGATGCGCCCGCGATCGCTACGGCGCTGATGAACAGCGACATCGAGCGAGAGTACTATCTAAAGGTAAAAGGTGAGGTGGAGGATGAGGTGGTAACGGCAATCCGCGAGGGTTTTTTCGCCGCAGATGCGAGCAAAGGTGCGCACGCCAAAAGCAAGATCAAATCGATGGAATTTAAGCCCTTTTTAGGCTACCGCATAATGCCTAGCAGCGGCGGTTATACGAAAATAAAAGCGATCATTAACGAGGGGCAAAATCGCGAGCTGCGTAGATTTTTCGGCTATTTCGATCTGGACGTTGTGGAGCTTAAGCGCACTGCATTTGGTAGAATGACCCTCGGGACGCTAAAGCCCGGCAAATGGCGCTATTTCGATCAGAGTGAATATGAAGATCTGCGTGATTTTTTGAAAGAAAACAAAATCCGCTATTAAATTTAAGAAAAGAGGCGAAATGAGCTCAAAAACAAACGCCGCACGCGTACTGGACGGTCTGAAAATCCCTTATGAGATTAAAGAATACGTGGTGGATCCTTTAAATTTAGACGCGATGCACGTGGCTAATAGCGTGAGCGAGCCGATTGAGCGGGTCTATAAAACGATAGTTTGCACGGCGGATCACGAATATGTCGTAGCCTGCCTGCAAGGCGATCTAAATCTCGATCTTAAGGCGCTCGCGCACATCTGCGGCGCGAAGCGTTGCGAGCTGATGGATTTGAAGGATTTGCAAAAGGTCACGGGCTACGTCAGGGGCGGCTGCTCGCCGCTTGGGATGAAAAAGCACTTCCGCACCTTTATCGATGAAAAAGCGCTAACGCAGGAGAAAATTTACGTTAGTGCAGGCGTGCGCGGAAAACAGATTGCTCTCGCGCCGAAGGACCTCGCAACTGCGACCGAGGCGCAAATTTGCAAAATAACGCATGACTAACGTGGCGTTACTTTTGTCGCCACTTGCGTAAGTAACGCCGCCGGCAAGCTGGCGAAAATTTGCACTGCAAGATTTAGACTTTTAAAATTTCGCGTTGCGCCGCCTGGCAAAAAATACAAACTAAATTAATTTCATAAAATTTTATTGTTAAAATTCTAAGTACCGCGCGTCGCAAAATATCTCAAACGAGATGACGAGCACGCGGGGTGCGAAGCAAATCTATTTTAAGAACATGCTCTTTGTGCGCGATCTGTTTTATTCACTTATAAATTTAGGCTCATAGCGTTTGGAGTCATTTACGATGAAATTTTAAAATTTCATCGTAAATTTTCTACGTCTCGCGCCTATTTTTTGAAAAGCTCAGAGACGTTCGGGGCTTGCTTTTCTTGCTCGCTAGCGGCGAAAAATTCCGCTTTAGCGAAGTTGAAAACGCTGGCAATGATGTTAGTAGGAAACATCTCGCAGGCGTTATTATAAACCGTAACGGCGCCGTTATAAGCGCGGCGTGCGGCGCTGATCTGCTCCTCACACTCGCCTAATGCGTTTTGCAGCTTGGCAAACGATTCGTTAGCTTTGAGGTTTGGATACGCCTCCACCGCAATGCGGATCTGTCCTAAAAGAGCCGAAATTTCGCTATTTAACTTAAATTTGTCCGCGTTAGAAGCCGCATTGATCGCTTGTGAGCGAAGTTCGCTAACGCGCGTTAGCACGGCGTTTTCGTGGCTCATATATTCTCGCGTGGCGCTAACTAAATTTGGGATGAGATCGTAGCGCTTTTTAAGTTGCGTATCGACAGTGGAAGCGATGTTTCGCACCTGGTTGCGCTTGGCGATGAACGAGTTATAAACGCCCACTAATGCCAAAACTAACAAAACTATGACGACTAATAAAATCAAAGCCGCATTCATTTTCTCTCCTTTTAAAGTGTTTCAATTAAAAATAAGAATATTTAGCTATACTTGCCATTTCTTTTCGCGTGTCAAGGTAGCTCAGCTGGTTAGAGCGCTGGTCTCATAAGCCGGAGGTCGAGAGTTCAAGTCTCTCTCTTGACACCATCTTCAAATTACCTTTAAGAGCACAACAGCGCCTCAAAAAAGTTTGAGATTATATCTTACTTATACTTGAAAAATAATGAAAATTGGCAAAAGTATAAAATTTACCTTCGGGTCCCTATCGAGTTTTCACATCGGCAAATCTCGCGCCGGCACAATTTAACACGCCTCGTACAAATTCACACTATTTAGCTAAATTTTTGATATAATCCCCCGCTTTAAAAGCTAAAAATTTAAAGGAAACATATGAAATTTATTTCTCACAAAATTTTAAAAAGCGCGGTTTTGCTGGCGGCATTGGGATCTTTTGCGACTTGCGGCGCCGAGACGCAGCAACCTAACGGCTACGCCATAAGCGGCGCGGCACTATCAGCGATAGAAGAGGACAATAGAGCAAAAGAAAATTATCTAGTCATTGACGTTAGAAGCGCAGATGAGTACGCTGCAGGCCACATAAAGCACGCGATCAACATCCCTCTTGGAGAGCTGGAAAGCAGGTTGGACGAGATAAACGCCTATAAAGATAAAAACGTCGTGCTTTATTGCAATACGGGCAATCGCAGCAGCAAGGCGCTTGATCTGCTTAAGCAAAAGGGCTTCAATGTGCTTATGAACGCGCCAGGCGTGAAGCAGTACGACTACGAGCTGTACAAGGTCGGCAGCATAAACGCGGAGGGATTTTTGAAAATAGCGAATGATCCGAACGTCTTAGTCATCGATGTGCGCGAAAAAAAAGACTACGACGCGGGGCATATGAAAGGCGCGATAAATATTCCTGACGGTGAGCCTTTAGAAAATTACAAGGACGTGCTTGAGGCCAATAAAGACAAAAAGATGATCACACATTGTTACAGCGGCAACCGCAGCGCCAAGCTAGCCAAAGCCCTAAACGAGCGAGGATATGACGTCACAAATCTACTCGACGGCACGAAAGAGTATAATTACGAGTTGGTGAAATAGAATTTTATGATTTATTTCGCAGCGCGAATTAAAATTTAACTTCGTGCGTGGCGCGTAAATTTAGGTGCCGCAAATCCGCAAGATTTCGGTTTCAATGGAGCTTCTGTGCTGTATTTGGCGAGGCTTTATCTTGAGCAAAATTCTGCACCAAAATCCTATGCGCAGAATTTTACTTTGGAATGCTGATCTTGGAATTTTGCGGTGCGAAATTCCAAGCGGCGGAATTTCTTCAAGATATTTCAAATGTCATTAAATTTTACTATCTAGCATGCGCAAACACTGCCCAAAATATGGCAATAAGCTTTAGTTGGAATTTGAGCTGCGAATTCTTGATTAAATTTATTCGGATTAATAAAAATAAATCCCGCAAAATGATAAAATACTACTTTGAGTAAATTTGAAACGGTATTTTACGGGAGGGATCATGAAATTTAAAGGTTTTAAAGATGCAAACTGCACTAACTACGACTTTTTTACGGCCGAGGAGCTAAGCTATAAAGAATTTATCAGGCTTAGTTTCGGCGAGTTCGCCCGCAAAAATCCAAACTCTAACTGGGCGCTTAGCATCGACGATAGGAGCTTTGATTCGTTTCCTAATTTTACTCAAAAGCATCCAATTTGCTTATCCGATCTAAATTTTAAAGATAGCATCTTTCAGTTTAGGATCTGCTCCGAAAACAGCGCCCAAAGCCTAGGACACCGCATTTTTACCTGCCTAGATGGCATCCACAAAGACTTTGTCGCAAGCGAGATCAAGCAAACCGACGAAGTAATGATGAAGCTAAAGATTGGCGTTTTGAAGAACTTTACCTGCGTCTCGAAGTGCGGCTGGTGGATAACCGACATCTGGCGCGATATGTATCCGGTGACGGATGAGAGCGAGAGCGAAAATTTCGTCGCGGATATGCTTGATAGCGAGTTTTCGGCGCAAATGCGGCTCATAAACGAGCGACTTTTGAGCGCGCAAAATAGCGGCGAGCTTGACGGGCTCATCGCCGAGCTAAGGACGCAGGAGTAAATTTTTAAAATTTGCCCGCGCTTTGTCCTTGATGCAGCGGGCGTACTCCCGTATTTTGCGGATAAATTTTTAAAATTTACCGACTTAAATTTGCCCCAGCTTGCCGTTTGTCGCACAGCTATTTACGGGATACGGCGTGAGTCCATAGTCTGCGGATTCGACATTCCAAAAGTCCAAATTTGCGCTACGCGAGACGATATACTCAAAGCCCTTTTGATTTAGCTCGATCAAAATTTCAAATTCCTCGCCGTTTTTGCAGACGATACTTTCGAAAAAGTGCGAAAAGCAGGCGATTTTAGCGTTTTCTTTCTGCATCGATTGATTTAGCATGAGCTCCATATTGCTTAGAATTTTAAACACCGTCTGGCTCGTCTCAAACCTGCCGAAGCGCGCGTAATACTTCGCTAAATTTTGCTCGTTTAGCGTAACGGCTTTGGTGCAGTTTTGCGTTATCTGTTCGTATATCACGCCGAAAAGCTCAATCGACGCGTTTTGATTATCTATCGCCTTGTTTTCGTGGTTTTCGATGACGACGAAGCCATCTTTTATGCAAAATTTTTCATTTTTATAGTAGAAGCTCACCCTTGCAATCTCTTGCTCGAAGCGCTTTTTATAGGTGAAGGGCAGATACGTCGTAACGCCCATTTTATCGATGATCGCAGAGCTTTTGACGCCTCCGTCCAGCTCGTGCTGCATAAAGTAACGGATGAAGCTGCCCTGCTCGATATCAAAGCTATTTAAATACTCGATCTTATCCAGATACGCGCAGCGGTAGAGCCGCACGAACTCGGAATTTAGCGAGATATTTATCTCATCGGGGATATCGCCGTATTTTTCGGTCACGGGTGCGTCGATGCGCTCTATGATATTCATCTGTTTTTCGACTTTGTCTTTTACGAAAATAGTGATTTTGACCTCCTGCATCTCATAAAAGCGCTTTATCGTCTCGGTCGCGCTTTTGGTGATGTCGGTTTTAAATTTTTTCGCGAGCTCCGATTTTTTGAGCGTCAGCGAAAAATCGCCGTTTTTTAGCTTATTCTGCGAATACAGAAGATAAAGCAGCTCCTCATAAATCATCAAATGCGAGTAGGTCAAAAAGGTATTATCCACGACTATGACATAATAACAGCGCGTTACGGAGTATCTTTTGTTGTCTCTTAAAAAGTCGTTGTAAATTTTTAGCTTGCTCGCATTTTTCGATACCTTAAATACGTCGTAAGATTCTAAAAATATATTTTCCATATTTCGCCTTAGGTCAAGATACTTTTGAAATATTACACCATATTTGTTTTAAGTTATTTTAAATTTTATCTTAAGGATAAAAAATATTAGCGAGTAAAATAATTTGTAAAATTTTAGCCATATCTTTAATAATAGCTTAAATATAATAAAATAATTTATAAAAATAGATTTTTACAGTAAAATTTTATAGAAAAAATTTTGATACGAATAGAAAAATCTTTTTTTTAAACTAATATTAATAAATAAAGTTATATTATTTCTTTAAGAATAAGCATGCTTAGGATTAAATTTTATTAGGAAAGGACGGTTTGAAATGGAATTTCTTATTTTGACGCTATTTTTGATCAGCGGGCTTATATTATATTTTAAGCCGCAGAGGAAAAATTTAGCTACGGGCTGCGCGGCGGTAGGCTGCGCGATACTGATCGCGCTCGAGTTTTACGTAAATTTATGGGTCGTCGTGCCGGTAGGCAACTTTTAGGAGGGCGATATGCAAAATTTAGAACAAAATCAAATTCCCGCCGCCGAGCGAGGATTTTTTAACCTAATGTCGCTAGCCATCATCGCCCTCGTGGCGCTCCCGGTCGGCATAGCCTGTTTGATACTGGGCTTTGGTATGGGAGATAGCCCGTGCGTGATGTGCTGGTCGGAGAGGATCACGATGATAGCCATCAGCCTTATCGCGCTTTTTATCCTTAGATACGGCCTAAGACCCGGTTACGTCGCGGCGCTTTTACTGATGGCTTGCTGGGGGATGTTCAACGGCTTTATCCATTATAGCCTTGATGGGACGTTCGGCGGCTATCTCGACATAAAACAGGGCTTCGGACTTGAAATTTTAGGCGCACACACGCAGCTTTGGGTCATCGTCGTAGATTTTTGCGTGATCGCGTTTTTGGCGGTTATATTTTTATGCAGCAAAAATTTAGGCGAGATAATGAAAAAGAGCACGAGCGGCGAATACGGCGAGTTTTTGCGCTATCTGCCTCTGGGCAAGATTGCAAATTTAATCTTCATCGTCATCATCGCCGCAAACTGCGCGCAGGCTTTCATCGTCTCAGGCCCGCCGCCGTATCTGGGCTCTAGCACGCCGGCTAGGCTAAGTCTTGATCCTGCAAAATGGTTTTGGGAAAAAGATCACTGGCAAAGCGCGCTTGATTTTAGATTCGATTGGAATCCGGAGCTTCCGGATCTGCCAAACTAAGGAGCAAAAAGATGAAAAAGCTGATGATTTTTACGGCGCTAGCGGCTCTGGCGTTTGGGTTTGAGTTTAATCTCGATAGCAAAGCGGGCGCGCTCGAGGGCGTGAAGGAGCTCGGCGCACCGAGTGCTGAAGTGAGTTTGAGCTTACAAAACGACGCGCCGATTACGGGAGCGGACTACGACGCAGATAAAAAGCAGTTCGCGCTGGTTTCTAAAAATAACGAATTTTACGTTGCGGACGAAAATTTAAAGCCGCTTAGATACGGCAAGCACGATCGCCACTTTATAATGGAGATGGAGGCGACCGTGGGTGCTGCGTGGTATAAAAATGAGCTCGGCATGATAAGCTTTAATAAAACCTTCGTATTTTATGAGCCTACGGACGGGCTTAGTGCAGAGGAGCAAAACAGCCAGTGGAGGCACTTGAGCGAGGGCTGGGACAAATGGAAGCTAAACGATCTTGGCAACAAAGGGCGCTTCTCCACGCTTCGAGCGAAGCAACAATATATCCTCGGCTGGGATTACGACGCGGCTGCAAATAAATTTATCGTTGCGTCCGTGCCTAATGACGTGAGGGATTATTGGAGCGTGGCGGTGTTTGACGGCGACGATAAGATGATTTTGGAGGAGTTTATTCCGCAAATCGGCTCAAATTTAAAGCTAAAAGAGAGCAGGAGCCTAGGCGAATACTACGTCACGGGTATCGACGCTCAACCTGACGCCGTTTATCTTTTGAGTAAAAATTTCTCAACCATTTTAAAGCTAAATTTGAAAACTCATAAGATTGAGGATGCGTATAGTTTTAGCGGAGCGGCAAACGCGAGGGCGCTTGCTGTGAAGGACGGCAAATTTTATGTTTTTTCGCGCGAAGGCAAAGAAAATAAGGTTTTCATATACGATATAAAATAAAGCCCACATTTAAGGAGAAGAGATGCAAAGACGTTCTTTCTTAAAAGGCGCGGGAGCGGCTCTGGCTACGGCGGGAGCCTCTCCAAGCCTATTTGGTATGGAGCAGTTTGAGGTGGATTTTAAACCGAAATCCTATAAAAACGAGCAGGGCGTAGAGTATCACTATCTCACCTGTCCTAGAAACTGCCGCGACGCCTGTTCGATGATCGCAGAGATCAAAGACGGCAAGATGGTTAGCATCAAAGGCGATCCGAAGCACCCTCTAACGCAAGGCACGGTCTGCGTTAAAGGTCATACCTACGCGATGCATCTATACAACGCCGATCGCATAATGTATCCGATGAAGCGCGTCGGTAAAAAGTGCGAGGGCAAATGGGAGCGCATCAGCTGGGATCAAGCGCTAAAAGAGATAGCCGCGAAGCTCACCGAGATCAAGGCGAAATACGGCGGCGAGGCGCTGACGGAATTTGTCTATTCGGGCAACGAAGGGCATATCTCAAAGACGATCGCGCCGGGAAATTTCTTTGAAAAATACGGCGCTACGAGGCTTGTGCGCAATCCATGCGACTGGCCGCGCTATGCGGGCACGCCGAGCGTCATCGGCACGGATTTTTCAAAAGACGCGCTGGAAGTCGATGAGAGCGACATGTATATCAGCTGGGGCTCAAACGAAGCCTACACGGCGGTACACTGGATCAGATTTGCCCACCGCGTCAAAAAGCGAGGCGGCAAGATCATCGTCATAAATACGATCAGAATTCCGCTCGCAAACCAAGCCGATATGTTTATCCAACTAAAGCCTTCGAGCGATCCGGCATTTTGTCTAGCGGTATGCAAATTTTTGATAGAAGAAGATCTATATGATCATGAATTTGTAGAAAAATATACAACCGGCTTTGAAGATCTAGTACATGAGTGCTCACTCTACACCTACGGCGAACTATCTGAAATGTGCGGTGCAAGCGTCGATCAGATCAAGGTTTTTGCGCGAGAATACGCTCACGCAAAAGCACCGGCTATCATGCACGGCGACGGCGGCCAAAGACACTTTAACGGCGCAAGGCTAGTGCGCGCGGTTACCTTCTTGCCGGTACTTACGGGCTGTCTTACAAAACTTGGCGGCGGATTATTCTGGGCTTACGTGCACGTAAAGGGCTGCTTTAACTTCGATAACTGCATGCCCGATCTTTCGCCGAAAGACGCAGAGGGCAAAAAGATAGAGCGCCAGCAGGTAAGCTACGTAGAATTTGGCAAAGGCATCCAAAAGGAAAATCCGACCTATTTGGGTAAGCCGATAAATACGGTCATTCGCGCCTGTATCAACTACAACTCAAATTTAATGGTAACGGCGCCGAATACAAATTTAATCAAAAAGCGCGTGATGGACGACGACTTTTTCTTAGTAGTCATCGATCCTTACGATATCGACACCTGCGATTACGCGGATTACGTATTGCCGGGCGTTACCTTTATGGAGAGCGAGGATATTCAAAACGATCAAATTTCGGGCTACGTCTGCTACAACGCCCAAAGCGTCAAACCGCTGGGCGAAGCCAAGACGAATTTGGAATTTTTTAACGCTCTAGCAAAGGCGATGGGATATACCGAGGAGTGCTTCGACTGGGATAGCGAGACGGTTTGCAGAAGGTTTTTGGATACGGAATTTGCCAAAAAGCAAAACATCACCTACGAAAAACTAAAAAGCGTAGGCTGGATTAAGCCGTTTAGAACGCCTGAGACGATGAAAGATCAGTTCCCTTACTACCCTTATGCACCGAAGGACAAGCTGGTATTCGGCACTAAAAGCGGCAAGTGCGAGCTTTATTCCGAAGCTTTCAAGGACGCAGGCTATCATCCGGTGATCGATCTTGACGACGATTGGGATTACTACGAAAGGCATAAAAATTTCGGCAAAGATTATTTGAAAAAGTATCCGCTTTATTTTATGACGCCGGGTACGCAGCTTCAGGACAACTCAAACTGGGGCAATATGCCTTACATCCTAAAACGCGTCATAGTAAAGGGTAACGCCGAGCTATTTATGACGCGCGAGGATATGCTGGCGCGCGGTATCAAAGAGGGCGATACGGTCGAGGCCACGAATGAAAAGGGTACGGCGATATTTACGGCGGTCGAGACTAATCAGATGCAGCCTGGCATCGTCTATGCGTGGAATAATATTTGGGTTAAGGTCACCAAATCTCGCACGGGAGCAAATATCCTTTGCTCGGACGGAGTGAGCGATTTAGGCAACGGATCGACCTACACTGCAAGCTTTTGCGAAGTGCGAAAAGCGGCGCAGCAGATGCAAGGTTGAGGTACGCTTGTCTTGCGGACTTATACGTCGTTGGTTTTAAAATTTCAATGCTCACGCACGTTTTAGTGCGCTCCGCTTGAAATTCTAAAAACCGCCTAGTCTAAGTCGCGCAATACTTCGCGATTAATGTTTAAATTTTAGGCGATACAGAGCTTAAAGGTAATCAAATACGACACAATCGAAAGTCGTGTCGTGCTTTAGGCAGCTCGAAGGAGTGCCTGTGCTCCTCGTCGCAGCTTGGGCTTTTCTCAAGCAAAAAGTAAAGGAATTAATATGAAACGAAAACAAGGATTTTTATTTGATTACAACTTTTGCATAGGTTGTAAGGCGTGCGAAATTTCATGTCAGGTCTATCATAACCAAGACCCCGATATCAACTGGCGCCATGTCGATATGATGCTCATACATGAAGACGAGATCGAAAAAGAAATTTTCATCACGCACTCGTGCCATCACTGCGATGAGCCTGCATGTATGGACGTCTGCCCCGTAGGAGCTTATATTAAGCTCGAAAACGGCATCGTTCAGCCGCTACACGATAAATGCATCGGCTGCGGATACTGCATCGTAGCCTGTCCTTACGGATCGATAACCAAGGGCAAAGACGGCAAGGCGCAAAAGTGCAACCTCTGCGCTGAGAAGCTCGAGCGCGGCGAGGAGCCTGCGTGCGTAGCGGGCTGTCCTTGCGACGTGCTAAAGCTGGTCGACGCGGGCGTGAGCGATAGCGCGGGGATGGAGAAAGAGATGCCGGGCTTTAAACGCTTTTTTACAAAGCCGAATATCCGCTTCTATCCTCGCATGAAGCGCAACGAGTTTATCCACTAAGGATAAAAAGATGCGTAATTTAAAGCAGAGCCTTTGCGTCGAGGACTTTTTGAGGCAGGTATTTTTGGCGCCGCTTACCGGTGAAAATTTGAACGAGCTTTTAAATTTGACGCAGGATTTCGCGCCTAAGCTTAAAGAGCATAAATTTATCCTCGAATTTGCCGAATGCAAAAACGAGCCAAGCTTAATCGATGAAATTCGCTACGAATTCAATAGGCTCTTTGTAGGTCCTAAGCGCCCTAAAGCCGAGCCTTACGAGTCGGTGTATTTCGACTATCAAACGATGTTTGGGGCAAAGACGATGCAGGTGCGAAGCTTTTACGAAAGCTCGGGGCTAAAACTCGAGGATGCGCAGCTTGATAAATTTCCCGACGATTTCATCGGGTACGAGCTGCAATATCTTTATTTTCTAAGTTTTAGCGCGCTAAAGGCGGAGGATGAGGTTAAATTTAACGAAATTCTGCGTAAAAAGGCGGAATTTATCGCCGCTCATCCGTCGCAGTGGTTTTGCAAATTTGCCGCTCGTTGCGACGAGCACGCAAATTTAGACGTTTGGAAGAGCTTCGGGGGCTTTTTAAATCTCTATCTAAATAGCGAGATGGACGCGCTTAAAAGCGCGCTGAAAGATCCCGCAATTTTTGAAAATTTAAAGGAATGACGATGGTACAGACGACTTGGGGATGGCTCATAGTCATCTATTTGTTTCTAGGCGGTTTAGGCGCCGGGGCGTTTTTGTGCTCGGCTTTGGCTTACAAGGGCTTTTTGGGCTCATTAAACGAGAGGTTTTATAAGTTCGGCTTTCTGCTAGCACCTGTTGCGGTAATAATAGGAACCGCACTTTTGCTGTTTGACTTGGCACCGAGCGCTGCTATAAATCCTATTAAAATTTTACAGCTCTATACGCGCCCGGTTTCGATGATGAGCATAGGTACGTA
>CAUSEA010000004.1:0-86777 GCA_963530525.1 uncultured Campylobacter sp.
TTAAGCTCGATGAGCCTAGCTTTAGACGCTTGCGGTAGCGAGATAGGACGCGAAGCGCTTGCAATAGGCAGAGCCTGCGGACGCCCCGGCAGGCGCGCGCGCTCTTTCGTAGGTGCTTTGCACGCAGGCTTGCCATAGAAATTTACGGGCTTAGTCGCAAAAGTTGATTCGCCCCCAAAAGCAGCAGACGCGGGCTCATCACCAAGCGCCCCCTCCGTCATAGAAGAAGCAAACGCGGAATTCTCACCCGTTAACGCAGGCTGCGTGGGTTGCTCAAATTCGGGCACAAATTCATTTCCCGCTTGCGACGGCAAATTTAAAGGCTGCCACTCTTGTGCGGAGCTTTTCTGTGCTAAATTTTGCCCGGCGGAATTTTCTAGCGCGTAATTTTGCCCTTTTGCCAAGCACATTGAATCCTCACCGACTAAATTCTCATCTTGAGGCGCGAATTCCAAGGCATTTTCTAAGGCAAAATTTGCGGCGTGGCGGCTAGCAAAATTAGCGCTTTGCCCCTTAGAAAACTCGGAGCCTTGAGGCCCACAATCATTTGCGCACTTTATATCAAGCGTAGAATTTGCGAAAGTGGAATTTTTTGATGCAGAGCTTTGTGCCGTAGAATTTTTACTTCGTAAGTCCGCGTCCTGCTCTGCTACAAACAAATTTTCAGCCGTAAAATCCTCTGCTTGCGCCATAAAATTAGAATTTTGCGCCTCAAATGCGGAATCTTTCACGAGCGCAGAGCTTTGCGCAGAAACAAAATTTCGCGATGTAGGAATGAAGCTTCGCCCTTTGGCAGAATTCACAGACGCAGAGCTTTGCGGCATAAAATTTTCACTCCTCGCATTTGCGCTCTCTTCGAAATTAGCAGCAAGCCCCACGCTCATGTCATCCTGCGCGGCGCCATTTTGCAAAATAAAATTCTCGCACGCCGTATATACGCAAAATTTCGCCCGAGCTGCGCCATAAAATTCTGCTTGCGAAACATCTTGAAATTCCGCCTGCGAAGTAAAATCTTGCGCGTTATGAGCGCTGCACGCAGAAAAATCGCCACACCTTGCGTTTGTAGCATACAAAGTCTTTGCCAAGCTGCCGCCAACCTCGGGCAAAACTGCGCTTAAATCTCCTTCGCAAAAGCTACCAAAATCGCAGGCGCCGTCAAACTCCGCATAACCATAACCATCCGCTGCGCGGAGACGATCTGCGCGGGCTTTCTTTTTGGGCGTAGAAGAGAGCGTGAGCCTGCCTGCAAGCTCGCGTCCGCCAGAGTTTAAAATCCCAAAAATTCTAGCTCTAAAACGCTCGAACTGCTCGCCACTAAGCGAAATTTTGTCGTTTAGGCTCTGCACGCCGAAGTCTGCAGCGGTAAAATTTACGATCGCTCCGTCCCTACTCGCGACGCGCACACGACCTTTGACCGAGCCTTTTAGCTTAAAATCGCTGCCTGCGAGAATTTTTTTCATTAATTCCTTCGGATTGTAGGACATTTTAGCGCTCGCCAAAAACCACTTCATTAAATTTAGCGACGAAGCTTAGCGGATTGACGCTCACGCCGTTGATCGCGATGCCAAAGTGCAGATGCGGGCCGCTGACTCTACCGCTCTCGCCCGAAAGCGCGATTTCATCGCCTTTGTGAACGTGATCGCCAAGCGCCACTTTGATCTCGCTTAGATGATAGTACTGCGAATAGATGCCGCCGCCGTGATCGATCACGACCGAACCGCCCGCGTAGTAGCGGTCTTTGGCGATGACTACGACGCCGTCATTGGCTGCGCGCACCGCAGTGCCTACTGCGGCACGATAATCGGTGCCGCTATGATAGCTTTTAAGCTCGCCATTGAAAGTGCGGGCATTGCCGAACGCAGAGGTTATTTTGGAGTTTAAAGGCAGCTCAAACGGCGTGGAAAAAAGATAGCGCGGCGTGGTGATCGCATAGATCGCGTTGGCTTCGTCGAGCTCTTTTTTGATACGCGCGGCGGCTTCTTTAGGTGGTTTAACTTTACCAGGAGCGACGCTTAGAGCCTCTTTTTTATACTCGCCCTTTTTCAAAGCGACGATCTGCTCGTGGCTGCCGCTTTGATCTACTATCCGCAGCGCGAAATCCCCCTTAGCGCGGTAATTCGCCGCCAAAACGGCGATTTTATCGTTAGAATTTGGAGCCGTGATGAGAGGAATTTGCTTTGAGCCAAAGCTCAACTCGGTTGTGCTTTTATCTAATTTTAATATAACAACATCACCGTTTACTATGTCTAAAGCGAAAATTTTGATCGCCAAAAGTGCAAAAATAGCTAGAAATTTCATAAATTTTCCAAAATTCGTTATTTTTCATCAATTTTTTGTTAAAAATTAGCTAAAACAAATGAAATTGCTGTTATAATAACGAAAATTCAATTTTAAAAGGATTAAATGATGAAAAAGTTTTTGCTTCTAGCATCTGTTGCACTTTGCGGTCTTTTGCACGCGGACGTCGTGGCAAATCAAGAGGTTATAGCGGCGACTAACGTCGTTAGATCTTTCGTAGCGGCTAATAACTTCGGTACCGATGAGCGCTATCTGACTAGCGCCAAAGCCGTCGCAATACTAACCGACGTAAAACGTTTAGCTGCGGGCGCATCGCTGCAGTACGGCGATGGAATTTTTAGCGTCAAAGGCGAGAACGGCGAGTGGAGTTCGCCGATTTTTATCAAATATAAAGGCTATGGCGTAGGCTTACAAGCAGGCTACGAGACGAGCGACATCGTGATGATCTTTCATACTACGAAGTCATATCAAGACATTTTTACCGGCACAGATACCCTTGAGATCAATGTAGGTGCTGCAGCAGGCGGCGTAGGTAGAAGAACAGGCCGCGCAACCGATCTACCTGATATTTCTGCATGGATGGTAAGCCCGGGCGAGCAAACAGGCGTCTACCTAGGCGTATCGATCGACAACGGCAGAATCACCATCGACGATCAACTAACTAACGACTTCTATGAGAGAATTTACGACTACGAGGATATCTTAAATGACTCTCCACGCGCGAATAAATACGCAAAAAGATGGAAGGAAGTAATGAGGAAGTATTTCACAAACGGCGAGAAATATGGCACTAGCAGCAGTGCGGCGATACCTGTAAATCACGTGCAGAAAAAATATCCTGATGGTAAGCCGATCATCTCAAACCGCTCTCCTCGAACTCATGCTAAAGCTACGCGAAGCAAAAAGGCTAAGAAAGCAAAATAAATTTTATTGAGTCAAGCCCCGTTTATGGGGCTTCTTGCTTTGGCTTTGCATTGAGTTTGTGCAAGAACGCCTAGATGTGAAATCGAAGCACATAGGTTATTTTAAAAAGATTTATTGGTTCTTTACTAAAGTATTTATTTAATTTTTATGAGTTATTAGGTATATAAAGACCGAATAAAATTTTATGAAATTTAACGAAATTTTTATAAAATTTAATCAGTTTTTTATATTTTTATCACTACAATTATAGTTCTTGTCTCGTTAGCTCAGTTGGTAGAGCATCTGACTCTTAATCAGGCGGCCGTAGGTTCGAATCCTACACGGGACACCATTACTTTCTTACATACAATTATAGAATTTTAATCGGTGCTTTTTAATTAATACACTAAATTTATAATTACGATGCTTTTGTAAATGCAAATTAGAGCCACTAGATAATAATAAATGACTTTTTTGATAATGTATCCAAGCGATAGAATTCGATGCATAGATAAAATTTAATAGTCATATCCAAAAAGTAACTTCTAGCTTTGATGCCACAATGATTGAATTACCATTCTTACTTTTTATAGAAATGGCATTGCTGATTTAGCGCCAATATATATTTTGCTAAGGTTCGCACAACATAATATTCCATATCAGGCGCCGCAGTATGGAGTTTTATCAAAGCAGCCTTTACATTCAACCGTAACACCCCAATATAGAAATAAATTATTTAAAATTTATCTATTTTCGGAGTTGCAGGTTTTAAATTTATCATAAACCAATACTACAAAGGTAGAAAGCATGAGTCCTATTATTGCAGATATTGCTAAAATTATTAGTTTTTTAGGCTTTGCTGGGCGATCAGATAAAACTATATTAGAAATTATATGAGAAGTTTTAAAATTAAAATCAGAAAGCCTACTTTCTATAATGCTCTTTTTCTTCATTAAATCAGGAATTTGTACTAGAGTTATAGCACTAATTTCGTCACTTATTTTAGGTATATTGTCGTTTAAAATTTTGTCTTTTATATTCATTAACTCCATCAGTTTTAATTCGCCAGCATCGCTAAGCTTTTCTTTCTTGTTCAACATGTCTATTTGATCATCTATTTTGGCTATCTGAACACCTTTTAAATATTCTATGCGTTCTTTTAAATTACGAATTTTATCATTTTTTAAATAACTTATCTGTGAATCAATACTTATCAATTGTTCGCGTATAGCCTTTTTATATTCATCTAAAACTATAGCATCTTCTTCGCTTAAATCTGCTACCATCTCATCTATATGTTTTTTTAGTAATTCGTTTGATTTGGCAAACGCCGTTATAATAAATATATTGGCGCCATCTTTATCAGCGACGACACTATCAACCGTTACGTTCTTGTCCTTAATATCCTTTAGTCCATCAATATATTTTACTCTAAGCTCATGCATCCGAACGGATCTTTCGGTTATATACTGTGGCATACCAGTTTCATTATTATAATAGGCGGTTTCTACCATCGCCGTTGCTTTATACCACGGAGTAGCAAATAGAATGTACAAAAGCCCAATCGCAATAAATCCGCAAGTTACTATACAAATTTGCTTTTTATATTTCCATATCTTTTTTGCCAAATCTAGCAAATCAATCTCATCATCTTCACAATAATTCTGTTGCATATTTCTTCTCCAAATTTAAAATTTAAATTGCGCCCTCGCGAACAAGGACCACCTTAAAGGTTTTTATGATTATCACGATATCGTTCCATATCGACCAGTTTTTCATATACCACGCATCCATACCGGCCCTGGTCGCAAAATCGACATCGCTGCGCCCGCTCACCTGCCAAAGCCCCGTGATACCGGGCTTGACGGCCAGGATGAGATCTACATATTCACCCATATCCTTGCGCTCATATTGCGCGCATGGGCGAGGACCTACGATGCTCATTTCGCCCTTTAGGACGTTGATCAGCTGCGGAAGCTCATCGAGCGAGCTTTTGCGTAAAAAATCGCCCAGCTTCGTGATGCGCGGATCGTGCTCGTATTTGTGATATTTTTCAAAATACTCCACCTCTTGTGGATTTTGTTTTAGATACTGAGCTAAAATTTCATCCCCATTCTCTTTCATCGAGCGAAATTTCAGACACCCAAACGGTTTGCCGCTAAATCCCATCCTTTGGTGCGAAAAAAATATGCGTCCTGCGGGCTCTTTTAGCTTCATCATCAGCGCAATTACGCCGAAAATCGGCACAAGCAAGGGAAGCGCTAAGAAAATTAGCGCCAAATCAAGCCCGCGTTTAAGCGCTAAATTTAAAGGGCTTTTCAGAGAATTTCGTATCGCAAAGAGGCTGGTACGCGATGCAAAAACGCTGTAAATATCTGCCTGCGTAAAATCGTATGAGCGTAGCACGGGGGTGAATAAAATTTCTTTGTTTTTTCTGATATTATGCTCGATAAGCTCGTTCAAGGCTTTCGCACCAAGCCTGCTTCCGCCGATAAACAACACGTCGTAATCGCCGCCAAGAGCTCTAACATATCCTAAATACGCGCTTTCTAAGACGGCGCTCTCAAACTCCTCGCCCTCGCCTAAAATTTTCGCCCTCTTTTGCCATAGGCCAAATTTAAAAAGCCTCCTTTTCGTTACGAGCTTAAAAAGCGGCAAAACCACCGCCATAAAGGCAAAGCTCAGAATAAAGCTGGCACGCGAAAATTCATAATTGACTTTGATTAAAGCAAGTAGCGCTAGGCTTAGCAAAAGCCCAAAAAAGCAGCTTCTCACTAAAATTCTACTCTCGTGCCAAAAATCATATCGCCTCGAATAGATCCCCTGATAGAAAAATAGAAATATCATTATGACATAGGACGGCGCGAAGCCCTGATACCTGCCGATGTCCAGCAGCACGCTATCGCCGTAGAGCAAATTTTTAAGCACCACGGCAAGCCCGAAGCAAAGCCAGATGCCGAAAATGTCGACCGCCAAGATTATCAAAACGCAGAGTTGCTTTTTCATCCTAGCTCCTATTAAAATCATCTTGCAGGCGCACGATATCATCCTCGCCGGTGTAGCTGCCGACTTGAGCCTCGATTAGCACGACGGGGATTTTGCCCTCGTTTGCGAGACGGTGAACCTCGCCCATCCTAATGAACGTCGATTCGTTCTCGCGCAGCAAGAAATTTCGCTCGCCCACAGTCACGGTCGCAGTGCCGCTAACGACGATCCAGTGCTCGTTGCGATGGTAGTGCTTCTGCAGTGATAGCCGCTTGCCGGGCTTAACGACGATGCGCTTGATCTTATAGCCGCGCTCATCTTCGAGCACCGTGTAGCTGCCCCATGGGCGGTGCGTCGTTACGTGCACGTGCGCCAGATCGCTATCTCCGAGCCGCTCCACCACCTGCTTTACCTTTTGAGTAGAGCCTTTTTTGCATACGAGCAGGGCGTCTTTAGTATCGACGATAGCGAGATCCTCGACATCTATGGCGGCTATAGTGCGGCTCGAGCCGATGATGAGATTGTTTTTGGAATTTAGAGTGATATTTTGCTCGCTAGCGGTGTTGCCGTTAGCGTCTTTAGGCAGCTCGGCGTCTAAGCTATCGAAGCTCCCCAGATCGCTCCAGCCAATGTCTGCCGGTACGGCCTTAGCAAGGCTCGTGCGCTCCATAACTGCGTAGTCGATGCTATCTGCGGGGATCTCTTGCATATCTGGGAGCTTAATTCTAATCGGATTTTCCGCGTTAGAATTTTCGTACGCACGAACGCAAGCTTCATAAATTTCAGGACTTTGCGCTTTTAGCTCGCCTAAAAATACGCCCGCTTTAAACATAAACATGCCGCTGTTCCAGTAAAAATTCCCCGCCGCTATGTAGCTTTGCGCCGCTGCAAGCTCAGGCTTTTCGTGAAATTTTAACACGTCCTCGCCGCTTGCTTCGATATAGCCGTAGCCCGTATTTGCATCCGCAGGCCTAATACCAAACGTCACCAAAAATCCCTGTTTTGCAAGCTCATGTGCGCGCAAGACGCTGTTTTTATACGCCGCCTCATTTCTAATTAGATGATCGCTCGGCGTTACGAAAACGATCTCCTCAGCCTTTAAGCTCAAACACGCAAGCGCGATCGCAGGAGCCGTATTTCTGCCGACGGGCTCAAGTAGAAATTTCACGCCGCGCGCGCCTAGGGCCTCAAGCTGATCGAGCGCCAAAAAATACTGCTGCTCGTTTGAGACGACGAGCGTGCGCTCGCATAGCGTGGAGTTTCGCTCGTAGCTCATCATAAAAAGCGAGCGGTCGTCAAAGAGGCGCACGAACTGCTTTGGCATAAGCGTGCGACTGATGGGCCACAGCCTCGTGCCGCTGCCGCCGCTTAGGATTATATTAGTCATTTAGGCCGTCCTTAAATTCCTCATATTTTTTCTCGACGTAGCTTTTGATCTCGGCTTCAAAGCGCGCGCGCGAAAATTTTAAAGAATTTTCTCTGATTTTTGCAGGTTCAAATTTATCATAATTTTGCTCAAATTTAGCTACGGCGGCGAGCAGCTCCTTTGTATTTTGCTCCATAAAATACAGCCCGCTCTCGCCATCAAGCACCGTCTCGCGAGCGCCGCCGCGCCCAAAGCAGATCACCGGCGTGCCGCATGCCTGCGCCTCTACGGGCGTGATACCGAAGTCCTCCTCTGCGGCAAAAACGAACGCCTTGGCTCGCCCCATGAGATCCCTCATCATTTCATCGTCTGCAAAGCCCAAAAGTTCGACATTTTTGCCCGCTTTTGATCTTATTTTTGCCATGTCGGGCCCATCGCCGATAACGAGCAGCTTTTTATCCGTTTGCGAAAACGCCTCGACGATGAGATCGATCTTTTTGTACGGTACCATGCGCGAGGCGGTAAGGTAAAACTCCTCTTTGGCTTCGCGCAGCCTAAATTTATCCACATCCACGGGCGGATAGATGACTTCGCTAGGCTTGCCGTATGTTTTTTTAATACGGCGCGCGATGTAATGACTAATAGCGATAAAACAATCAACTCTGTTTATAGTAGATAAATCCCAAAGGCGAATTTTATGTAAAAAGTACCTCGCCAGCATGCCTTTTAGGCCGTGATCTAGCCCGCTTTCGTGCAGATACTGATGATATAGATCCCACGCGTAGCGGATAGGCGTATACACGTAAGCGATATGAAGTTGATTTGAGTGCGTCAGCACCCCCTTTGCGACGGCATGCGAGCTGGATAGCACGACATCATAGCTGCTTAGATCAAACTGCTCAATGGCAAGCGGAAATAACGGCAGGTAGTTGCGGTATTTGTCCTTCGCAAAGGGTAATTTCTGGATAAAGCTCGTGTGGGCGCGCTTGCCCTTTAAAATTTTATTTCTGTCAGCATCACTTAAAAAGTCGATGAGGCTGTAAACTTCAAAATCATCCCAGATATCAGTAAAACTCTCGACGCATTTCTCCGCGCCCGCATATACACTAAACCAGTCGTGAACAAGAGCCTTTTTCATTCCCGCCCCCCATACATCCAAATTAAAGTTTGCTTTAGATTGCTTCGGCATAAATCTATGCCGTATTTTTTAAGCCTAGAGGTATTACAGATGATTTTTTGCGCTTCATCGTTTCGCATAAAGTTTGGATTTTGTACAACTTTGATATCATGTCCCGAAATTTCTCTCATCAAATCTAGTATCTCAACTATACTGCAACCTATACCGGATCCGATATTAAAAATTTGTTCGTCACAATTTAGATATAGTAATTTTTCATAAATTTTAATTACATCCAAAATATTATTATATTCACGCTGCGGAGTTAAATTCCCAAGCTCGATAATCCTGCTTTTTTGTTTAAAGTGCGAAACTATCTTAGGTATCAAAAAATTACTATTTTGCCCGACACCTGTATAGTTAAACGGACGGGTTATTAAAATGTCAAAGTCATATTCTTTTGCTATTTTCTCCATCTCCCACTTGCTCTTTGCGTACGGAGATAGCGGGTTTGGATTTAGATCTTCGGACAAAATTTGCTCTTTTTGCGCACCATAAACCGAGGCCGAACTCGCCAATATTACTCGCTGCGGTTTAATTTTTAATTCACTTATAGCATCAAGTAAATTTTTACTTCCAGTAAAATTTATATTCTCTATCAACTCGGGATTACTGGGTGCGAAAGCGACGGCAGCCAGGTGGATGATAAAATCAGCATTAAATTTTAGAGCACTTTTTATGCTATTTATTTTACGAATATCACAATTATTTGTATCTACTCCAAAAATTTCATAACCGAAATTTTCTAAATATTTGCAAAGATAGCGCCCGGTAAATCCATTTGCACCCGTTATTAAAACTTTAGAACTCAAAACCGACCTCTACTTTTTTAAGATCCGCTTTTATCATCATCTCGCAAAGGGCCTTAACATCGGTGGTCGATCGCCAGCCCAATTCATTGTTTGCCTTAAGCGGATCTCCTATAAGCAAATCCACTTCGGCGGGGCGATAAAATTCCGAACTAACCTGCACCAAAATATTGCCGTTTTTATCGCGAGCAATTTCATTCTCGCCACAGCCTTCAAATTTTAATTCAATATCAAGTGCTTCAAAGCTCAGTTTTACAAAATCCCTAACCGTAGTCGTTTTGTTTGTTGCGAGCACAAAGGTATCGGGTTTGTCGTGCTGTAAAATTTTATGCATACCCTGAACATACTCATAAGCATAACCCCAATCGCGTTTGGCATCCAAATTACCAAGAACTAATTTGTCGGCTTTTTTTAGAGCAATCTTAGTAGCCGTATTGGTGATTTTTCTCGTTACAAATTCTAGACCTCTAAGCGGGCTTTCATGGTTAAATAATATACCGCTAGAGCCAAAAATACCATAGCTCTCACGATAATTAACCGTCATCCAGTGTCCGTAAAGCTTTGCAACTCCATACGGCGAACGTGGATGAAACGGTGTAGTTTCATTCTGGGGTACCGCCTGAACTTTACCGAACATCTCCGATGTACTGGCTTGATAAAATTTTATATTCTTATCTACTATCCTTATAGCTTCGAGTAGATTTAATACACCGAGACCGGTTACGCTCGCAGTATGAAAAGGCTCTTTGAAGCTCACCCCTACAAAACTTTGAGCCGCAAGATTATAAATTTCATCGGGCTTAGTTTGTGAAATTACGCCTAAAATATTAAACGGATCGGTTAAATCCATCTCAATAATTTTTAAATTTTTATCATTTATGATACCAAGCTCGTTTATGCGCCACAAATTTAAGCTAGCCGTCCTTCTGCAAGTACCTACAACCTTGTATCCAAGCCCTAAAAGATACTTTGCGAGATACGCCCCGTCTTGACCGGTTATACCCGTGATCAATGCCGTTTTCATTTCTACTCCTTAAATTTTTTTATATTTTACAGTTTATTAACTAAATTTATAATTTTTTGTACTGATTCTTCTCAGCTAAATATTTTTATATTTTCAAAGCCTTTGATGTGAAGTTCATTTTGTAAATTTTCATCATTTAAAACCATTTGAATCTTGCCTCTCATATCTTCCACTCTATATGGGTTAAAATGGACAACACCATCTCTTCCACTAAACTGCTCGATTGCGAGCGGAAATAGCGGCAAGTAGTTACGGTATTTATCCTTTGCAAAAGGCAACTTTTGGATAAAGCTCGTGTGGGCGCGCTTACCCTTTAAAATTTTATTTCTGTCGGCATCACTTAAAAAGTCGATGAGGCTGTAAATTTCAAAATCATCCCAGATATCAGTAAAACTCTCGACGCATTTCTCCGCGCCCGCATAGGTGCTAAACCAGTCGTGGATAAGGGCTTTTTTCATTGCAAACTCTCCATTATTTCGATAATCTGCTTAGCCGAGCGCTCCCAGCTAAATCTTTTTACATTTTCAAAACCTTTAGCGCGAAGCTCGTTTTGTAAATTTTTATTATCTAAAACCATTTGAATTTTATCTCTCATATCTTCCACGCTGTATGGATCAAAATACACTACGCTATCTCCGCAAACTTCAGGTAAACTCGCTGCATTTGAGCAAACTACCGGACAACCGCACGCTTGCGCCTCAAGCGGCGGAATACCAAAGCCCTCGTAAAAAGAAGGAAAAACAAAACATATTGCATTTGAATATAGCCTTGTTAATTCTTCATCGCTAACCCGTCCTATGAAAATTATATTAGTATTATTTTTGATCTTTTCTAATAAATTCAAATTTGTAAAATTTTTATTAATCTCACCGACTAAAAACAACTTAATATTCTCATCGCCTAATCCGTCAAAGGCTTCTATTAGAGAATGGAAATTTTTTTGATAATGTAGCGATGAAACGGCGAGTATATATTTTTCTTTATTTTCCGTGCGGATATTCTTAAACGTAGTATCTGCAGAATTATATACTATATCAATTCTATCGCTTTGTATTCCATATAATTGAGATATTTCGTTTCTAGAAAATTTACTTACAGTCATAATTTTTCTAGAAGTTTTTAGTATTTTTGGAATTAAAAATTTATAAAATAACCTAAATTTCCAATTAAAAGTCTGCGGAAAGCGTTCATAGGCTATATCATGAACAACACAAATTTTATTTTTATAAAAAACCGGTGCGGTATTAGTTAAATTTAAAAGAAGCGGGGCCCCTTCTCTTTTAATATATACCGGCAAATCCAACTGCTCCCAAATATGTCCGCTATTTTTACCAATCGCTCGAGCATCTAGCTCCCTAGCAATTTCATTATGTACAATATTTTTGGGAGATAAAAATACAACCCCATCTCTTAGCTTAAATTTAAGCTGTTTAGAAATTTCAATAGCATATCTCTGTACTCCCGTAATATGTTGAGTTAGAAATCTAGCGTTCACAAACAGCACATCCACCTCCTTTACCATCATCGCCATTTTGGCTCAACAAAAAAGCAAAGAAAAGCCAAATAACTATAATCGTATAGCTTGACATTGCATTAAAATATAAACAGCATCCAAAAAATCCACCCATTAAAACGTTATTATTTATATACCTATAAATTTTATATAAAAAAAAGGTGAACAATAAGAAAGCTACTAATCCCAACTCGGAGGCTATTTCAATATATATATTATTGGGTACAACTTTTATATCATCATTTTCATAAAATGTTCCCTCCGTCTTATTATAATGATTGTAGTGCTTGGCATAGTTGGAGATGCCTACGCCCAGAATAGGATTATTAATTGCAATCTCTATGCCATTCATTATAAAGCCCATTCTTTCTTTTTTTGATATAGCTCCATTATCAACCGTCTCACTATCAAAAACATTTATCTTAGATAATACATATGTATTAAAGTCCCTATAATGGCTTAATAACATAAATAAGCAGATGATTAAAAGCAAATTTATAATAAAATATTTAATATTTGTTTTAGCGATAAGATATCCATAAAAAAATAATAAAGATAATAATCCCATCGTAGAAAAAGTAGTTATCATAGAAACAGTAAAAAGCCCGGCTAAAAATCTTTTTTTATAAAAGACGGCTAAAACAGTAGATATAAATAAAAATAAACCCATATAATTCCCCTCTAAAAATGTTCCAGAACGAATTAATGTCCAATTTTGTAAAGAAATCAGTTGAGGATCATTTATACCGAAAAGAAGTATCGGTCTGTATTTAAAGATGCCAGCGAGCATCAAATACCAACTATAGAGTGTTGCCGATACTGCTCCGATGAAGAAAAATTTTATATATTTATCTTTTTTTATATTGAATATATTGCGCAATAATATAAAATAGTAGATCGCAAAACTCAAATATATCAATTTCGCCAGACCATCTAAGTCGCCACCAAAACGATATTTTATAGTAGCAATATTATAAGGATATTCCCATAGAATATTAATCAAAAAAGACAAAAGCGCAAGAAATAAAAAAAGAATTAAAATAATATCATATCCTTTTAATTTCATTATATTTTTAGATAATATAATAATAGAAACCATTGCTACCTCAGAAATTTTTAGTGGAAAACCCACATCAACAGTTAAGGCTTGGGAAAATGGAATAAATATAAAAAATATTGCTAGTAAATACTTTTTTAATGAAATAGAAAACATATTTATGCACCGATATCTTTTAAAAATTTTCTTAAAATTTCGAACCATGCTAATTTTAATAAATCATATCCTGAGTTATCGCCATGTTCTATGGCATTGACAAATTCGTCTTTTGTTGTGACTAAATTTATAATACCACTCATATCTTTTATCTGCTCCCACTCTACACTGACGACTTTTAGTCCGCAGGCTAGATACTCGTACATTTTTAATGGATTTATGCTATTTACTAACTCGGGATAATCCTTAACGCTAAAAGGGATTATACCGACTTGGCAATTATATAAAAACGCAGGAATTTTAGCGTATGGAATAGAGCCTAAAATATGGACATTTTTTAGCTTTTTAAGTAAAGATAAGTCTTTTTGCTCCGGACCTATTATAATAAAACTATAATTTGGCAAATTTTTAGCACAGTAATATACTAAATCCACATCAAACCAATCATGTATTGCCCCTACGTAAATTACCCTAGGTTCAGGAATATCTTCAAGCTCCTGCGGCAAAGACCTGTCTGCCGCTTTAAAGAAATCAAGATCAATACCATTTGGCACATATTTCATTTTAGATTTATCTTTTATCTCGGCATATTTTTCTTTTAAATTTTTTGCCGTATAAATGACTGCATCTACCTTGTTTGCGATATTTATCTCGGCATTAAACTGCACATCAGAAACCGCATTAAAGCCTTTTGAATAATCGGCTATCCTTAAAATCGATTTTTTATAAGTCATAGTATCTAGCAAAAAACCAAACAATGGGCTATCAAACCACAATATATCAACCTCGCCAAAACCTCGCTCCTTTATAAAATTTAATAAATTTGGATACGTAAAATTTTGCCAATTATTTAAAACAAAATTCGACGATAGAAACGGTTTGTTTTGAGGAGTAAAAAGGGAGCGCGGAACATAATAAAAAATACCGCCCGCGCTTTCGCCCCCTTTTTTATAAATTCTTTCCCGCTCTTTCAGCTCGTTGCTATTTGCAAAAATTTTATGTATCGGCGAGATAGGATTTGAGATAAAAAGCACCTCATATCCTAGCTTTTCAAACGCTCTAGCATAATGATGACTACCGACCTGAAACGGCGAAGTATAGTAATTCGCAACAGCCATTAAAACTTTTTTAGACATTTTTCATCAGCTTCCCATATCCATTTGAATACAACTCAAATTTACTATAATAAAATTCCCTATTTGCCATATCGATAATCTCCAATTTGTCCTCTTTTATCTCAAATTTTCTAATAATTTTTACGCCTTTGTATTCTACGGCGAGGCTTATAAAATTTTCTCCAAAATCTGCAACTTCGCACCTGCATTCCGCAAACATCCCAAATAGTCCTATCGCTCCCTCGCCCCAACTATTTTGTTCCAAATCGTCCACAATCGGCACGTTGTGCGCTTTGATGCTTCTAAATTCATTTCTCCTATCTGGAAGCGGCGTATAAAGATAGGTGCCGGGATCCTTTGCTATGTCGCGCCCGTCTATCCACAGCTCGTAGCCTAGCTTATCGTTGTGCGTATGTCCGCCGTGGTCATTCTGTCCAAGCGGCGTAGCGCAGATGGCGAGGTAAAATTTGCTGGATTTAAAGATAAAAATCCCACTGTCAGGATAAAATATATTTTTGATCTCTTGCGAATTTGGAATTTTAAATTCTATGCTTTTTCGGTGCGGCAGTTCGCCGAATTTAACGCCCAAGGCGACCTGGCTTTTGTATGTTCTATCGCCCACTTGCAGCGCGCGTCCCGCAAGAGCTCTCGTAAAACTCCCCTCAAAGCGCATATCGTTTTTAAATACATCATCGTCAAAAATTCCGCCCATGCAGCTAATTAACGTAGAGTGATTTAAAATATTCTCGTCCCAAAACGGCTCATTACCACCATCAAAGCCGCTTAAATTTAGATATTTTCGCGCGGCTTGTTCGCTACTCAAGAACTCGCCGTTTGGGCTAAATTTAAAAAACCTACCGCTGTCGTTATCGCCAAATTGTGGTACTTCGCCGTTTGGCTTTGTGATGTCGGCGGTAAACCTGCCGATTTTATACAGTCTGTCCACGAACCACTGCGGCAGCGCTATTTGACCGTTTAAAATTTTAAATTCCTGCTCGTCCGGCGGCAAGAGCTTCGGTTTTTTGCGCCAAAGCTTTGCATTGTAATTTTTTAGCGATGAAATTTTTTCGCTTTTTAGACCCAGTATCAGAGCCGTGGCATACGCCATTAGCTCGCCGCTTAGGCGGTGGTAGCTCGTAGAACTCTCGAAATTTCCGCCGTCTTCGTAAAATTCCTTTTTCATTTCGCAGATTATCTCTTGTACGGCAAACGCTAGCCAGCCGTCTATCTCGCCGCCGCCATCTAGATATGCACACGCATACAGAAGACCCATGATATCGCTTAGATAGTGATTTGACGTAAGATGCGGCGAATATTCCAGATTATTTACGATATGAAGCGCATGCTCATAGACGCTATTTGAAAAGGTCTGCTTGAAATTTTGATCTAAAATTCCGCCGCCGCCCATCTGGCAAAACATATCGTAAGCCGCCAGCATATTGGCGACCCTGATACCCACGTCCATCGTGCAGGTCCAATTTACGCCCATTCTAGGCGGATTATTGCTGATAAAATCTAAAATTTGGTTTTTAAATTCCTTTAAATTTCGCTCTTGCAAATTTGGATCCGCCATCGCAAAAATAGCAAGCTGCGGCAGGTGCTGAAGCCTCGCAAGCTCCCACGGCACCTTTATGTCGCTACCGGGCTTATGGGCTATGCGCTGATCTTTGTACCATTTTTTTTCGCTCCATCGAAAGCCGCTTTTGAAATCCTTTTGCCAATCAATCAGCTCGTAGCCTTCGGACGCATTCGCGGGCGTCGCGACATTCATATCGTATTTGTAGCTCTCAAGCCCGAGCGCCGCGCTATCATAGCTATTTTTTACCCATCCGCTACCGAGTAGATCAAATTTATGCTCGATGTACATTTTAGATAGATATCTTACAACATCCGAATCGATATTTGATAGGTCGAGTTCTTTTGTGCTTATATAGCTAGTTTTGATGATCGGAATGTTAAAATTTATGTGAGTATTGCTTAGCACATCGCACATTTTTTGTAATTTATTCTTTGTGGTATTTAAAATTTTATCAGCTATTTTTATGGCCAACTCATCAAACGGCATTGATCTGGCTTTTTTGAGATAATAAGAAATCCTACTCATTGCTTATGGCCTTTAAAATTTTATCCACATGCTTATCCCACGTGTATTTTTGGATCACTTCATCTCTGGCGCTATTGCCCAGGCGTCGCCTTAGCTCGCCATCATCCACAAGCTCCTTCATGGCAGTCGCCAGCTCGTCTATATTCCCAGGCTCTACCATATAGGCGGTTTTACCATGCTCTAAAATTTCGGACATCTGAGCCATATCGCTACATATTACGGCTTTACCCATAGCCATGTACTCAAACAGCTTAGTGGGGCTTCCAAAAAACTCGCTTCCGTCTGGATTTGGTACGGTGGCATTAATCAAAATATCGCAAGCGTTTAAAAATTTCGCCCCCTCATATTGTGGAATTAGGCCTGTTAATACGACATTTTCTTGCAAATTAAATTCCAAAATATGTTTTTTTACGATTGGCATCCTAACGCCGTCGCCTATCATAAAGAGCTTTGCTTTATTTTTATACTCGGGGTATTTTTTTAGCAACCTACCAAAAGCCATAGCTATGTTTTCGGCCCCGTGCCACTGCCCAAACGTTCCTATAAAGCCGATTATGATTTTATTTTCAAGATTATATTTTTGCTTTATATCATCGCATTTTATCTGCGGATTATATTTCCTCTCATCTATTCCATTTGGATTGACGATTATTTTGTTTTCATCCACTCCAAATTTTAAAAGAATATTTTTTAGCGCCTCGGACACTACGATTATGTGAGCTGCGTTACTTAGATTATATTTTTCTATAGCAGAAACGATAGGGAGTTTGAAAATTTTATAGTAAATTGTTTTAAAAATCCGCTTTAAAATCGTATCGTTATTTTTCCAATTTTTGATCTTCCATACATCCGATGAATTAAATTCCAAAACAAACGGTATATTTTTCATTTTTGCTATATACGCTCCGCAAAAACTAAACCCATTATATCTTTGATATATCGCGTCGGGCTTTAAATTTTTACAATATTTAATTATTTTAAAATTATAAAAAAGCTCAAGTATATCTTTTGGCGCAAGCGGTATTTTTATAGGCTCAACGATTGTGATTTCTTTATCTACATCGGGCAAAAAATCGTTTGAAACAACAAATAGCTCGGCCTTTTTATCCATAGCATTTATGACGCCCGCCGTATGCCCTACCGAGCCGCCCGCTTTTAAGCCAAACCAATACAGAGTCCTAAGATAAAGGATTTTCATTATATATCGCCCACCCGCATAAATTTTAGCCTAAATTTATCTTTTGCATATTTTATCATATCGGCATCGGTGTATATCGTAGGGGCAAAATCCTCATCGCTCAAGCCCCCCATATCCAAATTTTTTATAGAGGAAAATTTACACTCCGTTTTATCAGCAATACTTGCAAGAAGCCTTTTATATTCGTTTATTAATTTATCATTTATACTTATTTCTATGTATTTTTTATCTTTAAAACTATACTTCAAATTTAAAAAATTAAAACTATGTAAAAAAAGCACTATTATGCAATTTTCAGGCATCATATCTATCGCTTTTAAAATTTCATCTGCGCTAGAGCCGTATCTAAAATCAAATTTTTGAAAACTACTTTTTGTTTTTAAAAAGCCATAGCGCTTTTGTTTTTTATAAACGCTCACGGGCAGCTGCAATACGCCGTTTTTTTTAGACGCTTTATTTATGTAATCATAGTTTATCTTGCAATTTCCGTTTTTATAGAAAAACGAGCTATCTATAAAAATATCATTAAGTTTTAAAGCCTGAATAGTATCGTCGTTCGCTCCATACCCGCCGGACCTATGAGCCGGGGCGTCTATGCCTGTCCACTCTTTTATTTTTTGCTTACCAAATTTTATAATTTCTATCTGTTCATCCAAGCCATACTGCCACATAAATTTTCTATTTTTATCATATCTGCTAGACGGATGAGTGTGTAAATTTACGCCGTGCCCGCCCTTAACGATTTCGCGACACAGCCTTTTAAATTTATCCTCGCCGTATCTTTCATACGGATATACGTCCACAAAATGCTCCGCTACGCCGCCATACTTGTTTGCTAAATCGTTTATGAGCTTTACGCCTACTTCCCTGCCCAAGATCTCGCCTTTTATAAAAATCTCAAATGCATCGGCCCTACCCGCATGCAGTTCGCCGACTTCGGTATCGCAGGTTATTAAAATTCGTTTCATTATTTGTCTTTTTTTGCTACGACCATTATCTCTCTGTGTTCAAACCAAACATCACTTGCACCTTCTCCGAGTATCCTTAAAGCAAATCTTATACATTTAACCATAATGCTTCTTACCAACGAAACGACGATCTTTTTCTTGCTATTTTTAAATATATATGAGGCCGAAAACACCTCTACCACGGCAAAATATAGTCTAAAAATATCCGCAAGGCTCTCTCTGGTATAGCCTACTTCATGAGTAAAATCCATATATCTTTCATGATTAGACATCATCCAGTCCATATTCGGAACTTGGATAATTGCCATCCCGCCGATATTTAACGAGCCATATATCTCTTTGATAAATTCTTCTTGCTTATCTTTTTGTATATGCTCCATAACATCTTTGCATAGTATAAGGTCGTATTTATTATATTTTAAATTATCAAAAGCATTTTCTTGTTTTAGCGTATCTAACCCAGTCCTATTTTTAGCTATCGACAAGTCGGAATTAGATAAATCTATACCGTGTAAATTTTTAAAACCTAAATCCTGCAATGCTTTTAACATATAGCCTTTATTGCAACCGATCTCTAAAATTTTGCCGCTTATATATGGATTTATGTGTTTTAAATAGTTATATTTTAAGAGATTATCAAAAAACTCTTGCCTGAGCTTCTCGTCTTTAGTATCTATAAAATCACCTCTTATTTCTTTATATCGATCCAAAATTTTCTCTTGTGTAGTCATATTTAGCCCTTATTAGTAAAAATTTTTATAAAGATAAATAACATATTTTTTAAAATATTGTTTATTTTTATAAACCCTATATAATTAAATGTCATACCGCCGAATCTACTTTTAAATCTACTGATAGATTTAGCTTTCTCGTCCAAATCAGAGCAACCTCCAAAATCATATATCTTTGTGCCGTTTTGCTTAAAATATTTTATTGCCTCCCACTGCAACAAATTAGAAGAGCCGGTAGCACAATTATTTATAGATGCACCGTGCCAATATATAGACATATGTTTAGAAACGAGAAAAATTGCTCCGGCTTGAATAATATTATCTTTCTTTGCAAAAAACACTTTAATATTGCCTGTTTTACTTAGTGCAAAAAAATACTTTAATAAATATTCAACTCCCAAAGCCTCTTTATTTGACCTGGCATATGTTTCAACGCCTATTTTGTAAAAATCGTATATACCTTGTTCGCTCGTATCCTCAAATACCTCAACATCCTCTTTTCGCGCCTTTTTTATAACATTACGGTGTTTACTATGTATATTAGAAAATATTACGTCTTCATTTTGAGTTAAATCTAAAACAGATGAGCCGTATCTATATATTTCATTAAAATTATTTAGTTCTAAAAAATCCATATTTGTAAATTTTGATAATGTGATAGAGTAAAAAATTACCTTAAAAGGATTAAATACTCTTAAAATTTCTTTAAAGGCGATATCCAGTAATTCGGTAATTTGAATATTTGGCTCTGAAATAATATTGATATATCTAAAATATCTAAAACCTACTACAAAAAACTGCCATTTAAAAATAATATCTTTATCTTTTATGATTAGAAAATACGGAATTGAAAATTTACCACTAGTATTTGCAAATTCAAATAGTTGTGTTGGATTTCTTATACCAATATTCCACTCTATAGGATCAATTAAATCTTTTGTAAGAATTCTAATTTCCATTAAGCATCCCTCTTAACTTGCCTATTTTTTCTTCGTTAAAACAATCTAAATCTATTAACAATAATTTTTTAGATAGTTCTTCGACACTTGCGGTCTTTTGTTGATGCCAATATTTTTGAAAATACGGCCATACTCTTCTAGTTTTAATATTAAGATCACCAAAAATACGCTCTAGCTTCTCAAGCTCATCGCTATATATTACATAGTTTGTAAATATATTATTGTCTACATTCAAAAAGGACGGTAAAATTTCATTAAGCTTGGATGCAACTTTTTTCCTAGTATTAATCGCAAGCCTTAACTTTCTTATGGCGATCAAGATATATTTCAATTGCTCTGAAGTCATCCTGGTATCAAATATATGGAAATTTTTTCCAATGTCATTGCTGGTTATTTTATAAAAATAGTTTCTTTGATAAAAACCAAGAATTTTTAGTAGCTTGGAGGCACTCATTTTAATAAATTTTAGAAGTTCACATTTTTTATATCCTTTGCAAGACCTATCTTTTTTAATGGCCTCCATATAATTAAAGGCTTCAGTGTTTAAAATGAATGTATGAAAAATACTCTTATTTTTATCTTGAATGCTTAGACATTCTTGCCATATCTTATGATCTTTTGTAACTATTAATCCGCCGCCGGGAGAAATCATATTCTTTGAAAAAGAATATATAGCGACATCCCCGATCAAATCTTTCTTTAAGCCATAACAATGAGCCCTATCTTCTATGTGAATAAGGTTGTATTTTTTTACAATATCTTGTATTTTTACAACATGGTCCATATAAGCGCCATAATAATGGTGAGATATAATTGCTATCGTATCGGATGAAATTTTATTTTTTATATCATCTTGAATCATTTCTAAACTATGCATATCGATATCCACAAACACTGGAATTCCCCCAGCCTGCACTATCGCATCGGGTAGCGTTGTAGCGCATGTAAAAGCCGGCAATAAAACTTTTTTGCCTTTTGCGCCTATAGACAATAAAACTAGGTATATAGCAGTTCTAGCATAACTTGTATATATTTTATACTTTGGCATAGTAAATCTTTGTATATAAAAATAGCGAATACAGATTTGATATCATACTTGACACACAGGCCCCAATAGCACCCATTATCGGAACTAATAAAATACTAGATGCAGCGGTCACGATAGTCATTTTTATATTAGCCTTTTTTAGCTCTTTCCCATATCCATGCCCATTAATCCAAGCGTTATATGGTTGATAAAGAGCTTGGAAACAAACTACAATAGACATTAAAAGCAATAATAGCAGAACATCACTATATTCTTCTTTTAGATAAAAATTTATAATTAAATACCCCAGTATATTGGCTAAAACAAACGCTAGAAATACCCAAGCTAAATTTGCCTTTAAAACGGCAGGAGGTATTTTGCTACTATTTGCTAGCGTTTTAAACATAGTGCTACTCATAGCATTAGATAACGAATTTATCGGAGTTGCCATAGAATTTGCCAGCCCATAAAAACCGACATCCTTTGCACCTATAAAATATCCTATTAAAAGCCTATCTATATTGTATGTCGAAACATCAATTACTCTACCTACATACACATGTATGCCGTAGCGTTTGTTTTCTAAATTTATAGTTCTCAAAATCTCAGAAAAACCACTAAAATTTGGTCGTAATATACGCCCATATATCACAAATGCAAGCGCATAAGACAAAGAAAATGATAAAAGCGCATTTAGTGGAGTTAAGCGCTCAAAAATAAACAGAATAAATAAAAATACTACAAATAAAATTTTAGAAAATATATTAAAACCGGCTAAATAACCTATGTGATTACTACCTTTTAATATTAGTTCCATAAAAAATGGAATTGTAAAACTCCAGCTTATAAAAGAAGAAAGCCTGATAATATGACCAACCTTATCATTAAAAACTATATCCAGTAAAAAAGAAACAATCAGAGTAAACAATAAAAATAGAGTTGCAATCACGCAAACTATAATGATTGACGCTCCAAATATCTTTTTTTCCAAATTTATATCATGGTTGTTTGCCAGCATCTTTGAAGCGCTAGAAAAATATCCGAACTCAAAAAATATGGAGATAAATATGATGATAGCCAAAGATAAAGAATATACCCCAAAATCTGCCGCCCCCATTTGTTTTGCCAAAAGCATGTTAGACACAAAACCTACAACCATACCAAATATCTGTGCGGCAAAAAGAAAGGCTGTCTGATAAAATACTTTATTTTTTGCTATCAAAATTTATCTCCAGCCATTTTTCTAAAGCAAATAATATCCACATCTTATATCCCTGATTTTTATATTTAGTGTGGATATCTAATAGCTTCTGCAAGAAAATTTTAGATATAAATTCATGTATCATAGCTTTTTTAAGCAATAATTCCTTTTGATACCATATAGGCATAATATTTTGCAAAAAAGGTGTTAAGAGCATACCGAAACCGACTTTTGGCTGATTTAAAATATAGCTAGGGAGCTTATTTTTTGCTATTTCTTTTAAAATACTCTTGGCGCCATATTTCATCTTTGTATCGAACGATAGGCTAGAACTGTATTCAATAAGAAAATGATCCATAAACGGACTCCTTGCTTCTACGCTTTGGGACATCGTGGAATAGTCTATCTTCTGCAAGATAAGCTCGGGGAGTCGCATTTTATATTCAACATTAAGAATTTTTCTTAAAAAACTATCAGGCAAATCATCTCTTATTTCAGACATATAATTGTGTAGAATTCTGTATGAATTAAAAGACTTATCGCTCAACCAAAAACTCCTCTTTTCAAATTCGGTAAAGCCGTGTATATGGCGCCTAGAAATCATGTCATTATTATAGAAAATATCAAACTTTCTAGTAAATTTCTCTGGCAGGCTTTTAAACATAAAATTTAAATTCTTAAAATGCTTCAAAATATTATATTCTTTATTTAATTTTTCATATATAGGATAACCGCCCATTTCATCGCCACCCTCGCCAACGATCATAACTTTAAGACTATTGCTTTTGCTAAGCTTTGATAGAAAATACAACAATGCGGAATTTACATCTCCGGTAGGGCTATCTATTTGCTTAGTCATATATTCTTTCGCTAACTCTTCAAAATCGTTGGAAGAAATAACGCTTTTAATAAATTTTACACCAAGTTCTTTTGAAAATTTTTGTGCTATTTCTGATTCGTCATATATATCATCCGCATCATAACTTATGTTAATCGCATCTATCTTCCCGCCCTCTTTACTTGAATAAAACAAATTTAAAGAGCTATCTATACCGCCGCTAAGCGCTATAGCTATATCGACATCTGCTATATTTCTATATTTCATTGATTTTACAAGCAGATCTTCAGTTTTTTCGGTAGCCTGCAAAAAATTATCCGCGTTATCTACATTAATAAAATCCGCAATATTCCAATACTTTACTTTTTCTATTTTATTCTTTGTAATTTTTAAATAATGACCGCATTCTAATTTATAAATATTAGCGAAAAAAGTATCGGGAGCATTGGTTGTTAAAAATGTCAGATAATTATATATCGCCTCCTCATTAATATGCTTCTCAACTACGCTCGCCTTAAAAAATGCATGAATCTCTGAAGAAAAATATAGAGCATTATTACTCATAGTAAAAAACAACGGCTTTTTACCCATCCTGTCTCTAATAAGAATAGTTTCCATTTTTACTTTATCGTATAGGGCAATAGCAAAAAAACCGTTAAAGTATTTTATACATTCTAACCCCCATTCTTTATAGGCATATAGAATAGTCTCGGTGTCAGAGTGGTTTGTTTTAAAATTATATTTTGATTTTAATTTATCTCTAATCTCTAAATGGTTATAAATTTCACCGTTAAAAATCAAAACTAAAGTATTTTCGTCATCGCTCATCGGCTGATTAGCTGCAGCGGATAGATCTAGTATAGATAATCTTCTGTGTCCAAATGCAACATTTTCATCAAAGTAAAAGCCTTCGCTGTCAGGCCCTCGATGTATTATTGCGCTTGACATATTTTTTATATCATCAATATCTTTCTGTGTTATTCCTTTGTAAGAGACCTTACCGACTATTCCGCACATTATTTTGATCCGAATTTACAATATAAAGCTTATTTCCGTCGTCTGCACCATATCCCAAAGCTCTATTGGCCAGCCTTTGCCTTTTTTTATAGTCTCGAATAACACCTCAAGCTCTTCAAGCTGCCCCTTTTGGCTTACGTTCGTTGAAATTTCTTTTACCCCCACCCCGTATCCTTTAAGGCTTTTGTAATCGTCCAAAATAATGCTCTTGCCGTCGAAGTGAACCTCCATAAATTCCTTACTTAGCTCCTTGCTACCGTTTGCGAAATACTCGATATTGGCCACCGAGCCGTCTTTGTATTTTAAGACGATGGATTTGTTATCCTCGGCGCTATATTTTTCATTACTCGGCGTGATAGCCTGCGAAAATACGCTCTGTATCTCGCTTCCCGTTAGTGCCGTCATCAGATCTATTATGTGGCACGCTTCGCCCACCATTCTACCGCCGTTTTCGTGCACCCAGTGATCCATCGGTATGTAGCCCGCGTTCATCCTATATCTAATTATCATCGGATTTATTCTAGCGCTCGTGTGCTTTTTTATCTCCTGCGCGTAAGCGCTAAATCGCCTGTTAAATCCCACGAATAAAAGGGGCTTGTCGCCTCCCCCTTCGTAAAATTTCTTTATCTTTTCAAGCTCGTCTTTATTTGTCGCAAGCGGCTTTTCTACAAATACGTTTTTGCCAGCTTCAAGCGCCTTTAAGGTAAGCTCCGCATGGCTATCGTGCCTTGTAGAGATGATCACAAGATCAACGTTTTTGTCATTTAAAATATCGTCTAAATTTGAAGTAGCATAGCTCGCTCCGTATTGCTGAGCCACCGCCTTTGCCTTATGTCCGCTTCGGTTCATTATCGCGTAAATTTTATACTTATCCGTAAGCTTTGAGATATTAGGCAGGTGCATACCGGTAGCAAATCCACCGACGCCCACGAATGCAACGTTTATCACGTCCCTGTTTACGGGTGTAGAATTTATGATGATTTTTTTATCGTGATTTAGATAGCTATCAAGCTCGGCTAAATTTGCCTCGCCGTAGTCAAGCAAAACCATGAGCGGCTTATTCTGCGAAGTCTGTAGCGACTCAAACGCCTCCGTTACCTGCTCGATAGGATATTTTGCGTCTATGAGCTTATCCAGCTTTATCAAATTTTCATTTACCAGCCTTAGATACTCACTCATATTTCGATTTTCAGTCCATCTTACGTAGCTAAACGGATAATCAAGTCCCTGCTCTTCGTAGCTCTTGTCGTAGCGACCGGGGCCATAAGAGGTGGAGATGAGAAAATCAAGCTCCTTTTTATACATATCCTCTCTATTGATCTGCATACCGGCAACGCCTACAAGCACCACTCTGCCCTTTTTCTTGCACATCTGAAAGCTTTGCGATAGCGGCTCGCTGCTGCTCGTAGCGGCGGTAAATAGCACTCCGTCGGCGCCGTATCCGCCGCTCCAAGACGCAACTACGTCTAACAAATCGTCTCTTGACGGGTTTATGACGAGCTCAGCGCCGTATTCCTTTGCTATCTGCAAGCGCCTATCGTCAAAATCGCTGACAGCGACCCTCACGCCTGAAATTTTAAGCATCTGCACCGCAAGAAGCCCCAAAATCCCCGCGCCGACCACTACACAGGTCTCGCCCAGCCTTAGATCGATCCGCCTAACGCCTTGCATCGCTATGCCGCCGAGCGTCACGGTGCAAGCCCGCTCAAAGTCCATATCCTGCGACATTTTCATAACTAAATTTTTAGGTACGTCTACGTATTCTGCGTGGTTTGCAAGTCCTGCACCGGCTGCGGCGACGCGCTCACCGATTTCAAAATTTGAAACGCCCTCTCCGACCGCTATGACGACGCCGCTAAGCGAATAGCCGGTCGGGCTTCCGCTATCAAGCTTGCCCTTTACCTTCGCATAGGCGTTTGCGATGCCGTCTGATTTTATCATACTGATGACTTTTTTTACGTTTTCAGGCTGTTCTAAGGCTCGCTTTATCAGACTCTTTCCGCTATTTGATACGCCGCTTATCTCGGTGCCCGCCGATATGCAGCTATTTACTACTTTTATAAGAACACATCCCTTTGAAACGCTTGGGGCAGGGATCTGCTCCGCTAAAACTTTACCTTTTTTAACTATTGCTTGTATCATTTTACAACCTTTATTTGTTTTAATTTCAATGCCGGCTTTTCTATAAAATTCCAAGAAACGCAAGCGATCGTGAGCGTCGCTGCTACCACTATGAGATATAGCCATAAAGAGCCGCCAAAGCCCAGACTAATTAGAATTTGAACTATCAGCATATGATAGAGATATGTACTATAAGAGAGATCGGTGCTTCTAGCTATCTTTAAATTTGTGTAGGAAAAAGCCATACTAAAGATCACTAGCGCCAAAAGGGAAATTTGAAATACAGTAGAAATTTCCAAGCCTCTCTTATAATCTCCAAGCCCGCTTCCAAACTCTATAGCCGCAAAACAAAATATCAAATAGAGCGCAATATAATATAAGCCGTAGCCTACGAGATATTTTTTTATATCCAACCAATAAAGTCTCATAACTATGCCGATGATAAATATCCACAAAAACGGCAAGCATATAAGCTCAAGAAGCTTATTTAAATTTGAAGCAGAATAAAAATTTTCATCGGCAATTACAGGGATTATCATTGATGTAAAAAATAGAAAAACTAACAATAAATTTCTTATGATTACTTTTCTAATACACAAAATAAACGGAAGGAGGATATAAAATGACAGCTCGACGCTAAGCGTCCATAAAACGCCGCTTGGATAGGAGCTAAAAAAGCCGTCATAATTATATAAAGCGTCGTTTTTTATACCGATTATAAAGCCCGCTAAGCCTGAAGCGGCGGTAATGACATACAGCACAAAGTATTCTATGTATTTTAATACTGAAATATCATTAAAATTTTTGCCCACGTACATAGCTAGCTCAAGCACTAAAATATTTACAGATAGAGCCGGATATATTCTAAGCGCTCTTTTTATAAAATACTCTTTTAAATTTCCGCTATTTAAATAACTATCGGTAATTAAAAATCCCGAAACCAGAAAAAACAGTGGGACGCCGGGAAATAATCTAAGAAATTTATCCACGTGCCCCCCCCACAAGAGCGGTATTTTTAGCCACTCGGTTGAGTGCATATATACCACTTGTAAAGCAAAAAGTAATCTAAAAAAATTCAGATGATTATTTCTATCTATTACTTTTTGAAAGCTCATTTACAAATTCCGCAAAAATCCAAAACTTCTTTTTCTATTTTTAGTCCTTTAAATTCCTTATGCCCGACTAAAAATATGATAATATCCGAAATTTCGATAGCCTTTTTGTAATCCGCTATCTCAAAATCTTTGTGAGCCTTGATATTGGGCTCCACGGCGACCACATCGACGCCGTCTGCAATCAGGCGTCTGGTTATATTTAGCGCAGGCGATTCCCGCAAATCGTCGATGTCGGGCTTAAAAGCAAGCCCCATGCACGCGACTTTGGGCTTTCTGCCGTTTTGCAGCTCAAATTTCAAAGCGGCGTTTTTGATTTTTTCAATACACCACTCGGCTTTGTGATCATTGACCTCTCTTGCGGATTTGATCAGCCTCGCTTCGTAGCCGCCCGCATGGATGATAAACCATGGATCGACCGCTATGCAGTGCCCACCTACGCCGCAGCCCGGGCTTAAAATATTAACTCGCGGATGGCGGTTTGCTAGCGAGATAAGCTCCCAAACATTGATGCCGAATTTATCGCACAAAATGCTAAGCTCGTTTGCAAAGGCTATGTTTACGTCGCGGAAAGAATTCTCTGTAAGCTTTGACATCTCTGCAGTTTTTGAGTCAGTCTGTAAAACTTCGCCTTCTACGAATTCTGCGTAAAATTCCGCTATTTTTTTAGTAGCAATTTTTGTAGTTCCGCCTACGATTCTATCGTTTAGCGTAAGCTCTTTTAAAATTTTACCAGGCAAGACCCTCTCAGGGCAGTGAGCGATATAAATTTTAGAAATATCAACACCGCCATTTTGTAAAATTTCACCTATCTTTTCGGTAGTACCTACCGGTGAAGTGGATTCTAAAACGACCATATTATCGTCTTTTACGTATGGTATTATAGATTTTGCCGCACTTATAACATAATCGATATTTGGCACGTATCCGTCTCGAAACGGCGTCGGAACAGCTATGATAAAAACGTCTGCGAAATCAGGCTTAACGTCTGCTTTTAAATTTCCGCTCTGCACTGCTTTTTTAACAAATACATCTAGTTCCGGCTCGACGATATGAATTTTACCCTGATTGATCGTATCCACAACGCTCTGCACCACGTCAACGCCATGGATTTTATAGCCCCTATTTGCCAAAAGTGCTGCTGTCGGCAACCCTATATACCCAAGACCTAAGATGCAAACTTTTTTCATAATATTCCTTTTAAAAATTCCAGTATTTTTTTACAAGCTTTACCGTCGCCATACGGACTTGTACTTTTACTCATTTTATCATATTCATCTTTTAAATTTAATAATTTTTGCACCTCTTTTATTATATTTTCGCGCTTGGTGCCGATAAGCTTAACGCATCCTGCTCTTATCCCTTCAGGTCTTTCGGTAGTTTCTCTGATAACTAAAACGGGCTTGCAAAGGCTCGGCGCCTCCTCTTGGATGCCGCCGCTATCTGTTACTATCATATATGACTTGCTCATAAGATAGACGAAACTATCATACTCTAGCGGATCAATTAAAAATATATTCGAAATGCCCGATAAAATTTCTCCTACAGGCTTTCTTACATTTGGATTTAGATGCACGGGATAAACGATGTCGATATTTTCATTTTTTAGCGCTATTTCACGTAAGGCCTCACAAATATTAACAAAGCCTTCTCCGAAATTCTCTCGTCTGTGTCCTGTAACGAGAATAAATTTTCTATCACTAAGCTTATATTTGGAATTTATAAAGGATAAAATTTTATTTTTTAGCAGCTCGTTGTTTTCGATTTTATCTATCGTCCACAAAAGCGCGTCTATAACGGTGTTGCCACTAACAACTATATTTTTTGAATCTTTGCCTTCTTTTAAGAGATTGTCTCTTGCATCGACGGTCGGTGCGAAGTGATATTTGGCTATGAGCCCCGTCATCTGCCTATTTATCTCTTCAGGAAACGGCGAATAGATATTATGCGTCCTAAGTCCAGCTTCGACGTGAGCAACATCTATCTTTTGATAATACGCCGCCAAAGAAACGGCATAAGTAGTAGTCGTATCTCCATGCACAAACACGATGTCTGGAGTATATTCTCTAAATACATCGCGCATACCGAGCAAAACGCCTGACGTAATATCGTACAGATCCTGCCCTTGCTTCATTAAATTTAGATCAAAATCAGGCTTGATCTCAAAAAATTCAAGTACCTGATCGAGCATCTGCCTGTGCTGCGCCGTGACGCAAACCTTCACTTCAAATTCCGCGTGCTTTTGAAATTCTTTTATCAACAGAGCCATCTTAATGGCCTCCGGACGCGTCCCAAATACTATTAAAATTTTTCTTTTCGTCATAAACTCCCCTAAATATCGGTTTTTTAACCAAATTTATCGTCGTAATTTTAATTAAATTTTGCTATATCGGCGCTTAACAATACATAAAATCACCTGTTTGTCGTTACTTGGATGGCATAAAATATTCTTCGCTTTCAAAGATGGCTAAGATTTATTTTAAATTATCAAAAAATTCCATTGCAAAATCATCAAAAATTTTACCTTTCAAATGCGCTTTACAAAATTTCACTATGAGCCCGTGAAATAGCGCATACACGTCGTTTTCATTCTCTAACTTCCCTGCTTTTTCCGCCGCATCGCAGGGAGAGTTAGCGAAATTTACAAACTCATAGATCCGCTCAAATTCCAGTTCGCCGAGCCACGCGCTAAGCTCGTCGTAACTTTCAAACTCATAGCCCAAAGCCCCGAGCAGCCGCGCCGAGTAGCTGTCCGCGACCATCACCGCGCGCTCGCATGCATAGCACAAGATCGCATCGCAGCTCTCCGCGCCGATCCCCTTGCGCGCTAAAAGCCACTCGCGGCTAACGCCCGCTTTGAAGCTCTCGAAATCCCCAAAATCCGCGATTATCGCTTTGCAAAGCAAACTTAGACGTTTAGCTTTTTGATTATAAAATCCGCTCACTTTAATGATCTTCGCAAGCTCCGCTTCATCTAGCCCGGCGATCCCATCTAAGCCCAAAAGCCCCTTGCTACGCAGGTTTTGCAGTGCTGCGTCGGCATTGCGCCACGCCGTATTTTGGATCAAAATCGCCCCCACGACCACCTCAAAGCTTCCAAACCCGGGCCACCAGCGAAAATCCTTAATTTTCACGGCGCGAAAAAGCTCGATAAAAAGCTCGGTCGCGCTCATCTCGCGCCTCCGAAATTTCTGGCGTCGTTTCTAAAATTTCGCGCGGCGACGGCGATTTTCCGCATGCACTCTAGCACGGCGATAAAATTTACGCCAAATTTAAATTCGCGCGCCGTATTCATCTGTCGCCTTTTAAATTTGCAAAAAATTCCTCATTAAAGCTTAAGAAAAACTGCTTTGCCGCGCGGCCGCTTCGGCTTGCGCGAAGCATCGCAAACTCCCTCGCCTTTGCGTGTAGCGCGTCTAAATTTGCAGCAAAGCTCAAGCGAAATTCCGCCGCACTCATACCTTGCGCAGCCGCAAAATAGGCATCTACGATCCCCAAATACTCCCGCATGCTCCCGCCGTAGAAGCTTAGCTGCAGCCCGAAGCGCTCGCTCAGGCTGATTCGCTCGTTCGCCGCGTCGCTTAGGTGCAGCTCGCCGCGGCTGATCTGCGCAGCGTCGTTATCGCTTGCGCATTCGCCTACGATATGGCGGCGATTGGACGTCGCATACATCAGCACATTGCGCGGCGCGCGCTCTAAGGATCCTTCAAGCAGCGGCTTTAGATGCTTGTAACCGCTCTCGCCGAGCTCAAAGCTCAAATCGTCGCAAAAGATGATAAATTTAAAGCTCGTTTCGCGGATCGCATCGATTATACCCACAAGAAAGCCCAGATCGTCCCTGCCGATCTCGATGATCTTAAGGCCTTGCGGGATAAATTTAGAAAAAACCGCCTTTGCAAGGCTTGATTTACCGCAGCCGCTCTCGCCCCATAGCAGCGCGTGGTTGGCGCTCGCGCCGCGCAGGAAGGCGTCCGTATTTTTTATAAGAGCCGATTTTTGGCTCTCTAGCCCCACAAGCGCGTCAAGATCGGTAAAATCGATGTCACGAACGATCTTTAGCGTCTTTTTATTCGCGCGAAAGACGGCGACCTGTACCGTGTGCCAATCAATCGCGCTAAAATCGCTGAAATAAATTTGCTCGCTGGCACCGCTCTGCGCGCTTTTTAGGACGGCTTGCGGCGCTAAATTTAAACCGCTTGCTGCGTCTAAATTTAAATCTTCGCTTCTGCTTTTGCTCGCGCTTTTTTTGATATTTTCATCGCAAGTTCGCATTTTTTAGCTCCCTTCGCAGATAGATTAAAATTTCGTTTATCACGTCGTCATCGTCGCGCGTCTGTGCCTTTAATCGCACCTTATCGCCGTTTGCAAGGGTGATCAAGATATTTTCGTCCATGCTCGAAATCACGCGCAAGCCAAGCTTCGTAGCCAAAACCTTAATCATCATTACGTCGATGAATTGCTTAGTGTAAATGTCCGCGCGCCCGAAGCGATCCTCGATCTCGCCGAAAATTTCAAGCACTTCGCTCGCCTCTGCGCACTTGCTAAGCCGCCTGTAAAGATCCAAGCGCAGGCGATCCTCTCTGATAAATTCCGAGTTTAAAAAGGCGTTTACCGAAATTTTAAGCTCCACGCTCGCAGCGGCGCTCTTTCTGCTTAGCAGCTTGCCGATCTCCTCTTCGAGCATCTTTAGATAAAGCGAGTAGCCGATCGCTTCGATATGCCCGCTCTGTGCCTCTCCGAGCAGGTTTCCGCCGCCGCGAATCTCTAGATCGTGATACGCCAGCACCGAGCCGCTGCCCAAAAACGAGTTGCTCTCAAGCGCTACGAGCCGTTTTAGCGCGTCCTGCGTAAGAGCGGTTTTATCCTCGATCAAAAAGTAGCAAAAGCCCTGCTTATTGCTGCGTCCGACGCGGCCGCGCAACTGGTGCAGATCGGCGATACCGAATTTATCAGCGTTTTCGACGATGATCGTATTTACGCGCGGCATATGAATGCCGCTTTCTACGATGCTGGTACAAAGCAGCAGATCGTATCCGCCCGCCACAAATTTTAGAATTTCATCCTCCGTCGTCTTAGCGTCGATCTTGGAGTGTAAAATTAAAATTTTAAGATTCGGCAAAATTTCAAGCAGCTTCTTTTTGGCGCTTTGCATCGTCGCGATGTGGTTATGGACGTAAAAAATCTGCCCGCCGCGTCGCAGCTCGCGCGAGATCGCCTCTTTTATGATCTTTTCGTCCCACTGCTTGACGAAGGTGCGCACGTCGAGGCGATCCTGCGGCGGGCTAAGCAGCGTGGAGTAGCTTTTAATCGAGCTTAGCGCCATATTTAGACTGCGCGGTATCGGCGTGGCAGACATACTAAGTAGATGCGAGGCGGCGCTTTTCTCTTTGAGCCGCTCCTTTTGCTTAACGCCGAATTTATGCTCCTCATCGATGATTATGAGCCCTAAATTTGCTAGGTTTAAATTTAAAAGCGAGTGCGTACCGACCACGACGATCGCCTCGCCGTTTTGCAAGCGCTTTAAAATTTCACTTTTTTGCCTCGCGCTACTGAAGCGATCGAGCTTGAAAACAGGAATTTCAAACTCCCTAAAGCGCTCGCTAAGCGTGGCGTAATGCTGCGAGCTAAGCAGCGTCGTAGGCACGAAAAACAGCACCGAATGGCCGCTGCGGATGCAAGCAAAGATCGCATTCATCGCAACCTCGGTCTTTCCAAAGCCCACGTCGCCGCTAAGTAGGCGGTCCATCACCTTGCCGCTTTGCAGATCCGCCAAAATCGCGCTCACAGCCTTTTGCTGATCGCTCGTGTAGCTAAAGCCGCTTGCGCTTAAAAATTTCGCATAATCCGTGCTTTCGTTTTTGACGACGAGCCCCCGCACCAGCTCGCGCTTGGCAGCCAGCGCGATGATCTTTGAAGCGATCGCAAAGAGCTTTTCGCGCACTCGATCCTTGATTTTGCAAAAGCTCGCCCTGCCCAGATGATCCAAGCTCACCGCGCCGCCGCTTGCGACGTAGCGATCGATCTTATTTAGATACTCTACCGGCAGCAGCAGTTTGTCGCCGCCCTCGTAGAGCAGGGATACGAACTCCTTGCTGCGCCCCATCACCTCGATAAGCTCAAGCCCGTTAAATTTAGCGATGCCGTGATCTTCGTGCACGACAAAATCGCCCACGTTTAGCTCATCCAGAGCCAGGCTCGATCTTCGCACGCGCTTTTTAGGCGCCGCTTTGTTTAGCGAAGTGATGATCCGCTCGGCGCTTATTAAATTTACGACGAAATCCTCGCGTAAAATTTCGATATTGCTAAATCTGCTAAGATCAAACGGCGCGAGCAGCGCGTCGTTTCGCGAGATCAGCGTGATAGCCTCGCTGCGGTGGAATTCAAAAAATTCCTGCGACGGCGTCACGGCGAGGTCTTTAAATTTACGCGCCGCAGGCAGCACCTCGATCGCGTCTAAAAAATCCAAATTGCGCTCGGAAAAAATTTCATCCTTTTTGATCTCGCGCAACAAGATGCAATCAAACGCGCTCGTGTAATCTACAAAGCCCTCGATGAACCAAAACCCGAGCGAGCCCAGATCGCGCGCTAACGCGTCGCTGTCCGCGCGCGATATCTTTTCGCTCACGCTCTCAAACTCGTCCTCGCTTAAATTTGCCAAAAACGGCGCTATCTCTGCTTGAGAAAGCTCATCTTTTTCGCTTTTTTGCGTAGCGACGTCAAAGCGCCTGATGCTCTCGACCGTCTCGCCGTCGAGCAGAATTCTAACCGCGCTTTCGCTCCCTACCGAAAAAATATCGATGATCTCGCCACGGAAGCTAACCTCGCCCATGCTTTCGACGATATCGCGCACGTCGTATCCAAGGCGCAAAATTTCCTCTTTCAGTTCGCTTAGGCTTAATTCGCTTCCAAATTTTATATTTAACGGGCGCAGATGGCTTGCGGCGGGGAGTTTGTTTAGGATCGTGCGGATGGGTGAGATTAAAATTTTTTTGCCGCTTGCTTTGTAAAACGCGCTAAGAGCAGTGCTGATACCCGCAAGCTCGCCCATATAACTGCGCAGATCCTCGCCGAAGCTAGCTCTAAAATCGGGCAGGCAAAAGGCCGCATAGCCCATAAATTTAAGCACCTGCTCGCATGCCGCGGCTTCTTTTTCATCCTCGCAGATCAAAAGCTCTTTTTGGTTTTGCAAAAAGTATTCGTAAACCTCGGCTTGCATTATTTAAACCTTTCGATCTGGTGCTGCACGACGTTTGCGATCTCCTGCCACGATACGTTAGGCTCTAAGGTCGAGATATTTTTGAAATTTTGCGCGTTCCAGCTCATAAAATTTGCAGGATCGACGCTTTGAGCCAAAAACCTAACTTCGTAATGCAGGTGCGGGCCGGTGCTATAGCCGGTGTTACCGCTATAGCCGATAAGATCGCCCTTTTTAACCCAAGAACCGGGCGTTACGACCGCGGAGCTAAGGTGGCCGTAGCGGGTCTCAAAGCCGTAATTGTGCGATAGAATCACTAAAATTCCATATCCGCTACCGCTGCCACCTGCGAACTGCACGAAGCCCTCTGCCGTCGCAAACACCGGAGTGCCCTCGCTTGCTCGCAAGTCGATGCCGTGGTGCATCCTCATAACGCCGCTGATTGGATGGGTACGCATCCCAAAAGGGCTAGTGACGCCGCGATACTGCATCGGAAGTCCATTAGGCACAGCGCTAAGAATCGCGCTCGCCGTTTTTTCGCTAGCTGCGATGTGCGCGCCGGAGCCCTTTTTACGCTCCTTTTTCATCTCATTCATCGCAAGCATTACCTGGATATCACTATCCAGCCCGCCTCCATCGTCCTCGCGTCCGTCCAGCTTGGCAAGCACCTCCTCGTTTTTGCCCTCAAGCGCGATATTTTGCTCTTTAAGCGCGAGATTTTCAGCGTATAGGGTTTTGTTTAGCTCCTTTAAATTTGAGCGGTCGCTCGCGAGTTTAAAGATCGCAAAAAACAAAACTAGCAGAAAAATTACAAAAAACGCGGATAAAATTTTAAGTTGAAATCTAAAATTTTCGCCAAAATACAGCGTCTTGGTGCCAAAGTGATCGCTTAGAGTGAGTTTAGTTTTAGCCACGGCGCGCCTCAAGCCATAAAATGAAATTTTCTACCAAATGAAACGAGCCGAAAACCAAATACTCCTCGTCCGCTCTAAGCTCGCCGCGAAACGGCGAATGCGGAATTTTAAGCGCGTCAAGCGCACGGGTTATCGCCTCTGCCGCCATTTCGCGATCCGCAACCTCGTAGTTAAAGATCTCCACGCGCTCTACCACGGGCGCTAAAGTCCGCAGCACAGCAGCTACGTCCTTATCGGCAAAAGCATTGTAAATCAGCACGATTTTTTTGCCCCCGTAGATTTCGGTAATTTCGCGGGCTACTTGCTGCGCCGCAAGCTCGTTGTGCCCGACGTCCACGCGTAAATTCGGCGCCAGAGCCTCCATCCTGCCGCGTAAATTTAGAGGCGGCAGCTGTGAAATTTCAAATTTCAAATTTAAAAATTTCATCGCGGCAAGCGCTAGAGCTAAATTTGAAATTTGAAATTTAGGCAGATTATTGTGCGCGCAAAATTCCGCAATCTGCGCTTGCTCGCTCTTGCTTAAAAGCTCTGCTGCAAACCTCAAATGAGTTCCTTTTTGCTCTGCGATCTGCCGCGCGATACTAAGCGGAACCTCGCTCATCTCATCGCTTAAAATCGCCTCTTTATCCATCGTAATGAGCTTGGTGTGGGCGATCTGCTCTAGATTTTGTCCTAGCATGCCTAAATGATCGGTGCCGATCGGTGTAAAAAGCGACAGTATGCGCCCGAAGCTCGACGTAGCGTCAAACTCGCCGCCCATCCCAGCCTCGATCACGCAGTAATCGCAATCCCTAAAAAGCACTGCCGCCGCAAGCGTGAGATACTCGAAATACGAGAGGCTATCTTTAAACTCCGCGGGCAAGCTCTCTTGCAAAAACTCATGTGCAAAATCAAGCTCCTCATCCGTAGCATCGCGCCCTAGCGAAATAGGGAGCGAGCTTTGAGCGGATTTAAAATTTGATCTTAGCGGAGATTTAAAATTTTGCTCAGACGAGATTTTTAAATTTTGCTCAGACGGCGATTTGAGATCTTGAGAATTCCATAAATTTTGTGTAGAAGTAGAATTTTGCGTATCTATCGAATTTCGCGCGATAAAATTCTGCTCGCTACAAAAATTTCGTGTGGTAGAAACGAAGCTTTGCAAGGCAGAATTCTGCTCGCTATGCAAATTCTGCGTGGTGGAATTTTGCAAATTAGAAATAGAAATTTGAGAGGCGGAATTTTCTCCGCTCGCAAAATGTTGCATCTTTATGGAATTGTGTTTTTCCGTAAAATTTGACGCCGAAGCGGAATTTCGCTCGTTTTTAAAATTTGAAGCGTCGGAATTTAACGCAAAAACGGGGCTTTGCGCGATCCGTCCGCCTAGATAGATGCGCTCATTGAGCCCAAAAATGTGCGGGCTAGTGTAGTGCCCGACGTTAAAGCCCGCTGCGGCGATCGCGTTAGCCAAAAACCGTCCGGTGCTGCCCTTGCCATTGGTGCCGATGATCTGAATGACGTTTTTGAGCGGAATTTTATCTTTAATGGCGGCATACGCCCGCGGGAAGCGCTCATAGTCGATTTTTTTGTAATAAATCGGGCGATTTTGCAAAAATTCTTTAATGCTGCGCCCGCTCAAGTCTGAATCCCCTAATCGCAAGCGCCGAAATAAACTCGTCAAACGCCTGCGCGGAGGCATTTTCGATCGCCTTGTAGCGGTCCTTATCGCTAATGATCGAGCTCGTATCGTAGCTATTTTTGACTAGGCGGCTAACTTTAAAATCGTAATCGCCCACGCAATCCTTGCTGAAAACCTCTCCGTTTTTAAGCTTGGTGCTAAAATTTACGATGAGATTTGCGCGGTAGCTAGTGACGTAGCCGAACTGATCGTATGAAAGCTCGCTAAAGCTTAGGCTTTTTATGCTTGCTACTACAATCGTCTGCGCCGAGTTTTTATCCGAAAGGCTCATCCCTAGGCGCTGGACTATACCCTGTCTGATCGCATCTTTAATAGCGACGGTGTTTTGCGGATCGGTCTTGCTCATCATTACGTCTACAAATACGCTTCCGCTCATCGTCTCTTTCGCGATCCTTGAAACGGGCTTGTAGCCGCAGCCGATTAAAAAAATCAAACAAAAAACGATTAAAGCTTTTCTCATCTTCGCCTACTTTATCACCAAATTTACGAGCTTGTTTTTGACGTAAATTTCTTTTATAATGCTCTTGCCCTCTAGCCATTTGGCACAGTTTTGCTTTGCAAAGCTTAAAATTTCGCCCTCGCTTAGGCCCGCATCCGCTTCAAACTCGGCGCGTTTTTTGCCGTTAATCGTGACGGCAAGCTTGATCGTATCGCTCTCAAAGACCTCTTCGCAAACTCGCAGCTCGCCGAAATTCCGCCTCTTAAACAGCTTCTCGCTAAGCTCGGCGCAGATGTGCGGCACGATAGGCTCAAGCAGGTTTAAAATCACAAAGTAACCCTCAGTAAATACGTCTTTGTTGCTCTGCGCATTTAGGGCATTTAGCGCCTCCATACACGCGGCTATTAGGGTATTAAAAGCAAAACTGCCCTCATAAACCTGCTGTGATTTCTTAAGCGCCTCGTAAACTTTTAGGCGGGCGTATTTTTCCTCTTTATTTAAAGCGGCGTGGTCGATCTGCGGAATTTTATCCGTAGCATAAGCGTTTTCGGCGCGATCGTATAGACGGCTAAGAAATTTATACGCGCCCTCTACCGCGCTGTCGTTCCACTCAAGCTCCTTTTGCGGCGGTGCGGCAAAAAGTATAAAAAGCCTCGCCGTATCGGCGCCGTAGGTCTTGATAATACCATCGGGATCGACGGTGTTTCCTTTGCTTTTACTCATCTTTGCGCCATCTTTTAGCACCATGCCCTGAGTTAGCAGCCGCTCAAACGGCTCGCTATCGCGCAGATAGCCTATGTCGCGAAGAGCCTTTTGGAAAAATCTCGCGTATAAAAGGTGCAAAATCGCGTGCTCGATGCCGCCTATATATTGATCGACGTTCATCCAGTAATTCACGCTTTGCTCGTCAAACGCCCGCTGCCGCCACGTCCGCTCGTCGCTTGCGTAGCGCGCGAAATACCACGAGCTTTCAAAAAATGTATCAAGCGTGTCGGTTTCGCGCACCCCGTCGCCGCCACATTTAGGGCATTTGCAAAACTTCCAGCTAGGATGCGTATCGAGTGGATTTCCTTTGCCGGTGATCTTGACGTCCTGCGGAAGCTCTACGGGCAGATTTGAAATTTCTTCGCTTAGCAGCCCGCATTTTGGGCAGTGGATCATCGGGATCGGCGCGCCCCAGTAGCGCTGGCGGCTTACCCCCCAATCGCGCAGTTTAAAATTTACCACGCGGCGTCCGAGCTTTAACTCTTCAAATTTTGAGATAACGACGCTTTTTGCCTTCTCGCTATCCATGCCGCTAAATTCCGCGGAATTTACCAAAACTCCGCTCTCTACGTAGGCTTTGCTAGCGTCGTAATCGCCGCTTTTAGGAGCGATGCTTTGAATGATCGGCAGGTTAAATTTCTTCGCAAACTCGAAGTCTCTCTCATCGTGCGCAGGCACAGCCATAACCGCGCCGCCGCCGTATTCTGCTAGGACGAAATTTGCGGTCCAAACGGGGATTTTTTTGCCGCTTAGCGGATGAAGCACGCTGATTCCGAGGCTCACGCCGTCTTTATCGCTTGCTTGGCGCTCGCGCGGGCTTTGATTTAAAATTTCCCTCACCTTCGCCGCAGCTTCCACGTCGAGTAAGCCTTCATCCAAAAGCCTCTTTACAACCTCATGCTCCGGCGCGACCGCCGCATAGCTCATGCCGTAAATCGTATCGGGGCGCGTCGTAAAAACTTTAAAGCCCTCGATGCCGCCAAGTTTGGCGCTGCTTTGCTCGTCAAATTTAAAGTTAAATTCCAAACCCTCGCTGCGTCCGATCCAGTTTTCCTGCATCGTAAGCACCTGAGCGGGCCACTTGCCCTCAAGCTGTTTTAGGCAATCCAAAAGCTCCTGCGCGTAGGCGGTGATTTTTAGGTAGTAGCCAGGCATCTGCTTTTGCACGACCTCATTGCCGCAGCGCCAGCACCTGCCCTCCTCAACCTGCTCGTTGGCAAGAACCGTCTGATCGTGCTCGCACCAATTTACCACGGCGCTTTTTCTGTAGATGAGTCCTTTTTCAAAAAGTTTGATGAAAAATTCCTGCTCCCAGCGCGTATAAAGCGGATCGGAGGTAGCGAGCATGCGACGAGCCGAAAAGCTAAAGCCAAGGCGGTGCAGCTCATTTTTCATATAATCAATATTTTCGTAAGTCCAAGTTTTAGGGTGAATGCCGTGTTTGATCGCCGCATTTTCCGCAGGCATTCCGAAGCTATCAAAGCCGATCGGCTGAAGCACGTTGTATCCGCGTAGTCTATAGTATCGACTCAGCGCGTCGCCGATGCTGTAGTTTCGCACGTGCCCCATGTGGATGCGGCCGCTTGGGTAGGGAAACATCGAAAGGATATATTTTTTAGGCAGGCTATAATCGTCCTTAGGCTCGAAAACTCCCTCTTCATCCCAAATTTTCTGCCATTTAAGCTCAATACTTTTACTATCGTAAGGCATTTTGCGCTCCTAGAATTCGTCTTTAGTTTTTGCCGACTCAATCGCTATTAAAATTAGCGAGAAAAAGTTTGCAAGTAGCGCGCCGATGGCAAGCGAGGTCACGATCGACAGATCTCCCGGCGCTACTACAATCAAAACGAACGCCGGTATGAGATGCAGATCTGCTACGAGCGAGCTTGCAAAAAGCTCAGCTGCTAGCATATTTCGCACGCCTACCTTCAAAAGCGTCGAGACCGCATTTACGCTGGTTGCTATGAAAAGTAAAATTTCATTCTTCTCATACAAAAACCCGCCTATCGTAGTCATACTCATAAGCGCAAAAAATATGTAAATTACCCTTCCCCAGTTCATCTTTTATCCTTACACCGTGCCTTTTTCATACATGGCGCGATTCTTTTCTTTCTCTTTGATACGGCGCTGTTTTTCGGCTAAAAACGCGCGGTATTTCTCGACATTAAATTTAAACAAAATCAGCATCGGAGCAGCTACAAATACGGAGCTGAAGGTTCCTGCTATGACGCCTATTAGCATCACGAAGCTAAAGCCGTGGATCATCTCTCCGCCCCAGACGAATAAAATCACGATGACGATGAGAGTCGTAAGCGAAGTAAGCAGCGTGCGCGATAGCGTGTGAGAGATCGATTCGTTTATAACCTCATCAAGCTTAATCGATTTACTATCTTTTACTCCTTCTCGAATTCTATCGAAAACAACGATGGTATCGTTAAGCGAGTAGCCCATTATAGTTAGCAGTGCGGCTAGAATTTCAAGGTTGAAATCCACGCCGGCTAAAATCATCGCACCTACGGCAACTACGACGTCGTGCAGATCCGATAATACGGCTGCAATCGCAAATCTCCACTCAAACCGCAGGGTGATATAAACCAAAATGAGCGCAAACGACACACATACCGCTAAAATTCCGTTTGTGCGAAGCTCTTCGCCGACTTTAGGACCTACGATATCGACCTTGCGAATGTCAAAATTTCCACTGCCTTGCAAAATTTTTTGCGCCGCTAAAGCGGGATTATCGCCCAGTTCACTCGCAGCGCCTGAATATCTAATCGTAACTTCTTGATCGCTGCCGAATTCCGTAACGTTGATATTACCTAAATTTGCTGCTTCGAAGCGCTTTCTAATCTCATCAAGCGGCGCTTTAGCGTCGTATTTAACCTGAATGAGCGTACCGCCGCTAAAATCGATGCCGTAATTAATGCCCTTAATGAAAAACAGCGCAATAGAGCCTATTATTAAAACAGCAGAAAGCGCAAAGGTAAAATATCTAAATTTCATAAAATCATAAATTTTGCCCTTATCGAACACTTGCATTTGCGCCTCCTCTTACTTTATAACCGAGCCAAAGCGCGGTATTTTTGCTCTTTTCCATCTTATCCATTACTAACTCAAACATTCCGTGAGTGCCTAAAATAGCCGTTATCATCGACGCTACGATACCGATGCTCATCGTGACGGCAAAACCTTTCACCGGGCCGGTACCGTAAGCATAAAGCGCAGCGGAAGTAATTAGCGTAGTGATATTTGAATCCACGATCGCGCTCATCGCGTTTTCATAGCCTTTATTTATACTTTGTCGAATCGAAACTCCCGTCCTTAGCACCTCTCTAACGCGCTCGTTAATGATGACGTTCGCATCTACCGCCATTCCGATAGTTAGTACGATTCCAGCCATTCCAGGAAGCGTCAAAGTAGCGCCGAATAGCGCCATACAAGCTATCAAAAACAAGATATTGACCGTAAGCGCGATATCGGCAAAAAGTCCCGCTACGCCGTAGTATAAAATCATAAAGATCAAAATCGCAACCGCTGCAAGACTAAGCGCCGCCATACTTTTATCGATGCTATCTTGTCCTAGGCTAGGGCCGATGCTGCGCGTTTCTGAGACTTTAACCGGAGCCAAAAGCGCGCCGCTTCTAAGCGCAATCGCTACGTCGTGCGCCTCCTCGACGCTAAATCCGCCGCTGATCTGACCGCTGCCGCCGCCGATACGCTCGTTTATGCGCGGCGCGGAATAAACCTTACCGTCAAGCACGATCGCAAGGCGCTTACCGACATTTTTGCCGGTAAAATCGCCAAAAATTTGAGCGCCTTGAGAGTTTAGCGTAAAATTTATGATCGGCTGGTTGGTGTGCTGATCGAAAGCAACCTTCGCATCAACTAGCATCGCGCCATCAAGCACCGGAATTTCGTTTATGAGATACTTGTAATTCGGATTTTTAACGTCCGGATAGATCACGTCGCCGTAAGCTCTGGCATCCGCTGCGCTGATAGTCTGCGCGCGGTCTTGGCGCACATCGTCCACCGCCATAAGCTGCAAGTGGGCCGCTTTGGCGATCAGATCCTTGGCGCGCTGCTCATCCGCTGCACTTTTGACGCCCGGAAGCTCAACCAAAATATAGCTCTCGCCCTGTTTTGCTACCGTTGGCTCCGCAAGTCCGAATTGATCCAAGCGGTTTCGGATAGTTTCTACGGCCTGTTCGATCGCGTATTTTTTAGTCGCTTCGACCTCCTCCGGCGTTAGCGTGACGCGGTATTTTTCGCCAGATTTTTGAATGTCTAATCCGCTTGCGGCACTATGCAAAATCGCATCAAATTTAGAAGCCTCGTCCGCATCTAAAATTTCAAACTCGAACGAATCGCCTTCCAATTTTAGCCCATCCATCAGCAGATCATCGCGCTTGGCGGCGTAATTAACGCTCGCAGCGATCGATTTGATCTTCGAAACGACCGCTTCGTCGCTTTGAACTTCCAAAAGCATATGCAGGCCACCTTGCAGATCCAAACCCAAGTTTATCTTGCTTCCCTTTTCGGTCTGAAAGATCGAAGGCGCGGCAAAAATCGCCGAAAAGATCACCGCAGCCAAAAAGATCAGCAGGCGGTATGAAATTTTACTGCTCATCTAATTTTCTTGCCACAAATTGTTTATCCAGCTCAACCATGACCTCATCGTTAAGCTTAACTGTGATAAAATCATTGTTTGTTTTCACGACCGTGCATTTTATGCCACCGCTAGTTATGATCTTATCGCCTTTGCCGAGCGCATCGACCATCGCTTTATGATCCTTGGCCTGCTTTTGCTGCGGTCTGATAATCAAAAAATACATAATCGCAAAGATTACGACGATAGGCAGGATTGATGCAAAGAAGTTTCCTTGTTCCATGTGTTTCCTTCATTAGAAATTTAAAAAGTAGCTATTTTACATTAAGTTACATAAATAAAGGCTTTGTTCTTGCCCTTGCGCTTTCAAATTTTATTTTCGTAGAAATTTTAAGCTCTAAATTTGACGGTTTAGTCGCCCTGGCGGCGGAATTTCTCTCGCCTCTAATTGCGATAGCAGCACTTTTTGACCTGCTAAAAGCAAGCAAGGCGGAGTGGTTTTGGTGCGGATTTTTTATCGGCGCGCTATGGATGCACTGGATCAGCTTCAGTCTGATCTATTTCGATCTTGCGTTTTTGATCCCGATTGAAATTCTTGGAATTTGCCTCGTTTATGCCTTTATTTTCCGCATCTTTGCGATCTTTAACGCACCGGTTTTGCGCGCTGCCTGCCTTTTGATTTTAAAATTTATCCACCCTTTCGGCTTTGATTGGTTAAATTTTGAACTGCTGCTAAGCCATGGAATTTTCAGAGCCGATCTTAGCGCGCTGGCTCTGATTTTAGCGGGGCTTTGCGCGGTTTTGTATCTACAGGGGCGCGGCGCCCGGGCTAAACTTAATGCCGCGATCTTCGCGGCATTTTTGATCTGCGCGCTGCAATTTAGCCAAAAAGAAGCCGAGCCGCTGCCGATTAGAATTTCACTCGCAAACACCGATATTTCGCAGTATGACATCTGGGCAAAGGATAAAATTTTATCCGCCGCGTTGGCAAATTTAGCCCGCATCGATGATGCGATCGCAGCGGGGCAGGATGCGATAATTTTGCCCGAGAGCGCCTTTGCGATGCCGCTAAATTTAGAAAATGTGCTAGTTGAAGCTCTAAAGGAAAAATCGCGCGCAATTACGATAGTAGCGGGTGCGGAAGCGTATGAGAACGGGAAATTTTACAACAGCGCCTATCTTTTCGCGAACGGAGAAATGAAGCGCTTCGATAAGCACATTTTGGTGCCGTTTGGCGAAATGGTGCCGCTGCCCGAATTTGCGCGAAATTTTATCAACCGCGTGCTGCTAGGCGGTGCGACCGATTTTTCGACGGCTAGCGGCTTTAGCGACTACGAGCTTGGCGGGCAAAGCGTAAGAAGCGCCGTTTGCTACGAGGCTACCCGCGCAGAGCTTTACGAAGGCTCGCCCAAATACGTCGTAGCGATCAGCAACAACGGCTGGTTCGTGCCGAGCTACGAGCCCTATTTGCAACGCCTCATAATCCGCTACTACGCGAGCTTGCACGGCACGCTGATCTATCACGCCGTAAACGGCAGCGCTAGCGAGATAATCGCTCCGAAAAAGATCTGGATAAACCGCCTTAAAGATCATCTAAAATAGCCTAAAAAGTTATTTTTAAACGACTTTTGGATAATATTTTAAAATTTTATTAGGAGCTAAATTTATGGCTAAATACAATCGCATACTCGTAAAATTTTCGGGTGAAGCGCTAGCGGGAGAGAACGGCTTTGGGATCGACAGCGAAATTTTAAAATTTATCGCTAAAGAGATCAAGCAGCTCGTAGAGGGCGGCATCGAAGTAGGCATCGTAATCGGCGGCGGCAACATCATTAGAGGCGTAAGCGCCGCGGCTAGCGGTATCATCAAACGCACCAGCGGCGACCACATGGGCATGCTAGCTACCGTCATAAACGCAATCGCTATGAGAGAGGCGCTGGAATACGCAGGCATGGATGTGCGCGTGCAAAGCGCGATAAAGATGGAGGCGATCTGCGAGACCTTCATCATCGGTCGCGCTAAAAGACACCTCGAAAAAGGGCGCGTCGTGATCTTTGCCGCGGGCACAGGAAATCCGTTTTTTACTACCGATACTGCGGGCACTCTCCGCGCGATCGAGATCGGAGCCGACGCTATCATAAAAGCCACTAAAGTAATGGGGATCTACGACAAAGATCCGCAAAAATTTAAAGACGCCAAATTGCTCTCTAAAGTCACTTACGATCAAGCCCTGCACGACAACATCAGGGTGATGGATGATACGGCTATCGCGCTTGCTAAGGATAATGCGCTTCCGATCATCGTGTGCAATATGTTTAAGAGCGGAAATTTATACAAAATCGTCGATGGCGGAGATCTAAGCTCATGCTCGATCGTAAAAAACTGAAATTTTAAATTTAAGGAGAATTGATGAGAACTGAACAAATTGTAGCCAAGGCTTTAAAAGTAACGGGCGGAGACCGATATAAGCTATCTTTGATGATAAGCAAACGCGCCGAGCAGCTAGCTGCAGGCGAACCACCGCTGATAGATAACGTAGATACTCGCAGGATGAAATTTGCCGATATAGCAATCTTGGAACTAGCCGAAGGTAAGATCGCATTAGATGGAATCGTTGACAAGGATTAATGATAACTTCTTAGAAAGTCTCATCGACGATGTCGTCGATACCAAAGACATTCAAAGCGCCAAGCAGCTGCTTTATAATCTAAAAGAGCCCACTCCGTTACTGGTGGATGCTATAAATTTATGCATCGCTCAGCACGACGGGCAGTTTCGCAAAAGCGGCGAGCCGTATGCGATCCATCCGATTTTGGTAGCTTGCTTCGTATCTTTTATGGGCGGAGACGACGCGATGGTAATATCTGCGCTACTACACGACGTAGTAGAGGATACAGATTACAGCATCGAGCAGGTTAGACAAAGATTCGGCGACGAAGTAGCCAAAATCGTAGAGGGGCTTACTAAAATCGTAAACATTAGAGAGGATAAATTAGCTCCATCCGGCGATAGCAACGCCAAGCTTCGCACTACCGCGCTTACCTTCCGTAGGATGCTGATGATCTCCATTAACGATCAGCGCGTTTTGGTAGTCAAACTCTGCGATAGGCTACACAATATGCTAACCCTAGACGCGCTTCGCCCCGATAAACAAAAACGCATCGGCGAGGAGACGCTTTTGGTTTATGCGCCGATCGCGCACAGGCTTGGAATTTCATCGATCAAAAACGTGCTTGAGGATCTTAGCTTCAAATACGTTATGCCTAAAGAGTATTCTGCGATCGCCGAATACGTCGAGGAGCATAAGCAGCAGCTTCAGATGAGCTTGAGCAAATTTAGCGAAAAGATCAAAGAGTATATGCTCTCAAACGGCTTTAGCGAGGGCAGCTTTGAGATCCAAAAGCGGATGAAGCACTACTACTCGATCTTTTTAAAGATGCAGCGCAAAGGAATTTCGATCGAGGAGGTGCTTGATCTCTTGGCTATCCGCATCATCGTGCAAAAGCCGATGGATTGCTACTTGGCTTTGGGTATAATCCATACTAAATTTAACCCGCTGATCTCACGCTTTAAGGATTATATCGCGCTTCCTAAGCAAAACGGATATCAGACGATCCACACGACCGTCTTTAACGAAAGTATGATCGTAGAGGTGCAGATCCGCACCTTCGATATGCATAACACCGCAGAATTCGGTGTCGCCGCTCACTGGAAATATAAATATAGCGGCTCAATCAATCCGAAGCTTGATTGGCTAAACGACATCGGCATGCAGGAAGAGGACGACGCCAACGCCGAGGATCTTTACGAATACGCCAAAGACAGCCTCTACGTCGAGGATATCGCCGTGTATTCGCCCAAAGGCGGAATTTTTACATTGCCGCGCGGCGCTACGGCGCTTGATTACGCCTACGAGATACACTCTCAAGTGGGTTTAAAAGCAACCGAGGCCTTTATAAACCGCGTCAAGGTGCCGCTATTAACGGAGCTTAAAAACGGAGATATCGTTCATATCATCACCGGAAGCGAGCCGCATTACCGCTGCAGTTGGCTAAGCTCTGTAAAAACCGGCAAGGCGCGCGCGACGATAAAGGCGTTTTGCAAACAAAAGATCAGAGATATAAATTTTGAAGTAGCAATTAAAATTTTATGCGCGATCTTTACGACGAGCAAGGAGAGCATTTTAAGCTGGCTTGAAAAAGAAAATTTAAGCAAAAAGATCGGCAAAGCAGCCTATGACTCGGTATTTTTAAAAGACGTCGTAAACGCGCTGAAAAAATACCCGCTCAAAGAGAAATTTTTCAATATGAAATTTCGCAGCAGGTATGAGATCGAGAAGCAAAAATTTGACAACATTGTGGTGTATTCAAATTTTAAAATCGACGAGGTTGAGTTTGATTACTGCTGTAACCCAAAGCGCGGTGACGACATCATCGGCTTTCGCAACGGACACGGCGTAACGGTGCATCACAAGCTGTGCGAACGTGCAAGCGAGCTAATCAAAACCGATGAGATGATCTTCGTAAAATGGACGCGTAATGCGCCGCACCGCTACAAGATCATATTAAATTTAGAAAACAAGCGCGGCTCGCTGGCGACATTTTTGAACTATTTAGTCAAGCTTGAGGTCGATCTGGTGTCGATAAGCCTCAACGAAAATAGCGAAACGACGTCGGATTATTTTGAGATCATCATCGAGCTAAACGAAAATTTAGACTCCACGGAGATTAAAGATAAACTCAAAAACCGCTTTAAAATCGTGGATTTCGTATCGCTTACGGACGTATATAAAAACTAAATAAGGGAGAGCAAATGGCTGACATTCAAGGCATTATGGAAAATTTCAAGCGCGGTGTCGCGGAGATCATCGGCGAAGAGCAAATAGAGGCGCTGATTAGGCGCTATTACGACAGCGGCGAGGTCTTTTACGTCAAAATCGGCATGGATCCCACTGCTGCGGATCTGCACCTAGGACACGCCGTCGTTCTAAATAAACTTGCGTTTTTACAAAACCACGGCGCGATCGTGCAGTTTCTAATCGGCGATTTTACCGCTCAAATCGGCGATCCTACGGGCAAGAGCGAGACGCGCAAAAAGCTAGCGCGCGAAGTCGTGCTTCAAAACGCCAAAACCTACGAGCAGCAGGTCTTTAAAATTTTAAATCCCGCAAAAACTAAGGTGATGTTTAATTCTGAATGGACCAACCGCCTGGGTGCTAGCGGAATGATCGAGCTATCAAGCACTTTTAATGTTGCCAGGATGCTCGAGCGCGACGACTTTGAGAAGCGCTACAAGGCCGAGCAGCCGATCAGCATCAGCGAGTTTATGTATCCGCTACTGCAAGGATACGACAGCGTTTGCATGAAATGTGATATAGAATTCGGCGGTACCGATCAGAAATTTAATCTTTTAATGGGTCGCCAGCTGCAAAGAATTTATGATGTCGGCAAGGAACAAAGCGTCGTGATGATGCCGCTTTTAGTAGGTACCGACGGCACGAATAAGATGAGTAAGAGCCTTGGTAACTATATCGGCGTAACCGATACGCCGCATGATATGTACGGCAAGGTGATGAGTATCAGCGATGCGTTAATGTGGGATTGGTATAATCTGCTAAGCCAAAAAAGCAGCGAAGATATTGAGCTAATAAAAGGCTTCGTGGCGGATGGCTCGATCCATCCTAAGGCGGTTAAGGAGGAGCTTGCCTCCGAGATCGTCACGCAATTTTATGACGAAAACACCGCCTTTGAGGCCAAGCAGGAATTTGACCGCGTCCACGGCGCCGGCGAGCTCCCTAGCGAGATCAAGGAATACCACGTAAGCTCGCCTGCATGGATCGTAAAGGCGCTCATCAGCTGCAAGCTCGCAGTCTCTAGCTCGGATGCGCGCAGGCTGATAAAATCAAACGCCGTCAGTATCGATCAAAATAAAATTTTAGATGAGCAGCTTCAGCTTAGCTCGGGCGAATACACGCTTCAAGTAGGGAAGAAAAAATTCGCTAAATTAAAGGTGGATTAATGAGTATAAAGATAGGCAAACACGAGATTGCGCACCCGATAATTCAAGGCGGCATGGGACTTGGTATCAGCTGGGACAAGCTAGCCGGCAATGTCAGCCTAAACGGCTGTCTAGGCGTCATTAGCTCGGTCGGCACCGGCTACTACCAAAATCTTAAATTTGCCAAAAAATCGCTCGATGGCAGACCATATCAAAGCGAGAATTTTTATAGCAAAGAGGCGCTTTTTACAATCGTGCAAAACGCCCGTAAAATTTGCGGTGACGCACCTTTGGGGATGAACGTAATGTGCGCGGCAAACGACTACGAGCGCATCGTGCGCGACACGTGCGAGGCAGGTATCGACGTTATCATTAGCGGCGCGGGACTTCCTACCAATCTGCCGGAATTTACGGCAGATTTTCCGGACGTCGCGCTCGTACCCATCGTCTCCTCCGCCAAGGCTCTTAAGATCATCGCCAAACGTTGGAAGCAGCGCTACGACAGAATTCCCGACGCCGTAGTGCTCGAAGGTCCTCTTAGCGGCGGGCATCAGGGCTTTACCTACGAGCAGTGTGGCGATCCGGCGTTTGCGCTAGATAATCTAATCCCGCAAGTAAAAGCGGAAATCTCGCAATGGGGCAGCTTCCCGCTATTTGTCGCAGGTGGAATTTGGGATAAAACCGACATCGATCGCGTGAAATCTTTGGGCGCGGATGGCGTGCAGATGGGTACGCGCTTCATCGGCACCTTTGAATGCGACGCCGCGGAGGAATTTAAGCAGGTGCTTCTTAACGCCAAAAAAGAAGATATAAAGCTTCTAAAATCACCCGTAGGCTACCCTGCGCGCGGAATTCATACTAATCTGCAAGATATGATCGCCGCAGGCACGGCGCCTAAGATCCGCTGTATCAGCAACTGCGTAAGCCCATGCGAGCGTGGCAAAGGCGCTAACGCCGTAGGATACTGCATCGCCGACCGCCTAAGCGACGCATATCTGGGCAAAACGCAAAGCGGCCTGTTTTTCACCGGCGCGAACGGATGGCGATTAAACGAGATAATATCCGTGAAGGAATTGATAGAAAAACTTGTAAATGGCGAAGATAGTTAAAATTTTTCTAATCGCAGCTTTTAGCTGCGTATTGGCGTTTGGAGCTTCCAGCGAGGCGTTTTTTGCGAAATTCGACAAGGATTTCATCGTAGCGACGCCGAATTATAAGCGCTCACTGCACAAGGAGCTAAAATCGCTCTACCAAGGCGCGTCCGATAAAGAGGTTCGCATCAAAGCGCTAAAGAGGCTGGTTTACAGCTCGAAAAATTTAGGACTCGACTCCTCCGCCTATGAAAAGGAACTCGCGCGCATAAACACAAAGGGCGCGGATAAAACAAAATCCAAAAGCTCTAGCGACGAAAGCAAACAAGCTTCAAACTCCGCCGAAAAGAAAAGCTCGAAAAATTCCAAAAAAGCAAGCTCTGCTAGCAATGAGGACTCCCAAGCTTCGGGCGGCTCCAAAACAAAATCCGCAAAAAGTGAGAAAAGCTCCAAAGCGGAAAATTCCAAAAGCTCCTCAAATTTAGCGGATAAAAGCCCCAAAGCTTCCGCCTCGGAAAATTCTAAAGCCTCCACATCCAAAAACTCCTCCGCCAAAAAAACGCAAGCTGCGAAAAATGCCGATCTAAGCTCGCTATCTAAAGAAGATTTGGAATTTTTACGCTCGACTAGACCGATCGGCGCGGACGAGGCCGTAGACGCCCAAGAGGACGATGGCGGCGAGGACGCAATCGCGCAAAACGAGTATGACGAGGAGTCCGCAGATCAAAGCAGCGAGCTTAGAAAAAGCAGCGTCAAAAAAGCGGACAAAAGCGCCCAGCTTGCGTTAAATTCTCTGCGCGGCGATGGGGATGAGATCGTGCTTGAGTTTAACCGCGATCTAAAGCGCGGCGATTATAAAGATTTTACGATCGCAAGCAGCGATAATTTTCGCTTCGTGATTGATTTTAGCGCGCGGCAAAAGTCGCAAAAAACGCGGCTTAAAGATAGCTTCGTTAGCGATGTACGCGTCTCGCAATACAACGATAAGACCGTGCGCATCGTACTTAGCGACCCGAAAGAATTCAACGCAAACGTAGAAATTAACGGCAATATGATGATTTTAAGTACGGCTGAAGGCTTAAAAGCCACAAAATCTGCGCGTGCAGAAAAAAGCAAGGATCAAAAATCAGGGCGCAAGCGCGGACGAGAGCAAGATAGTGAGCCGCAAATCAGCACGATAGATGATGCGCAAGGTGCCAAAACCGCGTCCGTAGCCGCCGGTAAAATTTACAAATCCACTAAGGGCAAACTCATCGTAATCGACCCCGGTCACGGCGGCAGCGATTCTGGCGCAGTCGGAAACGGGCTAAAGGAAAAAAACGTCGTGCTAGCCACATCCAAAAAGCTCGGCACGCTGCTTACCAAGCGTGGATACAAGGTGCTTTATACGCGTAGCACCGACGTGTTTATAAATTTAAGGTCGCGCACCGCTTTCGCCGCTAAAAAAAACGCCGATATGTTTATCTCGATCCACGCAAACGCCGCTCCTAACGCAAGCGCAGCACTTAAAATGAGCGGCGTGGAGACCTTTTTCTTAAGCCCGGCTAGAAGCGAACGCAGCAAAAACGCCGCCGCGCTCGAAAACAGGGGCGATTTGGAGGATATGAATACCTTCTCGAAGCAGACCTTCTTAAATTTCTTAAACCGCGAGAAGATAATCTCCTCAAACAAGCTTGCCATCGATATTCAAAGCTATATGCTAAGCTCGGTCAAAAAGAGCTTTTCAAGCAGAGACGGAGGCGTGCGCGAGGCGCCATTTTGGGTGTTGGTGGGCGCTACGATGCCCGCGGTGCTCGTGGAAATGGGCTACATCACGCACCCGCAGGAGGGTAAAAATTTAGGCAAAAGCGCCTATCAAGACCGCATCGCTCAGGGTATCGCAAACGGCGTGGACGCGTACTTTCAGAAAAACAAGTGATGAAATTTTACGCGCTGCGATTTTACGAGCGAGATGAAATTTTATTTTGGCGCCGAGATTTGCCCCGCAGATATAGTTTAGCGAGCGACATAGATCTTGCGATAAACAGAGTGCGGAGGCGGTAAATTTAAAATTTAAAGCCCACCGCGCTAAATTTAAAGCAAAATGCGCGGCGCTTGGGTGCAAAATTCGCTCGCGTGCAAAATATTTACTACGGGCGGTAAATTTTGCGGAGCGTCTTGCGGCGCCACGAGCTAAGGACGTATACGGCTTAGGCGCGGAATTTTAACGCGGCTCGGCGTAAAATTTTAAAGCACGGACTTGGCGCTACTTGCTCAGCAGAGTGCGACTGGCGGTAAAATTTACCGATAGAATCGCATTTAAGCCGCGCGAAAATAGCGATTTTGTCGCGCTAACGCAAGTCGTGTTTCAAACCGCGTCCGCGCAATTAGGATTGCGCTTTAAGTTATGAGTATGTGTATCGCTCAAGCCACGCTTAACGGCGCAGTGGCGTCCTGAAATTTTGCGCCACGTTCGCAGAGCGCACGATATTTGCGTAATGCTGCGAACGCGGCAGTTACAGCGTGCCGATACCTGCGCTGTATATACATTAAAGGCGCGGCTAAATCGTAAATTTAAAGATAAATTTTAAAAGGTCCAAAATGAAAAAAATCGTATTTTTGATCCTGCTTTTCGCAGCCGTTGCGCTCGCGCTTTACGTCACTTCGCGCGTAAATCCAAATCTTTTCGCCGAAATCAAAATCCTAGGCGCGCTGCTAAACGCCACGATCTTCGGCGTCGCGCTTATCGCCTTAGCGATCGGCGAAAAAGACGTAGTGCGCTTTCCGTTTCTTACCGCCTCGCTACTGGCGCTGTTTTCGGGGCTAGTGGAGGGCGCGCTGCTCTTCGAAAACCGCTACTACATCGCGATCACGGCGGTGGCGTTCGTCGCCTTCGTCTTTTATCTGCAGATCAGGCACAAAAGATTTTCAAATAAAGCTTATAAAAATTCTGCGGACGAAGGCTCTAGAAATTTAGATGAGAGCGCAAATTTAAAAGACGCGGATTTCGGCGGCGCAAAAGAGGCGCGGGGGCCGCAAAGCAAAGACGCTGCGGCGGATGAAATTTTAAGCTTTAAAAGCGGCGGCGAAATTTCAAATTCTCAAAACGAGAATGAAATTTTAAACTCCAGTGGCGATCTCGGTGAAAATTTCGCAAGCGGCGCCGATGAAAATTCCGACGGAAATTTTAAAATTTCAAACGGTAGCACGGGCGAAAATTCCGCGCAAAATTTCAATCAAGGCGCTGAAAATTCCGCGCCCGACGCAAGGCGCGATAGATGATCAGATCCGCACTGATCGCGCTTGCGGTAATATTTTTGCTGTTTTTAAATTTAGCCAATCTTTTCGGCATGGTAGGCATAAGCGGGCCGGTGCCTGCGATGATCTGGTTTGCGATCAGCTTCTGCGGAGTTTTTTACCTATACAAATTTTGCGGCGCAAAGCCCGTCGCGGCACGGATCGGGATCTTTGCCGTAGCCTTTGTGGGCGGATTTTTTACGAGCGTTTTGTACTACGGATTTTTTAATTCGCAAACTTTGGAATTTGCCTTTACATACGCCTTTTTCGCGGTGGTTTTTACGCTTGGTATCGGCGTGATTTTGTAGCAAGTTTTAAAATTTAGTGCCCCGCTTAAAATTTCGCCGCCGAAGCGAAGAACCGAGCTCCACGCGATTTTTAAGCGATTTACCCTGTTCACGCGGCGCCAAATTTACATCCTGATCTTGTAGGTCTTGTAGTTATCTTTCATCCTAAACGTCAGTAAATTTTGCAAAATTCCAAAGAGGATCATAAAGGTGATGAAGCTGCTGCCGCCGTAGCTAAAAAACGGCAGCGGCACGCCCACGACGGGCGCGAAGCCCACCACCATCGAGATATTGACGCCCGTATAAATGAAAATGAGCGAGGCAAGCGCGCTCGTAAAGACCCGTATCAGATAATCGCTTTTAAAATCGTAGTTCAGGCTCAGCAGATGCAGTATCAGCAGCGCATACAGCGCGATCAGCGCAGCAGCCCCCACGAAGCCGAAGCGCTCGATCGTATAAGCGAAGATAAAATCGCTCGTCGCAATCGGCAGAAATTTAAAGTGCGTCTGCGTAGCTTCATCTCTATCCTTGCCGTAGATGCCGCCGTTTCCGATAGCGATGATCGCCTGCTTGACCTGGTAATTGGGCTCCTCGCTGATGAAATCGGCGATGCGCTTTTTTTGATAATCATGCATGTTTTCGTACAAAATCGGCGAGCTGGCCACAAAAACGATGATCAGCGTGAGCCAAATTTTTTTATCCACGCCGATGATGAAAAGGATCGCAAATCCCGTCAAAAAAAGTATCGCGGCGGTGCCTAGATCGGGCTCTTTCGCGATCAGAACGAAAGGCAGAAGTATGTAGAAGCTAAGGCGCAAAAAATCCTTCAGCCCGTAGCCGTTTTTCGGCGGCGGATTTTTATGTATCAAATACATCAGCATCAGGATAAACGCGGGCTTCATCACCTCGCTGGGCTGCAGCGTAAAATGCACGAAAGGAATCTCCAGCCAGCGCCTAGCTCCTAGCTTGCTAACGCCGAAAAAATCGACGCTGAGCAGCAATATGATATTGGTCCAATAAAATATCGGAATCAGATATAAAAATTTGCGTATCGGAAAGAGAAAAAACAGCGTAAAAACGGCAAATCCGACGCCGAAATATACCACCTGCTTCGAGGATAGTACGTCGTTTGCCTCGCTTATTAAAACGTATGAAAAAACCACTATCGGCACGATCAAAAAAGGTTGGATGAAATCAAAATATGCTAAAATCTTTTTGTCAATTTTAAACAACGCTTAATCCTATTAAAATTTTGACGTAAGAATAGCCAAAAAAGGTATAAATTTGGATAATCTAATAGCACAATGCAGCGAAAGGCTTGATGTTTTTTTAAGCTCGCAGCTTGGAATTTCGCGCAATCAAATATCAAGCTTAATCAAATCCGCAGCGGTCAGAGTGGACGGAGCCGTGCAAACTAAGCCCGGCTACAAGCTATCTGCGGGCGAGCTCGTGCACATCGACTACCCCGCGCCCGCGCCGCAGCAAATGAGCGCAGAGAGGCTAAACTTCGACGTTGAAATTTTATACGAGGACGATGATCTGCTCGTGGTAAATAAGCCCGCAGGCCTTACCGTCCACCCCGCCGCAAGCGTCAAAGAGCCCACGCTCGTGGATTGGCTCAAGTCTCGCGGCTATCTGCTTTCCACGCTCGGCGGCGAGCTTCGCGCGGGCATCGTGCACCGCCTGGATAAACTCACCAGCGGCGCCCTGCTCGTCGCCAAAAACAACGCCGCGCACGCCGCGCTCTCGGCGCAGCTAAGCGATAAGAGCATGGGGCGTATATACCTCGCGCTCATCGACCTGCCGCTGAAAGAGCCCTGCGTGATCGAGCGCCCGATCGCTCGCAACCCCGCAAACCGTCTAAAAATGGGGATCGTGCCCGGCGGACGCAATGCAAAGAGCGCGTTTTATGAAATTTTAAGCGGCGCAGAACTAACGGAGCTTCAAAACTCCGCCCAGAGGTGCGATGAAATTTTAGGCGCGGGCGATGGTACAGCTGCGGGCAAGAGCACGAGCACGGATAAAATTTCAGCCGCCGATAAAATTTTGGCTGCGAACGCAAGCGCAAGTAGAATTTCTACTGAAGACAAAATTTTGGGCGACACTACGGATAAAATTTCAATGGGTGATGCGGGTAAAATTTCGGCTACCGATAAAATTTCAGACATAACCACAGGCGCTAGCAAAATTTCGGCCGCGTCCACAGGCGGGGATAAAATTTTAAGCGCTAGCAGTGGTGCAAATACGAGTAAAATTTTAGCGACCGATGTAAGCGCGCGCGGGAATGAAATTTTAAATGCAGACCTAGCTGTCGGCACGGATAAAATTTCGACTACCGACGCAAGCACGAGCAAGAACGCGGGCATGGATGAAATTTTAAACGACTACGCAGGCACGGACAACGCGGACGAAATTTCAAATAATTGCATGCGGAGCGCGGATAAAATTTCAATCCAAAGCGTAGATAAAATTCCAAGCAGCCGCGCGGACAACGCAGATAAAATTTTAACCGTCAAAATGAGCGCAGATCAAACCAGAGCCGCCCGTCTCGCCGAGAATAAATTTTTAAATTTTAAAAATCCTGCTCAAAACCAAATTCTGCCGCCGATAAACCTAAAGAGCTTTAATCTCGTCGCGGCAAAACTCTTCACGGGCCGCACGCATCAGATCCGCGTGCATTTAAGCTCGATAAATCGGCACATTTTGGGCGATCATTTATACGGATTTAAGAGCGAAAACGCTAAAATTAGCAGGATTTTACTCCATGCCTATTTGCTCTATTTCATCCATCCGCGAAGCGGCAAAGAGGTGAAAATATGCGCGGGCTTGCCGAGCGAATTTCTAAATTTTACGATAAATCAAAAGGTAAAGGATGAAATTTATGAAAAAATTTTACCGACTAACGTTGAGCGCTACTTTAGCGATACTAGCGGCTGGCTGCGCTACGTCTAGCGCGCCTAGCGCAAGCGACGAAAGCCTGCCGCGCGTAGAGGGCATTAGAACGATCGCGAGCGACAATGAGATTGGGCTTGAGTGGCCTAGATACGACAGCAATACCGCCGTACTGGGCTTTGTCGTTTACCGAGCGCCTGCAAGCGGCGGCGAAGCCAAAAAGATCGCCACCATCGCAGATCCATACTCCACCCACTACGTAGATACGAGGCTGCAGCCGGGCACTTCGTATAAATATACGGTGCGTACATACGGCGCCAAGGGCGTTTCGGCTCCTTCTCCGGTCGCTATCGCAAGTACCGTGAAAATGCTAGAGTCCGTGCCGTTTGCGCAGGCGATCTACGGACTTCCGGGCCGCGTTAAGATCATCTGGCGCCCGCATCCAGATCTTCGCGTAAGCTCCTATCTAATAGAGCGCCGTCCTAAGGGGGGCGAGTCGTGGAGCACGATTAAAGAGGTTCGCGGCAGACTTAGCGCTGAATATATCGATAATATCGATTACGGCGAAGGATATGAATACCGCATCACCGTCAAAACCGAAAACGGAGAGCTGTCCAAGCCTAGTGCAGTCATTGCCGCAGCGCAGGCAGAATAAAGTTTGCCAAATTTCATAACCCAAAGCGTGAGCTTGCCGCCGCTGCCGGCTAGATTCGGCAAAGTCGAATTTTTAGAAACGGCGCGCGGCAGAAACCTGACGCTCGTGCGAACCAAGAGCTTTGATAGCGAGTTTTTTATCACCCTAAAACCCGGCAGCGGCAAAATGATAGTAAAGGGCGAAAAGATCACCAAGCCCGCCAAGATCGGCCATCTGCAACGAGCGCTCGAAATTTTTAAAGAGCACTTCTGCGGGCCGATCATCTCGCAGGCGTTTGCTTACAAAGACAGCTCGCTTACTGAAAAAACGCCGCTGATTTTGGACGAGAATGAAATTTTATCCCTCGTAAAAAGCTCTAAATTTAATAAAATTTTTATCGAGATCGGCTTCGGCTCGGGCAGACACCTGCTTCATCAAGCGCGCTCAAATCAAGACGCGCTGCTAATCGGCATCGAAATTTACAAGCCCGCAATCGAGCAGGTCGCAAAACTAGCGATCCGCGAGGGGCTGCAAAACATCGCTCTCATAGCCACTGACGCGCGGGTTTTACTGAGCCTGCTTCCCGCGGGCTGCCTGCAGCGCGTGTTTTTGCACTTCCCAGTGCCGTGGGACGACGCTCCGCACCGCCGCGTCATAAGCGACGAGTTCGCCTCGCAGATCGCACGCACGCTCGGGCGCAGCGGCCGCTTCGAGCTTCGCACCGACAGCGAGGAGTACTTCCTCTACGCGATGCAAAAGCTCTCGCCCTACGTTCAGCGAAAAGCGGGCGAAATTTCGCACTTCAAAAACCGAGACGCCGCCGTATCGAGCAAATACGAGGATAGATGGCGCAAGATGGACAAAGACATCTACGATCTGATCTATGAGAACAAGACCGCGGGCCAGGGCGAGCCGCAGCAATTTGAGATGGAATTTTTAAAATTTGACGCGGCGGCAATCGCACGAAATTTTAAAAATTTCACCTTCAAAGGCGAGGATTTTTTCGTGCATTTTGAGGAAATTTTTTACTTTGACGCGCAAAAAAGCTTGGACGCGGGCAGCGCTTGCGCGGAGCGCGGCGTAAATTTAAGCGGCGCGGGCGAAGTCATGAACGACGAGGCTACAAATTTAGACGCAATGCGCGACGGAAATTTAACCGAGCGCGCGAGCATGGATGAAATTTCGTCAGGCGGCGGCAAAATTTTAGCTACGACATCGGGCGATAAAATTTCAGCTTGCGAGAACGCTACGCAAATTCTAAAAAAAGCAAGCGACGCACTAAATACAAACCTTGCAGATGAAACGGGCGCAAAAGACGGCGCAAATTTAAACGAGGATCGCTTGAGCACAAAGGGCATAGATTTAACGAGCGACGTTCCCATCGCAGTAAGCGCTAAATTTAGCCACCCCGCCCCAGGTGAAAAGCGCGCTTTAGCCTGCGAGCAGATCGCAACAAGCAGCGCGCCAAATGCTAGCGGCACGGAGGGTGCGCTTGCGGCTATCGATGTGACAAGCGCAAGCACTACACCCGCAGCGATCGGCACAATAGATACAAACAATGTGCCGAATTTGGACGGCTCATTCGCAGCGATCAGTGCGATAGAAGAGAGTGCCACGCCAAATGCAACCCGCACAGACAAAGCAAACGTTACGAAAATTCTAAAAAAAACAAGCGCCGCGCCTTGCAAAAATGAGCCGCAAGCCGAACTGAAAAACGAGCTAAACCACGCTGCTGAACCGCAAGCAGAATTACAAAATAAGTCAAATTCTATCAAGTCGCAAGTCGGGCGCCGAAGCGAGCTAAGCCATGACGAGTTACAAGCCGAACACCAGGGCAAATTAAACCGTGCCGAGCAGCAAGATAAACGACAAAGCGAACCAAGCTGCGTTAAGTCGCAAGACGAATGGCAAAGCGAACCAAGCTACGCCGAGCCGCAAAACGAACGGCAAAGTAAGTCGGGCGCCGCAGAACCGCAAGATGTGCTAATCCTGCTTTCGCTCGGGGCATTCGACTTTCCGCAGCAGTGTTTCATCCGCGCAAACGCAAGCGGCACGAGCTACTTCATCCGCCGCCCGCTTCCTACGCGCGAAAACCACGCGGCACATCAAAAAATTTCGGAGATATTTTCACAATGGCAGAAATAACGGACGATTACAACATCATCACCGCAGCGGGCCTCACGCTGGGCTACGAAAGGGCGGGCGCGGTCATCCAAGACGCGAGCTTCGGCATCGGCGCGAAGGATTTCGTCATCATCACGGGCAAGAGCGGCAGCGGCAAATCCACGCTGCTTAAGTCCTTCTACGGCGGCATCGACATCATAGGCGGCGAGCTGAACGTCTGCCTGTGCGATCTAAAGGGCATCACAAACTCCGATCTGCGCACCCTGCGCCAGCGCATCGGCATTATCTTTCAAAACTACCGCCTGATCAACGAATGGACGATCGAGCGCAACATAATGCTTCCGTTAATGATAATGGGCTACAATCAGCAGGTCTGCCAAGACCAAGCCAAAAAGCTACTGCGCCACGTCGAGCTCGGACACAAGATGGGCAAGTATCCGCTCGAGCTTAGCGGCGGCGAGCAGCAGCGCGTGGCTTTGGCGCGTGCGATGGCGCATAATCCGCGCCTACTGCTGTGCGACGAGCCTACGGGAAATTTGGACGACTACTCCAGCGCCATTATTTGGAATTTGCTGCGCTCGGCGTGCGAGTCGTGGAACGCCTGCGTCGTCATCGTGACGCATAAAATGCCCGCCACGCTTCGTTTTAGGCACCGACATTTTGAGATTAAGGACGCTAAAGTAAATGAAATCGATTAAAACCCATTTCGGCGTGATCTTTTCGCTCGTCGCGCTGCTTTTTTCGGTGCAGTTTGGAATTTTTATGAGCAACCTAACCAAAAGCTACGAGCGCTCGATCCAAAACGAATACAACATCGTGCTAGTCTCCAAAACCTCGCTCAGCCTGCAAGACGCGCAAAAAGCGGTGCCTAAGATCAGCTCGCTTAGCGAAATTTCGACCGCGGGCATCACCGAGCGACTGAAGGGTAAAATTTCACAAAATGCCTTTGCCGAGCTTAGTAAAAATTTGCCTAAATTCTATAGCGTCAAGCTCGAAAGCTTCCCCGACGCCGCGCAGCTTGCCAAGATCGAGCAGGATCTAAAATCCATAGGCTCGCTCACGCGGGTTGAAATTTTTAAAAAGACCCACGATGAAATTTTTAAAATTTTACTGCTTATCAAAAGCCTCGTTTACGGCTTCGCGTTTCTCATCGTGCTTTTAGGCGTGATGTTAATTCACCGCCAGATGCGTATCTGGGTTTACGAACACAAAGAGCGCATCGAGATCATGGAGCTTTTCGGCGCGTCGTTTCTGATAAAAAGCGGCAAACTCTACCGAATGGCGATAATAGACTCCTTCATCGCCACGCTGATCGTGACCTGCTTCTACATAGCGCTTCCTTCTTGGGAGGTGTTTTCGACCACGCTTAAGGGCATCGGCGATCTGCGCACCGCCATAGTGCTGCCTTACGATGCGCTGATCCTTTTGGGTGCCGCCTTGGCGCTATCTATCATCGCGGTAAGTTTTGTGATGCTGCAAATCGGAAATAAACGAGCATGAAAAGGGCTTTTTTAGCGCCGCTTCTTGCGCTGGGGCTCGCCGCGGCTCCTACTTATGCCGCGCCAGCAAAGCAGCAGAGCACGAAAGACAAGATCGCCAAAGCGGGTCAAGAACTCAAAAGCTCGCAAAAGGAGGAGATGCGGCTTTCGCAAAAGATCGACGAGATCGCGGGCCAAATCGTAAAGGAGCAGGAGGGTTTTAAAAAGCGCGAGGGCGAAATCAAACAGCTAAGCGAAACGATCGAAGGGCTAAAGGATCAATACGCCGCCGAAGCGCAGGAGCTTGAAAAGCTAAATAGCCAAAACGCCACGCTTCTTAGCGTGCAAAACGATCTGGAGAGCAAGATCATAAGCGTGATCTCGCAAGAGCTATCATTTGATCTAATCACCGACGTAAATTCCACCACCACGCCCGATTCTATCATGGCTAGCGAAATTTTGGAGGGGCTCGGCGTCGTTATGAACGACGAGCTGAAGGGGCTGATCAAAGACTACGAAAATAATCAAAATTTTATCAACGAGCAGAACAAAAAGATCAAATCGATCCAGGCAAGCATGGCGGGCTATGACAAGAAAAAAACCGATCTCGACGCCAAGCAAACCACCCAAAAAGAAAAGCTCGCGCAGATGAAAAAGGACAAAGAGGACTACATCGCGCGCCTGGAGAAGATAAACGACGAGCAAGACGCCATATCTAAGACCCTGCAGGAGCTTAAGATCATCGACGACGCCGAAGAGAAAGCCAAAGCGCAGAAGGAGGAAGCGACGCGCCAAGCAAAGCTTGAAGCGCAGAAGCAAAAGGAGCGCCAGGCGCGCGAAAAAGAGTACGCCAAAGCAAAAGCGGCTGCCAAAAAGGCGGGCAAACCCGAGCCTGCACCACCGCAAGAACCCGAGCCAGAAGTGAGCGAGCCCGCGGATGAGCGCGTAAGCAAGATCAACCAAAAGGTCAAGCAGTACGGCTCGAGCTATCAGTCCTCGCGCGTCAAAAAATACAGCGGAGCCAAGACCGCAGCGCCTTTAAGCGGCGCGTATTTGAAGCGAAAATTCGGCAACTACAACGATCCCGTGTATAACATCAAGCTTTTCAACGAAAATATCGTTCTGGGCTCAAACAGCGGCGACACGCAGGTTAAAGCGGTGCTACCGGGCAAGGTGGTCTTTGCCAAAGAAACCGCCGTGCTCGATAAGGTCGTGATCCTAGAGCACAGCGGCGGCATCCACACGATCTACGCGCATCTAAATCAGATCCCGCCTACCGTGCGCGTCGGCTCCAACGTCAAAAAGGGCTACATCATCGGGCGCATCGGCTCAGATCTGACCTTTGAGGTGACGCAGCAGAACTACCACATCAACCCGCTCGATCTAATCAGTCTGAGGTAAGCGTGAAAAATTCTAAATTTAGCGGATCTTGTGAGGATGCCGAGAGTTTAAATTTAAGCGAGCAAAGCTCGGGCTGCGAGTTAAATTTGAGCGATGAAAATTCTGCGGCGACGTTAAATTTAAACGATCAAAATTTAAGCGACCAAAGCTTTACCGCCGCAGGTATTGTCGCCGCATCAAATTTAGATAGTGAAAATTCCTCCACGGGCGCTGCCGCTGCATTAAATTTTAAAAATAAAAATTCTACGGCGACGGACGCCGAAGTGGCATCAAAAACGGTGGCGGACGCTGTGAAAACAGAAGCTGCGACGGCCTCAGAAACAGCGCAAAACGATATTAAGGCGGCAGAGGCAGGCGTGAAAACAACACAAAACACTACCGCAACGGCAAAAACAACGTCAGCAGGAGCGGCGATAGCAAAAGAAGTAGAAGCGGCGAGGCCGCAGATCCAAGAGCTTACCAATTTTCTTAGTGAATACACCGCCAAGATGCTTAGTATCGGCACTTACACCGCGCGCATCGAGCGCTGCGTGCGCAGGATAGCGGACGCTTACGACTATGAGGCTAGCCTGATGATCTTTGTGCGCCACTTCATCATCAGCGTGATGGATCCTGCGGACAACTCTATCCGCCGCACCTACGTTAAAACGAGCGCTGCGGCGCAGATCAGCTTCGATCTGATCTCGGAGCTAAGTGCGCTTAGCTGGGAAATTTACGATGAAAAAATCCCCCTTGCGCGCGCCAGAGCCTCATTTGCCGAAATTTTAGCCTCGCAAAAGAAAAGCTTTGCCAAAACTCTTGTTTTGCTAAGCGTTGCAAATGCCGCATTCTGCGAGCTTTTCGGTGGCGATGGCGGTGCGATGGCGTTAGTTTTTGCGGCTACGGCTTTTGGAATTTGCGCCCGCTATCTGCTTAGCAGGCTCAAAATCAACCTAAAAATCCAATACATCGCGGTTTCGTTCGCAGTCTCATTCATCGTCTCGCTAGGCGCTCGCTACGGGCTTAGCGCCACGCCCGACATCGCCGTGGGATCGAGCATATTGTTTTTGATCCCCGGCGTCTGGCTGATCAACTCGGTATTTGACATCCTAAACGAAAATATGCTCGTAGGCATCAGCAGAGGGCTGAACACGGGGCTTTTGATCATCTGTATCGCGATCGGGCTCTTTCTGACACTTAGCATCTCAAATTTGGGGCTTGTAAATGTTTGATATAGCGCTTTTGGTATTTAAGGACGCTTGCTTTGCCGCTGCGGCGGGGCTCGGGTTTGCGTATGCGTGCATGCCGCCTAAAAAGACGCTAGCCTTCTCGGCGCTGCTTGCGGCGGTTGCGCATTCGTGCAGGTTTTTGCTGATTCAAAGCCAAATTTTTTCGATCGCCGCTGCGACGCTTTTTGCGTCGTTTCTGATCGGCGTTTTGGGAATGCTCTGTGCCAAGCGCCTCAAGGTGCCCGCAGAGATCATCGCCTTTCCCGCGCTGCTTCCGATGATCCCGGGCATCTACGCTTACAAGACAGTTTTGGCGCTGTTTTCTTATATCAAAGCCGTGGACGCGCAGCAGAAGCTCGCCCACCTCATCTCGTTTTTCGACAACGCCCTCGCCACGATCTCGATCTCGCTGGCGCTCGGCACGGGCGTTTCAATAACGCTGCTAATTTTCTACGAACAGTCCTTGATGATCACTCGCGGAGCAAGAGGCAAATAACGCTAAATAAGAAATTTTAAGCAGGCTCGGCGGGTAAATTTTAATTTATCATCTTCGCTAGCGAGGTAAAATTTTATAAATTTACCGCCCTTGTCGCGAAGGTAAAATTTAGTTATATTCGCCATTTATCGCTCTTTATTTGATATTTGTTTTATTGTTTTCTCTTTTTCATCGTAGTAATATCCCATATAACTCAAAAGCGTATTTCTGCGGCCCAAGATACATTTGTTGCATAATTATAAGAAAGATAAATGCTATAATTAGAATGTATTAAAATACTACAAATTTCTTAGAAAGGACTTGAAATGGCTTTAACAGAAGAAGAGATGAAAATGTGGCAGGGCGTGAGCGATCATTTGACGCGAATGGAAAACAACGCCGAATATCGCAAGAAAATAGAAAAGCAACTTTATCGCGGTGCCCCAAAAGAGAGTATTGAAAGAATACGACAAGTAGGTATAAATAATGGCCAATCAAAGTTAGTAGGCGCAATAAAAAAGATTGATTTCAGCTCTAATGCCGAATTGATAAAAATTCAAGACGAAGCGATTGTCCTTGCTGAAAATTCTTTGGAGGATTTTTTAAAAGAATATAATGAGCACCCTAATACCTCGGGTGGTCGTTATATTTGTTCCGATACATTCAAAGAACTTTTTCCTTGCTTTGAAGCAAAAGAAAATAGAGCTCTAGTAAATGACGCGATACATAATTCCTCCGCTGTTTTGGCGGCGACGCAGTTTGAAGAGGTTCTGAAGCGCGATGAGCCTAATAAAACCAAAGCAATTTTCATCACCGGAATTCCGGGAGCCGGAAAAACAACCTCGGTTAAAAATTTTATGACCAATGATAAAGTTAAACTTATTTTTGAAGGGCAGTTGGCAAACCCGACGCCAACTATCCCAAAAATAGAGCAATGCTTGCAAAAGAGATTAGACGTTACAATTGCTGCGGTGCATATAGAGCCAGAAAAAGCTTTAGACAATACTTTTAAGCGCTTTAACGAATATGGGCGCGGCGGGAGCATTGAAGTTATGTCTAGCATCCAAGGCAACTTGCCGAGCGGTTTAAAAAAGCTAAAAGAGCATTTCGGGGATAAAATTAATATTATCGCCATTGATAGAAATAGCGATAAGAATAAAATTTTAACCGACGAAAAAGAGATCTACAAACTAATCAGTATCGGCTCAAAAGAGGAAATTTTCAAACGTTTAAAAGTCAAATTAGACCAAGATTTTCAAAAAGGCAGAATCGACAAAGCTTGTTTTGCTCAGGCGAACGAAACGAAGCTAAATAAAATCATGTCTACCCAAATCGATAAAGCCGAGATCGCAAAATTTAAAAGTAAGCTATAGTAAAATGCACGAGCAATATAGCCTTAAGACTTAATCCGCGATAATTTTAGAATGTCTCAAATATCGTTAAATCAGAGCTTTTCTCGACCCCTTCGGCAAATTTCATCTCAATGCTTTGTAGGTATTCGGCTCTCTTGCGCGCTCGTCGCACCTCTTGCCGTGAGGGTAAAATTTAGCTGAGCTTTTCTGGCTTAAACGCCCTTTTTACCGTCATATAAAAGCCGCTAAAGATAAAAAGCGCCATGCAAAGCGAGATGAGCGACCATAAAATTTTACCCGCTAGCCCGAAAAAATAGCCCGTATGTAGCTGATAGTTCGCGTCTTTAAACTCACCCACGGTGATACCTTCCGTCTGCTTCTGCTGTGCGACTTTGCCCTCCTTTAGCTTCACGCTCGCGCCTTTTGGACGGGCGGTAGCGGGCGCGTCGGGCTCATAATACCTGACGCCGATCTTATCTCCAGCTGCGAGCATTAGGGTAAATTCTTTATACTCTATGCCACTTGATCTGAATATCTCATAAGCCCTCTGCACGTCGCTAAATTTATACGTAGCGGGCTTTTTGCCCTCCTCTTTAGCAGGTGCGACGGCGTGATCTTTAGAAGCGGCGGCTTTAGGCGCGCTAGCTTGCGGTAAATTTTGCGAACTTACGAAAAGCTTCATCACGGCATCGTTATACCAGCCGTACGACCAGTTAAGCCCGGTTAAGCAGATAAGCAGGTAAATCACCGCACTTAGCGAGCCTAGGCTCGTATGTAGGTTATAAAAAAGAGCGTATTTTTTGAGTTTAAAATTTGGCTTTATAGCTTCGATGAATTTACGCCTAAGCTTTGGGAAATGCAGCCAGACGCCGCTTATTACGAGCAGTATCATCGCCACGGCGCTAGCGCCCACGATCTGTTTGCCGATCTCGGCTGCGGTTTTGTTGCCGCTTAGCGCTAGACCTAAATTTCGATGCAACGCCATCACCGTTAGCACAAAGCCCGTGCCGCGATCCTTGCCGATGATCTGCGCGGTGTATGGATTGACTAGATACGCATCATTTCTGTTTGCATAAATAACGAAGGCTTCGTCATCGCTTTTGGGCACGACGAGCCTTACGGGCTGCTTAACGCCCGTTTGCTCACTAAAGCTTTGCAGAATTTTTTCCACACTTTGCATTTCACCCGTTTTTTCGACCTTTTTAGAGCCCGCGTTTATTAGCGCCTCCAGCTCGTGCTGATACGATAAAATCGCGCCCGTAACGCCCATGACAAGCAGCGGGATAGAAAAAACGATTGACAAAATCAGATGGATGTTAAACAAAATTTTGTTTTGCCTCAAAAGCGAGCTCATTGTAGATCCTTGCGAGATAAATTTAATCTTTATTTGATTGAGGTTCGCAATTATATTGTGCGATTTTAAATATTTAGATAATTATCATTAAGATTTAGGCTGCGAAATTTTAAGGCGCTTTATGGCATCACAAGAGCGTCTAGGTACCTCGCGTAATGTCATAAACTGCATATTTCAGAATATCAAAGCTAAAAATTTAATCCGCCTTTCGCGCGGCAAGATCACGCTAGCGAGGTAAAATTCTAATCGCGATTTATAAAAAGCGCAATCAAAATCTCGTAAATTTAGAAATTTTGCGCTAAAATTGCCAAAGACGCGAGCTTGCGTAATCCAAAAGAAACAAGGTCATTATTATGTCGCAGAGTATAGTCGAGTTTGCTACGATAATCCTTTATGTTACGATATGCTTTTGCCTTCTTGTTTCATTGCTTCAGACAAATAGATCGTATAAAACCGTGTATCGCGGGACATTATTTATCCCAACCGATCCGCTTTTAAAAATACCTATGTTTATAATATGCCTAAGCTTCGGTGTAGTCACTCTATCTAGCCCGCACGTAGCAAAACACAACGGCAAGCCGATACCCTGCTTTTACACCCACGATAAAATTTGCTCGCAAGAGTACAAAGCGGCGGGCATAAATTTAAGATGCTTCGAAGAAGGCGATCCCAGATGCGTGGACGGATATCTGCAAATAAGCGAGCCTAGGCTAATACTCGGCAAAATCATATCTGTCTGCGCCATAATTTTTTCCTTTATCGTGCTAATTCAAAAAGGAATTAGAATAGATAAAAGCGGCATCTGCAAAGAATGGGAGGTTTTGCCGTTTAAACATACGGAAAGGATAAACTTTGACGAGATGAGCTACGCCGTAGGGTTTATAAGGGGCGTAAAAATAATCAGCATACGAGGCAAAATTAGCGGCGTTAAATTCGGGGCGGGATTTTTATATGCACGAAAGGATATAGATTCTTTGCAAAATTTTATATCGGAAAAGCTCACTGAAATTTCAAAAGCCGAAGCGACCGAGCAAGATGCCTGGGCTTAATTTAACGCTAAAAATATCTAAATTTAAGGCGGCGGCATGATATTTTTATATTTGATATTCGGCATAAATCTTTTACTGCTTGGACTTGCCATTTTAAAAAGCATGGTTTTTAAAAGCAAGGTCTCTTATAAAACCGTGCAAAAGGGCGCCTGGCTCATACCTCCTAGCCCCATAGCAAAAACTATGCTTATCGTGCTATTTTTATCCTGGGGTTCGCTGGTAGCATTTGATGAGCCTTGGATAAAAACAACAAAAGGCGGAGGTAAAGTTGCATGCTTTGATACAAACGACCCTTTATGCGTAGGCGGGCATATGCAAAGAGGTGGCGGCGAGACCACACTTGTGATCGCGATGGGTCTTGCAATGATGCTAATTGCCATACTGCCGTTATCTGAAAAGGGCGTCATCATAGATAGCCGCACCGTAAGGAAAGAGTGGAGATTTTTGTCGTTTAAATTTAGCACAAAGATCGATATAGAAAACGCCCTTACGGAGAAAGGAATGAGGGGCGAGATGCCGATTTTGATAGTAGAAGACGGGCAAAGCGGAAAAAATTTCACGCTCTCGTTCCCATACGCACAGCAAGATATAAAATTTATCGAAGCAGAGATAAGAAAGAGGCGCTATAAGATGATGAAATCAAAAGAGGCAAGAGTCCCTTAAATCCGCGCTCAAAAAAACTATAAGCTTAAAAGGGGCGAGCAAGCGCGCAAACATAGAAATTCTAAAAAACGACAAAGAGGGCGCGGGCGATTAAATTTAGCCACGCGCGAGCAATAGCTATGAAAATTTATGACAAGCCGTAGCAAAGCGGCATAATGATCATGCGAGTAGCAGCTGTATTTATGACAAGTTGCGGCAAAGCGGCGCAATGATCGCGCGTACAAGTGCGCATAAGCCCAACGCAAGCCTAAAAAGACGAGCCGAAAGCTTAAAACGAGCCGGGCGCTTAAAATTTAACTCGCGATCTTAAAAACCAAAATTCCAAACCGTTCCGTCAAAATCGTCAAAATTTAGCCTATTTTTTACCTAAAATTTCGTAAAATTACGACTTTAAATTTTCAAAAAGGACACAGATGAATAAAAGTTTGGAATTTAGAGCCGACATCGGAATGATCTTCGTGGCGATCGCTTTTGGGCTCGGGTATCTGCCCACCTCGCAGGCGCTTGCGAGCAACAACGTCTTCGTGCTGCTATTTTGGCGCTTTTTCGCCGCGAGCATCATCGCAGGCGCGATATTTTTCCCGAAGCTCAAAGCCATAACTTCGCGCGAGATCAAGCACGGCGCGGTACTTAGCCTGTTTTTATTCACGGGCTTTACGTCGCAGACCTTCGCCTTTAAATTTGCGCAAAGCTCCTCCGTAGCGTTCATCATCGGCCTAAACGTCGCGCTCGTGCCCTTCATCGCCGCGGCGCTGTTTAGGCACAAAATTTACTCCTACGCCTACGCGGGCATCGCGCTTGCGGTCATTGGCCTCTATCTCATCGGCGATACGCAGCTAGGCCTCGGCAAGGGCGAAGCGCTGGCGCTAGTCTGCGCCTGCGCGTATTCGTTTCACATCGTGCTGACCAACCGCTTCGTGCAAAGCTGCGACGTAGCGGGCATCGCCTACGTACAGATCCTCTGCCTAAGCGCGCTTTGCTGCTTTGTGGCGATCTTTTTCGAGAGGGTCAGCATCGTGCCGGTGATGGATAGAAGCTTTTTCGTCGCGATGGCGGTGATCTGCCTACTGGGAACGGTTTTTGGCTTTTTTGCGCAGGCTTTGATGCAAAAATACACGACGCCCGTAAAAACCGCTCTGTTTTTCACGCTAGAGCCCGTAACGGCGGGCATTATGGGGGTGTTCGTGGGCGGCGAGAGGCTAAGCGCGATGCAAATTTTAGGCGCGGCGCTCATCCTATCTGGCGTTTTGATAAGCGAGATCGGAAGCTACCTCAGCGCAAAACGGAGCAGATCCGCAGATGTTTGATTTTGCGGCGCCATAAAATTCCGTGCCGCATAAAATTTGCGCGCGGAATTTCGCGGCGCCGCGCGCAAGGATACGTTAAAATTCCACGACAAAATTTTGTATTAAAATTTACGTAGCAGAGGCGTGCGGCGAAGCTTTAGCGATAAAATTTCATTGATTAAGCGATACAATAGTAAAATAATGAAATTTTAACAAAGGAGCCCCTATGAAAAAAATCATCCTTCTTGTAGCCGCGTTTGCGGGCATATTGTTTGCCAAAAGTGTAGAGCTCGCCACGCCGCCCGATCATAAAGACGGCGTAAATCACCTAGAATTGGTGCTGATCTTAGATAAATCAGGCTCGATGAGCGGGCTTGAGAGCGATACGATCGGCGGATTTAACTCGATGATAGAAAAGGAGCGCAAAGAGGGCATCGACGCGAGCGTCACGACCGTGCTTTTCGATACGAAATTTAATGTCATCCACGACCGCACGCCGCTTAAAAAGGTCGAAAACCTAACGTCCAAAGAGTACTACGCCGGCGGCAACACCGCGCTACTGGACGCCGTTGGCAGTACGATAGCGCGTATCGAGCGGGTGCCCGACATCTATGCCAAAAACAATCGCGTGCTTTTCGTCATCATCACCGACGGGCAGGAAAACTCAAGCCGCGAATACTCCAAAGCGCAGATTAAGAAGATGATTAGCGACAAACAGGAAAAATACGACTGGGAATTTATCTTTTTAGGCGCTAATATCGACGCCGCAAGCGAAGCACGCAGCATCGGCATCAAAAGCGAAAATGCCCTAAAATACGAGAATTCCAAAGAGGGTGTAAGTAAAAATTTCGACGCGGCGGCCGAGATATCCAAGGACGTAGCGACCGACAATAAAGCAAACTCGAAATGGCGCGACAAGGTGCTTCAGGACAAAAAATAGCAAATCTCGAGGCGAGGCACGCTAAAATTAAGCGCCGCTAAGAAGCGGGCGGCACAAAAATAGGCGGCGATGTGCAGCGTGCGGCGCAAAACGAGCTTTAGTAAAAAATACTGGCGGCGGTGCAAACGAGATTTATCAAAAAAATGCGAGCGGCGGCGCGGAAACAGAGACAGCAGCGCAAAACGGCTAGTCCGCCGGGTCGCTTGCCAAAAAATTTAATGCGAATATACGCCGCAAAAAACAGAGCGTGCGAGGAATAAAACGGCGTGAAGCGGAGCTAAAAATTCCGTGAGCCTAGTGGTACGGCGCGCATATTGATTTTCACTCGGCGCATTTTAGAATTTTATTTTGATTTTTTCATGCGGCGCGCGGTATTGCTTTTACCGGTGCTGCTTTGTGCGGCAAGGAAACGCAAATCTACTCGCCAAATTCAGACGTTTCGGGAAGGGAGCCGATTTACGGCGAGCAAACCGCTATTTCGCAAGCAACGACAAATTTACGGCGCGCAAATTCCATTTTTTGCGAGAAGCGCGCAAATTTCGCCCTTTGTAAGCCGCGCTAAATTTTAAAATTTCGCCGCCGCAAAACAGGCGCAGCCAATAAGCGCGGCTGAATTAAAATTTCGTAAATTTAACGAGGAGGAAGCTTATGAAGGTATCTGAGATTGACACGCCGGCGCTGCTGATTGATCGCGAGATCGTGCTTCGCAACCTGCAAAAGATGCAAAGCTACGCGGACACCGCGGGCATGAGCCTGCGCCCGCACACCAAAACTCACAAAATGCCATATTTCGCGAAGCTGCAAGAAAGTCTCGGCGCTACGGGCATCACGGTCGCCAAAACGGGCGAGGCCGAGATCATGGCGGCAAACGGGCTGAAAGATATATTTATCGCAAACGAGATCGTGGGCGAGCTAAAATTTCAGCGCATCATCGCGCTTTTGCGCGCGGGGATAAACTTAAGCTTCGGCGCAGATAGCATAGAGCAGGCGGGCCTGATAGAGCGCGCCTTTGAGCGCAGCGGCACGAAGGCACGCGTGCTTGCCGAGATCGAAGTGGGCGAAAACCGCTCGGGCTTCGTGGAAAAGCAGGATTTCGCGGCGTTTATAAAATTTCTAAAAGGCTGCAAAAATATCGAATTCCACGGCGTGTTCTCCCACGACGGCCACTCCTACAAGGCCGCCGATAAGAGCGAATGCGAGCGCATCCACCTAGCCGCGCAGCGCCGCACGCTGGAGTTTGCGGATATCACGCGCGAACTGGCTCTGCCCGCACGCATCGTTAGTATCGGCTCGACGCCCTCGCTCATCAACGATTTTGAAATTTTAAAAGGCGTCACCGAGATCCGCCCGGGCACCTATATCTTTATGGATGCCTCGCAGGCGCAGGCTTACGGCGATTATTCGATGAATGCGGCGAGCATCCTTACGACCGTCATCAGCAGACCTACGGCGGATCGCATCATCACCGACGTCGGCGCCAAGGGGCTCACGCAGCAAAGGCGCACCGAGGGCTTCACCGCCACGCCCGGACTCGGGCGCATAAAGGGCACGGAGGTGTGGATAAAAGGCGTTTACGACGAGCACGCGATCATCTACGACAAAGCGCTGCGAGACGCCGTGCGCGTGGGCAATCGGCTCGAAATTTATCCGAACCACATCTGCCCCGTCGTAAATTTGCACGAGTTCGCCTATCTCGTTAGCGGCGGCGAGGTCGTAGAAAAGATCCCCGTGCTATGCAGAGGCAAGTTGCAATGAGCAGACAAATTTTAATGCGCAGCGAGGTAAAATTTTAGCTTCGGTAGAGCCTGGCTAAATTTAAGACGCGAATTTATCGCCGCTCAGGCTGCGGCGCGAAGCGCACCGAATTTGACGACGAAATTTAACGAAAGGCGAAAATGAGACTTTGGACGATAAGCTTTAAATATCTCGACGCAAAGGGGCTCGTGGCACTGTGGCGCGAGGCGCTGCTAGCTAAAAATGTGCTGGCTGGGCTTACGAAGGGCTACAAAAATCACCCGCAGCTTGACCGCTTTTACGCGCACGAAAACGCGCTAGAGGCGGTAAATGCGTATCTGGCGGAAGTTTATGAGGAGGGCTGCGCTCGCGGGTATAAATTTGACGCCGCGAAGGTAGGTGAATTTGACGCGCGAAATTTGGCTAAAATCAGCGTCGCTCGCGGCCAGATCGAGTATGAATTCGCCTTTTTACAAAAGAAGCTAAAAATGCGCGATGTCAAGACTTACGAGCGAAATTTAAGCGTAAAAAATATAGAAATCGCGAGCATTTTTGAGGAGGTTGCAGGCGGGATTGAGCCTTGGGAGAGGGTTAAAATTTAGCTCTGTTTCGCACAGGATTTTTGGCTTGCCTAGGCAAATTTGATCAATAAAAACGCCAAAATACGTTACGTCGATTTTCCCCCAAATTTGACGTAAAAATCTCAAATTTACGATTAGTGGCGATTCGCCAAAAAAGGCAAACAATTTTATCCGCTTTGGCGAGAAATTATGGGCAATCCGTCAAATTTTAAAAGGCGAACCTAACATCAAATTCTCGTCAAATTCGCCTCTGTTTTTAAAAACCAAAGCCGATCCGCAAAATCCCGCGCTTAAAATTTACCCGCAAGCGAGCAAATTCAGCTAAATTTTGCAAATCGGTAACTCTACTCCGCTCTCATCTGAGTACCTACGAATGCTAAGCTTAAATCGCGACTAGACCGGTGAGCTAAGCTTAAACCTCAAGGCGGGCGCGCAAAAAAATGGACGCGCCGAAAATAAAATTTCAATCACGCCAGCCCGCTTATAACGCCTTCGCTAGTGATCCTCATATTTAGCGCGTTAGGAACCTTCGGCAGCCCCGGCATAAGCATTATCTTGCCGCACACGGCTACGATGAAGCCCGCTCCCGTGCGGATCTGAAGGTCCTTGACGCTGAGCTTAAAGCCGCGCGCCCGCCCGAGCGCCTTGGCATCGTCGCTGAAGCTATACTGCGTCTTTGCGATGCAGACATTTAGCCGCTCAAGCCCCAAAGCCTTGATGTGCTGTAGCGCCTTTTGCGCCTCGGGCTCAAAAACCACCTCGCTCGCGCCGTATGGTTTAAATTTTACTTCGCGGCGGCGGGCTATCCGCATTCAAAAAGCGGCGCTCATTGCATGATAAAATTTCGCCGCCTCGCGACAGTTGCCAAACGGCACATTAAATTTAAAATTTACAAAACGCAAAATTTCAAATTTTCGCGCAGAGCAGTATCTCTACGCGGCGCGCTGCCAAATTTCTACGCAAAAGCAGCCTTCGCAAAAGCGGTATATCAGGCGGTAGCCCGCCTGCCGCGCGCTACGGCGTATTACGCGCAGCACGAAGCCGTGCGCGATCACCGCCGTGTCCGCTTCCAGCAGCGACGGTACCAGATCAAACACGCGCCGCCGTTCCGCTCCTACGCTTGCGCCGCTAGGGTTCATGCCGCACAACCACAGCAGGCGCGAGAGCACGAGCCAACAATTAAACGGTATTTTTATTAGCGGCACGGGGAATATTCGCAGATTAAACTCGCGCAAAGCCTCTAGGTACTCTATGTCCCGCTGCGGGAATAGCTTTTGTGCCGTAAGTGCGGCGCGCGGCAGCGGAGAGGAACATATTCGGCTTATGCGAGCGAGCTTTTCGTATGCGACGCTGTTTTTAAATTTATCGGTTTGATACAAGGCCAAGCTTTGCGTAGTATCGTACAGGATCGCGCACCGTGCGACCTCTGCGGCGTCGCACACGCCGCGATCGATCAGCGGCGTAACGTGGCGGATCAGCGCTAGCGTCATGTTCTTGCCTCTAATGCAAGCTTGTACGGCTATTTAAGCCTTTCGTAGCTTTCGCATGAGCTTTGCCATGCCCTTTCATGCTCCGCTACCGAGCTCATAAATCTATCCTTGCCGCCCAGCTCGCAGGCCTTTTTGTAGTATTCTACGGCTTTAACATTATCTATGCCCTCGTAAAGACGCGCTAAATTTAAGCACGCAAGCCAGCTGTCCGCGATATCCATATCGCAACCGCGCACATAGTAACCTACGCCCTTTATAGCGTCTTTGCGCACGTCTCTGCCTTTGATATACGCAGAGCCCGCGTTACTACAGCCTATCGCGTGCCCGTTATCGCAGGCTTTGTCGAACAGCTCCGCTGCCTTTGCCTCATCGCGCGGCATCCCCTCTCCGCTTTGATACAAAATGCCTAAATTTACGCACGACTCCACATCGCCGCCTTTGCAAGCTTTGACGTATAACGGCGCAGCCTTTAGCAGATCTTGCGGCACGCCCCAGCCATAATTGTAAATTTGCGCCAGCGCCCCGCACGACTTCATATCGCCCTTATCGCAGGATTTTGTAGCCCGGCTTATATCGTCTGCAGTGATTTCAAAATTTTCGGCAAGCGCGAAATTTGCAGCAAGCGTCGCGATAAGCGCTAGAACTGAAATTTTATTTTTCATTTTCGTCCTTTTTGGTTTTTTAAGGTCGCACACTAAGACTAAGGCGCGGATTTACCGTTAAGGCACAGTTTGATCGCTAGAGCTCGGGTTCGTTCTCGCCTGCTCTTTGTTTTTTAACGCATCGTAAATTTCATCGACGCCGCTTAGATTTTTATCCAAAACCTCCCTCGCCTTTTTTAGAGTGCGTGCGCCAAAAATCCCATCCTGCTTCACTCCGATGCTTTTTTGGATATATAAAATTTTATCCTTTTGCATCGCAGCGGAATCTTTAGTCGCCCCGGAGACGGAATTTGAAGCAGAGCTTTCAGAGCCGCTAGAGCTTGCGCTCGTAGAATTTTCGTCTGCAGAATTTACGCCATCACTCGCGGAAGCGTAATTTTCGTCCTCAAAAAATGTAGGTATCCACCCTCGCAGCAGCCCTGCTGCGCCCGTTTTTGGTACGTAGCCCGTATTTGCCGCGCCTCCGTAGATTGCGCTAGCTAAAACGGCGCAGAGCAGAGCTTTACAAAAGCGAGCAAACGCCGCGCCGCCTCTGCCGCAGCGATATTCTCGCGGAATTTTACGAGCTTTTACAGCGCACCGCACTACGCTTGCCAGCCACAGCGCCACACCGCCTAACAGCCCCGCAGCAGCGATTGCCACGCCACATGCAAGTGCCCAAAAATAATGCTCCGCAAAGATCATCTCGAAGCAGCCCTCGCACGCTAGTGTAGCCGCTGCGATGAGCGCGCCTCCGCCTACGTACCACACTACGCGGTCATAGCGTGGACTTAGCACGCCAAGTGCCCCAGCCATCGCGCTGCCCAAATCGCGAGCGCATTGCTGCGAAATAAAGCCCTCACAAACGCGCATAATCGCTGTGGCGAAACTCTGCATGCAATCCTCGCGTAAAGAACGCGGGAAAAATAATTTCTTTAATCGTGCAAAGGGCGAAATTTTAGAATTTGACGCGGCAGGATCTCGCGTATTCGCGCAATTTTTAAATTTTGCAGCGGCGAGGTTTTTGGAATTTATTGCGGCGGAGTCTATGGAATTTGTGGAATTTTCAGCACCCAAGGCGCTCAAGTCTCGGTAATCCTGCTTGCTGCGTAATTCGCAAAGATCATCCGCGGCGCAATCAGAAGTGCCGCTTAAGCCCTCTTGCAAGCCGGCAAAATTAGGTCCATTCTGCGCGCGAGCTTCGCTGCTTTGCTGCCTAGTCTCAAAATCGCTGGCAGAATTCTCTCCGCTTTCCGAAAGATCCGCCCCAGCAAATTTTATGCCGCCGCTCACTCCGCCTGCGAACCTGCCTTGCTCTCCGCGCAACCTCGAGCGATTATCTTCCGCGCCCATAGAATTTGCCGAAGCGCTAGCAAATTTCGTGCCCGCAAATTTTACGCTCGCGCCGCCCTCGAGATTTTCTTTGCGAGAAGCGTCTTTTGCAAGGCTCAAAGTGTCGCGATCAGCCGTGCCGTGAGTAGAATTTACAAAGTTAAAATGTCCATCCGCGCCGCGCAACTGATCAAGATTTAGCGTCTCGCCGCGCAGCTTAGCACTAGCTAGGCGCATCGCCGCATCCAGCACAGGCTTTGCGCGAAATAGTGCAAAAAGGCTTTGCGCATCGTCCCGCCCTAGCCTAGCGGGCACGCCGTGCACCGCCGCAAGCTCCGGCGCAAAAACTTCGTCCAAAAAATTAGGTCTTACGAATGTTACGCCACCGAAGCACGCCGCATCGTAAGCCTTACCGCAGACGGCAAAACTCAAGCGCAAAAAATCATCCTCCGCGCTAAATACCGCTTCGCAGCCACCTTGCACCACTCGCAGCGAGCTTAGACGTAACAAAAGTCTGCGCGCTGCAAAACCTACGCCCTTGCTGCATAAAAACTCCAGCAGCTCACGCCCAAAAACCTGCGAGCTAGCGCCTATGCTGACGCTCGGGCGGGCATAAGCGGCTACTTTGCCGGTGCGAGTGAAATACCCGCGCCCATCGCAGTGCTCGCAGCGAAAATCACCCGCACCGCCGCACTTTTCGCAGCGTAATCTGCCTGTGCCGCCGCAAGCGGGACAAATGCGCGAGCCGCTACCGCCGCAGCTAGCGCAGGGTATGAAGCGATAGCCCATAGAATTTGACGCAGAGCCTGCAGAATCGCCTCCAGAAAGACCGCGCGCATGAGCGTCCGTAGAGCTTAATGCCGCGCGGCTATAGCCACCGGTGCCCTTGCAATCGGGGCAGATCAAGCGCCCGCGCCCGCCGCAGCTAGCGCACGGCGTCTTGCCTGCGCCTTCGCAAGCATTGCAGCGCCTCCTGCCCGATCCGCCGCAATGCTCGCAACGCAGCTGAACGCTAAAGGGCTTAAAATCGTGAAATTTTATGATCTGATCCGCATTCGTAGCGGCTTTTTGGGGGTCTGCGCGCAGGCGTAGCATAAAGGTCTCGCTTAGCTCCGCATCTGCGCTTGCCGCGCGCAGGCACTCGCGCGCATGAGCTTCGAACTGCGCGACGTCAGCGAAATGCAGCTGAGCGCGCTCGCCGCCATTTATCTGCGAGACGCTAAACTTGCCGGCAAAGTCGTAACGCACACCAAGCCTCACGCTAAATCCATAAAACTCGCGATCAAGCTCGCGCAGATCGGCGCCGCCGCTACGCGCTAGTGCTTTGAGTCTAGCGATAAACGCCTCTGCTAGCTCCTCTTTATCCAGCTTGTCCATGATCGCTCCTTTCTTGCGGGCGCGCCACAAAGCCACGCCGCATAAATTTTAAAATTCCTTTATTAAAATCCTGCAAATTTTGCATTTCATACAATTATACCGCGAAAGGGAATTTTAAAATTCCAAAATCTCACGCAGAATGGAATTTAGCACCATTGCGCGCCGTAAAATCTCGCTGCAAATCAAAGCTCTAAAATATAGCTCGACGCGGAATCTCGCACTGCGACGGCGACGCGCGTAACTGCCGCAACAAATACGGCGCGAACTGATCGCAAAACGGAGCCGCCAGGCATACGGCGCCCGAGTGGTAGCAGCGGGCATGCAAAACTTTAATTCCGCAGCAGCGCGTAATTTGGCTCGCGACGATGCGCGATACGGCATAACGCACAGCAAATTTCGCGGCCGCGTGAAATTTTAAATTTCACGACTAGCTCGTGCGTACAACATGAAATTTAAAATTTTACGACAGCTATGGCGCGGCGCGCAGCGATCTAAAATTCTGCGATAAGCGGCACGCAAATTTCAATCCCGCGACAATCAGGCGACGGGTGCATAAAGTGCAATTTAATTTACAAGCGTGCAGCGGCATATAGTCGTCGCGCAAATTCAGTTCGCAGCGGGCAGCACGGCGCGAAATTTCATTGCCGCGACGCATCGGCTCGTAAAATTTAATCCTATTACCGCGCAGCTATAGCCGCCTGCGCCTTTGCAAGCAGAGCAGATCAGACATCCGCGCCCACCGCAGGCGATGCACGGCAGTGCGTAAAATTTAATCTGGGCGCCGCAAACCTCCGCCAACATGACTGATCCGCACGAGCGTAAAATTTAGCTCGCCTGCCGCATAATTTAACTCTCGGCGGTGCATGTCGCGGCGCAAGCGCGAATTTTAGATCGTGCGGTGATCTGCTGCGCGACCGACGGATTAATTTCACGGTGCGCTCGACATGAAATTTAGAATCTCATAGCGACACATGACACTGTGCGCGGCCGCGTGAAATTTTAAATTTCACAGCGAGCTCGCACATATTATGAGATTTTAAATCTCGCCGCGAGTGAGCTCGCAAGCTCGCGGACGGCTAGGTTTAAGATCTCGCGCTCGGTTTTTGCGCGGAATTTTGCGAGCGAAATTTCAAATGCCAAACCCGCGCGGGTTTCGCGCCGAATTTCTGAGTAGATCTTGCGCGAAATTTAACGAAATTTCGCGGGACGAACCCGGCGCGCCGAAATCCGACCAATCCGACCAATCCGACCAATCCGACCAATCCGACCAATCCGACTAATCCGACTAATCCGACTAACCAAAACTCGACCGGCTAAAACCCGGCGCAATAAAACCCAAGCATAGTAAAACCGGGGCGCGATAAACTCGTCGCAACCTGCAAGCAAGATTTATCGTCGCCGAAGCTCGCAGCTAAATTTTACCGCCCAAGCGCGGAATTTTCGGCTTTGGTTTTGAGCGCCTAAAATAAAATTTCAAATCACGCCAGACCGCTTATGACGCCCTCGCTCGTGATCTTCATATTTAGCGCGTTAGGAACCTTCGGTAGCCCCGGCATCAACATTATCTTGCCGCAGACGGCGACGATGAAGCCCGCTCCCGTGCGGATCTGAAGGTCCTTGACGCTAAGCTTAAAGCCGCACGCTCGCCCGAGCGCCTTGGCGTCGTCGCTGAAGCTATACTGCGTCTTGGCGATGCAGACGTTTAGCCGCTCAAGTCCCAAAGCCTTGATGTGCTGCAGCGCCTTTTGCGCCTCGGGCTCAAAAACAACCTCGCTCGCGCCGTAAATTTTAGTAGCGATCTTTTCGATCTTGCTCGCCGTATCGTCGCTAAGCTCGTAGGCGAATTTCAGCTCCTTAGCGCGCTCGCACTCATCTACTACGAGGCGGGCTAGCTCAAGCGCGCCCTCGCCTCCTTTGGCGAAATTTTCGCAAATCGCCATCTGCACGCCGCGCTGCTTACAGTAATCGCGCACGAAGGCGATCTCGCCGTCGCTATCGAAGCTGAAGCGGTTAAGCGCCACGATAGGATTTAGTCCAAAGTTTTGTAAAATTTCAATATGTCCGCCTAAATTTACGATGCCTCTTTGAAGCGCGGCAAGATCCGGGCTTGCGATATTTTCTTTCTCCGCGCCGCCGTTGTATTTAAGCGAGCGGATCGTGCTGACTAACACCGCGGCATCCGGAGCGATGCCTGCGCGGCGACACTTGATGTCGATAAATTTTTCAGCCCCGAGCTCGCTTCCAAAGCCCGCCTCCGTCACGGCGTAATCTGCAAGCGAGAGTGCGAGTTTGCTCGCCATTATGGAGTTGCAGCCGTGCGCGATATTTGCAAAAGGTCCTCCGTGCACGAGCGCGGGCGTGTGCTCAAGGCTTTGGATGAGATTTGGCTTCATCGCGTCTTTTAGCAGGATCGCCACGGCATCCGCGCAGCCCAGATCGCGCACATATATCGGCTCTCCCTGCGTATCGTAGGCAACCATGATGTTTGCGATGTTTTCCTTAAGCTCGGCAAGATCGTTTGAGAGGCACAGCACCGCCATTATCTCGCTAGCTGCAGTGATATTAAAGCCGTCCTCACGCTGCACTCCGTCGGTGCGTCCGCCCTGTCCTACGGTGATGTGGCGCAGCGCGCGATCGTTCATATCCATGCAGCGCTTCCATAGAATTTTCTCGATCTTTAGCGGGTTTTCTTGATACAGCGAGTTGTCGATGACCGCCGAAATGAGATTATTTGCGGAGGTGATCGCGTGAAAATCGCCGTTAAAGTGTAAATTTAGATCATCCATCGGCACCAGTTGCGAATATCCGCCGCCCGCGGCCCCGCCTTTGATACCGAAAACCGGCCCCAGCGACGGCTCGCGCAGCGCAAGGCAGACGCTTTTGCCCAGACGCTTTAGCGCGTCGGCTAGACCGATAGAGGTCGTCGTCTTGCCCTCGCCAAACGGCGTCGGATTGGTCGCCGTGACCAAAATAAGCTTCGAAGCGCGCGAGCGCGGCTTGATGTTTAGCTTGGCTTTGTAGTGGCCGTACAGCTCGATCTCATCCTCGCTAAGCCCCAAATTTTTCGCAACGTTTGAAATTTTATCCGGCTTCGCCGCATTTGCTATTTCGATATCGCTCAACATTTTCTCTCCTTAAATTTAAAATTTTATCGCGCAGCGTTTATGCGCTGCTTGCTTAAGCTCTCGCGGGCTCGCTAGCGCTAAATTTCTACGAAAACCCTCCGCCTGCGAGCGACAAATCCACGAACCGAGCCGAAAGCTGTCCGCATACCGCGCAGATATCGCAATTCTCTCGCCCTTGCGGACGCGCACCTTGCTCGCGAGCCGCGCAAATCAAAGCTCGCGGCGCGAAATTTGCCCCGGCTAAATTTCGATCTCGATGCCCACGGGGCAGTGATCGCTACCCATCACGTCGCTTAGGATGAAAGCGTCCTTTAGCCGCGAGCGCAAATTAGCCGAGATGAAAAAATAATCGATCCGCCAGCCTACGTTTTTGGCACGCGCGTTAAAGCGGTAGCTCCACCACGAGTAGGCGTCCCGCAGCTCGCCGCGCACGGCACGGAAGGTATCGACGAAGCCCGCCGCCTCGACCTCATCGAGCCACGCCCGCTCGATCGGCAAAAAGCCCGAGGTTTTGGAGTTTGCTTTGGGGTTTGCAAGATCGATCTCGCGGTGCGCGGTATTCACGTCGCCGCAAAATATCACTCCGAGCCCCTGCTCCGCAAGGCTGCGCGCGTAGGCTAGGAATTTTGCGTAAAATTCCATCTTGTAGGCTAGCCGCGCCTCGTCCTTTTGGCCGTTGGGAAAGTAGATATTAAAAAGCACGACGTCGCCGAAGCGGTGCTGCAGCACGCGCCCTTCGTCGTCTGGGAAAAACAGCGCCTTGCTCGTCTCGCTTTTAAATTTCGCCAGGCTCGCCACGCCCGAATATCCCGCGCGAGCGGCGGAATTTAAATCGATCTGAGAAAATCCTAGCTCATAAAGCCCTTTCGGAGCGTCCTTTTCGCTAACCTTGATCTCTTGCAAGCCCAAAAAATCGGGATTTTGCTGTGCAAGCCACGCGAAGCCGTCTTTGCCGAGTACTGCGCGCAGCCCGTTTACGTTCCAACTAATCAGTTTCAAATTTAGCCTTTGGCGCAAAAATTTTGGTATGATTATACGAAATTTTGACTAAATTTAAAGGAAAATTATGCGCAATCAGCCCAAATACCGATTTTTTGCCAACTGGAGCTACGCGATGGCGGGTCTTTGCGAGATGCTGCGCAGCGAGCGTAGCTTCAGGCTCGAGCTTTGCGTGTTCGTCCCGCTTGCGCTGTCGCTATTTTTTTGGAATTTCGGCGCGACTCTAAATCTATTTTTGATCTTCGGTGCGATCTTTACTATAGCGCTTGAGTGCGTAAACTCAGCCATCGAGCGCGCGGTCGATCTTGCCACGAGCGAAATCCACCCGCTAGCCAAAGGCGCCAAAGACACCGCAAGCACGGCCGTGATGATGAGCCTATTTCTCAACGCCGCGCTGTGGGGATACGCGCTTATCGGTAAATTCTTTTAATCGCGTAATTGTAAATTTCGCGATAAAAGATTTAAATCGCTGCAACGCAGAGTTTTTTGGCGAGTGCGGAATTTGCAAGCCGCTTGAGTCGTTGATCGTCCACGCCTGCAACCCAAACACAACCCTGCGTGATATTGAAATTTTAAAATCCGAAATTTGCTTTAAATTTAAACTCTCCTGTGCGCGAAAATTTTAATATTCGCTCGGCTCTTAAAATTTTAAAATAGCTTTTAAAAATTTCTATAGATAAATCATTCAAGCAAATTTTACGCCGTAAAATTTTAGCTAAAAAATTATAATGACTTTCAAGATGCTTTAATACAATTTTCACTAAAATCACGCCGTCTTAATTAAAATAATTTTCAAAAAAAGGAAAATTTTGTCTAAATCCTTTCGCAAAATCTCGCGCAAATTTCATTTGTGGCTATCTTTGATATTTTGCTTACCCCTTATAATCATTTCTATAAGCGGCTCGGTCTTAGTCTATGCGGAGCAGATCGATGAAGTTTCGCTAAAAGACAAAGTGTTTAGGACACAAGAAAGCGTGGCGAAATTCCCCGTTAGAATGAAATTTAGTACCCTGTAATCCGAGATAAAATCCAAATTTAAAGAGTACGCGATCATGGGCTGGAGCATCGCGCAAGATCCTTTAAAGACCGATAAAATCAGACTTTCCTCGCAGGAGTTACAAAAACAAGCCCTAATTTATCTGGACGGCTTTAGCGGCGAAATAAAAGGCGCGCCCATGCCGCGAGATGAGGGCTTTATCGGCGCGATAAACAAACTGCACGCGGAGTTGTTTTTGGGGCGTGGTGGTAGAATTTTTGCAGGCGTTGTGGGGCTTAGCGCGCTACTTATCGGCATTAGCGGCTTTTTTATCTACAAAAAATTTTGGCAAAACTTATTCTCGCTAAGGCTAGATCGGGCCATATATTTTATGCGCGGCACTCACCGCCTAATCGGAGTCGCGAGCACTCCCGTAATGTTTGCTATAGCTATAAGCGGAGCATGGTGGGAGCTAAGGACGGTAACTTACAAGCCGCTCGCAAATCCATGCGGCGCGGTCTTGCAGAATTTTAAGACCGAGCAAAATTCCACCGTCGCGGCATCAAACGGAGCGGTAAGCATGAAAGCGGCGCAAAATCTTGCGACGCTAGATGAGGCTTTAGCGCGGATAGCGGTTAAATTTAAAGAATTTCGCTCCACCTATATCGCCTTTCCGCTCTGTCCGGGCGGCGCTTTTACCGTATACGGCTTCGAGGCGGGGCAAAACCCGCTGCAAAGCCCTTACGCGAGCCGTATCACGATATCAGATACAGGCGAAATTTTAAAAGCGGACTTTATAAACGATGCGGATTTTTCGGACAAACTTCAAGACGGCTTTCGTCGCGCCCATGCGGGCTCATACGGCGCAATAACGAAGCTTATATGGTTTTTAGCGGGGCTTGCGCCCCTATTTTTAAGCATTTGCGGATTTTACATAACCCTAAAAAATAGAAATTCTAAAAGGAGAAAGTTATGAAGAAAGTATCTCTTTCGCTCGTAGTCGCATTAAATATGCTAACTTCGCTTTATGCGGAAAATAACGCCACTGCGAGCACCCCGGAGGACTTAGGCACCATAGAGGTGCAAGATACCCAAAAGCTCCGTCGCGACGACAGAGATTATGAGGCTAGAAAGCTCGTTAAAAGTACCACCAGGCTCGATCTTACGGCGAGAGAAACGCCCCAGTCTCTTACCGTGGTGACCGAAGCCAAGCTAAAAGATATGGGGATAACCGATTATCAGGTGCTGATGCGAAATATAGCGGGCATTACGAGCGGGCGTATGGATGAGAGGCTCTATCCTACGGCGCGCGGATTTAGCATAGATTATTATCTGCTTGATTCGATGCCTAGCTTCGGAGGTTTTAGCCTCGGGGCGAACGATTTAAATTTACTGCCATATGAGCGCGTTGAGGTAGTAAAGGGTGCGAACGGATTATTAGCAGGCGCGGGAAATCCCGCCGCGAGCTTAAATTTTATCCGCAAGCACGCGGATTCCGCCGTTCCGAAAGGATACATCAGCCTAAACGGCGGCTCATACGACAGATATGGGCTTAAAACCGATGTTCAAAGCCCGCTCAATCAAAGCGGTTCGGTGCGCGGACGCCTAGCGTTTATGCATGAACGATCGCACTCCTATATGGACTATTACAATCGTCGCAATACTGCCGTTTATGGCGTATTAGATATCGATGTAACGGACGATTCAAGGCTGAGCTTTGGCTCATTTTATCAGACTCTACGCCGACATGGCACGCGCTGGGGCGGAATGCCCGCGTTTAACTCGGACGGCACGCGCACGCACTTCGGCAAAAACAAAATTTTCTCTCAGCCTTGGACGCGATACGACATCTCTACGCTTGATTTTTATGCCGATTTTAAACAATATTTCTCAAACGAGGCGAGTTTAAGCTTGAGTTATTCGTTTCGTCGCGCTCATACCGATTCAAATTTGCTCTATTATGGCGGCAGGGTAGGCCCTGGCGGCATCGGAAACGTCGCCGATCTTAGCGTTTATGCTAACAAGCACGAAGAAAATATCCACAATATCGACGCCTATGTGAATATCCCTTATGAATTTTTCGAACAAGATCATGAATTCGTATTTGGCGCGATGTATAATCTCTACAAAAAGGGATCCGATAACGTAAGTAGCTACTGGAATAACCGAAATACTCCAGCAGGCCTTGCTTATGCCGCGCGTACTAGAATAAATTTTAACGACCTTCATATTGAAGATCCACGCTTACCGTATGTAGATCAAAATAATGCCGATCGAACTATTCAAAAAGCAATTTATGCCGCGAATAAACTCTCAATCACCGAGGATTTAAAGCTCTTATTAGGAACGCGGATGAGTTACTATAAATATAAAATTACAGGTGGAGCAGATAATAGAAATTTTACCCGCGAAATTACTCCATATGCAGGGATCACCTATGATTTAGACGATCATCATACCCTTTATGCAAGTTATACGAGTATTTTTAAACCTCAAACCTACAAGGACAAAAACAATAAATATCTTGATCCCATCCAAGGCAAGGACTACGAAGCGGGCATCAAAGGCGAGTATTTTGACGGCGATCTGCAAGCAAGCCTGGGCGTTTTTAAGATCATCCAAGATAAGCTCGGCATCCGCACCGACGAGTATATCACGGGCACAAATTCTTACGCTTACAGGCAGGGTCGCGGAGTAACCAGCAGGGGCTTTGAAGCGGACGTAAACGGTAAAATCACCGATGCGCTAAGCCTAAGTATGGGGCTAGCGCACTACAAAGCCAAAGACGCTGACGGCAATATCTACGCCAGCGACTCCTCCCGCACCAGCGTAAATCTTTTTGCCAAATATGAGATTGGCGCGTTTAGAATCGGCGCAGGCGCGATGTATCGCTCAAAGATTTATTCCGACTCGCCATACGGCAGGATCGAGCAGAAAGCCTACACGATTGCAAACGTAATGCTAGGCTACAAAGCGAGTAAAAACCTAGATGTGCAGCTAAACGTCGATAACATAACTGATAAACGCTATTTTGAGGGCATCGGCTCAAATCGTATGATCTACGGCGATCCGCGCACCTTCAATCTAAGCCTTACGTATAGCTTTTGACCCAAATAGTCGCGGTGGAATTTATCTAGTGCTTAGCTCTAATAGAATTTCATCGCGACGCGATAAATAAATGGCAAATTAAGCCTAAATTTCGTAAAATCACGGCTAAGACGCGAGGTCGCGTAATACGATAAAAGGCAAACGATGCAAAGTTCAACTCCATAAATCCCGCTAAATTTAAACCAAATCAACCACCAAATTTAAATTTAAGGCAGAATAATGAAAAGACGAGATTTTCTAAAACTAGGCGCGCTGGCGGCAGCATCGGCGCAAGCAAAACAGTTTGACGCGGCGGCGCAGGCGATATTTGACGAGCAGATGGGACTTTGCGCGAATAAATTCGGCGCGTTTTACGTCCAAACCATCGGCGGCAGGGTCGTTGGCACCGAGCCCTTTGAGGGCGACGCGATGCCAACGGTGCTAAACAACGCCCTAAGCGATCACATCCAAAACGAAACGCGCGTAAAATATCCATACGTGCGCAAAAGCTTCCTAGCTGATCCCTCAAATCCAAAACCGCAGCTTCGCGGTAAAGAGCCCTTCGTGCGCGTTAGCTGGGACGAGGCGATAAAGCTAAGCGCTAAAATTTTAAAAGAAAACTTCGACAAATACGGCTCAGAGGCCATTTACG
>CAUSEA010000005.1:0-83254 GCA_963530525.1 uncultured Campylobacter sp.
AGCAAAGAATTTAGTATTTAACTAAAATTTTATATTTTTACATTAGAATTAGCCCCTATTTTATTTGAAGTTGGCAAAATGAAAAAAACCTTGAAATTTATCGCCCTTACCTTGCTCATCGTCATTGCGATATATTTTTTATACGGTAAATTTTTTAAGCAAGAAGAGGCGCCGAAAGCTCTTACGACTAGACTTGAAAAGGGCGATATAAGAGGCACGGTGACGGCTGCGGGCGAGGTTTATGCCAGGGATTTGGTCGACGTGGGCGCGCAGGTAAGCGGTCAGATCAAAAAGCTCTACGTCAAGGTGGGCGATATCGTAAAAAAAGGCGATATGATAGCGCAGATCGATTCCGTCACGCAAGAAAACGAGATTGCGCAGCAAAAGGCGCAGCTTCTGATCCACGAGGCAAATTTGGCTTCGGCAAAGATCGCCGCGGCAAACGCTAAAACGCAGTATAATCGCGAGCTGCAGCTGTATAAAAGAAACGCCGCTTCCAAAGAGGCTGTGGAAAACGCTAAAAATAGCGCCGCTTTAAAAGAGGCCGAGCAGAAGCAGATCGAGGCGCAGATCGAGCAGACCAAACTTCAGCTAAGCACGGCGGAGACAAATTTCGGCTATACCAAGATCACGGCTCCGATAAGCGGCACAATTGTTTCCATGCCGGTAGAGGAGGGCAAAACGGTAAATTCCAATCAAACTACGCCTACGATCGTAAAGATCGCCGATCTAAGCAAGATGGAGATCAAGATGCAAATCGCAGAGGGCGATATATCCAAAGTAAAGGTCGGAATGGACGTAGAATACTCCATACTATCGGATCTGGATAATATCAAAAAGGCTAAAATTTACAAGATCGATCCCGGTCTTACCACGCTTAGCGACGGGACGTACGATAAAACCTCTAGCGGATCGTCTTATTCTTCGAGTAGCAGCGATAGCGCGATCTATTTTTATGCAAAGATGCTCGTGGATAACGAAAACGATTTTTTAAAGATCGGAATGACGACCGAAAACAACATAATCGTAAGCGAAGCGAACAATACGAGCTACCTACCTACTTCGGTTATCAAGCGCGACGCAAAAGGCGATTACGTCACAGTGCTTAACGGCAAAGAGCCTGAGCAGCGATACGTAAAAACGGGCGTCAGCGACGATTTGAATACTGAAATTTTAAGCGGTTTGGATGAAAAAGATGAGGTGCTTATCGCCGACGGAAAAGCCGCGCCGTTAAATATGGACGGGCCTCCGATGGTATTTTAGTTAAAATTTTATGGTATGAAGATGCTAGAGCTTAAAGATATAAACAAAAAATTCATTCTTGGCGATAACGAAATCCACGTCCTAAAAGACGTAAGCTTAAATATCGAAGCGGGCGAGTTTATATCTATAATCGGGCAATCCGGAAGCGGAAAATCGACGCTGATGAATATAATCGGCTGCATCGATACGCCGAGCAGCGGAAGCTACAAGATCGAAGGTCGCGAGACCGCGAATTTAAGCGGCGACGAGCTTGCGGCGCTTAGAAGCAAAAAATTCGGCTTCGTCTTTCAAAAATACAATCTCATCGCTACGATGGACGCGACCGCAAACGTCTCGCTGCCTGCGGTGTATGCGGGCGTAGGGGCGAGCGAACGGACGAAACGAGCGGTGGAGCTTTTGAATAAGCTGGAGCTTGGCGATCGCACCAAAAATTTACCGAGCAAACTTAGCGGCGGGCAGCAGCAGCGCGTAAGCATCGCCCGCGCTCTGATAAACGGCGGCGAAGTGATTTTGGCAGACGAACCTACCGGCGCGCTTGATAGCAAAAGCGGCGAGACGGTGATGCAAATTTTAACGGCGCTGCATAAAGAGGGCCACACCATCATCATAGTTACGCATGATGCGCATATTGCGGAATTTGCGGATCGTATCATCGAGATCAAAGACGGCAGAATTTTAAGTGATAAAAGAAAGGCCGAGCGGATTTTTGAGCGCAAAAAAGAGCATATCAAAACGAAAAATTCCTTTATATTTTGTAAAGACCAGCTCATCGAAAGCTTTAAAATGTCGATTAGCGCGATATTTTCGCATAAGCTAAGATCGATTTTGACGATGCTAGGCATCATCATCGGCATCGCGTCTGTTATCTGCGTAGTAGCTCTCGGTAAGGGTTCGGAGGAGAAAATTTTATCCGAGATCCGTAAAATTGGCACCAATACGATCGATATCTTCCCTGGTAAAAATTTCGGCGATGTGCGCGCGGGCTTTGTAAGCACCCTTACGATAAGTGATTCTAAAGTTTTGGCGCGCCAGCCCTACGTCGATTATGCCACACCAAATGCTTCTGCAAGCGGTACGGCAACATATGCGAATTTAAGCTCCAAGGCTCAACTGCGTGGTGGTGGCGTGAATTCTTTGGCGGTTAACGGCATAGATGTAGAAGATGGTAGAAATTTTAGCGACAACGATATTAAAAATTCTGCCTCTGTCGCGATTATCGATCCAAACACTAAAAAAACATTTTTTAAAAATTCCGATCCTATCGGCAAGACGATTTTATTTTCGGGTAAGCCGCTTAAGATCATAGGAGTTTCGGGCAAGGATAAAAATGCCTTCGGAAGCAACGAAAATTTAAGAATTTACGCGCCGTACTCAACCGTGATGAATAAAATCACGGGCAATCGAAAAATCAGCTCTATCACCATCAAAATAAAAGACGATGTCAATACTCAAGTGGCCGAAGAGAGCCTAACTCAGCTACTTATCCAAAGACACGGTTCGCGGGATTTTCATACGATGAACGCAGATACTATCAAACAAACAATACAAAGCACTACCGGCACGATGACGATTTTGATCTCATCGATCGCGGTGATCTCGCTCGTCGTCGGTGGCATCGGCGTGATGAATATCATGCTCGTAAGCGTTACCGAGCGCACGCGCGAAATCGGCATCAGAATGGCGATCGGCGCGAAGCAATCCAATATCTTGCAGCAGTTTTTGATAGAGGCGATCTTGCTTTGCTCGCTGGGCGGAGCTTTAGGAATTTTAATCGCTTTGGCGCTTGGATTTGCGTTTAATACCATTAGCTTAGATTTTGCGATGAAATTTACTACTGCGCCTTTCGTGATCGCCTTTGCGGCGTCGTCCGCGATCGGTATAGTTTTTGGCTATCTGCCGGCAAGAAACGCCAGCAGATTAAATCCGATAGATGCTTTAGCACAAGAATAATTAAGGAGAGAAAATGATAAATTCCAAAGTAATTTTAAGCGGCGTTTTAGCTGTTTTTATCGGCGGTTGCGCCTCAAATCAAAGTGAGGTCGAATTTAAACCTGTAGAGCATTTCAAGGACGAAAATGCAAGCTATGAAATCGATACGCTGTGGTATAAAAAATATGGCGAATCGTATCTAAATAAGCTTGTAGATCAAGCCCTTGCGAACAACTACGATCTAAAAACAGCGGCCTTAAACGTTGAGAGTGCTTATGCAAATTTAGGGCTAAGCAGGGCTGATCTTTTTCCTACGCTAAGTAGCTCGTGGAGTGCGGGCGCTAATCGCGACATAAGCACCGGCTCGAATTGGAATAAAACCTATAGTTCGGGCTTTAACGTAAGCTATGAGCTTGATCTTTTCGGCAAGATCCGCTCGGCGGTAAATGCCGAGGGCTGGAACGCTAAAGCTAGTGAGTTTGACCTTGAAAATACTCGCCTGACTCTTATAAATTCCGTAGTAAGCGGCTACTTTGAGATGCTTTATCTAAACGATTCGCTAAAATGGACAAAACAGAATTTAAGCGATTACCGAGAGATCGAAAAAATAATCAAGGCAAAATATGATTACGGCAAGTCCGAGCAGCTAGATTACAGGCAGATTCAAAATTCTATCCTAGGGCTTGAAAACAAGGTATTAAGCATTCAAAAAAACATCGAGGATAATCATAAATATATGAGAAATCTCATCTCCTCCAGCTTGCAATTTGATGATAACACCGATTCGATAAATTCCATAGAATTCCAAGGCGTTGATCTAAATGTGCCTTACACAGCGCTTGCTAACCGCCCCGACATTAGAGCTGCGATCGCTAGGCTAAATTCCAGCTTTTACGATGAACAGACCGCTAAGTTAAATTTCTTTCCTAGCGTAAATTTAGGCGCAGGGCTTACTAATGGGCAAGGCGTGAGTGCCAACGATAGCTTCAAGCTAAATTTTTTAAGCGGCAACGTAAGCATAAGTTTGCCGTTTTTGGATTATGCGAGGGTTGAAAACCGCCTTAAAATTTCGGAGATCGCTTTTCGCAAAAACGTCGTAAATTACGAACAGACGCTCTCTAACGCTACGAATGAGGTGCTAAATTTATATAGAATTTACCAGATCAATCTGGCTAGCCTTAAAAATTTAAGTGCCGCTTATGACGAAAAGGCGCGTATTGCCGATCTTTACGCTGCGAAATACGAAGCTGGCTCAAGCGAGCTAAAGGATATGCTAGAAGCCCGTACCGACGCCGTAAACGCTAAGATAAACGAGCTAAATCAAAGATATTTGACGCTTCAAAATGAGGCGGCGATCTATCGCGCGATGGCAGGTAAATTTAAACGCAAATGAAAAAGGCTTTGATATTTTGGTTGCTTTGCGGTGCGATATTTGCTGATTGTACGGCACTAAGAGCGCAAGATGACTCAGTAAGCTTTGGTGCCAGCGCTTACGTTGCGAACGATAAACAATCAGAATTTGAGAAAAACCATAGTGAAATTCTGCTAAATCGTCAAAAAAATGAATTAGATAGGCAAAGCTTGCAAAATAATTTGCAACGTGAATCAAAAGGTGTAGGCGACCACGATGATTTTTCGATGAAAAAACAGCCAATGCAAGATATCAAGGAGCGAAACAATAAAAATGAGCAAGACTTAAAACTGCGCCGTAAAAAGCTGCAAGGCGACGTTTATCGGCGCTAGGGCTGCTTTTGTTTATCGGTTTTTAAGTAAAGTTTCTATAAAATCTCTGCTTTACATTTTCTTAAAGGAACAGTTATGAAAAGAACGTACCAACCTCACAATACCCCTAAAAAGCGCACTCACGGCTTTCGCGTCCGCATGAAAACAAAAAACGGCCGCAGAGTTTTAAGTGCAAGACGTGCTAAAGGCAGAAGAAGATTGGCTGCGTAGGCGAATTCGCTGCGATAAGCGACAGTAGAGTTTTTTCGGATGTTTATAAAAACGGGGCGAAGTGGCATTGCGAATGCGCCGTCGTCTATTTTTTGGCTAGCGAGCAGCGTAAATTTAGCGCGGTCGCCAGTAAAAAAATAGGCAACTCGGTCACGCGAAACCGCGCCAAAAGACGTTTGCGCGCCGCGTTTTATAATCAGCAGAATTCCATCGATAGCGGCATTTTTATACTGATCGCGAAAAAACAGATGATTGATATGAGTTTTAGCGAGCTGGAACGAAATTTAAAATGGGCGTTTAAAAAGATCGGCGCAGTAAAATGAAGAGATTTTTTATAGCCGTGATCGGGTTTTATCGAAAATTTATTTCGCCTTTGCTGCCACGCTGTTGCCGTTATTATCCGAGCTGTTCGGAATACGCGCTTTATGAGTTTAAGTTTAACGGCGTCTTTGGCGCGCTCTGTGCTGTAACGGCTAGAATTTTAAGGTGCAATCCGCTCTTTAGCGGTGGCATAGATTATCCGATAATCGCGCGAAATTTCAAATTTTGCGTATTTTCAAAAGTCTGCGAAGGCGGCTTTAACGCGCGCGCGCAGAAATTTAAGCTTTGGTTTATACCATATAAAAAAAATAGATATTACGTCATACGACTAGGAGAAAATAGTGCTAGATAAACTTCCTCAATCAAAGCGCCTTGCTATCGCAATAGCAACTGCGCTCATATTTTTTGTAGCTTACGATCATTTTTATTTATCAAAAATTCGCGCCGCAATGGAGGCAAACGCAACCGCGGCGCAAATCGCTCAAAAAAATGCTGCCAAGTCCGCTCCGCAAACTTCCGCCGATGGCGTGAGCGCGCAGGGAGCAAATTTAAATACCGCGAATTCCATCTCTGCACCGTTAGTGCGCGTGGTTGGCAAAGAGGCAAATTTTACGATCGACGGACTTGGTCGCATAAGCTCGTATATACTAAATGATGCTAAATTCCGTGACGAAAACGGCGATGCGATAAATTTGATCGATCCTAAATCGCATTCCAAGCCGCTTGAGATACGCTTCGAGGATGCGGCGCTAAAGGCTAAAGCCTTTTCTACCCCTTATAGGGCCTCTGCCGCGACGCTAGATCTTAGTAGCGGCGAAAAGAGCGTCGTTTTGACGCAGGATTTAGGCGAACTTACGATAAGTAAAAATTTGGCCTTCTATCCGAACGGCAGCTACAAGCTGGACGTGAAACTGAGCAAAAACGCAGCTTATTTCATAACCCCCGGCTCGCGACCGAACGTAGTCGCCGATAGCAACACCATCCACGGCGTCGTGGTTATGAAAGACGACGAGAAGTTGGAAATTTTTGAAGACGGCGACGTTAAAGATAATAAAAAAATCGCGAAGGCACTCTTTGCGGCGGCTTCGGATAGGTATTACACGACGCTGTTTTACGGGCGGGGGCTGGATACCACCGTGACCGATAGCGATAAAATTTCACAGGTTCTTATCAGATCAAACGGCGAGTTTAGCGCGGCAGGATACATCGGACCGAAGGATTATAAAATTTTAAATTCTATCGATCCTAAACTTACTAAAGTGATCGAATACGGCCGGTTTACCTTCATCGCCCGCCCGATGTTTAATTTCCTAAACTGGCTGCACGGCTATATCGGCAACTGGGGCTGGTCGATCGTCGTGCTTACGCTCATCATCCGCCTAATCCTATTCCCGCTAAGCTACAAGGGAATGCTATCTATGAACAAGCTAAAGGATCTGGCGCCTAAGATGAAGGAGCTTCAGGAGAAATATAAGGACGATAAGCAAAAGCTGCAGATGCATATGATGGATCTGTATAAGAAAAACGGCGCCAACCCGATGGGCGGCTGCTTGCCGATCCTACTTCAGATCCCGGTATTTTTCGCGATCTACCGCGTGCTGCTTAACGCGATCGAGCTAAAGGGCGCGGAATGGGCGCTATGGATCCACGATCTGTCGCTTAAAGATCCATACTATATCCTGCCGATTACGATGGGAATTTTGATGTTTTTGCAGCAAAAGATTACGCCGACTACATTTACCGATCCGATGCAAGAGAAGATGATGAAATTCTTGCCGCTCATTTTTACGGTATTTTTCGTAATGTTCCCTGCGGGTCTTACGCTATATTGGACGGTCAATAACTTCTGCTCCATTATCCAGCAATATGTCATTAATAAAGCCTTTGCTAGGCATAAACAAGCTCAAATAGCGGAGAAAAAATCATGATAATTGAAGCAGAAAATTTAAAAGACGCATATAATAAAGCAGCAGCTGAGCTAGGATGCTCGGTAACGCAGCTTAACGTGCGCGTGCTGCAGCATCCAAGCGGTGGATTTTTGGGCTTTTTTAAAAAAAATGCTATTATAGAAGCGGTTTTGGAAGGGGAGAAATTTAGCGAAAATCTGGAATTTATCGCCCCGCAAAATAAAGCCGGCAAAGCAGAGAAAAAGCAGGGCGACAAATCAGAGCCGCAAAATCCGCGCGCTACGCATTCTAAACATCGCAAAGAAAAGCAAAAGGGCGTTGTGACGGATGAAATTCTATCCGATATCAAAGAGAAACTATCTGCGCTTTTTAGATCAAGCGAGTTTAATATCGAAGTTAGCGATGTTAGCAAAATCGACGAAAATACCGTCTATATCAAGCTGCAAGGCGAGGATAGCGCGCTTTTGATAGGCAAAGAAGGACACCGCTACAAGGCACTTTCGTATATGATTTATAACTGGATCAGCATTAGATATGATCTTGCTGTGGTTTTTGAAATCGCGGAATTTTTACAAAATCAAGAACGATTTATCGATTCTTATGTAAATGCGCTCGTGGAGCGCTCTGGAAATGAGCGTATCGTCACGAAGGCTTTTGATGGCGCATTTATCAAAATTGTAGCCGATAAGCTAAAACAAGCATATCCGGATCGTTTCGTGGGTATCAAATCCACGCGTAGCGGCAAAATCGTCATCGTAGACGAAAAAAGCTAATCGTGAGCGAGACTATCGCCGCTATCGCTACGGCTCACGGCATCGGCGGAATTTGCATAGTTAGAATTTCAGGCGAGGAAGCGCTATCTATCGCTCTAAGCCTTTCACATCGCAGCTGTTTGCGACTTCGCTATGCCACGCTTGTGAATCTTTTTGACGAGAGTGGCGAAGCGTTCGGCGAGGCGATTTTGATATATTTCAAGGCTCCGCATAGCTTTACCGGCGAGGATGTCGTAGAAGTGCAGACCCACGGCGGCTTTACGGCTTCGTCCTTGGCATTAGATGCCGTGCTGGCTCTGGGCGCGCGCATAGCAAATCCGGGCGAGTTTAGTAAGCGAGCGTTTTTAAACGGCAAAATGGATCTTAGTAAAGCCGAAGCCATAAGCGATCTTATAAATTCGCGCTCGCAAAGTGCGGCTAAAATTTTAGCTAGAAACCTGCGCGGCGAGCTAGCAGACTTCGTCGCAAATCTGCGCGTGGCTCTGGTTAAGACGCTAGCTTTTGTCGAGGTTTGCATCGATTACGCGGAGGACGATCTGCCTTCTGACGTGCTGCAAAACTCGCAAGAAATGCTTAGTCAAAATATCGCTTCGCTAGAAAAAATCACTCGCATTAGCCGCAGCCGCAAGGGGTTGATCGAGGGCTTTAAAGTAGCGATTGTGGGTAAGCCCAATGTCGGTAAATCAAGCATTTTAAATTCCATGTTGAGCTTTAGTCGCGCTATCGTGAGCGACGAAGCAGGCACTACGCGCGATCTCATCGAAGAAAGCTTGCAAATAGGCACTCATCTAATCCGTATAGTCGATACTGCAGGTATCAGACACGGCGGCTCAAAGCTCGAAAGTATCGGCATTTCATATTCGCTTCGCGCTGCAAGCGAGGCAGACGTGATTTTGGCGGTGTTTGACGCAAGCCGCGAATGGGATGCCGAGGACGCGCAGATCCTAAAAATATTGCGCGAACAAAAAGGCAAAAAAATCATCTACGTTTTAAATAAATGTGACTTGCCGCGTAAATTTCATCCTAGCGTGGAGGATATTGGCGATGATTTAGAGGCTTTTTCTGCAAAAAATTTCGCAGCCGGAAATCCCATATTAGAGAATTTCGCAGCCGAAAATTTAAAACAAAGTCAGACCTGCGACGCTTCTTTAAATTCCTGCGCGCAGAATTTAAAAGCTAAAAATTTAAAGTGTGACTTAAGCGCGCAAAATTCTACTTCCACAAATTCCGCGCCTACAAGCCAAACAGCTCTTGCGAATTTTATAAATCTGATGGAGCAGAATTCCGCCGCAAAAGCGGGGCTAGCGTCGCCCAATACCGAGCGCGCTACTGCAAGCTGTGCTGCGGAGAATTTTACGAAAGATGATTCCAAACAAAATTCTGCAAATTCCATCGCGCCTAGTAGCTCTGCAATAAATTCCGCTGGGCAAAATACCCAGGCAAATTCCATTTTTACGCCACTTGAAATTTCTGCAAACGAGGGCGTGGATCAAATTTTAACCGCGCTGCAAAGCTACTTAAATTCTCAAAATTTCGATGGTCTTATGCTAAGCAATGAGCGGCAAATTCTATCTTGCGAGAGCGCGCTTGCGGCTCTTAAAAATGCGAGCGAGCGTCTAGCTTGCGGCGAGCTTGAGCTTTTTGCATTTGAGATAAATCGCGCGATTGAGGCGATTGCACGTATTTCGCGTCCATTTGAGCGAGATGAAATTTTAGACGAAATGTTTAGCAATTTTTGCCTCGGCAAATAGCGTTTTAGCTACTAATTAGCCAAAATTCAATATAATCTCGCATTTAAAACGAGGTCTTTATGAAGGAAAAAATCCAATATTTTTTGGCGCTGGGTCTGATAAAATTTGCAAAATTCGCGCCGAAAAGCTTCATATTCGCATTTTTCGACAAGCTCGCACTTTTTGCATCGTGGAAGCTTAGCAGGCGCGTTAAAGTCGCGCAGGATAACCTTCGCGCCGCCTATCCGCAAAAAAGCGAAAGTGAGCTTCACGCTCTTGCGATCGAGAATTTTCGCAGTATCGCTAGGACGCTTACCGATACGCTTTTATTTTACAATGGCAGACTAAAATTTGATGATCTGATTTCAAACGGCGAGCAGGCGCTAGAGCGCGTCCGAAAGCTAAAAGGTGATAATCCGCACGGGATTTTATTTTTTACAGCGCATTTTGGAAATTGGGAAATTTTAGCCAATTTTTTCGGCGCCAACGGCTTTCCCGTCTCGGTAGTCGGGCGTCGCAGCGATAATGAGTTGATCGAAGAGCGGCTAGTGGCGCCGTTTCGTGAGCGCTACGGCAACGACCTCATTTACAAGGACGATGCGATGCGCAGGCTCGTGCAGGCGCTAAAGCAGGGGCGCAACGTAGGCATTCTGCCCGATCAAAAGCCGGGCCCTAAAAACAGCCTGATTACGACTTTTTTTGGACGGCAGTGCTACACCACAAAGACCATCGCGTCGCTTTATTTGAAATTTCATCCCGTGCTGATCCCGATCTTTGCGCGGCGCGGCGCGGATGATCGCTACGAGATTGTGATCAAGGATTTTCCGCCGCTACCTGAAGGGCTAAATAAGGACGAAGCCGAGCTGTTTATCACGCAAAAGTGCAACGACATTTTCGAAGAGGTCGTGCGAACCGCGCCGCAGCAGTGGTTTTGGATACACAAACGATGGAAGATGGACTGATGGCGCGGCAAATTCTAAGAGGCGAGAGCAGAAACAGCGTCACGAGGAATTTATCCGCGCCGCAGAGCTCGCGCCTCTTTGCAAAAGAGCAAAGCGTCGTGAATTTAGGCGCCGTCGCGCGAGAAGGTAAAATTTTAAATCGCGAAAATTTTGTAGCGATCGCTGTCGTCGCGCGAGCAGGCAAAAATTTAGACCTCAAAAATTTCATATCGGTTTGCGGCAGCCCCTCTTGCGCTTTGCGGCGCGAAAATTTTAGAGGTAAAAATTTAAGATCCGACGCCTCAGATTGCGCGTGGCACGCAAGCACAGGATCGCTAAATTTTAATAGCGAAAGCTCCGCTGCAAATCCGCCCACCGCTAAAAATCCGTATCGAAAAGCACTCATCTTAAGCGACGGTCGCAAGGGGCACGAGAACCAAAGCATCGCATTTTGCGAGCTAAGAGGTCTTGAGTTTTGCATTTGCAAGATCGCTTACGCTAACAAGCTTCTTAAGCTTTGCTCCTACGCGCTTGATTTTTTCGGGCTTTATTTCAAAATTTTTAAGTGCGACCTCGGCGAGAGTGGCATGGCGGCGGACCGCAAAAATGGATCGAATTTAAGTAGTTCCGCTCTAAACAGCTCCGTCGCGTCAGATAGTGCAAATTTAGATGCCGCGCCGAATGGCAGAAATTTAGACGCCTCGGCAGATCGCAATTTAAATTTCGCAGATTTCGATCTGTTCGTAGGCGCGGGCTCTACGACCTATTACGCGCTAAAATTTTACGCGCGCAGATACGCTAAGCCGAGTATAGCGCTAATGTATCCGAAGGGCTACCGCAAGGATTTTAGCGTCATCATCGCAGGCGCGCACGATCGCCCAAAGCCGCGCGCAAATCTTAAAATTTCGCCAGTCTCGCTTAGCTTTTCGCGCCCGCAGGGGCTGTACCGGCCGCAGCGCAAGGCGGTAGGATTTATCATCGGCGGGCCGAATTCCTGCTTTGAGATGGGGGATGAAATTTTAAAGCAGATCGAGGGCGTAAGAGCGCAGTTTGCGGACTGGGAGTTTGCGCTAACGACCTCTCCGCGCACGCCGAGGGCTACCGAGAGTGCGCTAGAAAAGCTCAGCTGGGATTACAGCGTGATTTATAGCCGCGAGCCCGTAAATCCGATCGGCGATTTTTTGGCGCAGTGCGAGTGGGTCTTTATCAGCGAGGACAGCGTCTCGATGATAAGCGAGGCCGTATCTAACGGGAGTGCGAGCGTAGCCATTTTGAGTTTAAAACGCAAAGTCGCTCATAATAAATTTAACGATTTTATAAGCGCTCTCGTTTCTACTGGGCATGCTAGGCGCTACAGCGAGGGCGTGAAGCCAAAAAAGACTGCGAAGTACAATCTTAAGGCGTTTGTGAGGGAGATAAAAATATGAGGGTCGTGCAAATCCTGCCCGAGCTGAACGAAGGCGGCGTCGAGCGCGGCGTAGTCGAGCTAAATAGGGAGTTTGCACGGCGCGGCATCGAAAATTTCGTCATCAGTAACGGCGGCAAATTGGCGCCCGAGATAGAAAACGAGGGCGGCGTGCACGTACAGCTCGACGTTTGCTCCAAAAATATCCTAAGCGTTGCGGCGCGCGTTTTAAAGCTGCGTAAAATTTTAAGCGAAATTTCTCCCGACATAGTGCATGTCCGCTCCCGCGTGCCGGCGTGGCTGGTTAAATTTGCCCGCCCGCGTGCAAAGATCGTAAGCACCGTGCACGGGATAAATTCCGTAAATTTCTACAGCAAAATCATGACGGATGCGGACGCGATCATCTGCCCAAGCGGCTATACGCGCGATCACGTGGTGCGAAGCTACGGCGCGGATGCGGCCAAGATCACGATTATTCCGCGCGGCATCGATCTAGAAAAATTTAATCCCAAAAATTTAGACGAGCGCTTCATCGCGGAATTTCGGCAGAATTTTAACCTCGCGCAAGATGATTTCATCGTCTCCGGCGTTGGGCGCATCACGCAGATTAAGGATTACAAAACCCTAATCCGCGCCGCGGCTTTAGCAAGCGAACAAAAGCTTAAAATTTTGATCGTAGGCGGCGTGGGGGCGGGTCGCGACGAGTATTTTTCGGAGCTAAAATCGCTCGTAGAGGGGCTTGGTCTCTGCGAGCGCGTAATTTTTGCAGGCTCGCAGAGCAAGGTGGCCGAGATTTACTCGCTCTCGTCGGTCACGGTAAGCGCTTCAAGCAAGCCCGAGAGCTTCGGGCGCTCGATGGCCGAGGCGATAGCGCTAAATTGCCCGGTGATCGCGACCCGCCACGGCGGCGCGCTGGATATTGTAAGAGAGGGCGAAAACGGTTATTTTTTTGACGTGGGCGACGCACAGGCGCTGGCGGGGCTGTTTGCCTCCGCGCGCGAGCTGAAATTTGACGGCTACGGCTACGTTTCGCAAAACTTCAGCCTAAAGCAGATGGTAGAAAAAACGATAAAGGTTTATGAGAGTTTAATATGAAAAAATTTTTTTATGAAAACGGCGCGCTTAGCGGCTGGAGGATCACATTTTTAACGCTGCTACTTCTTTGGTGCGCGTCGCTGTTTTTTAAAAACGCGGTCTATCAGATCTCATTTGCGGCGCTAAATTTACTCTTTTTGGTTCATCTGATATATTTTAAAAACTACGCAATTCTAAGCGAAATTTTGAAAAAAACGAGATTTGTCGCGATTTGCTTCGTCTGTTTAGTGGCGACGCTAGCGATCTCAAACCTCCTAAACGAGGCGGTTATCTCAAAAAAGGCATGGCAGAGCACGCTATTTTTCGTGCTTCGATACGGCGCGATATTTTTAGTACTTTGTTATTTTTACAAGCTCAAATTTTTTGATCAAAACGCCGTTTTTGCCTTTTTGTTCGTGGGGCTTGGAATTTTATCGGCAAGCGTGATCTATCAGCTTGTAAGCAGCACCGATGCGATCGTCTTTTCAAGCGACTCTGTTCGCGGAGGTCTTAGCGGAGCGCTTTCGAACCGCAATATTTTAGGGCTTTTTATGGGCTTTGGGCTCTGCCTTAGCGCGGTGGCGATACGGTGGCCTTTGGCGCTCAAATTTGCGGCTCTATTTTTATTTGCATTTTTTATGATCTTTTCATTTTCTAGGGCGGCGTGGGTCGGCGCGTTTTGTGCGCTTGCGTTTTACGGCGCGCTAAATTTAAAGAGCCTAAACAAAAAATACCTGCTTTTCACGGTGGGTTTCATCGCTCTTTTTGCCGTTTTACTTGCGCTTTCGCCGTCGTTTGAGCAAAGGCTAGCCGCGCTATTTAGCGGCAACTCCTCAGGCAGAACCGTGATTTGGAGCTATATTTTAGAGATGGCGCAGCAAAAGCCTATCTTGGGCTATGGGCTGGGCTCATATATAAATTTGCCAAACTCCCCCGTACTTGAGCACCCCGAATACAACGCGCCGCATAATTTATTTTTAGAAATTTTACTTTATAGCGGCGTGCTCGGCCTTATCTTTTACGGCGCGATCCTATTTAGCGTTTTTAAGGAGTGCATTCAAAGCAGGCAGTTTGGGGTTCTCACGCTTCTGATCTATCTTTTGATAGATTGCCAGTTCGATCACGGCGCGTATCTGTCGAAAGAGGCGCTAAGTCTGGCTACGATACTAAGCTTTTTGGCATATCGCGTAAGGATCGAGCGATGATCTACGCGGCGGTTTTGGCTTTTGCGGCAGCGACGCTTTTTGCGTGGTTCTGTCTGCGTTTTGCATGGTGGGCGAAGGACCAACCTTACGAGTATCCGCGCGTGCTGATGTATCATATGATCCGCGAGCATCTGCCGAAGCGTGTCTCTAAATTTAACCGTCTGCGCGTGACACCCGCCGCGTTTGAAAAACAGCTTGCGTGGCTGAAGCGAAACGGCTTTACGAGCTACACTCTAAGTGAGCTTGCAAGCTTGGATAAAAAGCCTGCAAAGGCGGTTTGCATTACCTTCGACGATGGGTATCGCGATAATCTCACGGGCGCTCTGCCGATACTTCAAAAATACGGCTTTAAGGCGACGATTTTCATCGTGAACCGGCGTTTTGAGGGGAATTGGGCGACCGATAAAGATCTGAAAAAATCAAGCGATGAGCTAAATCGCGAGGAGATGCTAAGCGACGAGGAGGTTCGCAAGCTTTTACAAAGCGGGCTTATCGAGATCGGCTCGCATACGCTCGATCACGCAAACTTGCCTAGCTTGGATCCGCAAGAGCAGCTGCGCCAGATGAGCGAATCAAAGCGCGAAATAGAGGCGAAATTTGATATTTCTTGCAGCGCTTTTGCCTATCCGTTCGGCTTTTACGACGAGATTAGCGTGCGCTGCGCGCGCGAGGCGGGCTTTAGCTGCGCCGTTACGACGCAAAACGACGTGTTGCGCCCGCACTACTCAAACTTTGAAATTCCGCGCATCATGGTTAGCGGCAGGCAGGGGCTTTTTAGCTTCATTTTGAAGATGAAAAAGGGCAGAAATAGATGAAAATCGCCTATCTTTGCTGCTCCAGATTTTACGGCGGCGTCGAAAAGATCGTGATCGACTCGCTAAATGAGCTTTGCAAAAGCGAGCAGGCGGCGCTAATTGTGCCCGATAGATGCGAGTTTTTACAGCGTCTGGATGCGCGCGTGCAAATTTATGAGTACAAAAGCCGCGACAAGCGCTACAATCCGTTTTTGTTCGTTGAAATTTATCGGTTTTTACGCTCGGGCGGATTTGAAATTTTACATTCGCACGGCGCCAAAGCCGCACAGATCGGCTTCGTGGTCGAAAAATTTTTAAGCCTTAAGCTTGTCGCGACCAAACACAACGACCGCAAGGCGCCCGTTTTTGATCGCGTGCGAAACGTCATCGCAGCCTCGCGCAAGGTCGCAACCACGATAAATCACACCGCGAAGGTGATATATTTTGGCATAGAGCCGCGGCAGGAGTTTGCAAATCATGAAATTCTCGCGCGCTGCAAGGACCCGGAGGGCGCCGCAAATAGGGCGCTTGAGGGGGAAAAAGATGCGCGCGGCGACTCGGCTGGCGGCACGTTCGCGTCGCAAAACATGGCTGGCGCTGTATTTGCGTCGCAAGATACGCTTAGCGGGGCGCATATGTCGCAGGATAGGGCTTTCGATGCGGACGCATCGCAAAATAAGACTAGTAGCGTATTCGTATCGCAACAGGGTGCAAGCGCGGCGGCGGAAAATTTTAAATTTAACATCGTCGCGGTCGGCAGGCTCGATAAGATCAAGGGTTTTGATCTTTTGATCCGCGCCGCAAGCGAGCTGAAATTCGATTTCGAGCTTAAAATTTACGGTCAGGGCGGCGAGAGGCAAAATTTGCAAAATTTAATCGATTCGCTAAATTTACGGGACCACGTGCGGCTGTGCGGCTTTTGCGACGACGTCGCGGCGGCTCTGAGCGCGTCGCACCTGCACGTGATCAGCTCGCGCAAGGAGGGCTTTCCGGTGATTTTGATCGAAGGTATTTTTTATTCGCCCGTGCTGATATCTACCCGTGTGGGCGGAATTTCGGAAATTTTAAGCGAGGAGTTTTTATGCGAGGCGGCGAATTTGAGCGCCAAAATCGATGAAATTTACCGCACTTACGGCAAATACGCACGGGCTTTTGCGCAAAAACACGCCGGTTTTAAGCAAACTTTGACGCTGCAAAATTATATTAACTCGCTTAAAAATTACTACGAGGAGCTGTTATGCGAAGCCTAAAGATCGTGCATTGCGGCATTTTCAACGAATACGACGACGGCAGTTTTTTCTATGGCATGGAGCGTAAGATCAGCCACGGGCTCATCCGCGGCGGGCACTTCGTCTATGATTTCAGCTACCGCGATTGGGAGCGGAGCCTACGCTTTTGCGGGCTGAAAAACAGCGGGCTAGAGAAAATGAACGCCAAACTCGTGCGTATCTGCGAAAACATCGGCGCCGATCTGCTTTTAATCGGCAAAGGCGAAAAGATCGGTCTTAGCACGCTGCGAGCAATAAAATCGGCGCTTCCTAAGATTAAAATCGCGATCTGGTACGTCGATCATCTTCAAGAAAAACGGGAATTTTTCGAAAAATTAAGCTTCATCGACGTGTTTTTTTGGGCGAATGCACTGAAGCTGCGCGATCTTTCGGCGAGATACGGCGCGAAATTCACCTTTTTCCCAAACATCTCCGATGCGGCATTTGATAGATGCCTAGACGCCGCTAAAACGACCGATGTGATCTACATAGCGCGCGATTATCAAGAGGACGTGAGGTATAAATTTGCGCTTTTGTTGCGCGATTTTTGCGAAAAAGAAGGGCTTAGGCTTAAAATTTTTGCGAGCCTCGGCGCGCCTGCCGTATTCGGCGATAAATTTCATCGCGAGATCGCGGCTGCGAAGATTGCGATAAATTTTAATCGCGACGACGAGCTTGAGTGCGCGCACGCTCATAAATTGCTCGGCGCGAGCGACCGCATGGCGCAGTTTTTGGGCTGTGGCGTCTGCACTTTTAGCCCCAAGATCGCGGGGTTTGAGCGGCTTTACGAGGACGGCTCGGAGATAGTTTATTTTGACAGTCCTGCGGATTGCTTTTCAAAGATCAAATGCCTTCTTTCTAGCGGCGAATACGCGCGCATCGCGCGGCGCGGCAGAGCCAAGACGCTAAGGATCGCAAACGCCGCCCGAGTGGCAAAATTTATGCTTGAGACGATCTTTGAAGAGAGCTTTGGCGCAGATGCCTGCGGTGAAATTTCTGATGAAAAATGCAGCGAGAGCGGCGGCGAACGTCGCGGCGCACTAAGCGGAAAAGATAAAAACGAGCGGAGCGATTTTTACAGCGAGTCTTACGAATGGCGCGAGTTCGTCTATAAAAACGGAGAGAAATTCAGATGATTTATTTTGTAGCCTTTCTGATCTTTGCTGCTGCGGTGGGCATTTCGCTGCGTTATAACTGGTGGCGGATCCCGCAGGGCTGGCATAAGGCGCGGGTGCTGATGTATCATAGCGTAGAGGAGCACAAGGGCGATAAATTCGACAAATGGCGGCTAAGACCCGCGGATTTTGAGAGGCAGATCGCGTGGCTTGCAAAAAACGGCTTTAAAAGCTTTAAGCTTAGCGAGCTTATCGCGCTAGAGCGGCTGCCTAAAAAGGCGGTTTGCATCACATTCGACGACGGGTTTGAAAATAATTTTACCAGCGCATTTGAAATTTTGAAAAAATACGATTTTAAAGCGAGCATATTTTTGGTGCCGGACGCCGTGCAAAACGACTGGGAGCGCGCCAACACCGCTCATCTTGCGCGAATGTTAAGCGAGGAGCAAATTTTAAAAATGCAAGCAAGCGGGCTAGTGGAGTTCGGTGCGCATACGATGCACCACGTAAATTTAGACCTTACCTACGCGAGCGATCCGAAGCTCGCCGCAGACGAGATAATCGCGTCCAAGGCTCGTGTAGCAGGTATTTGCGCTCAGCCGTGCGAGGTGTTTGCCTATCCCTACGGTAAATTTAACGACGAAATTTTAAATATCGCCAGATCAAATTTTAAAGGCGCGGTGGTCGTCAAGCGCGGGCTTTACGAAGCGGGCGACGACAAATACGCCGTAAAGCGTATCGGCATTTTGGGCACGGAGGGGTTTTTTGATTTTTGGCTTAAATTTACGAGGATAAGGAACAAACTATGATTAAAGCATCCGTTTATGCGATAGTGATGAATGAGGAGCGCCACATCGAGCGTATGCTGCGTAGCGTGGCGGATTTTGCCGAGATCATAATCGTCGATAGCGGCAGCACCGATGCCACGCTACAAATCGCGCGTAAATTTACCGATAAAATTTACCACCACGACTGGCAGGGCGAGGGGGTACAGAAAAACTACGCGTTTTCGCTATGTAGCAACGAATGGGTGCTAAATCTCGACGGCGACGAGGAGGTAAGTCCTGAGCTAAAGGGCGAGATAGAGGAGTTTATGGACCAGAGCGATTACTCGGCGCTGGATATTAAATTTCATGAATACTCGCTGGGGCGCAAATGCTCCGATCTCGTGCGCAAAAACACCCATATCCGCTTCTTTCGTAAGGAGTGCGGCGAGTATAAAAATATGGGGGTGCACGCGCAAATTTCGATCGTAAAGGGTGCGGTGAAAAAGAGCAAATTTTGCATTAATCACTTTAGCGAAAAGCCGATCGCCGAGCTCGTTATGAAAAACAACAACTACTCCACGCTGCGCGCGCAGGGGGATTTTGAAAAGGGCAAGAAGCCCAGTCTTGCGAAGCTTTTGCTAATCTATCCGTTTGCGTTTTTTAAATCATACATTTTGCGCAGATCGCTTTTTGACGGGCGCAAGGGATTTATCACGGCAAACATTAACGCATTTTACGCGTTTTTAAAAGAGGCGAAGCTTTGCGAGAAGTATCTTAAAAAGGGCAAAGATTAATCGAAATGATAGAAAATTTTAGCTATCATTGGGATCTAAATTTAACGGCGAAAAGGGCGAAAAAATGGACAAAAAAGTAGTAGCGGCACATAAAATTTCAGACGAAGAATATGAAAAAATTTTAAAAATTTTAGGTCGCGAGCCGAATCTGCTCGAGCTTGGGATTTTTAGCGCGATGTGGAGCGAGCACTGCAGCTACAAATCGAGCAAAAAATACTTAAGCGGTTTCCCGACCAAGGCGCCTTGGGTTATCCAGGGCCCGGGCGAAAATGCAGGCGTCATCGACATCGGCGGCGGTATGGCTGCGGTTTTTAAGATGGAAAGCCACAACCACCCTAGCTTCATAGAGCCTTTTCAGGGGGCTGCGACCGGCGTGGGCGGGATACTGCGCGATATCTTTACGATGGGCGCGCGCGTCGAGGCCAATATGAACTCGCTTCGTTTCGGTGAGGTGCGAGGAAGAAGCGAAAACGCCAGGAAGCAGCGATATCTGCTAAAAGGCGCGGTCGCGGGCATCGCTCACTACGGCAATTGCATGGGGATCCCTACGATCGGCGGCGAGACGAGCTTCGATAAGAGCTTTGACGGCAATATTTTGGTTAATGCCTTTGCTTTGGGTATCGTTAAAAAGGATGAAATTTTCTACGGCAGGGCCGAAGGCGTGGGCAACAGCGTAATCTACGTGGGCTCTAAGACGGGTCGCGACGGGCTCGGAGGAGCCGTGATGGCGAGCGATAGCTTTAACGACGCGAACAAATCCCTGCGCCCGACCGTGCAGGTGGGCGATCCGTTCGCCGAAAAGCTGCTGATGGAGGCGTGCTTGGAGCTTTTTAAGACCGACTACGTCGTGGGTATCCAGGATATGGGCGCGGCGGGGCTTACTTCAAGCAGCTTTGAGATGGCGGGGCGCAGCGGCAGCGGCATGAGGTTAAATTTGGATCGCGTACCGATGCGCGAAGAGGGGATGAGCCCGTATGAGCTGATGCTAAGCGAGAGCCAGGAGCGCATGCTGATCTGCGCCAAAAAGGGCTGCGAGGAGAAAATCAAAGAAATTTTTGCCAAATGGGATCTCGATGCCGCCGTCATCGGCGAGGTGACGGATAGCGGCAAGATGGAGCTTTTTTGGCACGGCGAGCTGGCGGGCGTTATCCCGATCGAGCCGCTTAGCGAGGCGGCGCCCGTGCTGGATCGCCCGATAAAAGAGCCTGCATATATGGCGCAGATCGCGCGGCAAAATTTATGCGGCTGCGGCGCGAGCGAGCGCGAGCTAGACGCGGCGTTTGATAAAATTTTTGAGGACCCCGAAGTGCTAAATAAATCCTACATCTACGATCAATACGACGCCAACGTAGGGTTAAATTCCGCCAAGCGTCCAGGCATGCTGGGTGCTGCGGTGATGCGAGTTAAGCAAAACGGCGTAAAACTCGCGATGGCTGCGGACTGTAACACGCGGATGAATTACGTCCATCCTCGCATAGGCGCGGCGCTAGCGGTAGCGTCAGCGGGACGAAAAATCGCTATGAGCGGCGCGACGCCTCTAGCCATCACCGATTGCCTAAACTACGGCAATCCGCAAAATCCCGAGGTTATGTGGCAGTTCGCGCAGGGCTGCGAGGGGATCAAGCAGGCTTGCGCAGCGCTAAATACTCCCGTTGTAAGCGGCAACGTAAGCCTATATAACGAAACGGGCGGCGTTAGTATCCAGCCCGCTCCCGCGATCGTGTGCGTGGGCACAAACGAGGGCGAGATCATCCCTAGCGATTTTTGCGCTAGCGGCGTGAGCGTCTATCTGGCGGGTGACACAAAGGGCGTTTTTGCGGGATCGCTTTATATGAAAGCGGTGGAAAATCGCGTCGCAGGCAGCCTGCCTGAGTTAAATTTAAAAGCTGAGCGCGCTCTGTGGGACTTCGCGATCGAGGCGGGCAGGAGCGGAGTTTTGGAATTTGCAAACTCCGTAGGCATCGGCGGCGTGGCGATCACGCTAGCTAAAATGGCGTGCGTAGGCGGCGTAGGCGGCGAGTTTGAGATGAGCTGCGACGATAGCAGAGATATTTTCGACGAGAGCTTTTCGCGCGCGATTTTCGGCGTACGCGACGAGGCTAAATTTAAAGAGCTGGCCGCAAAATACGGGCTAAGCTTAATGCGCCTAGGCATCAGCGGCGGTGAAGCGTTTCGCATAAATTCCGTCCGTAAAAATCTAAACGCGCTAAAAGAAATTTACTTCGGCGAGTTTGCCAAGATCGTAAAGAGCGAAGACTAGCGCGTGCTCGGCATTGTATTTCTTTTAATCGCGCTTTATATTTTTGCTCAGATCGGCGGAGTTTTCGGTAACTCCGGCTATCGCGGCAAGGCGCGAATGCAGCTAGGAGAGGCTAAAATTTTAGTAGCGCTTCTAGCCAAGGTCGCCAAAAGCGACGGGCACGTAAGCGAGTCCGAAGCCGCGATGATAAGCGAAATTTTAGACGATTTGGTGCGCCAAATGGGCGCCGGCGAGCGCGAGCGAGAGGCGCTGAAACTCGTTTATAAGCTCGAGAAAGAAAGCCTTGCAAACGTGCGCGAGCTCGCCGAGAAGTATAACCAAACCTACCGCCCGAGCCCGAGCCGCAAAACGGGGCTAATCTATTTCTTTTTAAATTTAGCCTACGTCGATCGCGGTTTTAGCGCGGCGGAGCGGCGCACGATCTCGCAGATTTGCGACGGATTGGGCTTGCCCGAGCATATCCAAAGTCAGATGTTTGCGACCTTTGAGCGCAGCTTTTACGGCACATATTACGAAAACGGCGGTGCGCAAAGCGATACGGCTTACGACGAATACGACGGCTATAGCACAAGAAGCGGCGGATATTGGGACAAATACGGCGGCAGAAGCACCGGCGGTTACGGCAGCAGCAGTTACGGCGGCGGCACGGGCTACGGCTATGGCGGCTCGGCCGGTTCGAGCTACGGAGGCTCGCAAAGTTCGGGCGGTTCATACGGCGGCGGATATTTTGGTGGGTATGGTAGCGGCTATTCGGGCGGCTCGCAAGGCTACGGATCGACCAAAAGCAAAAGGGATCCGTATGAAATTTTGGGGCTTTCTAAGGACGCTACGTTTAACGAGATCAAGAAAAAATATCGCGAGCTCGTGAAAAAATACCATCCCGACATCCTGATGGGCAAGGGCGCGGACGAGGAGATCATCCAGGAGGGCACGAAGAAGCTTCAGGAGATCAACGAGGCGTATAAAATTTTAAAGGAGCGCTTCGGCGAGAAGTAGGGCGAGCAAATTTTAAAATTTGAGGGCGCAAAACGCCTTGAAATTTTAAGGTGGATCGCGATACGGTGATAAGGTGCAGCGAAGGATTAGAATTTAAGGAGCGATGAATGAAAAATTTTATAGTTTTTGCTGTTTTGGCGGCACTACTTGGAGGATGCGCGGGCAAAAAAGATCAAAACGGAATTGCCGACTCGGAAGATATCGTAATGTTAAGCTTTGACAAAAATATTTCCACCAGATACCGAGCCCATAACGGAAAACTCTATAAAAATGGCAAAGTGTTAGGCAAATATCTTACGGTACCGGGACTTAGTACGCACATTTATACTGATGAAATGGGAAATGGTTATATAGATCCTAGCGCGATAAAGGAACATAATTCTAAAAAAATTACGGAGATAATATTCGTTCCGAACGAATTTCTTAAAGTAATCTCTTTTAGCCATAATAACGGCGTTTGTAAAGCATTGTCCGCAGGAAAATATGTACATATAAAGGAGTATATCACTATATATTCACGAGGTGAGCCGATCGTGGCATATAGTTATGATGTTTTGATGTCAAGAAAAGGAATGGGGAAAATTTCATCCAGGTATGATTTCGTTAATGAAAAGTTATCTTATGTGGATAAAAAAATTTTAGAAAAACTAAATTCGACAGTAGCAGATCATGTGAAAAAATCCGTCGTGCTTAGCGGTGCTACGCTTCTTGGTCTGCTTTGCAGAGAAAAGTCTAAAAGGTTGGATTAAATTTGAGGAGTGATAAATGAAAAATTTTATAATTTTTGCCGTTTTGGCGGCACTACTTGGAGGATGCGGGATATTGCGCCCGGCCAAGAGCGATAAGGAGTTTAAATTTTACGACGGCAACAAAACCGTGATCTATAAATTTGCGGGCGAGGATCTGTATGAAAACGGCAAAAATTTAGGCGTGTATTCTATAGATAGAAACGAGTTTAGGATGCTTGTGCTTGATGAAGCGGGCAAGTCTTACGGCAATAACTATAAGTCCGCACTGAATGCCAAGCGGATGAAATTTTATCTTTTTAACGACGAAAGGGCAATGGTATTTAGCATTTGGCACAAAGATGGGATTTGCAGCGTCTATAATGCAGGCAGATACGTAAATTTCGACTATACTTCAAATATGTTCAAAGATGGCGATTGGCTTTATGCGGACGGCAAAATTTCAAAAAGCGAGAGCTCGGTGCAAAATATGAGCTCGAAAGGACTAAGCGCATATAAAAATATGAATTTTGAAAAAGCGGTCGATCGCAAAGATACGAAATATATTGCGGAGGAGTTGGCTGTGGCTGGATTTTTCAAAAAGGCGACCGAGGGTCTTAAAACCATGATCTTAGACGATTTTTGCAGATAAACTTCGAGGGAGTTATGGATAAAATTAAAATTTTAGCGCTGCTTGCGGCGGTCGCGCTGCTCGCAGGCTGTATGAAGGTAAAGTATTCGCAAACCGAGCTGCATCCGGAAAATTCCGTGATGATGAGCTACGACGGGCAGACCGTTACTGAATATAAAATTTCAGGCGGCGTGCTTTTTAAAGATGACGCGATCTTAGGAAAATACGAAGAGGCGGGCTCCAATCTCTATCTATTTACGGACGAAAGAGGGATGAACGTGGCTATGGATCAAATTTTGCAAAGAGCTCTAAATAAATTTACGATCTACGTTTTTACACCCAATAAAGAGCTGCGAATCGCCGAGTATTCCGCGAGTGGCGGCGTTTGCAAGGCCTTTGCGGAGGGCAAATTCGTAAGCCTAAAAGAGCACTTTAGCGGCTACGCTTCCTCCGCACCGCTTTATTCATACTCGTTTTCGGCTTCGGTGTCGCAAAGCTCCAGCGCAAACGTGATCTCACGCTATGAATACGTGGGCTCAAGACTAAAAAATAGTAGGGCATTTTTGCAAAGCCCGCATACGGCTCTAGGCAATACGGTTAAAGAGAGCATCGAGTGGCACCAAGACAAATTGCGCGATATTTGTAAGTTAAAATTTTAAAACCAAACCAACACGAAAGGAAAAACATGGGATTTTTATCCAAAGACGAAGAGCCGCAGAAGCAGGGCGCTAAAAAGGCGGCGAAGCAACCGCCAATCTTGATGAAGCAAACGCAAGAGGTGATCACCAATATCGAGAAATATCTGGGCGCGCCGCTGCTTACCTACTTCAATTCGGGCGCGGGCAGCGTCTGCGGCAACGACGCAATCAGTATCAACGACCATCTTAAAGGCAAGCATTTCGAAAAGCTCTACCTTTACATCAAATCTGACGGCGGCAGCGGCATCGCATCGCTCAAGATCGTCTCTATCCTGCGTAACCACTGCGACGAGCTGATCGCGCTGGTGCCGGCAAATTGCGCTTCGGCGGCTACGATGATGGCGCTTGGGGCGAATAAAATTTTAATGGGGCCGCTAGGCTATCTCACGTCGGTCGATACCTCGCTGCGCCACGAGCTTTCGCCGGTTACGAACACCAACGATCAAGCCAACGTTTCGATGGACGAGCTAAGTCGCGTGGTGAAGCTTTGGAAAAATAACGAGCGCCCGAACGATGAGAACCCGTACAAGGAGCTTTATAAATATATCCATCCGCTCGTTTTCGGCGCCGTCGATCGCGCAAGCAGTCTATCGCTTAAAATTTGCCGCGAAATTCTGCGCTATCATTTCGAAGATGAGCAAAAGATCGCCTTTATCAGCGACAAGCTAAACAGCGGCTATCCGTCGCACGATTATCCGATCTTATTCAGAGAGGCTAACGAGCTTGGGCTTCAGGTCGAGAAGATGGATACGCGCCTAAGCGAGATGCTTCAAATTTTAAACGAGCTCTACGCCGAGATGGGGCAGCGCACCTTCACCGACTTCGACGAGAACAACTACCACGACAACAACATCGCCAATATCATCGAAATTTCGGGATGTCAGATCTACTATCAGATCGACAAGGATTGGTTTTATCGCGAGGAGGAGAAGCGCTGGATCGTGCTAAACGACGAGAGCTCGTGGCGCAAAAACGAGATCGACGGCAAAAATATCAAAAACAGCATCTATTATATCTAGTGCTGTTTGGATTTCGCGTCGCTTTAAATTTGCGGCTTGTAAAAATTTAAAGCGGCGCGTAAAATTTAAACGAGCAGCAGCGGCAAGGTGCGATTGATGATGACATAGCCGCGCTTATGGACGAGCTGGAAAACAAAATGTGCAGGTAAATTTAAAATTTTAAAAAGCGGCAAAAGCAAGCGCAACCTAGCTTGGCGATAAAAGCTGCGCCGTGAAATTTTAAATTTAGCCGATTTGCGCAGGTCCTTGCGGCTAAATTTGCGCTGCGGTTTAAATTTACGTTTTGCGCGCGGCTTTTAAATTTAGCCTTTGCAAGCGGCGCAAAATTTTAAAATTTACGTCCGCGCGAGCAAAGCGGCGGCATTTGAAAAGTAAATTTAAAATTTGCGCGCGGTAAATGCGGTAAATTTAGAAAATTTTGCTTTGCCGATTTCCGCTTCATAAATTTGGCAAAATTTTAAAATTTAAAGGATTTTTTGCGATGAAATTTTTTACCTCGTCTCTGTTTTTGGCTCTGTCGCTGCTCGGCTGCGCGGGCAAAAACTCGCCCGCAAGCGATAAAACCTACGTTCTTTCGGACGAGCTTAGGGGTACGAAATACGCTTTTTACGGCGGAAATCTCTACGAAAATGGCACGATTTTAGGTCCTTACGAAACGCGCGGCGATGCGAAGCTTGCGATTTTAGGCGGTAGCGGCGCAAATTTAGACAAAAACGCAAAGCTCATAAAACTATATTTTTTCGAGCGCAGATACGGCGCGATCTATACCGCAAGCCACAAAAACGGGGTCTGCGCCGAGTATAATAAGGGAAATTTCGTAGATTTTCAAATTTTATTTAATATTTTTCAAAGCAAAGAGTGGTTTAATTATAGCGGCGGTATTTCTCCGATCAGCGAGAGGCTAAAAGAGCTGAGTTCGGCGCGTATGGCGAAATTTAACGGCTCAAAGCTCGGCGCAGCAGATGAAAAGACGAGGCGCGAGTATCAAAAGGCTCGCCACGAGGCGATTTTGTATTTTCAGCTTAATGCAAACGACATGCGCGAGCTGATTTTTAAAAAACTATGCGAATAAATTAAAAGGAGAAAAGATGAGAGCGTTAATTAGCGTAAGCGATAAAGAGGGCGTCGTAGAGTTTGCTCGCGGGCTACAGAGGCTTGGATTTGAAATTTTAAGCACGGGCGGTACGTTTAAGCTTCTGCGCGAAAACGGCGTAAAGGCCGCCGAAGTGAGCGAATACACGGGCTCGCCCGAGATGTTTGAGGGACGGGTTAAGACCCTACATCCAAAGATCCACGGCGGAATTTTGTATAAGCGAAACGACGCAAATCACGTAAGCCAAGCCGCGCAGCACGACATCAGTGGCATTGATCTAGTGTGCGTAAATTTATATCCTTTTAAAGCGACCGTAGCTCGCACCGACGATTTTTCAGAGATCATCGAAAATATCGACATCGGCGGCCCTGCGATGGTGCGCTCGGCAGCTAAGAATTTCGCAAGCGTCTATGTCGTTACTAGCCCGCTTGATTACGACGCGGTTTTGCAAAATTTAGCGAGCCCTGACGAGAGCGAGAAGCTGAAATTTAGGCAAAATTTGATGATTAAAGCTTATGAGCACACCGCAGCCTACGACGCGATGATCGCAAACTATATGAACGAGCGCTTTAACGGCGGCTTCGGTGCGAAAAAATTTATCACGGGCAGCAAGGTCTTCGATACTCGCTACGGCGAAAATCCGCATCAAAAGGGCGCGCTGTACGAGTTCGAGGACTTTTTTAGCAAGCACTTTAAGAGCCTAAAGGGCGAGGCGAGCTTTAACAATATGACCGATATGCACGGCGCGCTGATGCTCGCTAGTAGCTTCGGGGAGGCGCCTGCGGTAGCGATCTGCAAGCACGCCAATCCATGCGGTTTCGCCGTGAAATCTAGCCTGCTTAAGAGCTATGTAGAGGCGCTAAAATGCGACCCCGTAAGCGCATATGGCGGCGTCGTGGCGATAAACGGTATTTTGGACGAGGAGCTGGCGCATAAAATCAATGAAATTTTTGTCGAAGTTATCCTTGCCGCCCGCGTCACGCCCGCTGCGCTTGCGGTATTTGAAAAGAAGAAGCGCATTAAAATTTTTGAGCAGGGCGGGGAGTTTTTAATTCGCGAAAACGACAAGTATGATTTTAAATTCATTGACGGCGGCTTCGTATATCAGCAGCGCGACTACGTGGGCGCGGACGAGGTCGCAGACGCCCGCTGCGTCACCAAGCGCGCGGCTAGCGATAGTGAACTGGATGATCTAAAAATCGCGTGGCAGATCGCCGCACTTACGAAGAGCAACTGCGTGGTTTACGTCAAAAATCGCGCGATGGTTGCGATCGGCATGGGTATGACGAGCCGCGTGGACGCCGCACGTGCGGCTGTGGCGAAGGCTCGCGACGTGGGCGTCGATCTGCACGGCTGCGCGCTTGCAAGCGAGGCGTTTTTCCCGTTTAAAGATAGCATCGAGATCGCACATGCTGCGGGCGTCGCGGCAGTGGTGCAGCCAGGCGGCAGCATCCGCGACGATGAGGTGATCGCAAGCGCCGACAAGTTTGGCATGGCGATGTATTTTACGGGAGTGCGCCACTTTTTGCACTAAATTTTGCTCGCCTGCGACGGGGGCGGATTTATTGCGCTAGCTTCATAACTTTTTATGCCGTTGTAAACTTTAAAACCGCGCCGGAGCGTATCTCGTAGCGCTAGCTTCATTGCGCGCGGCGAGGGTCTAATGCATGGCGCTTTGTTACGCGCCAGCGCGTAGCGGACCCGGCTACTTCCGCTACGCAGCCGTGCGGCGTCGGTTTGACTGCGTGGCATACCGCTCGTATCTGTGCGGCGCAATCTAAATTAAATCATTCGCCGCCCCTGAATGGTCGCTAAAATTTTATCTTGCGGCCGCGGCGCGTAAATTTTAAATTTAATCGCGCACGCAACGGATGGGTTCGCGCCTCGCCGTCGTATAGCGGCGTACAAATTTTATCTCGCGGCGCGAAAATTTCATGGCGCCTATTTTGCGTTGAAATTTCGGCGCCGTTTCGCAGCAGATACGGAGCGGAGTATAAATTTTTAAGGCGGTGCCTCGTCGCGATCGGTGCGCCGTATATACAAATTTTAATCGCGCAGCGGAGTGGATGGGTGCCGTGCCGCAACCTAAGCGGTGCGTAGATAAAATTTTAAATGCGGCAAAGCAGCGGGCGCACTGTATAGCCCGTCCCGCGAGCAGTCCGTGCCCTCGCAAAGCGCGCGCGGTAGAATTCGGCCGCGTCGTAAAACTCGCAAAGGCGCTAAATCAGGCTCAGATTACGTTTGCGCGGCGGTAAAATTTTAATTATCGCGACGGTAACAAAATCTAGCCGCGAGGCGCGACGATAAAATTTCGCACCGCAATAGGGCGTATCAAAATCTCTAAAATCCCTACGTAAGCCGCGATGAATGGATAATTTCATACGAGCCGTAGCGCAGGCGAATGGACGGCGCAAGGGTCTTGCTCGTAAAAGGGTTAGAATTTCATCGTAGCGCAGGGGCGATAAAATTCCAACCCTGCAGCGGTAGCGAAATTTTAATTCTTGCCGCGGCGATCAAATCCAACCGCTCGCCGCGCTAGCGAAATCCGCTCCCCGCTGAAGCAGTAAAATTTTAATCTTGGCGGCGGCGGTAAAATTTCAACCCTCGTTATAGCATAGAATTTTAACCGCTTGCGAGGAGGTAAAATTCCGATGCTGCAGCGCGCCGCAAGGATAAGATAAAATTTTGATCTTGCGCCGCCGCGGTAAGATAAAATTTTTGATCCCGCCTTGCCGCCGCGGTAAAATTCTAATTCTGCGGCGACGGCGAGCCGAAAGCCCCGATCCTGCGGCGATAAAATTTGGGTAGCGATCTGCCGTAAGCGATAAAATTTCTCTCTTTCACTCTCGCTTCATTTAGAGATTGTAAAATTGCGCAAAATTCAAAACGAAAGGATCAAAATGAAAATTTCTAAAGTTTTAATCTGCCTCTTTGCTTTGGCGGCGGGTTATTTAGTCGCGCTCAATGCCGCAGGCGGCGGTAGCTCGGCGGACGCAAATTTTAAAGTTAAAGGAGGCGGCGTGAACGCAAACGTAAAAGAAATTTATCTAGCAGGCGGCTGCTTTTGGGGCATGGAGGCGTATTTTAAGCAGCTTGACGGCATAGTCGCGACGCAGGTAGGCTACGCCAACGGCAAGAGCGATCAGGCAAGCTACGAAGGGCTGCACAGCAGCGATCATGCCGAGACGCTACACTTAAAATACGACGCAAACGTCATCAGCGAGCCTGAAATTTTGGCGCATTATTTCCGCATCATCGATCCGTTCTCGATCGACAAGCAAGGTAACGACCGCGGTCGCCAGTATCGCACGGGCATCTACTACACCGACGAGGCGAGCGGCGAGACGGCGCGTAAATTCGTAGCCTTTAAGCAGAGCAAATATGATGAAAAGATAGCGGTCGAGGTTATGCCGCTTAAAAACTACGTCAAGGCGGAGGATTATCACCAAGACTATCTAGACAAAAACCCGGGCGGCTACTGCCATATCGATCTGCGCCTCGCTAAAAAGCCGCTTTACGATGACAAAGCCTTCAAAGCGCAGAGCAAAGAGGAGCTTAAAAGAACTCTGAGCGACCTGCAATACAGCGTCACGCAGGAAAAAGATACCGAGCGACCGTTTTCGAGCGAATACGACAAGCACTATAAAAAGGGCATCTACGTCGACATCGTGTCGAAAAAGCCGCTCTTTTCCTCTACCGACAAATACAACTCCGGCACCGGCTGGCCGAGCTTTTCAAAGCCGATAACGACCGATGCGATCGCCTATGCGCGAGACGACAGCCACGGTATGCAGCGCGTCGAGGTCTCCAGCCGCGTAGGAGGCAGCCATTTAGGACACGTCTTTGAGGACGGACCGAGAGATAAGGGCGGTATGAGATACTGCATCAACGGCGCTAGCTTGGAATTTATACCGCTTGAGGAGATGGACGCGCGCGGCTACGGCGAGTATAAAATTTACGTAGAGTAACGCGGGCTAGGGCTTTGGCTCGGCGATCGGTTCGGCGGTCAGTCGGTTAGTTTTATACGGCTCGGCTGCCGATCGGTTTGGCTGGCGGTTAGTTTAGTTTGCGGTCGAGCGGAAGCTTGACGATCGGCTTGGCGGTTTGATGATTTATCGGCGGATAAATTTGCTTGGCGGCTACGGATGGAATTTTAAAATTCCAAAAACGATAAAAATTTAGTGGTAGTGGAATTTTAAAAATTTATCGATATGGAATTTCATGCGGCGCAAGCCGCTAAATAAAAATGCGCGGACGCAGTCCGCCCTGCTAGCGTCGTCGGAGATTAGGTGGGGTTCGCGGGCAAGCAAGCAATGCGGTGCTGCGGAGGCGGCGCCCGCGAGAAATGTGACCTCGCAATTCAAGCCCCTTTCCCGCCCCGATAGAAACGGAAATCACGGCATAAAATTCATAAGTTGTGGATTCGGCGATAAAATTTTGAAATTTTATCTCTTAAAATATAATAAGCGTAGCGTGCTTAGCAAGCGGCGCAGTATAAAATTTTGAAGTTCTGCAACGAAAACGGCGTCTATGCAATGCCCGCTCTGCATCCGCGTCGCAAATTTTAAATTTAGGATAAAATTTTAATGGCTAGCCCCGCGCAAAATAGAAAAATCCCCGCATAGATCACTAAAAATGGCGCGATTATCGCATAATGGATGATGAGCTCGAAGAAATTGTAGATTATGTGCTTGCTTTTGGGCTCTTTAAATTTTAATTCTAGCGGCTCGTTCGAATTAAACGGCGTGTTGGAGCGCAAAATGTACCTCGGTCCAGCGCATCAAGTCTATTTTATTGCGCTGCATATAGTCTTTGCCGATCCCGCATACGCCGTTTATATAACATGCAAAGGCCGCTGAAAAACAAAATGAGCCCGATGTCGATCAGCTTATCCGCCATAGCGATCTTTCCCTTGCTATTTAAATTTAGAAATTTAGCCCGCCGTATTTGCTCTCGACGTTTGCTTATTGAAATTCTAATTTTGCGGGATTGCACTCTTTGTCGGCTTTGCAATCTTGCAATTTTTTGATGATTTTATTGAAATGCTCCTTATCATACGCTAGATCTCGCGTCATCGTTGCGTATTTGATTACTTCGTCAATATCGAATGAATAATTCAGATATGTTAGAGCGCAAAGAAAACAAGAATTTATAATCTGACCGACTTCGCAGCCTCTTACTAGTCGCTCTAAACCCAATGGAATTCTACTTGTTTTAATTAGAATTTCGCCCGCCAAATCACAAGCTTCAAAATTTTCTCTGCCATTTTTTTTCAAAGCATTTCGTATTTAAAGTTTCTAATAATTTTTCACAAGTACTGTATTTTCCATTGCCAAAATCGCGCTCCTTTATAAATTGCGAAATTTTTGGAGAATAAATTTTATCGCAACCTATGTAATAATACGAAGCATCGCAACTAACTTTCGCTCTGCCGTATTCTTCGGCGGACATTTTATAAAACCCGTCGCTTAAAATTTTAACTTCCGCGGAATTTTGCTCTTGTGCCTCGCTCGGCTCCGTATCTTGCATCGCAAAAGCAGCCCCGCTAAAACCGAGCCACAGCGCAAACGCTAAAAATACCTTTTTCATTTTCTCTCCTTCGTTCATTATTATTCGCTTATGATACCTAAAAAGCGATAAATTTTATTTATTTTGCATGGGATTCGGGCTGTAAGGTCGTAAGATTTTTAAGACATTTTAAATTTGCCTCGCGGAATTTTAAGTAGGATAAATTTTAAATTCCAAAATGCAATCCTTAAATAAGTTAAATTTAGGCGCGACACAAGGTAAATTTGAGTAGGCTAAAATTCTTGCACGTTGGAATTTAAACGAAAAACTGGGCGTCGCGATCGGGCAAACGCAAAAATTGCGAAAAATGCGAAGCTGAAATTTATCGCATGTCGAAATTTAAACCGCCTTTTTGGCTAAATTTAAGCTAAAAACGCTATAATCCCGTTTCTTTTATTTCGTGCGCTCGTAGCTCAGCTGGATAGAGCATTTGATTGCGGTTCAAAAGGTCGGGGATTCGAATTCCTCCGGGCGCACCACTTTAGATTTTCTTAGATTTTCTTTTTAATTCTTTTCTTTTCACAAATAGCGTTCTCGTCGGGCCTTGTTTGGATTTTTGATTTTCTTTTTATTTCTTTGGTTTTCTTTGATTTTCTTTTATTTTAAGGGATTTTTACGGATAATTATACGGACAAAACCTTATCCGTAAAAGTTATGTCCGTAAAAAATCTTTGCTTGATTTTTAGGGGTTTTGCGGGTGGTTAAGGAGAGCGTATGCCGAAAATTAATCCTCCATTAAGCGATGCCGCCATTAAGGCCCTCAAGCCTAAAGATAAAATTTATAAAAAATCTGATGGGCAAAATTTATTTATATTTATTGAGCCCGCGGGTCGTAAATTTTTTGCGCTTGAGTATAAGAGCCCGCTCACATTAAAGATGCGCCGCATGGCCTTGGGAAATTATCCGCTTTTAACCTTGGCTAAAGCAAGGGAGTTAAAAACAGAGCTTTTGTGTTTGGTAAAAGACGGCATTGATCCAATAGTCGCTAAAAATGGTGATGCGAGCCGAAATTTTGAACGGCTTGCGATGGAGTGGATAGATAAGAAAAGTAAAATCATCAAAGAAGTGACTACTCAAATTCAAATAAGAAACGCGCAGAAATATCTTTTTCCGTATCTTGGTAAAAGAGATATTTCGGGCATTTGTGCCACAGAGATAATTGAAATTTTGCGAAAAGTAGAGGATGGCGGCCGCCTAAGCGTCGTTAAAAAGCTGTTCCAGTTTTGCGCGCAGCTATGGAGATATGCGGTGGCTAACGGCAAGGCTCCACACAATATCATGTCTGACATCGATTTCAAATATACTTTCAAGGCTGAAAAGAAGCAAAATTACCCAAGCTTGACGAAGGATAGTGATCTGCGCGCATTAATGCTTGCCGTAAGCGAATATAGTGGAGAGTATAAAACTAAAGTAGCGCTGAAGCTCGGTCTTTATACTGCGGCAAGATCGTTTAATATCCGCGCGGCGCAGTGGAGCGAGTTTGATTTCGATAAGGGGCTTTGGAGCATAGACGCTAGTAAGATGAAACAGGAGCGCGAAAGTTTTAAACTTCCGATCTCTAGGCAGGTCAAGGCGTTGCTACTGGAATACCGCAAATTTGCACCAGCTAGCGACTATCTGTTTTTTAATAATTTCAGCAAAACTAAATATATGAGCGAAAATACTCTAAACGTTGCGCTTAGGCGTATGGGCTATACTAAAGACGAGATAGTTTTTCACGGATTTCGCTCAAGCTTTAGCACGGCTTCCAACGAGAACACACATATCCACGGCTACTCCGAGGCCATAATAGAAAAGTGTCTCGCACACAAAGACGCAAACTCGGTGCGTGCTGCATATAATAGGGCGGAAAATTTATCACAAATGCGAGGGCTTATGCAGTGGTGGGCGGATTATTTGGACGGCTTAATAGATTAAGCCGTCCGTGCAGGCGCGGTTTTTACCGCGTTTTGGATAAATTTTTCTATACTGGCTCTCGTATATACTACTGTTTTTTTACCTAGTTTAAATTTTTCTATATAACCCTCTTTTACGTAACGCCAAAGAGTCGCATCACAGACTCCGCCTAAAAGCTCTTTTGCTTGCCTGGTTGTTAGATATTCTTGTCCTATCATTTTTCGATCCTTTTTAAAATTTTCCTCAACTGCTTTAAATTTAGTTCAAGCAACCTTTTGTGGATTTGTTCTGCGAGCGCGCCTTTTTTATTATGCTTCTGCGCGAAATCGTCGATTTTGGCTAGCATCTCGCGCTCCTTTTCACGATCGGGGCTACTCATTTTAATTCCTTGCAATTACACGTAATGGGTTTGCCGTCTGCACCAAAAAGTTGAGTTATGCCGCCGCCTTGCCCGGCTCCGATAGAAGATACGAATTTAAACCCTTCTATGCAAAATATTCTTATGCCCCATCCAGTAGTTCCTCCAACCCTGCAAGCTTCAATTTTTGGCTCATCTGCTCCCTCGCACCCCGCCAATAAAAAAGCGAACAAAATAAGCAATATTTTCATCGTCTTTTCTCCAGTCTCACTTCTATCTTGTCGGCGTCAAATCCGTAGTATGCCATTGATAGAAAGATTGCGACCCCTAAGAGAAAGGCAAAATAAGGCGTGAATATGGCTATCACCATAGGTAGTAGTTTGTTCTCGCGCTTTTTTTGAAGCCCGTTTGGGAACAGAGCCCTCACTATAAGAACAAGTATCGTAAACGCATAACAGTTGAGCGTTACGCCCCAAAATATGAAATTTAGCATTCTATTCTCCCATCTGCTCATAAATCGGCATATTTCGTTCATCAAATTCACCCGTCCATATGCGTATCTTGTAGTTTTCCATCGGCATCGGTAAAGATAGCTTCGGGTCGCACGCCTCGCCATAGCCCAATAATATCGTGATGGTTTTCTGGGCGAAATTTATTTCCCAAGGTTCTACCTTTTCGCCGGTTTGCTTATCAACGATTATCATCTCTTTCGGTTTTATTGCGGGGTTCATTCCTCATCCTTTTCTCGCGGCAATCTAAATCCGAGCGCGTAAAGAGGTATAGCCGTTTCTCTTTCATTGGGACCGAGCACTTCCTTGCTAAGGTCGCTTTTTGTGTATCTAGTGTTTGTCATTTTCCACTCGCCATCTACGTCTTGGTATTCCCAATACCAAAGGACGTCGTTGGCATTGATGAAATCATCTGGGTCTATCCCCTCTATCATAGGGGATCCGACGCACCAAACCTCGGGATTGGCGATATCTCGTGAGCTTTTACACACTATCTCATCGCCTGTTTTAAATTTAGGCTTTTTGGGTTTAATGCGGTATTCGAATTTCTCCCAATTCCAAACCGGCAATCCTGCAAATGCCCATTCATCTTCTTCGCAATTAGCCGAACGCCTCTCGATCTCCTCACCCCTCGTATAGGCTTGCATAACCCCTATCTTTTCTCTTGTCGTCATTTTATATCCTTTAAAATTTCTGGGTTTTCACGGGCATTGCTTTCTATGTGATCTAGCGCCCATAAGTGGTCGTATATAGTTTCTGCGACTTTAAAAAAAGACGTTTCCTCGGCGGAAACTTCAAATAGATCGTCAGGGGACCACCAATCAAAGCCAAGACGCGCGCCATAATTCACTCCTTTATCCCATAGGCGAGTAATTACAAACCTGCCGTCTTCTAGTTTTATTCTGCCCAATTTTTTGACCCCGCCGCGGAAATACTCAACTAAAAAGTCGGTATAAATTTCCTGTCCGCCGGTGTCGTTTATTCCTGTATATTGCATAAGTGTAATTTCATCAAAATCCGTCTCAAAATTTACAGCCGTTTCTTTATCCCAAAGCGTCACTTCTTTATTTAAAAAGTCAATGCTTAGCACTTCGTAAATTTGTCCATCAACTTTAAAACGCGCTTTAAATTTAATCTCTCTCATCGCTCTCTCCTTCATGTAATTTTTCTATGATTTGCTTTGCCTTTTCGACCTTTTCGGTTTGTCCCTTTTCGTGATAAAGCCGAAAGGTAATATTGTCTAAAAACAAAAGATCGTATGTGATTGTCTTGGAGCACTTAAATTTTCCGTTTGTTGAGAAAGAAAACACCATAGTTTCAAAAGAGTTTTCTTGTGTAAGGCAGAAAGGAAAGTCCTCCTGTATCTGCTCTCCGGCAATTTTAAAAAACGCCTTTTGCGTTTGTTTTTTCTTATCCTTGATCTTCGCAAGTTCCCTTTGAAGCTCTTGCAACTCTATTTTATAGCTCATTGTTTTACTCCTTTGAAAAATACCAGCCAATGCGTTTCCGCCACCGTCTTTTGCCCCAACAGCGGAGCTACGGAAAAACACTTTAGCACCTCGTTTAGCTTGATTTGATTTTCATTCCATTTGAAAATTAACGTTCCGCCCGGCTTTAAAACTCGCATGCATTCGTCAAAACCTTTTGCTAAATCTCCGCGCCAGCTCTCGTCAAGCTTGCCATATTTTTTTGCCATCCAAGAGTTTTGGCCGAGCCTAAAAAGGTGCGGCGGATCAAACACTACGAGATAAAAGCTCTCGTCCCCAAAAGGCAAATTTCTAAAGTCTGCTACAGTGTTTGGGTTTACTTCGAAATTTCGTCCGTCGCAAAGGGTGTAGCTTTCTTTGCGGATGTCGCAAAAATGCACGTTTTCGTTTTGCTTATCAAAATAAAACATCCTGCCGCCGCAGCAGACATCAAGTATTGTTTTCATTCCGCGCCTTTTAAATTTTGATGAAATTTTTCCCTGCGCAAGGACTCATAGTTGTGTATTTTATATCCTCTCGCGGTCGCGTATTCGATCTCTAGCCCTATGCCTTTTGAGCCGGCTATCAAAGATAGATCGCAGGTTTTGGCGCTAGGGATAAAAATCTCTCCGCACGTGTCGATCTGCATAAAGCAAATTTTCATAATCTCGTCGTAGCTTCTATCTGCATACTGCACCGAGTTTGCGAGCACGGGCGAAAAGAGTTCTACGGCTAGCCCCTTGCCGTCAAAAAACTCGTCGGCTTCCTCTAGCGCCCTGATCGCTATGCGTCTTGCTTCGCGCCTGCTAGCCACAGCCGTATATGGCGAGCAAATATAAATACGCGGTATATATCTGTAACTACTCATATTTTGTATCCTTAAGAACGCACCTTATAGCCTCAATCTCGTTTTGAAATTCGTCCAAATTTCTTATCTTTACGCAATCTCGTTCTAAGATATGTTTTGGCATTGCCGTGGTAATTCCGTTTGACATACAGATACTATATGTGTCGCTATCTTTTTCAAAAATCTTAGCGACGACTTTTTTTTCTTCAAAAGTTTTTTTGTTGCAAACATAGTCTCCTACCTCAAATTTATTCATGGCTTTTCTCCCTCAAAAATAACGCTGCGATGCCGGCGGTCGCCGTAAGGACGCCTCCTAAAATTACGATAATCCACAATGCAATTTCTATTTGCATATCTCTCTCCTTAAAGTAAATTTTGCGTTAATGCGTATATGGCGATCATCAAGGCCGCAAAGCCTGCGCTAATCGCCGCTTGCTTCAGATGGCTCAATATCGATCGCGTCATCTTCCACCTCCAACGAGATCGCGCTAAATCGCGATAAAATTTCATCCGCGCTCACGGCGTCGCGCGGCATAAGTGCCATACGATCCAGCATCTTATCCTTGCGGGTGGTGCTAAGCGTAGCTATAAATTTCATCGTCTCTCTCTCCTCTCTTGAAATGATCTCTCCATTTCGTTTTTTCTCTAAAATTTCCCGCGCCTCGCTCTCAAAAAATTGATATGAGCTAGCCATAAGCACGTCGTTTCTTTCAATATCCACTTTGGTGTTTTCCACGACCGCCTTAAGGCTTGAATTACGAAGCATATCTCTTACGGGTTTATCCTCGCTCATAGCCAAAGTAACTTTGTTTTGCAGGGACTGCGCCCAGCCGAATTTCTTTTTCCATCTGCCTATCGCGCTCATAGAGCTTTTCAATCCCATATCGTGAAGCTTTTTGGCTAAAGCCCGCTCCGATATAGGGGTAAAGTCATTCTCTAAACTCGCGCTTTGGATATAGATATCAAAGGCTTTTTGCTGAATTTCATTCATAACGTCCATTATCGAGCCCTCTTTTTTATTTCTGTCCCAGCTGTCCCACTATCGCCGAAAAATGCTGTCCCGCTCAAAATCCCGTATAGTGGACGTTCGCGGTGTTTCCGTCCCTTTAAGATTGCAAATCGTGGGACAAGGGTTAATAACCTAAAAAACGTTGTTTGCTTCTTTAAGGTTTCTTTCTGTCCCATCATTTTCCCTATATAATCGGTAGAAAAAAATTCAAAAATCAAAGACAAGTTAAGTTTAAATTCAGTAATAAAAATATATGAATATATAAGCGAAAATAGCGGGACGCTGGGACAACGAGCCCCTAGAGCCGATTTTAGCGCTGCTTTGCCGTCCCAGCATCGGATCAAAATAGTGGGACGATAGCGGGACAAAAGTCCGCATCGCGGGACAAAATTATTCTTCTTCATCGCTTCTTGCTCCCCCGATTTGATATTCGCTTAGGGCGCCGATTTCTATAAAGCTGCCGTCCACGTTGATTTTGTTGAAATCCAAATTTTCATTTGCCCGGATTCCGAATACGCAATGAGGCCTATCGCCGCTTAGCCCCGCCAAAGGATAGGGCATCCGTCTTCTTCCGCGGGTAACCTTGATATTATTTATCGTGCACTCGTCGATAAAATTTGCATAAAAATTCTTCTCTTTCTGTGGGGTGCCGCCCTTGTCCTCGATGTATGTCTTGTAGAGGATATAGAGGTATTTATTAGGAATGAAGTAATTTTCATCGGGGATGACGGCATCTCTTACAAAAGCTCTCATAGGATTTACGTCGTCCCTATATTCCTCAAGTTCGCTCAGCATTCGCTTGGAGCGGGTAAATTTGCCCTGCTTTACGAGGCGCATAAGCCCGGAAAGAGCAAGGTTGAAAATCCCCGCCATCTCGTCGTTAAAGCGGTCGCTAAGCCCTCTAATCTTTTGCCCGTCTTTGATCTCCTTGTCGAAGCTAATAAGCACCATTCTGCGAAGCGTTGCGTTATCCACGCCCTGCTTAGGCTTGGCGTTTCCCGAAAAGGCGAGTTTGGGCTTTTCATTCGGCAAGAGATTAAAAGGCTTCTCATTTTTTGGATTTATCATAATACTGTCCTTCGTAGACACAAGAGCCTTTAGATTTGCAAGCTGACCCTTGTCGGTGCCATTCTTGTCGATCTCGGTTCCAATATTAATGAGTTTGTTTGAAAGTCCGTAAAGTTGGTGTCCCTCAAACTGCTGAAGCTGGAGACTTGAGACGTTATCTTCACCGAAAAAGTTGCGAATAGTATCCAAAATAACGCTCTTGCCGTTGGCGCCGCTTTTGCCATATAAAAATAGAAAGCTTTCGAATTCGTGGCTCGGCAGAAAGCAGTATCCGATAAACTCCATCAAGGTCTTGATGTCGTCCTTGTCCGCTAAAATTTGGCGTAGAAACCTATTCCACTTCGGGCAAGCGGCGTTTTTGTCGTATGCAAAATCTAAGATATTAAGCGCGCCGTCGCCCTTTTCGTGGCGCGATTTAAAGGTTATGTTTCCGTATTTGGAAATAAAGATCGTGCCGTTGGTTAAATTTATAACCCGCCTCTGTTCGTCGCGCTTGAGCGTATCGAGCGGGTGGGCTTTGTTAAGCAAATTTTCAATGATCTTTGTGGAGTTATCCACGCTCTTTTTCTTCACGTCCACGCAAGCCCTCGGCATCCAATACTCTTGTAGGAAGTGATTTAGCACGCGCAGATCGACCCTAGCGTAATGCGTTTTCGTCCAAAAATACAGCTCGCCCTTGTATTGCGCGAAAGGATACCCGAGCTTCTCTACGGAAGCAAGGAAGCTTTCCACCATATCCACGATGTGGGTTTGGTGGTAATTCGTAAGGACGGTCTTGTTTATCTGAAGTAGCTTGTCAAACGTCGCGCTATACTTATCCCAATCTTTTTGGGCGATCTCGCCTATGAGCGCGCCGTCGAAAAAAGCCTTTTTGATCCTTTCGTAGGTATCGCCGTCCGATTTCTTGAGCGCCTTTGCATTTTTAAGAATATTGTTTATAAAAGGTTCGTCAAGCTCGCCTCTAACGGTGAATATATTGACGCAGTTGCCGTTCTTGTCGGTTAGCAGAAACTCGTCAAAAATTTCATCGAAATAATGCACGATTTTTCCGCGTCGGAAAGGCGCCAGCTTCTCGCGCAAATTCGGAAAGTAATCGCAAATCTCATCGATCACGATATTGGTAGGCTCGAAGCAGCTAAACGCCAGCAGATCAAACATATTGTCGTTTGTGATCTTTGAGGTATGGTTATAGAGCCAATCGCTGATGTCATATTTTTTGTTCAGGTCCTTTTCGAGCATATAAAACAGCACAATATGGGTATTCCGCGCTACGGGTTTAATTTCATAATATCTTTTGATCGCGTTTTCATATCCCGCCTCGTCGTGGTCGAACCAGATATAAACGTCCTTGCCGCGCAGCAATTCCAGATACTCGTCCCATCTACTCCCCGCGCCGCCCAAGGTTAGGGCGTTTACGTTGAAGCTCATCAAATTTAGGGCGTCTTTTTCGCCCTCGCAGATGATGACGCGATCGTCCGGGTTGTCTAAAAAATATCTAATCGGAAACGGCGCAGCGCCCGCTCCGCTCTCGCCTATCCATTTGCCGCTCATACGCTCGGAGCTTACGGCGCGAGCCTTACTATCCCAAGCAAATTTTTCTCTATATTTGATGTTTAGCGGCATGCCTCGCTCGTCGCGAATGATGATCGCTATGCTTTGATGTTCGTGCGAATATCCTATCGCGTCCTTGGAGTAGGTCAGAAAGGTAGGGGCTTCGTAGTTTACGAAAATCCCGCGCAGCCCGTTTTCTATGAGCGTCGGTCTTATGGCCTCAAAATTTGAGATAAGCTCCGGCGCGATGGACGCAATACGAGCTCGCATCCTTTTTTCGGCGACGGCTCTCTTAGCGGCGTCCGCTTTTGCGCGAGCTTCGTTTTGCTCCTGCAAAAGCTTTGCTCTAGCTTCGATCTGCGCCTTTTGCTCCTCGCTGAGCTCGCCTTTTTTGATATTATGCGGGATGCCGAAGTATTCGCATACCGCAGCGGCGGCATCAAGCGGGGACGCGCCCTCTTTCATCTCCGTAAATCTTACGATATCGCCGCTAGCCCCGCAGGCGAAGCAGTGGAAGAAAGCTCCGCCACTTTTGCCGTTTGCGATGCCGAGGCTCGGCGTGTCGTGGTCGTGATCGTGAAAAGGGCAGAAGCCGTTAGCCGTGCGGCCCTTAAACTCTATGCCATATTTCGAGCTTACATAATCCCTAAACTGCTCTTTGTCGATCGTCTCTCTTATCGTCTGAAATATATTGTCCATTTTAATATCCCACTTCCGCGAATAGATTGTTTTGCCGTATAAAAATCCCCAGAAGCTTTGCCACGATACGGGCGAAATCCGGGTTCTTAAATTTGAAATTTCTAAAATAAAAATAAACCGCATTGATGTTTTTGCCGGTGCGGCGCGAGATAAATTTGGCTATCTCTTTTTCGCTATCGGCGCACTCCAAGGCTCTGTAATATAACTCTGCGATGTCGTCAAAGTGGGGACATTTGTAGTTTTGCCTAACGTAGAGATGCCCGTCTTGTCTATAAAATCTATCGTCGCGCCCGGTCCTTCGGTCGAAATAGGATAGGTTTTGCAGGGCCTTGCGCGGGGTTTCGTAGGTAGCGCAAGCGGACTCTAGGGACATAAACTCTCTCATAGCCCGCCGCCCTGCTTGTAAAGCGCGTATCCGATAAGCTCTAAAAGGGCAAGGCAAAGCAGGGCTACCGCCCAATCTACAAAGCCCATTTCAAAAAAAGCCTCTAACATATCCGCCCCCTATAAAATTTTCATATCCTCGGTAAATTCGATCTCATAGATCGGACCGACGCCGCTTTTGAGCCAATCGATATTGACGTGCAAATTTTCTTTGAGCGCATACGCCCATTCGAGCAAGAAGGGGTATTGCCCATCTTTCGCCCGGTTGTAGAGGTGGCGCGAGGTGTGAAGCAGCTCGCAAAACTCGCCGAGCTTGAGGGAGTTATCAAGCCGCACGGCCTCGGCTCTTTGCGCCGGGGTGCTAAGGGTGCTAAGCAGAACGTAATGTTTTGACATTAGATGCTCCTATGAAAGCTTAAGGACTCGCCCGATTAGGCCGGAGGGGTTTTGATGATTTGCGGCCGCCGCAGCAACCATCGCAATACGCCTTTTTAAACGCAACGTTTCTTTTTTATCGGCTGTTGGAGCCGGTATATCGCTAAAGATATCCGTATTTTTTGTTTCTATTTCTAGAAGACCATTAGGGAGTTTTTCTATCGCGACCCAGCCCGATATAAATTTTGTAGAAAATTGTAAATTTGCGCAAAGCCTTAAATACTCATAGAGAAGGTCTTCTCTCATAATTCCTTTCATATTCCGCCTCTATACTTTTTAATGACTTTTAAAAATTATGGTATAATTTTAAAGTCGTTAAATTCTTTTGACTATGCAATTATATATTAATTTGAATATATTGTCAATAGATTTGACTATAAATTTTTGGGATAACGCGTCATTATATATTCAAAGGAGTAGATATGGGGGATTCTGAAAAAGAATTAATCGATCAAATGAAAAAATTTTTTAATGTCAGTAGCCTTGAGGACGTTGCCGAAAATCTTGGGTATAGTCGAGCGTCTGCAAACAATTGGAGAAACAGGGGCGTTTCAGATGCCGCAAAAATGAAATTTATACTCGCTCAAAATAAAAATTTCGATGCCGATCTATTAAGGCAGAGCCGAAAAGATAAGGAACAGGGCGCACTTAAATTTGATATAGACCTACTTAGAGAGCAAGAAGGACCAATACCGCTAAGATATTTTGAAAACGTTACCGCTAGCGCGGGATACGGTAGCCAAAATAGCGACGAAAGCTTTGAGCCGCTAAGCGTTAGCGCCGAATTTTTAAAGGCGGTATTCGGTATCACGGCAGCCAAATATGGATACGATATGATAAGGATATTCGGCGATAGCATGGAGCCTTTCGTTAAAAACGGCGATATTATATTCGTCGATAGGCAAAAGGAGATAATGAGCGGAGATGTCGTTATAGCGGAGGTCGGTGAGGATACTTTTATAAAAAAGTTTCTGCGCGATAGCGTGCACAAGAGCATCAAACTTACTTCGCTTAGCGATTTTTATCAAGACATCGTGTTAAAAGATGATGAGATCGAGAATTTGAAGCTACTGGGAAAGATCGTCTGCAAATTCTCTATAAATATAAAGGTGTTTTAAAATGAAAAAGATCGCTTTAATTTTATGCGCGATGCTAAATTTCGTCTTTGCAGAATGTAAGCTATACGAGAGCGTAGATGAGATGACCGATAAAAAAATTTATTGGACGAAATGTGGAGACGAGACTTTTAATATAGGCGTTTTTCATATGAGTAAAGAAATACGTCCGCTAAAGCCCAATATGTATATCATAATGTCCGATAATATAGATGGATTTTTCGCCGAGTATAAAAAGGGAAATTTTGAATATCAAAAAATAAGTATAAGAATAGATAAAAATAAATTTTTTAATGTAAATGCCGAAATTTCGTCTGGATACTATGGAAAAAACACGAATGCGTCTTTTTTTATAAGCCCAGCTCAACAAAAGCAACTAATAGAGGGCAAAAAAATATTAGTTCGATATATTACGGGACAAAATAAAGTGAATACTGAAAGCATCGATATTTCAACTATAAAAATTCCAAAGGAATAAGTTATGCCCGATTACGACGGTTTTGACGAAAGTTCCTACATAAGCCCGTGGTATTATATAGGAAGCTTTGCGGTCGTCCTCGTAGTTTCTCTTGTAATTTTGGCGTTACTGGACGTAATAGGCAAGAAGCTTGATATAAAATTTATCAAATTTCTATCGCAAGCCGCCTTTGAAAGCGGCAAAAAATCGGGGGCGATATTTTTATTTCTGATCTCAATGTTTTTGGCTAGAGGCGACTGGCTGCTGCTTACCTATATCCTAACGCTTGGGTGCTTATTCTGGGGTCTTGAGACGTGGAGGATGATCGAGCTGGACGAGGGCAACGAAAGGCATATTAGCTACGGCGCGATCGCGATTTGTGGTATAATAGGACTATTATTTATCTCTTTTGCAAGGTGATAGGGATGAGAGCTTTCATCATATTTTGCGCTGCTGCGGCGGCGTGTTTGGCATGGGACGGCTACGACTGGGACAGCGGAAGCTACGTCGAGATCGGCAAGGGAAATCTAGTCCGCTCCGGGCGCGACATAGAGATATTCGACTACGGCGACGGAAGATATAAAGACGTAGAGGTTCAGAGCATCAGAAAGACATACAGCGGCAAAGTCGAAGTCGAGGTTTATGATCCGCAAAGGGGAGAAACCCGCACGCTAGAGATGGATAGCTATCAAGAGCGCAAGGAAAAAGCGCGCGGATATAGCTACGGCGCTATGGATGATGACGATGACGACGACGGCTACGAGGGCAGATAAGCCCGCTTGCCCGCCCCATAAATTTAAACGATAGATAGGCTTAGTTTCTTACCTAGCGCACTTACCGCAGAGCTTAAGGTGCTTAGGGTAAGAGAGCCGTTTTTCGGGTTCAAAAGCCTAGATACGACGGCTCTGCTGGTATTCATACGCTGCGCGAGCTCGGTCTGCGTAATGTTTTGAGCCCTCATCTCTTCTTCAATCTGATAAGCTATAACGCGCTTTATCGCCACAGCTTTCGTCTGCTCGTAAAGCCCATCCTCTTTCAAAAAATCATCAAGCGAACTTAAATTTTCCACTTTCATACTTACTCTTCCTTTTTTTTGTTGCTAACCTTGCTTTTACCTTAATTCCCTTGCGCGCTTGCTCGCCAGATCGATATCCTGTTTCGGCGTCTTTTGCGTTTTCTTTATGAAGCCGTGAAGCAGCACCATATACCCGCGCTTCACGATAAAAATCACTCTTGCGATCTTTCCGTCCGAAATATCGCTGCGCACCTCATAAAGTCCATTTCCTAAATTTCTACACACGGGCATCCCGATCGGGTAGCCGAACTCCACCGTCGCAATATCCTCTCCTATGATCCTGCGATCCTCTCTATCCAAACCCAACAACCACTCCCGCACGGGCTCATTGCCGCTTCCGCTTTCATAAAAAACAGCCTTAACTCTTTTCATAGCAGTAATTGTATCAAAAAAGATACAAAAAAGCAAATCGCAGTATAGAAAAATTAGGACGCAGGGGAATAAGCTATCCAAAAAATAGGGTCAAATCTTTGCAGGATGCGCCCTTTTGCGGAGTAGAAAATGCCAAACGACGAAGATTATTCGCTGATTACGCGTGCTTTTAGCGACCTTGAGGAGCAGGAGGAGAGATTTCTGCGTTGTGAGCGAGCGTATCGCGCGATCTACAAAGAGGATAACCGCACGAGCAAGCGCAAGAGCGCGGAGCGAAGCCGCTCAAAGCTTTACATCCCGCTTGTAAAAACTACCGTAAATATCATCCACAGCGTATTCAAAACCAGCTTTATGAGCGATCGCTGCCCGATCGAAGTAAAAAGGGTAGGGCTGCGAAGCGAGCATGATCTAATCCTGCAAAACGCGCTTACCGCGGTGCTAAAAAATTATTGGAAAAAAAAGGAGCACCGCGTAGGGCTATCCAAAGCCGTGCTTAGCGCGCTGTATCTGCCGCTAGGCATAGTAAATCTTTTCTACGACAAGACTGCCGCGCAGATCCGCACGAAATTTATCCCGATCACCGATCTAGCGTTTGATCGCCACGCAAGCGACATCAACGACATCGAATACGTAGCCTACAAATACAACCAATCGGCAAGAGAGATCAGAGAGAAGCTGGAGCGTAAATTTTACAAAGCGAAAGACGACAGAAACGTGATCGCGCAGACCACGGCAGGCAGCGAGCGCATAGCAATGCGCGATCTGTATATCAAAAGCCGCGAGCAGGGGCGCTCCGTGTGGAAACTCAAAACCTACGCAAACGACACGCTAGTGCGCGAAGCCACATTCTCCCGCCTGCCGTTTCACTACGGATACTGCATCGAAACCACTCCGAGCATAAACGAGGACGAGCGCGAGGATGAGATAGCGATATACGGCTCATGCATCCCCGAGATCGTTTGGGAGCTGCAAGAGGAATACAACATCAAGCGAAACCAAAAGATCGACATCACCGAAAATCAGATCGATCCGCCTTACGCTATCGATAAGGATTCGGGCAGCGTAGCGATCAGCGATATCGCCGCTAGGAAAAAATTTATCCGCATCGTTCCCGGAGCCAATAAGACCATAAAAGACGTCATCACCGTAATGAGCGAGCCCGGCACCTATGGGCTAAGCGAAGAGATCGCGATGCTAAAGAACGAATACGAGATCGCAACGGGCGTAAACAGCGTAATGACGGGGCAAACGAGCCCGAGCGATCGCAGAGCTACGAGCGCGCTTCAGGCGGTCAATTCGGCTTCCGGCACGAGGATAGAGAGCATGCTCCAGACCCTGCTCGATACGATGCTGCAAAGCTACGCCGAACATTTTGTTTGGCTCATATACAAATTCACGAGCGACGAGGAATTCGTGCGGATTACGGAGGATCCGCAGATCATCGAAAAGATAGGCGATCGCAGCGCGCCGCTTGATTTCGATGTCAATGTAAATTTCGGCACCACCATCGCAAACGAAGTCAAGATCGGACAGCTCAACTCGCTGATGCAGGTCTTGGCGCAGGCAAATATGGCAACCCCGGCTATCTCAGGGGGGATCATCAAAGAAATTTTAACCCTAATTCTCGGCGAAAACGCGCCTATCGAGGCGATCGACGAGGCTATGGCGCAGATGCAAGCGCTCCAGCAAGCCCAACTTCAGGCGGCACAGCAGGCGCAGGACGCAGCCGATGATGAGGGCGGCGAGGCGCCGGACGTTTCGGATAGGGACGAACACCCTCCGAGCGACGACGAGCTGGATCGCGCGGCGCTGCTAAACGGCGGGATTTGAGATGAAAATCGAGTTTAAAAAAATTAGGACGCGCAGAAATAGAATCATTAAAAATTTTCAAAGGAGAAAGCTATGAAAAAAAGCGATTTCAAGGTGTTGGGCACGATCACCCATATGGCAACCAACGGGCTAATGGTGTTTTCAAACGGCAAGAGCACGGGGCAGATCTCGGACGGAAAGATCGGTGACGTAGTCGTCAGACACAAGGACGAGACGGGGCTGGAGGTGCAAATTTTCAGCGCCGAGGAGTGGGCTGCTATGGGGGCCGAGGAGAAGAAGTCCGGCAAGGACGAGGACGGGAAAAAGGACGACGCGAAAGCGAACGAGGATCTTTCAAATTTGGGCGGTAAAGCAAGCAAGGAAGGAGAGTAGAGATGGCTGAGGATATCTATGACGACGATTTGGACGAGGGCGTAGCGGATCCCGCCGCCGCGGCTGTCGCAGACGGCAAGGGGGAGCCCGCCAAGGATGCGGGGGGCGAGCCTAAAAAATCCGCCGCGCCTCGCGACGACAAATCTGCAAAAGACGAGCCGAGCAAGGGCGCGGAGCCCGGCAAGAAAGAGGGCGCCGGAGGCAAGGTGCTAAGCGACGAGGAGTATCAAAGCTTCCGCGCGATGGAGCAAGAAAGGCAGCTCAAAGAGCTCGAAACGGATTTCAAAAAGGAATACGGGGACTTCAATATGCAAAAAGTCCTCGACAAGATGTTTGAGCTCGATGAGAAGGACAAGGGGTATTTGGAGAAAAATTTCAACCCTACGGGAATTGAAAACGTCTATCTCAAATACTTCAAAGGGGCACCGCAGGACGACGAATACGACGTAGTCCACGGCAAGGGCGGCAGTGCTATCGACAGAGGAGAGATGGCGCGCCGAATCAACAAGGGCGAGATAAGCCAAGAGGAGAAGCTCGCCTATCTCAGCAAGATTTATTAAAAGGAGAAAGAGATGCCAACTATCAGAGATGGGCTAATTACCTCCGAGGAAGCTTTCGGCAAGTCGGGGGTTGAGTTTTGGAATACGATCAAAGAGATCGGATGGAAGAGCACGCCGTTTCTTACGGCGATCGGAATGGGTGCGCCGAGAGACAGGAGCTCCAACGCGGCGTTAGGTCATACTTGGATGTATGACGAGACGCCCGACGGTGATCTAAACAACGCTCACATGGAGGGCGGCGCTCCGGCTGCGCTGAAATACGTGATCGGCGGCAAGCTAAGCAACCACTACCAAATTGTGAAAGACACCTACGGCGTCAGCGGCACCGAGGAGGACGGCAAAAGAGTGGACGGCTCAATGGTGCTCGCTCGTGCGGGCGATCTTGCGGGCATTCGCCACAAGCAGACGATCGAGAAGATTTTGCTTAGCGATCAGGCGGCTCTTGCGCGCGTCAATACTGGCGCATCAAAGGCCGCGGGAAAGTGCGGTGGATTGAAAAGCTTTGCCACCGTAACGAACACGATCGATGCGAAAAACGCCACGCTAAGCATGCAAACGCTTAGAGACGTGCTCAAAGTAGGGCACAAGAAAAGCCGCCCGTATGATTTTATCCTAGTAAACGATAAGCAGCTCGATAAGATCATGGATCTCATCGACAAGATCAAACAGGTAAACAATACGGTGGAATATCTCCATGACAAAGTCCAAGCGATCGACTCGCAATACGGCGAGAGCGTAAAAATCTTGCTAAGCCCCGAGCTTGCGGATACCGAGCTGATCGCATTTCGCAGCGACGACATCTATAAGGTGGACTGGAGAAATACCAGAAGAAGAGAGCTTCCGAGCGAGAACGACGAGATCAAAAGGGAAATTTTGACCGAATTCACGCTTCGAGTCTGCACGCCGGTGGCCTTTGCTTGGGTAAAAAACTTGGCAGCCTAAAGCGCGGGGCAGGTAAGCCTGCCCCAAACAAGGAGAAGAGATGACCTTTTTAAATTTCAAAGAAAGACTGCAAATCGCGACTCGCCCGGACGTCTTGGCTCCGAGCGGCGAGGAGATCAAGACGCTGATGGGCGAAGCGGCGCTGGAGATTTGCAAGGCTATCACTCCGCTTGAGATGATCGAGATAGATCATCGCAGCTTCGAGGTGGCGTATCACTTAGAGGGCGACTACTTCGTGAGAAAATTTAAGCTTCCCGCAAAGGATAGCGACGAGATCGATTTCAAAGACGATAGCTTGATAAGCGCTCTGCTTTATGGAATCGCCGCGAAACGCGGACGAGAAGATTTTTATCAAAAATACAGGAGCTTTTATCAAAGATCGCTCTGCGAATACGAGCTAAATAATTTCGATGAAAACACGCCTGATCTGCCTATCGCGCTGGCAAGAAGCGGATATCTAAAACCGTATAGCGTCAAGTATGCCCTGGATGAAAAATATACATTTGAAGAAAGTTTTATAAACAAGCTCGACTTCTGGCTAGCCAATGTCGCTCTGACGAGAAATCTTTCGTGGCGAAATTTCATTTATGATTTTATTGCTTTTCAAAATGGTAAAAAAGAAGGAAGGGCTGATCTTGCGGCGCTGGATAAATTTATGAAAGAGAGGATAAAGCCATAATGCAAGATAAAGAATTTACGCAGATCTGTAGGGAAATTTTGGCTGCCTCGGAAAAAATATCGCCGCTTGCCGAGCAGGCGGGGAAGCTCCTAGAGCAGATAGAGCAGCAGAAGTTGGAGCTGCAAGCCTCCGTAGCTTCCGCGAACGAAGCGGCGAGAAAGGCTCTGCAAGGCGCAAACGAGCAGGCAGCGCAGACCCTTTCGGCGGCGCAGAGCCAAGCCGAACAGACCGCAAAGCTTGCCAAAGAGGCGACCAAGCAAAACGCCGCGAGCGCAAAAAATGCGCAACAAAAAGCGGCGGAGATCCTCGCATCCATAGAAAAGCTTCAGGAGCAGATCAAAGCCACCGCGGACAAAGTAGAAAACGCGGGCGCGCTTATTACGGAGTTGAACTCGCTTAAGGAGCAGATTAAAACCCTGCTTCAAAACGGAATCATCAATGACGCGGCTCAAAGCGCCACTCAAACTTATAGCTCAAATTTGATTGAGCGGAAGCTAGAGACCAAAGAGAGCGTGGGGTATGGCTACTCAAAGATTGAGGCGAATGCGAAATTTGAGACCCTCGCACAGGGTATAACCACCGCAATGGGCGCCGCCGCAGCAGCTCAAAGCAGCGCGGATAGTAAGCTCGGCAAAGACGATCAAGCCGCAGATAGCGCAAAACTGGGAGGAAGCCCCGCAAGCGATTATGCATCAAAGACCGAAATAAACACGCTAAAAACAAACCTCGCAAACAAACTAGGAAAAAAAGAGCAGGCGGCAGATAGCGAAAAACTCGGCGGGCTTGCCGCCGATAAATATGCCAAAAAAGATGATATTCCTGCGGCCCCGAAAGCCGCTACCGAAACAAAGGCAGGCATTGTAAAACTCAAAAATTCCATCACGGGGAATTTGAGCGACACGGCGGTATCTGAAAAAGCAGCGAAAGAATACATGGACAAAAACGCTAGCATCGGTATAGGCCAAAGCTGGCAGGACGTCACGGCGCAAAGGCAGATCGGCGTAACCTACACCAACACCACGGGTAGGCCGATAGCCCTATCTGTTACGCTACAGGCTGCCAGCTTTGGCGGCGCGGTCGATATAAAACTTTCGGTAAACGGCGAAATCGTCAGCCAACAGTATTTAAGCGGGGCGAATTCCACGCCTGCATTAAGCACGTTTTGGATATTGCGGGAGGGAGATACGTATTCGCTTACCGCGCAAAGCTCGGGCAATCTAATCAAATGGCTAGAGCTACGATAAGGATAAATGATGAAATACTACAAAAATTCACAAAACCAAATCTACGCTTACGATGATGACGTGAGTGCGGAGCAGATCGCAAAAGGGCTAACTGAAATTTCAGAAGCGCAGGCTCAAAAGATGCGTGAGCCCTCAATCGAGCAGCTCCGCGAAACAAAGACAGCAGAGCTTGCAAGATGGACCCATTCAATGGGCGATAGTTGCAAAATCAATCTTAAAGACTTTGGCGTCATTAACGGTGGGTATCGCTACCTGCTTAACGTCGAGGTTATGATTGATATATTCGACAGCCTCGAAATACGGGCGTTTCGCATGTATGACAATACGATGAAAAAAATCAATGGACAAGAGGAGCTAAAGCGCATAAAAAAGGCTATTCAGCTCGGAGGGCAAAAACTCCACACCCTAAAATGGCAGTATGAACTCAAAATTTCAAAAGCCAAAAGCAAAAAAGAGCTTGATGCCATAGTGTTTACGGATACGATCGAGGTGGCGCTATGAGTTATATTTTGATTTTTCTCTCGGCATTCATACTTGGAATTCTCGCCTGCCCGATAGTGATTTTCCTGCGTGCTAGAAAGTGCGACCAATGGGACCGCTCCAATATGATGAATATCCTTAGGGTGTTCGCGCACCTTGCGACGCACCCTTTCAAGGAGAGGTGATGTTTTGGATATTCAATAGACTTCGAGGACGATACGGCTTTTTTGCAAAAGTGAATTCTTTAGTAGTGGCACTTTTGATATTTGCCTTTTTTAGGAATTTTTACCTTGCGATCATCTGTGGGCTAGGCTATCTTGCAGGCGAAAGCAAGGGCTGGGGCGTATGGGTCGGCGCTTTGACAAGCCACGGGGGCGATAGAGACGAGAGTGAAAGCCGCGGCATAGAATGGCTTGCGGGGCTTTTCGTATCTCGCGCGCACTGGATTGCGTTTTGCAGGGTGTGCCTATTTATACGCGGGCTTATTTGGTGGCTACCCGTATTTTTGCCGCTAGTTTTTATCGGCGTTTATATCGCGCCGCTTCTGGCCGCAGCTCTTGCGGTAGGTTTTCCGCTTGCTTGCGAGCTAGGTTATCGCACGAATTTCAAATTTAGGCTCAAGAAGCTTGAGATTGAAAGTGCGTGGGCTAGGCAGGAGCTCTTTTACGGGGCTATGCAGGATGCGGCGTTTATAATTTTATGGGTGATGATATGAGTTTTAAAATTTACCTTGGAATTATCGCGGCGCTTCTTCTTGCCTGCCTTGCGCTGGCTGGGTGGAACCATAGCCTCAAAGGCAAGATCGAGCAGTTAAATAAAGACATCGTTTTCGCCAAAACGCAAGAGCTCATAAGCTCCTCGAATTTGGACGCTTGCAACGCAAAGATCGATCTGCAAAATGAGCGGATAAAAAATATGGAAGTAAAAAATATCAAAGAGGTAGAACAAAAGGTGGTGACTAAATTTGAAAAGATTAAGGAGCCTATCAACGGCGAGTGTCAGAACAAAGTGAAATTTTATGAGGAGCTGATAAATGAAATGGCTCGTTAGCATTTTTGCTTTGTTTTTGATCGGATGTAGCAAGCCCAACATCATAACTAGGACGGAGTATAAAAAAGTTTATATCCCCGTAAAATGTATCAAGGCGATGCCGAAAAAACCGAGCTATGATTTTACGCCCGCAGCAGCAAAAGCGCTAATGCGCTACTACAAGACCTGCGAGGAACTACTAAGGGAGTGCAGCGATGGAAATGATCCTAAGAGCTAAGAAGTTTTGGCTTAGCAAAAGAGCAATCATAGAGATCGTTATTTCGATTTTGCTGATGCTTTTATTTACGATGTAAAAGAAGTGGCAATGGAACTATTAGACAAGGTGGGGTTTTATTTTTGGGTCATTTTAGTGGGCTTTATCGGCGGCATACTTGATTATATCGACAGCGGTAGCAAGAAAAAGGCTACGAGCGTCATTGTGGGGATTGCAACGTCGATGTTTTTGGGCTGGATAGGCTTTGAGATGGCGAATTTCTTTATAAAAGATACGAGGGCATCACTCGCAATATGTGGATTTCTTGCTTGGCGCGGAACCGAATGGATCAAAGAGACCGTGGACCGGGCAATCAATAGTAAGCTTAATAGGCACGATGAATATTTTGATAAATTTGAGGAAAGAGACGACTATGAAGATAAAGATAAATAGATTTAAAAATATCCACGACGGAACGATTGGAAAACTAACGATCACGGACGACGGAAAAAAGCTTTTTGAATGCTTCACCCTTGAGCCAGCAGGCGCAGATACTACCGAGCGCGGCAAGGATAGACGGATTCCGGCAGGGCGTTATAAAATGGAGTGGCACAATAGCTCAAGACAAAAACGGATGTGTCCGCTTCTATACAACGAGCTGGTGCCAAAAGATAGATACATTCTGATCCATACGGGCAACATCCCGCAAGAAACATCTGGATGTATCCTCGTAGGCGACGGACACAACGCCGCGGGGGTTACAAACTCCGTTCGGACATACAATTCGTTTTTTGAAATTTGCATAGGCAAACACATAGAATTCATAGAGATTTCAAACGAGGAGGGGATATGAGCCTGCTAGAAAACATCAAAGCTCACGAGGGATTTAGAGATAAAATTTACAAAGACAGCCTCGGAAAGGCTACGATAGGATACGGCTTTTTGGTAGCCGCTCTTAGCCCTGACGAACTCAAACTCAACGGCGGCAAGGCGGAGCCGATAAGTAAAGAGGTAGCAGAAAAAATCTTAAATTTGAAAGTTGCGAAGCTTCAAAAGCGGGTTTTTCAGTGCCTGCCGTGGCTGCAGAGCAAGCCGCAAAATGTGCAAGATACCCTAATCGAAATGGCGTATCAGCTAGGGCTTGCAGGACTTATGGGTTTTCATCACACCCTAAGCTGCATCGAAGCAAGCGATTACGCGCAAGCGGCAAGAAATTTAAAAGCAAGCTTACTTTACCGCCAGAGCCCAAAAAGGGTTGAAGGCTACATTAAAGGACTGAAAAATGGCTGATTACAAAGAAAGATATAGTGAGCTTTACAAGCGCGTGCTCGGCGATACTATGGCGGAGGATACGCCGTATCAAAAATTTACCGCTAAGATCGATGAGTACATGCAGCTTTACGGACTGCATAACGATAAGAAATTTGAGATGCTTTGCAACACCCTCGTTTCGATGACGCAAAGCGTAACGACGAGCAGTCAAGAGATCGCCCTGCGACTTCTTAGCGAAAGCGAGGAGTTGCCTTTGCGGGCAAAGCTTTTAGATTTTCAAGCAAAAACTGCTGAGGCCGATGTTAAACTCAAAAATCGCGAACTTGATCTGATAGAGAAAAAGCTAAATTTGGCAGATCGAGAGGCGGCATTTAACGAGGCGCGCACGGCACTAATAAAAGAGCAGACCAATAGCGAAAAGAAGCGCGGACAAGCGATAGACAGAGAAATCAAAAGCTACGATGATAAACTAAGAATCCAAGAGGCAAGCTTGCTAAAAGATAGCGTATTTGGCTACTCTGTTGGGGGACTAAATCCGCCTACAGAGATGACAACTAAAATGTTTAATGCAATCGATAGGATTACTCCGTAATGCGTAGCGAGGCCGCGGCTTTTTATCGTAACCCATCGGGCGATGTGGTAGCCGATGCTACCAATGGAATGATATGGAGCGCGGTCGCTATAAACAAACAGATAGAATTTTTGCATAAACAGCTTATTCGCAAAGGGAGAGCTCGCCAGTTTTTTATTGATACTCAAAAATGGGGGCGAGTGTATTACATCCCAGATGCCCTTTATACCGAAGGCAGTAGTATTCTCATCGATGGTGGATATAATATTTCAACTGGAGGGGTTCAGCCATATACTAGAGAGGGTAGAGATAATCTTGGATTATCTCAATTATTTAATAAACAAAAACCTAGCGAGCCATATAGGGGTCCAGATGATGGGCAAATAACTGACAGCTTCTGGATTGGAAAAACCGATTTTTATCGCTTTCGTATTTCGGCTGGAAAAAGTATTGGGAACATAATAGGACAAACTGGGTTATATCCATCAGTAGATACTTTCGCCTCCGCCGTTGGGGCCATGCACTATGAGCAGACAACCTCCTATGTTTCGACATATCACACTTTAAATGGGTGGCAAACATCTAGTGCATATATAGCCTTTGCCGATACGGACAGAGGACTTTTATATTTAGGATATCCGTTTAGGGGAGGAAAAACAGACCCTGATGAATTTTCTGCGTATGCAGCTCCTTTATTTTATGCGGATAGCAATAGCCCTATCATGGGGACACGAGAATTTTTAAAGACATGGAACTCCTATCACACCATACTCTATAAAAGCAAAACAAAAATTAATCACTGGAAAACGCTTCTTTCTGCCGCGCTGATAATAGCGAGTTTTGTTGTTTCTTTTATGGCGATCGCCACATATGCTCCATTAGCAACTGCAACTATAGGCGGAAGCTCTGCGTTAGGCTTGTCAGGAATTGCTGCTATTGTAGCGACCATAGGCGGAGTCGGTGGATTTATCGCTACAATAGGCTCTCTTTCGGGTAAAAAAAGCTTAGCTAAATTCGGACGCGTGATGGGTTTTATAGGCGCAATAGGCTCGATCTATCTCTCCGTAAAATCTCTTTTTACCCAATCCGTCGCCGCTCAAAACGCGAGCACTGCGACAAATCAAGCCGTAGCCGGAGCCAGTGGAGCCAATCAAACCTGCCAGCTCTACAACGGCGTGAGCGTAAGCTCTTGGGCGGGCACAAACGCGGGCGCGAGCTCTGCGGTAAATGCGGTACAAGGGGCATCCATCGGTGGATTTGCCGCCGCAGGAGCTACTAGCACGTCACAGCTTTACCTCACTACCGCACTGAAAGTAGTAGGTATCGGCAGCAAGGCTTTTGCTTTGGTGCAAGATATACGCTCGGAATTTCGCAAACACGGCGACACGCAAGATACCGATATGCAAGAGCAAAGCGACGACGAAAAAGTAATCAGCGTCAGCGGTGACGCGCAGCAAGATGATGGCGACGTAACGCGTAGATTTTATGAGCGCGACGTAGAATACGACATCGGGCTAGAGGGCGGCACGCTAATATCGATCGACGATAGCATATTGGATGAGCCGAATAGCGCAATGAGTTTATAAAAAATAGGAAAGCGGAAGCTAAATTTGAACAAAAAACTATATTAATGAAAGGATTGAAAATGTGGGATTGGCTAAAATCGGCGGGCGGATTTTTTAAAAATAATTCGGATTTACTAAGCGGGTTAGGGACAATCGCAAGCGGCGTCGGGAATGCATATAGCGCGTACTCCGCGAATAAGCTTGCGAAAAAAACCTATGATTTGAATGCCGATATTCTAAGGGAAGAGCAAAAGCGTAGAAGACAACAACAGGAAAATTTAGATCGCGGTTGGGCGAATTCGACAATGGCGTAACGCACAAAAGGAGAAAGCGATGGGAAGTTGGTTTGACATAAGATATTTAAGAGAACCGCGTGGCGATACGGCCTCTGGAGTGGGGCAGGGGGTCGCCGCGATCGGCGATAGCCTAAGCAAGCTCGGCGAGCTAGGACGCGCCAGAGAGAAGTTCGATTCAGACCTTGCGCGTCAAGCGCGAGAGGAAAAGATGGACGCGGATAAATTCAACTACCAAAGATTTAAAGACGAGCGAGGCTACGAGCTTGATAGAAAGAAGCTCGATCACGCGATCCTCAACGACGATCGAGATTTTGATCTGAGTCGGAGGAAATTTGACAGAAGCGTCTTTGAAAACGATCGCACTTACGGACTTGCCGCCGCTCGTTTCAACGCAGAGCTCACCGAACAGGGGCAAAAGCGCGCCGAGAAGCGAGCCGAAGCCGCGGCAAAGGCGCAGCAGACGGCAGACAATGTAGCGTATCTACGCAAGCTATACCCGAAAGAAAGCGCGGGCTATACCGACGAGGAACTCGCAAAATGGGGAAATAATCTCGAGAAAAACTTTAAAGAGGACAAGGTAGATATTTTCAAGAAAAATATCCCGGTGGATTCCAAATTCGTCGAGCAATACGGCGACAGCGGGCACGTAACTTGGGATGACAAAGGAAACTATTATACAGATCCTTGGCTGATGGAAAAGGTAAATATCGATAAGCAGCGCGAGGCTCGCCAAATGGATGAGCTCGGCGATCCGCAAAACCGCCGCGACAATATCAAGGCGCTGATGAATCAAGGGGTAACCCTTACAGACGCAAAGGCGAAAGTGGACGGCGCGATCGAGTGGAAAAAGAAAAATCCGAACGCTAAATTTAGCTCAGCGCTTGATAGCGATTTGGACGACGGAGCGAACTGATGACTGCAAGAGATTTTTTGGGCAACGAGCGGATCGCCGAGCTTGAAAGCAAGGGCTACAGCCCCGAATATATCAAAGCTCTTGCAAAGGAACAATACGAGGCGAAAAAGAAAGAGCTTGCGGACAGCGGAGTGAGAGAGGACATCGCAAAGATGGCGATCGCCCAGAAGCTCGACGCGGATAATGCCAAAAAGCTCAACGACGAGGCAACGGCGAGCGCGTCGGATAGGTTTTTTAGAAACGCTTTTGATACCAGCGCCGACGAAAAAGCGGTAGATGATGCGGATCAGAGGTGGCGAGAACTCAACCCCGATAAGATCGACATCGCAAGCCGCGCCGGACGGTTAGTAAACAGGCTCAACCCCCTAACTCTAGGCCCTAAAATCATGGATAAAGCGGCGGATATAAAGCAAAACGGACTTGCCGCCGACAGCCTTGACAAGGACTTTGCGTTTTTCGCGGGAGCCGGCAAGCTCCCAAATCAATTCGGCCGCGCCGTAAATACCGCGGGCGAATGGGTGTCGGACAAGGTGGGAGCCGAGGGTGCGAAGCAGTTTTTTGGGGAAAACCGCAAATTTTTCGACGATAACGTAAAGGAGCTTGATAAGATCATCGCCGAAAACAACAAAGAGTGGGGAATGCTCGGCGAAGCGCTGATTGATCCTTTAAACGTCGCGCCGGCGGGGATATTCACCAAGGGCGCCAAGATCGCAAATATCGCAAAAAGCGCGGGCACGGGCTTCGCCCTGGGCGTAGGAATGAACGAGCTAAGAAACGCGGGGGATGATCGCCCACTAGAACAGCACGTCAAAGACGATTTACTCGGCGGTCTGGTGATGGGCGGAGCGAACGCGCTTTTTAGCGCCCTTTCGCGCGGCAAAGTAAATAACGTCTCAAACCTCGCGGAGGATCTGCGCGGCACGTCAAAAGCCGCAGACGCAGGGCAAAGAGCCGCAGACGGCGCGGAGAGTGCCGCAAAAGCGGCGGATGACGCAGCGGCGCTCGATGACGCTCTGGACGGGCTGGGAGGCACGCAAAAAGAGGGCGTAGGCTCCGCCCCGCAAGGTGCAAAAGCAAGCGATGCAGCGCAAGGTGCCCAAGAAGCAAAAGTAGGCGAGCTCGCGAAAACGAATGCGAGCGACGCGGCAGGGGGCGAGCAGAGCGCGGCTCGTGCGGCGGATGATGCGGCGGCGCAGACAAACGCGGCTTCCGCCCCGCAGGGCGCGCAGGAGATCAAAGTCGCAGACGGGACGCAGGAGATCAAATCGTCCCCGTCCCTTGCGGCGCAGGGCGCGCAGAATGCCGAAGCCGCGAGCGGGGCGCAATCAAATCTTGAGCCTCGCGAGCAACTAAAGCAGTATCTCAAAACCCAAAACGTCGCGGATGATGCCGCAGATAAAATTTTGGGCGAGCTTGACCGCGGTGCGAGCCGCTCGGCGCATTTGAGCGAGGATGTATTCAAAAAGGTGGATGAGCTTTATGAGCGCGCAAACCGCCTTGGGTGGGCTAGAGAGTATCAAAGACACGTCGCCGATCGCGTGAGCGAGCTAGCTCAGATGAGGGCGGACGGCATAGAGCGCTTTGCGGCTATGCAAAGAGAAGCGGAAAGGATAGCAAAGGAAAATCCTACCCTTTCAGCTCTTGCACAAAGAGAACTTCTAAACTCGCGCATAAAACCTACGGAGGCGGAGCTTCGATATACCCGCGCCTATAACGACGGCGCGGACGTCGATCCGATCTACGCCGGGCAAAATTTCATTTGGCGGGTGGAAAACGACATCAAAGCTCACCCCTACACCACCGAGCAATACGGCGCGCGCTTGGCGAGCAAAGGCTTTGCTCCCGACGTGCAGGCTGCGGCGATGCAGGCATACGACGACGGAAACATAAAATTTCTAAAAGATTATATCGACGCTAAAGTCGCAAAAGCCGAATACGACGACATCGTAAACAATCAAATGAAAGATTGGATCATTAAAGATGGCAAGATAAGGAGAGCACAAAATGGCAAAGCAAACGCAGGAGGCGCGGTGGAGCGCGGAGCCGACGCAAACGGCGCAGGCGCTGGCGGAAAAAATGAGCGAGTATCAAAGGGCGTTTCTGATCTCGGCGATACTCCAAGCCGAGCGGAGCGGGGACCGGGAGGCGATGCGCAAGTATCATCGCAGCGCGGATCTGCTGCTATACTCGGCGGCGAGGATGCAAAAAATGCCGCGGGCGATGAGCTCGTGGGACGATACGGGGCCGCTTCAGGCGATAGCGCAGCTGATGCCGCAGCTTCAAAGCAGCGAGTGGTTTCAGCACAAGATGCGGCAGATCAAAGCGGCGCAGCGCTAAAAAGCGAGGCGCGCAGCGGCGATCTTGCGGCAAAAGAGGGTGCAGGCTCCGCCAAGCAAGGCGCAAAGCTTGACGAGGATATGAAAAAGGGCTTCGTAAACGTCAATCTTACCTCTCATCTTGCGGGAGGGCTTAGCGGCGGCATGCTTAACGCTACCGACGAGGAGGGTAAATTTAGCCCCGAGAGATTTGCAGCGGGCTTCATCGGCGGCTTAGGCGGCGTCGCGGTGATCCGAAAGGGCTTTCGCGCAAGTATGAAAGCCTACGCCGCAAAGCAGGCAAAAGCCTATCCAACGCTTGCAAACGATCGAGCTGATCTTTTCGCGCAGGCTCTAGGCGACGAGATCAAATCTCGCGCCAAAACGACGCTTTTTAATGCCGCAGAATTTGCTAAGACCAAAGTCGCAAACAAGACGGGGCTTGATTTCGAGCCTCAAATTTTCGCGGGAGAGAAAGCCTACGCCGAGCTGAAATATGCCCCCGTGCGGGCGGATAAGCTAAGCAAAGCGCAGGCTATGGCGAAAGAGGGAAAAAATGAGTTAGAAATATGGCGAGATACGGGCTGGTTTCGGGACAAAGACGGCGCTTGGAAATTTGAGATCGGCGACGCCGACGCGAAACTAAATCCTAAATTTCAAAGCGGCGGCAAGCTCGGGGATCTGCTAAAGCACGATGAGCTGTTTAAGGCTTATCCCGAGTTAAAGGACGTAAAGGTCGTAAAGATGCAAAGCGACGCTCCGTCCAGCGCGATGCTTGCAAAGGATGCGGGGCAAAAAGAAAAGCGCGGCATCTATAACGTGACCTACAATAATAAAATAGCAACCTACGTAAAGCAAGACTTAGATCAAATAGAGGGAGCTTTAAGATATGCGAGGGGCGATAGAAGCGAAGGGGCAAAGCATATAAAAATAAGACACCTTAACAATGAGGGCAGCGAAGGATATGTAAGCAAAAAAGAGCTTTTAGATTTAGGCGAGAGTATGCGTAAGTATTTAGCAAAATATAAAGAGCCCTTTATAAACGAACGCAATGCTAGAGTTTATGAATGGCAAGATGACAAAGGGGTGAGATTTAGGCTTGTAGCAAGTAACAAGTCCGCAGGGACGCCTTACACGGCCGAATTACCTCGACCTGCGGACTTTGAGGACATTATAACCTTTTACTCTGACAGAAACCTTAAAAAGCCCATGGAATTTGAAAACCCAAAGGTCAGATATGACGCAAATTTGCAAAATTGGCACGAGCACAGCGCGCCTATCACCAAGAACGCGGACGGAAGCCCGAAAGTGTTTTATCACGGCAGCTCTGCAAAGGATATTACGGAGTTTAAAGGCGAGTTTGATAAGAGCGGATATGGGTTTTGGTTTTCGCAGGAAAAAGAGATCGCGAATGAATTTAAAGAACACGGCAAAATTTATAAAGTCTATCTAAAATCAAGCAATCCTATCGATCTATCTTTTCCATACAGCGCAAAAGCGCAAAAGCTTCTGGACGAAGCCGAAGCCAAAGGGATAAACACCGAGCTCTACCCCGATAAACAAAGCGACGGCTTTAAAAAATTTTTGAAGTCGAAAGGCTATGACGGCATAGTTATGCAAGACATCGACGGAGTGGATGCGAAGCCGTATCTTATCGTCTTTGACAGCAATCAGATCAAGCATGTCAAAAATAGCGGCGATTTTAGCGCAAGCCCGAATATCTATCAAAGCGGCGAGGCGGGGTATTTCGATCCCCAGAGTAACACGATCGCCCTTAAAAATTTAAAAGACAGATCCACGCTGATGCACGAGATCCAACACTGGGTGCAGAGCAAAGAGGGCTTTGCAACGGGCGGCACGGGCGGCGATGCGAACTACGCGAAGCTGCACGGCGAAGCGGAGGCTAGAAACGTGCAGACGCGCCTAGGCTTGGACGATGCCGCAAGAGCACAAAAAGACCCGCTAAGCACCTTTGACGTTAGCCCGGACGATACGATCGTTTTGCGAGACGGCGGCGTGAATGCAAACGAGGAGCCGCTTAAGTTCAAAGCAAGCGAGATCGAAAATATAGGAGGCGAGATCAAAAAGCGCCGCCCAAACATCGAGCAGGAGGTAGAGCAGAGCGTAGAGCAAATTTACAAGGACAGCTACAAAAATCACGACACCGCAGGCGAGGTTCTCGAAGCCATAAGGACGGGCAATTTCGACGCGCTCTCGCAAGGGGTGCAAACGAACCTTTCCGAAAGCCAACTCGCGCGGCTCAAAAAGGACATCGCGGGTGCTAAGCTAACCCACATCAGCCGCGACGGCTTCACATTCAAAAAGCGCGGCAAAAACGGCGACGAGCAGATGATATTCATCGATATGGACGAGAGCGGCAAGGCGCGCATTAACGCGTATTCAAAGGCTCATATTGATGAGAGTATCCGCGCAAATGAAACGATGTTCGATCACCTCTTCGGCGGCGATGAGGCGCTGAAAAATTATAGCTTTGAGACCAAGGCTAAATTTCTGAACGAAAAAGACCCGATCAAGGCGGAGCAGATTCTTAAAAAAGCCGATCAAAGGCGCTTTGCGGCGCAGATCGCTAACAAAAGCAAGCAGGAGCAGGAAAAGCTTCAGGCGGAGTATGCTCGCGCGGCGCGGCAAGCCGATCCTTTCAACCCCGATATGCCTACGATGAACGATCTGCTGGGTAAGACGGACGCGCTTTTGGGACCATACGGCGGCGCGGACGGCAAGTGGGCGCAGTTTGTCGATACCCTTTGGCGCAAGGGGATCAACAAGTATGAAAACGCGGTAGATCGCATCTTCGAGGGCGAAAATACCCCCGCTTGGGTGAAAAAGGGGATGGGCGTCCTCGATCTGCGAAACGCGGCAAAGCGGCAGATAGACGGAGCGATCGAGAGCTTTTTCCGCGAGAGCGCGGCTATTAATGCGCAGGCTCGCACTGCGGCGAAGTATCTCGACAAATTTGACGCCGCTCAAAGTGAGCAGCTATTTAACGCTCTGGATGGAAAGATAGCTAAAGCTGATCTGCCGCAGGAGCTGCAAGCGACCTATCAAAAGCTGCGCGACGCGATCGATCATAACGCAAACGAGCTCATCAAGGCAGGCGCGCTGAAGCAGGAGAACAAGCTAACTGATTACATCGGACACTACTACGACGAGTATATGCAAAAAGAGCGAGGCAAAATAAGCAGGACGTTTGATAAATTTTTCGCCCGTAAAGACCTGAGCGAGGCGCAAAAAAGAGCTCTAGGGCTTCGCACGGACATCAGCTTCGTAGTCGCAAATACTCTCGCAAAGCAGCGCACGCAGCTTCTCAAAGCCCGCGCGCTTGAGGGTATAGCAAACCGCTTCGGGCTCGATGAGATCCCTGCCGCCGCAAAGCAGGGACAATACGTGCGGATCAGCGACGAAACCGTCGGAGGAGGCATAAAGAAATTCGGCGCGCTCGGGGGCAAATATGTCCCAAAAGAGGTGGCGGAAGCTCTGAAAAGCACGCAGGCTCTGGGCGGACAGCTCGGCGCGCTTGAGAAATACTGGCAGCCTCTGATCGATCATATAAAGGTGAACGTGACGGTCAAGAACCCGTTTACGCACGTTTATAACGTCGCGAGCAATGCCGTGCTGGCGTTTTTGCACGGCGACGAAAAGGCTCTTGCGAGCTGGGCGCTTTTAGGACGGCAGCAGCGGCAGGAGTATTGGAAGCTCGCGCGCCGCTTGGGACTGGATAGCGCTATGGACGATCTGGAGGGAGCGATCAAGGGGCTAAAGCCTAAAAATGATAGCGAGGCTTTCGGCATCGTCGGCAAGGCTATGGACTTTCTAAGCACCGCGGGCAAAAATATCTACATGAGCGAGGGTTCGGCGCTGGGTAGGGCGGCCAGAAAAGCCTACGCTTGGGAGGATGAAATTTTTAAGATCGCGCGATTTAAGAAAAATCTTGATGCGATCGCCGCAAAACGCGGATATGCTGCGGGGGACCTCTCTAAATTTAGCGAAAAGGAGCTTGCAGCGGCGATGAGCGACGCGCAGTATCACTACGTCGATTATAGCACCCATTTCAACGGCTTTTTGCGGAAGAGCGACAAGTGGGGACTGATGCCGTTTTTGCACTACTCCGTCAAATCGACGCCGATGGTGATCAAGGCGATACTCAAAAACCCGCATCGTTTCGCGATGATGCAGGCGGCCTTTATCGCCGCGGACGCCGCGGGGCTGTCGCTAAGCTCGATTATCGCAGATACAGAAAAGGAAAATCTAACCAAGCCGAAATGGGCGCAAAGCTCGAAATTCCCTAACGTTTTCGGACTCAAAGCGTGGGCGAGGATAGGGGATAGCGATACATATTTCAACGCGGGACGTGCCGCGCCCGGCTTTCGTTTCGACGACGTTTTTGAGGGCGGCTGGGGCTTCGTGGGCGGGCTAGTCAATATCGCAAGCGGCAAATCGACGCTGGGCTACAACATCACCTCCGAGGACGATCCAAAGGCCGTGAAAGTCGCCAAAAGCGTCAAAGAAGCCGCGAAAAACTACCTACCTACGCTTACGATCGGCAGATACGGGCAGCAGCTCGGCGAGCAGGCTCTTTCAGATATCACGGGCGATAAAGATTTCGCGCCTAAAGACTACAACAAAGACGAGCTCGGATACGCGGGCATCCTGAAGCGAGGCGTGGGCGCGCGCCGCTTCAATCAGCAAAAGGAGCTCAACGCCGAACTCGGCAAGCTACGTAAGCAGCGCGAGGAGCTCGAATATGTTAAGGTGCCCGATAGCAAGGACGCCGACAAGGTAGAAAAGGCGGTCAAGCACAATGAAAAACTCGAAAAGATGAGTGCTTCGGAGAAAGCCGAAAAGCAGAAGCAGATCGATCACAAGCTTGAAATTTTCAAAGAGGTGGCGGACGCTGAGGGGTTTGCTTTCGACGTGCAGAGCCTCAAGCGGCTACGCGACGAGAAAAAGCAGCGCAAATTCGCGCCCAAGAAATTCGATCCCGCGCTAATCTCCCGCCCGCAGATCGGGAAGTTTTCGCAATAGTAGCCCGCTACGGCGAGTTTGCGGCGGCACAAAATTGCGGGTAGTCTCAGACGAGATCAGGCAAGCGACGCGATTTTACGGCAATGCGCTTGGCTGCGGGCTCGCTATGGCGAGAGCTTGCGACCGATCCCGCAACGCGGCGAGTTTATAAAATTTAGGACGCACCGAAATATAATCACCGCGCTCAAGGGGTCCTCTCTCCTCCTTGGGCGCTATAAAACGCAAATCTACGATTTATCCAAACTACGCAAAACAAGCATACGCAGAGTTCAAATTAACTTATTATTTTAATTGACCCCTAAGCCCTTGATAACTATAATTCTGCCGCAAACGGCGAGCGTCGTTATGTTTTTGAGAACCGCGTAAGACGGCGCCGCGAGGTGAAATTTGCGTAAAGGAGAAAGCAATGGAAGGGATAGGATTTACGGCGTCAAATATAGCAGCTTTTATAGGATTTGCAGCATCAGTTATAGTAGCTTTTGTAGGCGGATATTATCTATCTAAGGTAGAATCGACAAAAAGCAGACTAAAAAAGACAGAGATGCTTTTTGAGTTAAGGATGGCTGCGGCAAGAGAATTCAACGAGATATGTCAAAAATACGACCCCTTAAACCTAGGAGAGATTTATAATGGCGATATTCGTGGACCGAAAAGATGGAAAGAGATAAGAAAGAGTATATCCGAATATCGAGCGCAGTATGGTTATGTTTTTGAGGGCGATAAAATCAATGCTACATTAGAAAAAATACTATCGTCATTGGACTATAGCGCAAACTCGAGATATATATTCCACGCGGCGAGCGGCGATTGCGCGGAGGCAGATGCGTATGAAGAAAACTATTATAAAGACACTTTGATACTTATGTCCGAAGCCAACGATATGATGAGGAAGTATCTGTTTGAGGAAGCAAAGAGGTAAATCAGCGCCACGGCTTAAATTTAGAAGCGTAAATAAAAACGGCGCGATCCTAAGACCGCGCCGCGAGCAAGCGCCCTCTACATAGACTTGTTAAGACGTCTAGGCGCTCCGGGCTGTGCTCGTGAGCGGTATATAGCGCTTGGCACGCCGCTTTGATCGAGCCGAAGCCCTCTAGCGACCGCAAGCGCGTCGCGCCGGGTAAGCGCCAACGCCGCCTACTTACGTATGCACCTTGGCACGAGAACCAGCGCACGAAGCTTCGCAGAGCAGATAGTAGGAAATACCGACGGGGGAGGGGCGGCAAGCGGGTTTTTCGGGGGTGCACCGCTCCGTTTTTGGGATAAAGCGCGGATTTTTGGCGCTGAAGCTTGGACGACTTGAGGCGAATTCGGCTTAAGGTTCGGGGCGGGGACTGCGGTCAAATTTTGTGAAAATACATATTTTTGAAAAGAATTATTTTCAATAGTTAATTTTATAAAACGCCCTAAAATAGGCATTTGAAAGAGCCGTGAAAATTAAGCTTAAGTTTCAAGCGGCAAAAACGATGCGAATTTGTCCGTTTTCGCTTAAGGAAAGTGTGAAAATTTAGGCGCGAGCCGTTTAAGTTTCGCGCGCAATTTCGGCTCGGTCTTGATAACTATTTGCTTAAATCCTATGCTCCTGCCCTGTGATTATATCATAAACTATTGCAGGCGCGCTGCTGTGGGTCTTTGATGGCGCCCGCTTACTCTCTTGACGGGGGGCTATGACCCCACTCGGAATTTTCCGCCCAATACTGACGGTGTAGAGAAAAATTTCAAAATTTAGGCTTTTTGTCCCGCGAAAGATACGAGCACATTTTATTATCGGCTTAAAATTTAAGCCCGCATTTTTTTGTCCCACGATCTGCGAAACGAGCGTAAGCATTAGGGCTTTGCGCTTGCGGAGGCGGTGGCCTCCTGCATTTGTCCTGCCGGTGCAAATTCACGCCCAGGCTTCGGCGCCCTCGTAGTCCTCGTCCTCGTAGTCCGGCTCGTCAAATTCTCGCCCTACGATATATTGTTGTAAATACGCGAGCGCATCCATAAGGTCGTCCTCTTTGCTCTCGACTTCGCTATCGAAGCTAAGGAGTTGCGCCTCTAGCTCAGTGCTTGAGTCTATGCTTGCGTTGTGATAAATTTGCCCCGTGCGATAATATGGCTCTAGGTTTGATATGCGGGTATTTTTTGCCTTTCCGCCGTGGCTAAGTTGATCAATGGGTAGGTGCACTCCCGTCATTTTTTGTATGATGTCAATCGTATAGAAAAAATCGTTTTGCATTCCGGCTTTTTCGATTCCTATCCTGGTGCAGCCGAATATTTGAAAAATCCGTATGATCTCGACGCTCTTTTCAAACGGCGTCCAGTGCCCGGCGCTGATGTCTATTATGAATATGCGATTTCTGTTATCGACAGCCGAAGTTATCATTGCTGTTTGGTCGCGACCATTCGCGCTTGCCAGGTCGATTGTTGTAAAAATTTGACATTTTGCAAGCTCTATTTTTTCGCCGCCTAGCGTTAAATTTATGGCCTTTCTAATTTGCAGCGTTCGTATATTTACGCCGTCTGTAATATTTAGGGCTTCCGGTTCTGCGCTGATGTCGTATTCTACGCGCTCGAAGTAGCGGAAATACTCGCGTTTGAAAATCGCTCTTTGTGGATCGATCGCCGCGCACATATATTCCTGGTAAAATTCATTTGCAAGCCCTTTTGAAACGAGTTGATTTTGTATTGCTTTTATGCGCGATAAAGGGAAACGAGACGGCCAGGCGCTCGCGCCGTTTTCTATGATAGGAATTTTTATATGTTGCCATCCCTGCTTGTTGGCTTCTTCTATATTCTCATTGTTCACGATATTGTTTAAGATGCTGTCCTCGTGCAGGATTGTGCCTAACACTACCACTTTGCCGCGAGTTGGGTGCACGGCGGGCAGTAGATCCGCATAAAACCAGCCTCGAAGTTTTTGGCGGCTAGCCTTATTTCCAACCGGGAATTGCCCGTCTTTGCTCTCTAAATCATCGACGATGATAAGCGTCGGACGCATATTATCGATATTAGCGCCGCGCGGATCCTGCCCAGAGCTGAGCGATACTACGTGACAGGTTCGCTCCATATCGTTTCCGTTTCGGTCTTTTTTGCCGCGATTAACGACGACCTCTATACGGTCTTTGTTCCAAATCTTACCGCGCTCTATCGCGTAACCCTTGGCGACTGCTTTATCAATCGAATTTTTGATTGCTTCGACAAATAGCTTTGCTTTCGTATCGTTTGCAGAAGCTATCATAATGAAAGGCTCTGCATAAAAATACAGCCTGCTGACGACGTAAATTTTATTGAGTAGCGTAGTTTTTGCGCTACCGCGAAATATAACTACGGCTTTGTGTTGATCCTCGCCGTCGATAAATTTCAAAACGTCCAGGTGAAATTTGGGCGTTTTATTCTCAAAGATTTCCGGTTCTATATCTTTTGCAAATTTTAAATAAAGCTCTGGAGGAATTTTCACTAGCTATCCTTTCTTCTGATTTCGTATATTTTCGGTATAATTGATTTTTTCATAAAATTTATAAATTATGAATATTTATGTGATATTTTTATACGGATATTTATACGGACATTTGAAAAACTTAATTGGGTTATAAGTGAATATATGCCTATATTGTTGATATGGTGTGAATTCCTCCGGGCGCACCATCTACAAATATTTTTTTCGCTATAATCCGTGAAATTTTAATCTTGGAGCAAAAATGAGAGCATTCGCCGAATGGGAAGAGCAAGAGGCGCTTTTGGTGTCTTTGCCGCACGCGGGCACCGACTGGGCGCCGTATTTGGGCGAGATACGGGCGGCTTATCGCGACTTTATCGCCGCCGCAGCGAGGTTTGAGCCGGTCGTTGCGATCGCGCCGAGCCGCGAGGATTTTGAGCAAATTTGCGGCGGCTTAGCAAACGTCAGCTTCGCGCAAATCGATACCGACGATACGTGGATTCGCGATTACGGCGCGATCGACGTAGAGGAGGGCGGCAAAATCACGGGGCTAAATTTTCGTTTCAACGCTTGGGGCGGCAAATTTGCAAGCGCCAAGGACGACGCGTTAAATTCCAAGCTTTACGCTGCGAGCGAGCGCCCGCTGCGAGACGTGGATTTGATCTTAGAAGGCGGTAGCGTCGATTTTGACGGCGCGGGCACGATGCTAACTACTAGCGCGTGTTTGCTGAACGAAAATCGCAACTCCCTTAGCAAGGCCGAGCTGGACGCGCGGCTGCGTGAAATTTTCGGGCTAAAAAACATAATCTGGCTGGGACGCGGCTTCATAAAGGGCGACGATACCGATAGCCACGTCGATACTCTCGCGCGTTTTCTAAACCCGCGCGTCGTGGCGATAAGCTCGTGCGACGATCCGAGCGATCTGCACTATGCGGAGCTTAGCGCGATGAAGGATGAAATTTTATCGCTGGGGTACGACGTGATCGAACTGCCGATCCCGCGCGCGATCTTTTATCAGGGGCGCAGGCTGCCCGCGACTTACGCAAATTTCGTCTTTTTAAACGGCGCGCTCATCGTGCCTACCTACGCAGACCCCGCAGATCCGCACGATCCAAACCGCGCGGCGGACGAGCTGGCGCTGTCGCGTCTGCGAACAGCGTGCGCGGATCGCGAAGTAGTGGGGGTGAACGCGCGCGTTTTCATCCGCCAAAACGGCTCGCTGCACTGCTCGTGTATGAATAAATTCAGGCTTTAAATTTAGATCGAAGGAAAAATATGAAAATTTTAAAAGTTGGGCTGATTTCGCATAAATTTGTAGGAACTAAGGCGCGCACGATAGCGCGCAGTATCGAGCTAATCGCGCGTGCGGCGGCTAAAGGTGCGCAGTTAATCGTTTTGCAAGAGCTTCATCAGACGCATTATTTTTGCCAGCGTGAAAATACCGAAAATTTCGACTATGCGCAGGATTTCGATCGCGATTTGCGGCTGTGGAGTGAGGTATCGAAGAGATTTGGCGTCGTGCTGGTAAGCTCGCTTTTCGAGCGCCGCGCCGCGGGGCTGTATCACAATACCGCCGTGGTCTTCGAGCGCGACGGCAGGATCGCCGGCAAGTACCGCAAGATGCACATACCCGACGATCCGCAGTTTTACGAAAAATTTTATTTCACGCCGGGCGATCTGGGCTTTGAGCCCATAGATACGAGCGTGGGGCGGCTCGGCGTGCTGGTGTGCTGGGATCAGTGGTATCCAGAAGCGGCGCGCGTGATGGCGCTACGCGGTGCCGAGCTGCTCATATATCCGACCGCGATCGGGTGGTTTGACGGCGACGGCGAGGACGAGAAGGCGCGCCAGCTGGAGGCCTGGGTCGCCGTACAGCGCGGGCATGCGGTGGCAAACTCCCTGCCCGTAATCTCTGTAAATCGCGTGGGCTTTGAAAGCGCCGCGCTTAGCGAAGTCTCGCCGGATGAAATTTTATCCGGGGAAAATGAAATTTCGCCAGCAAGCAACGGCGGAGCAGCCAGCGATAAAATTTTGCGCTCCGCGGATACGGATGGCGAGAGTAAAATTTTAAGCGAGGGCGGAATTTTGTCTTTTAATAACGGGGCGTTAACGGGTAGCGACAAAATGGCGATCGGTGGCGAAATTTTGCCCGCGAAAAATGAGGCGGCACGAGAGAATTTAAAGATTTCGATAGAGATCAAATTTAACGGCGAAACTTTAGAGGTGTTGCCGAATAAACAGCGCGTAGATCAGCTTGCCAGCGAAGAGGGGATTAGATTTTGGGGCAATAGCTTTGTTTTTGGCGCACAGGGCGAACAGCTGTTTCGCGCAAATAGCACCGATGAGCTATGTGAAGTCGTAACCATCGATATGCAAAGATGCGAAAATGTGCGCTGCTGCTGGCCGTTTCTGCGCGATAGACGCGTGGAGGAGTATGGAATTCTTATGAAGCGATACGGGCTGTAGCATTCTGTATCTCGAATAGACATATAGTTTATTTGGACGCCATACTAGGAATGAAAGCAAATAATTTTTATGGTATCAATGTGCAGAGGTGCACCAAAATACATTAATAGACCGAATGGGTTTAAAATTTTGATTTTAAAATGCCCGCAAAATCGGACTTTGTAAATAAATTGTAAAAAATTTGCCAAAAACTATTGACAATTTTTAAATTTTTCTCTATAATTCTGCCAAGTTTCGCATATAGGTATGCGGGATGAATTTTATTTAAGGAGTAAACCATGAAAAAAGGTTTTACTATGATCGAGTTGATCTTTGTTATCGTTATTTTAGGTATTTTGGCAGCTGTTGCTATTCCAAGACTTGCAGCTACTCGTGATGATGCTGAGATCTCTAAGGCAGCTACAAATGTATCTACGCTCGTAAATGAGATTAATGGATATTACCAAGCTCAAGCGCAATTACCAGCCGCTATAGAGAAAATTACCAATATTCCAGTAGATCGCACTGGTGCATCGGTTGATTTGAAGGTTAAGAATAAGGGATGCATTACATTTGCTGTAAGCAATGCTACTACTGCAATTCCTGATAAAAGTATCGCAGCAAACGATCCTATTTTGACTCTATCTAATGCAACAGCAGGAGATAGTGAGGTAGCTTGCAAAGGAACCCGAGATGCTGTTAAAAAGCTAATGGCGTCTAGCCCAATTAAACTTGGCGGTAGCAGTGTTAAATTTGAAGAATAATATTTTTTAATATTAACTTCCTAGTGCAATAAGGCCCAAGTGTTTGCTTGGGCCTTTATTATTTATATTATATCTTAGTTTTATCCGAGATTTTTTCCTAATTAAGTTATAAATGTTGTGTAGCACAAGTGTGTTTATTTTATATTTTTGTTTTACTTTATAAAATTTCGAATATAGCAGTATTGACATTTTATAATTATTTATGTACAATTATATTTCATTATTTTTACTGGGGTATAGCCAAGTGGCAAGGCAATTGGTTTTGGTCCAATCATTCGGAGGTTCGAATCCTCCTACCCCATCCATTTGGCGAATTTAAAAATTTATTCGCACTTCTTATATCGCAGAGTAGAGCAGTGGTAGCTCGTCGGGCTCATAACCCGAAGGTCGGTGGTTCAAATCCACCCTCTGCAACCAAACACCCATTACAAGGGCATTTGATAAAATCTTAAAATATTCTTATTTTTCCAAAGCAGAAATCATCAAATTTTCGATAGTGTTTTTCGATTGCTTTATATTTGCAGTAATATATTTTTGCGTAGTAATGATATTCGTATGACCGAGAGTAAAACTCACTTGCTCGATCGGAAGCTTAAGATAATTTATGCAGTAAGTGCCAATAAGATGCCTTACGTCGTGAAGCCTGATTTTAGGTAGATTATTCCTTTTTAGCAAAGAATTCCAGCTTCTACGCAGATCAACAAATTTTGTTTTAGTAGCGGGATTGATAAAGACATAGCTATTTAGCTGATTATTCTGTTTTGCGGATATATAGCGCTTTAGTAGCCTTTTATAAAGTTCATCGCTCATAGAATAAACCATATCACGCTTAGCTTTATTGATTTGAAAAGGTATGACGTAAGTTTTAGTTTTTAAATTTACGTCGCTCCAACACAAGCTTAAAACCTCATTTTTACGTCTGCCGTGAAGTAGAAAAAAGAATATATCGGCGCTATCAGCTTCATTTTCACATATAGCTTTTATAAATTGCCTTTGGACGGATAGCGGATAATCAAAATATCGCTTATTATCAAATTTAGGCAACTCGACAAAATCGCAAGGATTTTTAGCTACAAGTTCGAGCTTTTGAGCAAATTTAAAGATTACGTGCAGCTTTGCAAGGATATTTTTAACGGTCTTGACTTTATAATCAGCCTTGATTAAGCCATTGCAGAGCCTTTGAATATCCAAAAAGCTTATATCGCTTAAGTCTTTTTCGCCTAAGCTTGAAGCTATATGCTTATTATAAGTTGATATATCGCTTTCTAAAGTATGCTTACGAAGTATCAGTTCGTAAAATTCTATATAATCATTAAAAAGCTCGTTAAGCAACATCGTAAAGCCTTTTAAAACGGATACGGCATAACGCCATTATTGGAATACTTGAATTCCAGCTCTCTAATATCCTCAAGAGCGTGTTCCGTAAAATACCTGATATGATTTTTATAGCGTTGTAGAAATCCGCGATCAATCATCTCATTTTCGAGCATAGCGTAATCTTGAACGCTTAAAATATCGTCTGTCATCTCTTTTTGGTTGTCGCGCCAGTATAATTTTAAACGCTCGTCGCTCATATCTTTCCAAGCGGTGCGGAATATCTTGTATGGATCATAATAAACTGGCTTAATACCGCTATTATAGAAACTTTGAATAGATTTTAACTCGTAAGATTGGATTTTACCACTATTTAGAATAGACTTAGTATCCTTTACGTATTCGTGCACGAGCCGTCCGCAGACGTAATAAAGCAAGTGTCCGTCCTCGTATATAAGCTCCTCTGAAGTGTAAGGAATACTCATAAAAATACTTTGGCTCTTATAATCCCATTCTATAAGCGTATTATCAAAATCTTTTAGGATATTAAGGTTACCTAGATCACGCAGGCTTTTAATAAAATTTATCTTACGATATACCCAAAGCGGGATTGGATTTTGCGAGGATAAAAACCTGCGAATTTTATGCTTTATAAACCATGCCTGAACCTCATTAATATCATCCGTTTCGTTGAAATTTATAAAAGTCTTAGTGATATATTTCATCACGTAGCCAGTGGCGTTATTTATAGAGGTCTGAAAGCCGTTGATCTCGCCGTTTGCTATTTGAGCCGCAGTTAAACGCTCGTTTCTTAGATTTTGCGGGGCATAGAACACGTCTTTGTAAATTTTAAGCAGATACGGGATTGTATGCCTTGGGGCATATATCAAAGCGTGAATATGCGGCACGCCGTCTTTCTTATGCGGCTCAAAGGTGCGGATATACTGAAATACCTCGCCTTTGTAGGAATAGCGAAATCGCATCGTAAATTTATGAAAGTTATAGTTTAGCACGTTGGCTAAATCCTTAATAGTAAAAGGCACGCCCTCGTTAAGCTTTTGTTTCTGCTCGATAGGAAGCGACCTAATATCCTTGGTGGTAAAGGTAGCAAAATTACCCACTAGCGCCTTACGGAAGCAGCCGTTAAGCGTGATAGTAAGAAACACGGGCACTAGCTCATGCTTGACTGAAAGCATATGTATAGTATTTGTCCTATTGGCTACCTCGGCGTAATAGGTGCTTGAAAAATTTGCAGACTTCGAGACCGAAAGCAGGCTTTTTTCCTCGCCGAAAGAATTTACAAATTTGTAATCCTGCAAAAACTTTCGTTGTCTGTCAATTTTAAGCTTTGTAAGCTTTAAATCTGTTTCATTTAAACCGAACATCTTTAAGCTTCGTTTCAAACTAACAGTTTTTTATTAAATTGACAAGGGAGAGAGCAAAAGCTCGCTGCGCTGGCGCTTAGCTCGCTTTTGCTCTTCGGTTGTCCCTTGAATAATGAGCCGTATGTTCTCATGCTCATCTTAATTTACCTCGATTGTGAGGGTTATAATACTGGTGCTTTTATAATTCTGCTCGATAGAAAAGAGGTATTTTAAAATCGGTATGTCTTTGAGTAGAGGAATGCCGTTGCGTTTTGAATAGGCAACGTCTTTGTTAATGCCGCTTAAAACGAGAAGCTCGCCCCGCTTAAGGCTATAGTTCGACTTAAGTTCCTTTTTGCTCGTGCGCGGCGTAAGGGTGTTTTGTGAATCGAGCAAGTCTTCAACGATTAGATCGAGACTGAAATCAACGTTTGAATTCTGAAGCACAACCGGGCGAATTTTGATTTTTAGGCCGACGTCTTTATACTCGTAGCTGTTTTGAGTGGCGGTGCCGTTTTGTGTATAGGTGCTGGTGTTCGTTAGATAAGGCACGTTTTCGACGGATGAAAAATAAACCTCGGCGCCGCTCTTGGCAACCAGAAACGGGCTTTGCTTGATAGTCGTTACGCCGTTTTGCTGAAGCAGGCTAAGAACTCCGTAAAAGCCCCGTTTTTTTGTAGTTACTACGTTTGTCTCGGCGCTATAAGGCATAGTAATAAGATTTATGAAATAGTTTAGATCGGAGCGGGTCACGATGTCGCCTAAAGAATTTAGATGCGAGCCTATATCTTTATAGTCATTCGTATTGGTCTCAAGTATGGTGAGCTTAAAATTCACCTGCTCGAGCTTTTTATCACTGCGCTGTACGAAATCTATTATGTCGCTGTATTCATCATCGTTTGCTTTAAAGACTACGGAGTTTGTAGAGCGAATATAGCTTGAGTTTTGATCGGTCATCTTACTTACTATTTTATCGGCGTCATCGTAAGAGTTATTAGCAAGGGTAAGATACCTTAGCCTGCGCTCGGCGCTAATGCTACCATTAGCATCGCCATAGTCCTTATTCTTCTTAAAGACATAATAAAAGCCGTCAGTAAGAATGAGCTTTAAGCCTTTACTTTCTATGGCTTTGCGGAAATGCTTTATCGTTACATCGGAATTCTTAGCAGTATAGAAGTAAAAACTATTCGGATCTATCTCATCGCTGATTAGAATATCGATTTTTGAATTATGACTGGCAACGTTGGCGAAATCAAGCAAGTTTAGCTTAACTTCTTCGGCAAATGCGCTACTTAGAATAAATAGCGCTAGAAAAAGAACTTTTTTCATTTAACTCTTCCTTCTTTAGGTTATCAAAAACGGGCTTATCAAAGCCAACAAAGAAATACGTAATACCTTTACCTTTAAACGAGCGCACATTAAATTTGGGCGGGGAGCGCAAAAAGATAAAATTTAAGTATCTCTGATCAAAGTGATCGTAACTGCCGTTTTGAATGGAGCAACGATCGTAGAAGCAGTAAATTTGGTATATGTAGCCGATAGGAGGTTCATTAGAATTTGGAACGGAAGCATTAAATAAAGCTTTAGTGCTGTTACCGCTTGCGGTTTCGATAGGTTGATTGGATTGGGTATCAGGGGCGGGAGCAGAGGAATCAGCGGATTCATCAGAATTGAAACTTTGCACGAAAAAATAAAAGTATATAGATAACGTGATAAACAGAAATAACGATACATAAAGAAATTTACGGACGAAAGATTTTTGAGAAACATTTTGTCCTGAATGATAGAGATTAAAAACCTCTTTCATATAAGGAACGTGAAATTTTTGCATAACGTCTTTTTGATACATCTTATAAGAGCCGTAAAGCATATATCTAAATTTATTCTTGAATAGGCGCTTAGAGCTATCCACGGCTTTAACAAAATGTCCAGCTATACGTTTATATTCATTACTTATAAGCGATAAATCCTGTGTAATAAGCATAATATCTTGGTATAAATGGCGATGATAAGTAAGCCACCAAACTAAAATGTTATCCTCTTTGGCTTTTAAGAAATTATGAGCCTCATCGAGGATTATTAAGACATCGTGTAAATTTAACTCTTTGGCTTTTTCGTTTAGAACGTCATCGCCCACCTTATCCATATAAAGCAGATATAAAACTTCGAGATCAGAGTAAAACTTTTCGTAGTCGAATTTTATAAATTTAGCGTCCAAATCGAACTTAAAGCCATTGATATTGGTATAGCAATATAAATATTCTTTCTGCTTCTCAGGCTTAATGACCTTCGATAAAAAAGTATCCTTTGGCTTAAAAATAAAAAGCTGATAAATTTTAAAAACTGAGTAATATGTTTTACCGCTACCAGGATTACCGACGATATAAGTTATCATTTAAATATCCCACAAATTATTTTATAAAACCAACTACGTGGCTTATAGAGTCTCGAAGCTTTTTAAGAAGTTTTATACCTATCCCGGTGCCAATCATCAAAAATAAAGATATAAAAATAGGAGCATAAAGATTAAAGACGTCCCAAAAAGCCTTGAAAACGCCAAGAGATGCTAAAACAGCAAGACCGGTAGAAGTTACTTCATTCGGACTAGTAGGATTAGTAAGATTTTTTATAGAGCCATAAATATCACCCAGCTGACCGAATAAAAATACGGCAATAGCAAGCAAAGCACCGAAATATATTACCATAAGAGAAAACATTGCAATCTCGATAAGAACGAATTTGCTAAAAACAACTTTTTTAAGAACAAATTCCGCAAGTTTTCCAAAAGAAAGCTTTCTAAAAATCCAAGCTAAAGCAGATATTATAAAAGCTGGCATATCAAACCCCCGCAAGCGAAATTACAAGAAGTTTCAAAAATAGCAAAAAGGCTCCTACAAGAAAACCGACGTAAAAAACGTAATATGAAATTTCAGAAGCAGGAGCGACGGCATCACAATAATCAACTACCAGCTCCCTAGCTTTACCATCAGGAAGCTGAATTTCCTTTTTAATGGGGCAAGAGCGCTTAATTTCAGATTGAACCTTTGAGAAGCCTTTGCCTTTAACATTGTTTATAAATTGATCTATACCATCTCTAACGCCGTCAAATTTTGATATGCCGTTTTCCAAGTGATTTTTAATACTATCATATAAACCCTCGCGAACTTTGTCTAAACCGCCATCATCAAAATCTTTGGGGTCAAATTTACCTTTATCATCATCTTTACCGCCAAAATTACCACCACCGCCACCTGGATGAGTGCCATTTTTATCTTTGTCTTTATCGTCATCGCCCGGTTTATCAGGGTTACTACCGCCCCCACTACCGCCTGAATGACCGCCGCCGCCGTGATCAGGCTTATTGGGCTTTGTCTTATTATCATCAGGATTACTTGGCTTATCGGGCTTATTAGGCTTAGTATTGTTATTATCAGGCTTATCGGGTTTAGTTTTATTGTCGTCAGGCTTTTTTGGATCATTTAAATAAAGATGATCTATTTCGTCATAGTTGCAGCCATAATCGGCGTATTCATTAGCGGCATTTACGACAATAGAATTTCCATTGCCGCAACTAAAACAACACTTTGGAGTAAAAGTAATATTAGGAGTTTTACAAACATCGGGATCGGTAGAAAAAGCGCCCGTATATTTTGAACCCGGGAATTGTTTATTACAAGCGCAATTAAAACGCAACTCTCTATCGGTTATATGCTCGCAATCATCGGCGCACTTATGATTGGCAAGATCATAACCGAGCTTACAATGCTGAATGACAAAATCACTATCGTAAGCGAAAACATCGATAATATACTTAGCAGTATTGACCTTAGGATCATCACTGACATCAAATTTTTTCAAAGGATATATAAAGGAAGGGAAAGTTCGAGCGCAAGCAACCTTATAAAAAACTTGAGTAGAAAGACCAATATGACTAGTTATTTCATAATTGTTTTGAACTCTAACATAATGGTAAACTTCTATATCCGAGCCATCTTTTCTAAATCTATACATATAAAGCTCATTTTCTCTATCGAAAGCAAGCTTATAAGTATAACGGTCATCTTCTTTATGCATAGGCTCTCCGATAGGAGCACCATATTTAGGAATAAAATTAATACCACAACCAATTTCTGTGGCATTGGAAAGAGTGGCTACAAGTAGGAGGATTAGGGGAATAAATTTAAACTTATTAAGCATAAAATCCCCCTTAAAGAACCTTTTTCGCGAATAAAATCAAACCGCCGCATATAGGCAAGCATATAAGCAAAAACCACACTATGATTGAGAAAAAATAATCAAACGACAAAACGCCAGTTACAGTAAAAACGCCTATTTGCATAACCCTTCCTTTCTACGCTTCGCGATACACGCCTTGGAGGCGTGGGATTAACGCATTGCGCCACTGCTTTTTATTTAGCGAGCTAAATAAAAAGGGCGCGCGTTAATCTTTAAATTTGAGAAAACTTTAAACGTAAATTAAAGCTTACTCAAAACTAAAAAAACAAATAAGCAAAGCAAAAAAGCACACAGAATGCCGCTCAAACCCATTAAAAAATTATATTGCTCCAAAGATATATCAAGCTTATACATATTTAGTCCAAATTCTTAAAAATATCCAAAGCAACGGTTACCTGTTTAACAGCAGCGAAAAAGACTATAACGACAGCCATAAAGCTATTAATAAAAATCGTAAGCTTAGATAAATCAATAAAGTCATACATAATAAAACCTTGAAATTTATCCCTCTACCAAAAGGCAGAGGGAAAAAGCTTAACGCAAAAGACCAAGACCTTTTTTAACGCCAAAAATAATGCCCAAAAGTGTAACTACAACACCAGCAATTCCCATAAAAGTTCCTTTATCTAGAGAACCAGATACAGCACCATCAGCGCCAATAGTTACATCAGCCATAGCGCTCACGGCACTAAAACCAAGAACACCAGCGGCAACAACAACTTTAGATTTGAAAGCAGAAAGTTTTTCCAACTTAGGCATATCAAACTCCTTTTAAAAATTTAAGTCACGCGCAGACTTTATCAAGCCGACCAGACGGATCGGCTTTGTAAAGCTTGTTATTTCTTAGGAGAAGCAGCAGAAGCTATATTGTTTAGGAAATTTATCCAATAGGCATCGTCTTCATCAGTAGTAAGCGTATATGCGCCGTTATTAAAAGACGGAAGCCCAGCGTTAAATTTTAAAACACCCTTGTTTTTGAAAAACTGATTAAATTTTGTAGTAAGAACCCCAGCCGTTAGATCGTCTTTGCATAGAATGCGAACTATTAACTCTTGCTCTTTCAGATCGACGCAATTCGTTACAGAGTTTTCTTCCTCGTATTGGTTCCGTGCGGTAAGCTTTACGGAGCTTGAGTAAGCTCGTCCGTTCATCTCGCCTTTAGCGCCGCTTTTTGCAATAGCCTTTGTAAGTTCGTAAGAAACCTTAAAGTCCTGCGTAATGTAGTCCATAACTCTTCCTTTACTTAGATTTTGTTAGAAGTAACTCAATTAAACCTTAAGGGGCGGAAGGAAGAGTTATTTTCACTAGACGCCCCAAGTAGTTTAACCACATGCTCGGGTGGTATTCCCGCCTAACTTCGACCCTAGACATCTTTACTCTGTCGCGGCATAGTGCGGAAATTTGAATTTCAAGAAGCGTTTTTGCTATAATAAACAAAAGCATAAATTGAAATTCTTTAACTTGCAATGAAATTATTTCAAAATAATGCTTAAATTTTAATTAAATATTGAAGTATTTTCAAGATGATTGATAAAAAAGAAATTGCAAACGCCCTAGAAATAGAGCTAAGAACACTATATAATTGGGAAAAAAAACGACCCAAACTATATAATTTTATAATTGAAAATTTTTACAAAGAAAATGAAAAAACTTCAAAATCCGATGAATTAAAAAAATATTTTCTAAAACTTTCAGAGCAAGAACAAGAATATTTCCTAGCAAAAATAAAAATCAAAGTGTTAGAAAAAGAACTAGCAAATGAATGAAGCAATATTTGTAGTTTTATTCGTGATAGTATTTTTGCTAAAAGAGAGCTTGAGAAGCAATAGAAAAACAAAAAGAAGGGCAGGGCCAAAAACAATAAATACCATAGGATTTATAAAAAACTTAATGCCTAAAGACACATGTTACGATAGCGAAAAAGATAAAAGCCAGGAGCAGCAAAGAAACATTTTTGAAGCCTATGAAAAAATTAAAGCAGAAAATATCTCACAAAAAGCGTCTTATCATAGCAAATTACAAAAAGGCACAGAATATGAACTTTATATAGCAAAATATTTTAGAAACGAGGGTTATAAAATTTATATGAATGGATTGAACAACGGCAAAAAAGATGATGGGATCGACGTAATATGCCACAAAGATAAAGAAACGATACTAATACAATGTAAAAACTGGAAATACCCAATAGAACAAAAAGACATAAGAGCCTTTATAGGAGACTGCCACGTATACATAAATAAAAACGCCGCATTCTTAAGAAATAGAAAAATAAGAAAAATTTTTATAACTTCCAATGAGGAAACTAAAAAAGCCGTCGAGTTATATGTTAAAGAAAATCAAACAGAAGTAGAGTATATAACAATACCTATGTTTGATTAAATATTGGCACTAAATTTTAAGCCTCAAACTTGCAGCCTCAATATTTAAGCCGAAACACTCAAATTCATATCAAAGGCACGAAGTATTTTAGAGATAGTCTCAAATCTAGGCTTAGAGTTCGGTTTGAAAATTTTATAAAAGCTCTCTCTATTAAGATTAGCCTTTTTAGCTATTTTTTCAACGCCATAGCTTTTTGAAATATGCAAAAGAGCTCTTTTAAGCTCCTCTAAATCGCCGTCAGCTAAAACTTGATTTAAATATTCTTTTCTTGTCTCGTCATTATCTAAAAAGTCAGACAATTCAAAAGTTTTTAGTTTCATTATAGCTCCTTTAAAATTTCCTTAGCTTTTTCAATATCACGCGCTTGAGTGGATTTGTCGCCACCGCAAAGCAAAATAACCAAAACCTTATCTTTCATAGTAAAATATATTCTTATACCGCCTGAAATGAAAATTCTAAGCTCATATATATCGATAGCATTCGTTACGGATTTATAATCGCCAAAATAGTTCTCATTTTTTATTTTGTCGATACGACGCAAAATCAAAGCTTTGGCTTTATAATCCGATAAAGAGCGCAACCACTTTTCAAAATGCTTAGTATATTTTACTTCCATAAAAACATTATATATTTTTGTAGCTTAATGGCTACTTAGGTGCACGAATTCCTCATAACCCGAAGGTCGGTGGTTCAAATCCACCCTCTGCAACCAATATTTTTAAATTTATATCACAGCATCGTGACTTTAAAATTTTACTCTTGTCTTCATTGCGGTATAAGAAAAATGTGTTTTATCTAAATCAGAGGATTTTATCTACTAAATTTATTTTTAAACTAATAGCTTAAAATTCATAAAGTCATCAAATAAGATACATCAAACTCTTTAAACTGCAAAATTTGCCGATTTATCTAAATCTATGATTCACATATATTGCACACTAATCTTGTTAATAGCATTATCGAGTATTGAAAGGACTTAAATTTATACAGAATTTCTATTGTGATGTTAAAATTTTAAAGGTTCAAGATAAGTTAAAAATTCCTTGAAAGTTTTTAACTTTTCTTGAGTCAAATTTTATTTACCCGCTCGCTCACTGCAAAGACGGAAGTCATGAAAACTATTCTTCATCTACAATTACCCATCTTTTTCTAGTTTCCTCATCGTATTGCTTTAAAATTTCTATTATTCTATTCTGCAATATTTGCAAAGTTTCCATATATTTTGTAGGAATTAGCTCAAAAATATCCTCCAATTCGCAGCACTCGATTATTATATCTATAACGCGTTCATCGACCTTATTTTTTTCCAAATGCGTTGAGATATAGGGTGAAAACAAAATTCTTTGGCTTTCATCTATGGTAATCGCTTTGTGTTCCAATGCCTGTAATGAGCCCAGCGCCATTAGCAAAATAGCTCTTTCGCCCACAATATCAATATTTTTCTCTAATATCATTTGAATCGCTCCACCCCTATTTAATTTTATCTAAAATTATACAAATCTTCCTCTCATCCATCTCCCCATAAAGGCAAGGGTTTGCCAGCTCAAATATGATCTATTGCAAAATTTTATCCTCATATTCTATATCCTCGCTACACTCGATTAAATTTGCCCATTCCTCAAGGAGATCATATGAAATTTCTTTATCTATGACGCTATTTAAGATGTTTACAATGGTATTTTTAGTTATTGTTACAAGCTCCGATTCGCTAACAAAGCTTATCTTTGCCAAGTCGCTTTTTATCGCGCTCATATCTTTAGCAAAATTTATCAAATTTAATAAAATATCTATTTTGGCCATCAATGCTGTATTCACCCTTTCGTCCTCACGCATCTATAACCATATCCTTATATTTTCATAAAACTTCGGTTCTAAAATTTTAAATTTCACAGCGATTCTCCTTAGTCCTTTCCAAATTTAAAGTTTTACCCAATCCTCTTCTTTGCGCCGAATTCAAATTCGACCTGCTTAAATGCGCCCTCTATGCTTTTATGAAATTTCCTATACACAATCCAATTAAAATTTTCATTTGGACACCTGCCCGGGGCCAATGGCTGGATAATATATAAAATCATCTCCATTTCTAGCGCGATAATTAGTGATATATTCGATCGCCAATTCGAATGCATCGTCATCTCCCTTGTTTGTATACCAGCTGTCGCATGTGATTATGGGCTTATTACCGCTTAGGCGATATACTTCTCCTCCTAGGATAATCATACCTTTGCCTCTTGTGATTTTTAGCACCTCCATTACATCGTCAAATTTCCAAGCGATTTCATAAAAACCGAGCTTCTCTCTTAAGTTTATACCGCGCTCTAAAAGATCCTGCGGCACGATATTTACAAAATCCTCATCTGTAAATAACATAATTCGCTCCTTTTAAGTATAAGATTAATACCATTTTTCTATATCGTCTTTCTTTAGGAAAACCCCTAATACAAAAGAGCCCCTGAATTAGTCCCTTATTTTTTCAGAAGCAATTATACTACAAACAAAAATAAAAGGAGAGAAAAATAATCGAAATATAAGATAA
>CAUSEA010000006.1:0-75330 GCA_963530525.1 uncultured Campylobacter sp.
AATGAAGCTTTGATAGAATATGGAGAAAGTGGTATACACGGTAGAAAGTTCTTGCTAAAAGAACACGAAGTCGTAACTTTCCTGCACGATTAAGAAAGTGCAAAAAATGACAAGCTAACAAAACTGATCAAAATTTAGCAGACATTGCAAGCAGCGAGGATGTGCAACGGTAGCGGCACCGATGACGGTGCGAGCATGAAAGAGATTTAACAAAACGTGGCGCTAGCCTTAAACGCGATATGTAAATTCAAAGCGAAATTTATCCAAAACCTAACCGTGAGCGAGCGCGAGATAAAATTTTACTCAAACGCCCAATGCGCGAGAATTCGCTAGCGGGCGCAGACTATTTGTAAATTTTAAAATTTCACTCAAATGCCGAGCGTAGATTTAGATGCGGAACGATTTGCAGTTCTGCGGGTGCCGTGAACTCTTTTTTACGCAGCTTTTCTATCGCTGCGCGCGCGATCATGGCGGCATTGTCGGAGCAAAATTTCATCGGCGCGAAAAGTATCTCGCAGCCCGCCCGCTCGCACAGATCCGTTAGAAGTCCGCGCAGGTGCAGGTTTGCGCTCGCTCCGCCCACGACGCCGAAGCGCGTAAAGCGGCGCAGCTCAAAGATCCGCTGCAATTTATCCAGTATGTGCGCGCACGCCGCATCCTCAAAGCAGCGCGCCAGATCGCGCATCGCCTGCTCATCCAGCTCGCCCGCCTCTTTTAGCTTCTCTATCTGCACGCGCACGGCGTTTTTAAGCCCCGAAAAGCTATACTCCAGCCGCCTGTCGCCCCTTAGCGGCACGGGCAGCTCAAACCGCGGCTCGCCGCCTTTTGCGAGCTCCTCGATGAGCGCGCCGCCCGGATAGCTGAGCCCTAGCATCTTTGCGACCTTATCGAAGCTCTCGCCGAAGCTGTCGTCGCCGGTGGTCGCTAAAATTTCGATATCCCCTGCCGCGTCGATATCCAAAACCATCGTATGCCCGCCGCTAACGAGCAAAACGCCCATAGGAAATCGCGCCTCGCTGCCTAAAAACAGCGAGTAAACGTGGCCTATGAGATGATTTACGCCGATGAGCGGCAAATTTAGCGCGAGCGCGAGTGCTTTTGCCATATTCACGCCGCCGATCAGGCTCACGCTGAGTCCCGGGGTATTGGTCGCTGCGACGGCGCTAAGCTCTCTAAAATAGGGCTTTGCGCGCTGCAAAATCCGCGGCAGCGCCTCCGTATGCAGCCTCGCGGCAAGCTCGGGCACGACGCCGCCGTATTTGGCGTGATCGGCCTCCTGGCTTATTTTTTCGTAAAATTTCAGCTCGAAACTGCGCTCATCCATCACCGAGACCGAGCTGTCGTCGCAGCTGCTCTCAATAGCAAGTATCACACAAAATCCTTAAAATTTTTCGCTCATTATACTCAAAAATCGGCGCAGATGAAATTTTAAAATTTAAAGCGGCGCGCTTTAAATTTTGTCTTTGTCGCGACATACTCCCGCTTGCGGATCAAAATTTTAAAATTCGCCGTTCGGCTCGGTCGCAGTTTGTCTGCCGCGGCGGATAAATTTTAAATAGATGAAATTTTGGCAGTTGAAATTTAGCGAGCAAATTTAAAATGGCCTTTGGATTTTAAAACTCCAAAGGCCATCGCGATTAAATTTAGCGGCAAATTTAAAGGCTAAATTTCAGGCTCTTGCTCCTGCTTTTTCTCGCCGCTTGGGATCGCCGTGTCGTACCAGTCGAGCTTGCGCGTAAAATACATCACCAGCGAAATCACCGCGAATATCATCAGGCTTCCCATTAATAGGGCGTAGTCTTCGGAATTTAAGATGACATAGAGGATCGCATATGAAACGAGCTGAACGCAAGTGATGAAGATGCCCCAGCGCGCGCCTTTGAAAATCGCGCTCGCGTAGAAAAATACTATCGCGCTTACCGCGATCGCCGAGATAGCGTAGCTGATCGCAAAGCCCATATGCTCGGAAAGCGAAAGCACCAGCAGATAGAAAACGACGTCTTCAAGCCCGATGAGTAGATATTGGATCGGGTGGATGCGCTCGTGAGTGTAAACCTCGCACAAAAAGATCGCCAAAAACGGCACCGCTAAGAACAGCAGCGCGTAATCCGTGCAGCGCTTAATCAGCGAGTAGTTGTTCACGGGCTCGATGAAGCCGATGCTTACGGCGTCATTTCTATCGTCGTTGCTGCGCCAGTTCGTCATAGCGACGCGGTCATCTTGATCTGCAAGCCACGCAGGAGCAATGCCTGCGGCTAAGCCTGTAACTTCCCACGAAGCTTTAAAACCGCTAGCGCTTACCTCGCGCGATTTGGCGATAAAGCCGCCGCCAAAGCTAGGCGATGCCCAAGTAGAGCTAATCTCAAAACGGCTATTTTGTGCGATCGGAGCTAGATGAAGCGCCTCGCCGCCTTGAATTTTAAGCGTGCCGCTGATGCTAAAATCAGACGACAGCGCGGAAGCGGGGAGCTTGTAGATTAGGCTTCGATCGAAAATTTTAGCCTCAGTGTTGCCGTGATATTGCTTAAGCTCCTTGCCGTTTAAGCTTAAAGCGGGGGAGGCGGTGAAGGATTTTTGATTGCCTACACCGAGTACTAGCACGGCTTCGTCGAAATTTAGCCGCGCAGGATCGACGCCGAGCTCGGTATAGTTTATCGCCTCAAAGTCCGCCTTAAGCGCAAAATCGCCGTTATATATCGGAACGCGAAAAATCCCGCGCTTTAGATAGGTGGGGTCGATCTCCGCCGCGAGGGAGTAGTTTTTAGGCACGATGATGAAATTTTTCTCTACGCGCCTTTTTACGAGCTCGTTGCTGCTTTTGTCTATCGCTTCGATTATCTCTGCGTAGGGCACTACGATCGCAAGGCCCTGGATTTGCAGCTCGCCGCCCACCGGTGTGAGGATCGAATCCTGCGCGAGCTGCTTGGTTTCGGAGCGCGAGTAGGTAAGATTATCGATAAAGCTTAGCGGAATTAGCAGCAGTAAAAGCAGCACTAAAACTATGAACGGTTTCGTCCAAAATGCGCCGCGAATGGCGTTTTTAGTAGAATTTAACAAAGGCTCTCCTTTTAAGTAGAATTTAAAACGGAATTTTAACGATGAAGAGTAAACGGACGGCGCTTGAAGCGGGAGGAATTTTATAAATTCTAAACGAGCTTCGGATGTGAAGCGCTACGAATGCTGCTTTGAATTTTGAGGATTTCGCCGCAAGCTAGAATTTCATTGCGAATGAGAATTTTACGAGAAAATTTCTGTTAACTGAATTTAAAAGCTTGAAATTCTAAGTCTAAGAATTTCAAATTTCCAAAGCCCTAGGAATTTTGAAATTCCAAGGGCTTTGAATTTTTAAAATTTCGCCACTTTAGCGTGCAAAATTTCGTACGGTCTATCGCGTAAGCTTTAAAATTTATACGCCACGCTTAGCTTGAAATTCCGTCCAGGCTCCCAGTCGATAGCATTTGAATCTCCGGTAAAATCGGCACTGCGCTGTGAGTGCGACGCGTAGGCTTTATCAAAGAGATTATAAACGCCCGCGTTGATCTCAAGCCCTTTAAATCGTCCGCTATCCGGAGCGTAGGTAACGTATAGATCGTGAACTGCGTAGCTAGGCACCTTGGTTTTTTCGTCGCTATCTGCGGAGGCTACGTTTTTGGAGTCGAAAAAGAGCAAGTTATAGCCCAGCAGTAGATCTGCCGCAGAGATTGCGTACTCGGCATTGAATGTGTATTTATCGCCATAGTCGCGGTAGCCGATGATGTTTGAGCTTAGATAGCTCGAGCCGCTGCGCACGCGGTCTTTATATTCTACGTGCTGGTGGGTGTAACCCGCAGCAAGGCTCAAATCATCTAATATCAATCTTGCGAAAAGCTCGACGCCGTCAATGTCCGCGCCGCCTGCGTTAGCTCTGCATAAGGTATTTGCTGCGCCTCCCGGGCAGCCGACGATTCCGCCCGCCGCATTGTTATCTACGATGAGATTTTTATACTCCGTCCTGAAATACTTCGCAGTTAGGCTTACCGAGGAGTTCTCTCCTAGCTCGTTTTTGTAGCGACCGCCTATTTCGTAGGCGTTACCCGTAGTGGCTTTTAAATTTTCGTTAGCCATCCAGCTTAGCGGTCTGCCGCGACTAGTACCCGCAGCCATCATACTCTCCATTACGTCAGGTCCTCTAAATACTCGCGCGTAGCTCGCAAACGCTCCAAATCCCGCGCCGATCTCGTAATCAAGCGCCAAGGCGGGGCTTACTTCGTTGAATTTATATTTGTAGCTAGAGATATTAGCGCCTCTGCCGTTGTAAGTCTTTAGCTCGTGCCTTTCGTAGCGGATGCCAGGAGTTACCGTAAGCCCGCCGTATCGCATAGCGTCCTCTAAATAGACGCTGTAGTTATCAACCCTTTCCGGACGCAAATTCCCGGGTTTTACGTAGTTTTCCGAGCGGTAGTAATCAAAGCCGTAACGCAACGTATGAGCAAGATCGCCCGTTTCAAATTTACTCTTAGCGCCGATTTTGCCGCCTTTGGTCTCGACGCCCCATTTTACATTTGTCGAGGTTGATCCGATACGTTGATGCTTGGTATAATATCCCGTGATGTCGAGCTCTAGCAGGTCGCTTGGATTATACGTGTATTTGATCGTGTGCGTATCGCGCTCGTATTTGCGGTTATCCAGCTGTCCGTTTAGCCAGGAGCCAAATTCCGGGCGCAAAGGATACAAACCTTTATACTGCATATGCTCGGTAGATAGCGAAATTTTATGAAAATCCAAAAAGCTATAGCCCGCTTTTAATAAATAATTTATATCGTTGCCGTCGCCGCCCGTAGGTTTGCCGTTGCCAGATTCGCCGAAGCCGTATCCGTAGTGCTTAAACGCAGCAAGCATATCTAGGCTATCAAACGCCCTGCCGTAGAGCATCGCGCTTTGCGAATAGCCCTCGTTGTTGCTCGTATAGCCCACTTTGAGCTTCGCGCCGATATCCTGACCCTCTTCTAGCAGGTCGCTGGCATCCACAGTCTTAAAAGCTACCGAACCACCCAAGGCGCCCGAGCCGTTCACGACCGAGCGCGCGCCGACATCGACCTCTACGGCTTTGATAAGATCCGGATCGATTAGTAAATCGGCGTTGTGGTGGAAGGTATTGCCGTTTTGCTTCGCGCCGTCAATCGTGATATTTAGACCGCGATCGCTTACGCCACGCATATAAATTTTTTGATTCATGCCGTTGGTGCCGCCTACATAAACGCCCGGAATATCGCGAAATACATCTTTTACGAGCGTAGCGTTACGGGTGTTGATTTTGACATCATCCACGGTGCTAGGCGTGCTAGAATCGCTAGTAACTTCGATTACGCCTAGGCTTTGCGTATTTGAATCCTTGCTTTTGGATGCGTCCGTAGCGCTTGATTTCTCGTCTGCTTGTGCGCTTAAGCAAAGAACCGCGCACAAAGACAAAGCCAGATGAAATTTTTTCATACGAAACTCCTAAATGATAATGAGATTAAAAAACTGCAAATAATATAAAATTAATCCTTTATTTTATATTAATTATCAAGACGTTTTAAAATCATTAAGATTCTATCACCGAATGCTTTATTATCATTAAATAAAGCTAAATGATAAAATATAATTTAAATATCGATCATCAAAATTTTAGTAAAAATTAAATCTACTTTTGATAAAATCACTCATTTTTTTGGCAAGGTGCTTTGCTGAATTTATAAAAATTTTTAAAATTTTTAAGGAGAGCTTATGGGCATTATGGAATTTTTAGCGCATTACGTGGATTACATTATCTTTGCGATCCTCGGATTTATGAGCTTTTTAGTCGTGTGGTTTACTATCGAAAGGCTGCTTTTTTATTCGAAGGTTAAGGCGAGCGATTACAAAAGCAAGGCGCTATATGAAGAGGCTCTGACAAAAAATTTAACGACACTTTATATTGTTTATTCAAATGCTCCGTACATCGGTCTTTTAGGTACTGTAATCGGCATTATGATCACATTTTTTGATATGAGTACTGCAAGTGGTATCGATACCAAGGCTATCATGCAGGGTCTTTCGCTCGCCCTTAAAGCTACCGCTACCGGTCTAGTCGTCGCCGTGCCTACTCTTATCATCTACAATGGTTTCGTCCGCAAGGTCGATGTGCTTCTAAACCGCTACGATGAGGTTAAATAAATGAGCATTCCTAGACGAGACGGGCTAAATATCGTCCCGTTCATCGACATTATGCTGGTGCTGCTAGCGATCGTGCTTAGTGTCTCGACTTTCATTGCGCAGGGTCATATCAAGGTAAATCTTCCATCTTCTTCAAGCTCGCAAAACCCGCAAGAGGATAAAAAAGTTACCATCAAAGTAGATAGCGAATCTAAAATTTATCTAGACGATGTCGCAATAAGCGAGGATGAGCTTGAGAAAAAAATTGCCGCACTCGATAAAAACGATCTTGTCGTGTTGAAAAACGATAAAGACTCGAAATTTTCCTCTTTCATTTCGATCATGGATGTCCTAAAAAAGGCAGGCCATGAAAAATTTGCGATCGTGACTGAAAAAGAGCAATGAATAAAGATAGCGCAGTAGGTTTTATCGTATCTTTGGTGCTGCATTGCATCATCGCTGTAGGTGTTTTCGCTCTTTTATCGTCGGCACCGAAGCCGCCTAGCATGCCCGATATGATAGCTTTTTCTATCGATAGCATAATGGATGAAGCCAAGCAGGGCGATATTTCTGATGAACCCAATATCCCGCCTCCTTCTGATCAGTCCGAACCGGATCCTGAGCCAGAGCCCACTCCTCCCGAGCCCGAACCCGAACCCGAACCGGAACCAACTCCGCCTGAGCCGGAGCCGATACCTGAGCCCGAGCCGATTCCTGAACCGGAGCCTATACCAGAGCCTGTAGTCGAAAAACCAAAACCGGTCGAAAAGCCCAAGCCAAAGCCGGTAGAAAAACCAAAACCGATCGAAAAACCTAAGCCTAAAAAAGAGCATAAAGTTCAAAGCAGCGATAGGAATTTAACGGCAAAGTTTGATCCGACAAAGCCTATTTCGCTAGGTAGCGGCGGGGGCGGCGGCTCCAGTAGCGCAGGCGGAGGTAGCGACGCTATAACAAGCCGCGGCGATCCTAGCAATAGCGATGTCGGCAAGAAAATTTTCGCCATCATTTCTCGCTATGCGCAGTCGCACTACCCTAAAAATGCCCAGCGCATGCGTAAAATCGGCGTCGTAGGCGTGCACTTTACCTATACGGCAAGCGGTGATGTTAAGGGTCTTCGCGTTACGTCTTCTTCGAATGTCGATTCACTTGATGAGGGTGCATTAAGCGCAGTCGAGCGCACAAAAGGTAGCTTTCCAAAGGTCGAAAAGGATATGGAATTTAACTTTAGCATAAAGTATACGCTAAATTTCAACTAGCCTTAAAGCTTCTACTAAAACTTCTGCCTGGGCGGTGAAATTTTAAAATTTCACCGCTCTTGCCGCTTTATCTTAGCTCGCAAAATTCCATCTTGGCGAAGTAAAATTTTAAATTCGCCGCTTTTGCCGCTCTGCCGCATGAGCTTTTATAAGCGGATTGGCGCCATGAAATTTAAAATTTAAACGGAGAAAATTATGTCTTTTCAAATTTAGCCAAGCAAGCATCTTAAAGCGTTAAAATTTTAAATTAAAGCCGCGAAATTGCTAGGAAATTCTACTGATTTTAATGGAATTTTTACTATAATTTTATATGAAATTTAAAAGATTAAAGGAAATTTATGATAGACGTTTACGACTTGGCGGTGATCGGCGGCGGTCCTTGCGGCATCGCTTCCGTAGTAGAAGCCAAAAGAAACGGGCTTGCGCATGTGCTTCTGCTTGAAAAAGGCGACAACCACTCTCAAACGATTAGGCAGTTTTACAAAGATAAAAAGCGCGTCGATAAAGAATATAAGGGCTTTGACAGCGAGACGCGCGGCTCTATTTCGTTTGAAACCGGCACGAAAGAGAGCGTGCTAAATTATTTCGACGAGCTCTTAGATAGCGACGAAATCGATACGAATTTCAAAAGTGAGGTCGAAAAGATCGAAAAGCACGCAGATGAGTTTTATATCACGACTAGCTCGGCTGGATACCGCGCGCGCAATGTCATCGTCGCAATTGGCAGGATGGGCAAGCCCAATAAGCCCGCTTATAAAATTCCGCCTTCGATCACGCAACGGGTAAATTTCAATCTTGATAAATGCACGATTAATGAAAAAATTCTAGTCGTCGGAGGCGGTAACTCAGCTGCGGAATACGCTATAGCGCTATGTAAAACCAATGTCGTGACGCTTTGCTATCGCAAGGCTAAATTTACCCGCCTAAACGAGACGAACGAAAGTGACGTAATGCGCGAGACCAAATACGGCAACATCATCTTGCGTTTAGGCATCGATATAGAGGCTCTTGAGAATGAAAACGGCAAGGTGCTGGTAAAATTTAATGATGGCACCGAGCTCGTGTTTGACCGCGTGATATACGCGATCGGCGGCACAAGCCCGATTGATTTTCTTAAAAAATGCGGCATCGCTTACGACGAAAACGGCGTGCCGATCGTGGATGAAAATCTCCAGACTGCCACTAGTGGGCTTTATGTTGGCGGAGATCTTATCAGCAGAAGTGGTGGATCGATCGTGGTGGCGATAAATCACGCCCATACCATCATCAAAAACATTCGCAGATGAGGCTTTATCAGCCAAAAAAGGGTTATCGCTACACGAGCGATACGATTTTTTTGTGGAATTTTATAAGAAGCTCAGGCGTGCGCAAGGCTGACGCTGCGTCGCAAAATGGCTCTTGGGCGCTGGGCTGTGGCGCGGAATTTAAAGGCGCAGCAGATAGGAGCTTTAATGCAAAATTTTACGCTTCGGATTTCGCAGGCGACGAGACGGAATTTTGCACCGAGGATTGCGCTTTTAGCAAAGAAGAGTCGCATACCGCTAACCATAGCACGGAGAACGATCGCGATTTTGGAAGTAAGGGCTGCGCCGAATTCCAGGCGGAATTTAAAAGAGAATTTAAAGCGGGACTTCGGGCGAAATTTCAAAGCGGACGCTGCAAAAATTCCGATTTTCAAAGCGACGAAGCCTGGCATACTTTAAAGCCTGATATCGCAAGCGGTGAAAATTTTAAAATTTGTGACGAGCAAATCGCGCAGTCTTTAGAATCTCAAAAGACGCACGATAAAGATTTCGCGAGCAAATTTGAAGACGCCAAAGCGCGCAAGGATTTTGCTGTGGAGTGCTTGCGTGACGGCGGGTTTGCCGCTTGCAATGAGCGTAGCCCCAAAGGCGCGCTAAATCCGCGAGCAATATACGGCGACGTGCTGGATGTGGGCGCAGGATGTGGAATTTTAGGGCTTTTGCTAAAGCGCGATTTTGAGAGCATTAATTTAAGCTTGCTAGAAATTCAAGAGCGAAATTTAGAAATCTTAAGGCTAAATTCTTTGCAAAACGATCTACCTGCCGAGATTTTGCACGCGGATTTTGCGGAGTTTAAAAGCGAGAAGCGTTTTGACTTTATCGTCTCAAATCCGCCCTTTTATCGAGAGCGCATTTCGCTTAGCAAAGAGCCTCATATGGCGCTTAGTAAGAGCGCAGCAAGTCTTAGCCTACGGGATTTTGTGCAATCTGCGAATGCTAATCTTAAGCCTGGCGGTACGCTTATTTTTTGCTACGAGGCGGGTAAGCTAGCTAAAATTTGCGAGCTTTTAGGCGAGTTTAGGCTAAATTTGACGAGGCTTGGTTTTGTCTATCCTGACATTTCAAAGCCCGCTAAGCTCGCGCTTTTGCAGGCTCGTAAGAACTCGCGCTCGCCCTGTGAGATCGTCCTTCCGATCTATGCTAGCGCGCACGGAAGGCGCACCGCACAAGCCCACGCGATCTATAAAAGCGCGGATCTTACGAGCGTGGATTATGAGTGAGTTCGGCTTTAGCTTTGATGCGAGCGCGTGCGAGCGCTGCGGCGGCAAGTGTTGCACGGGAGAGAGCGGCTATATCTGGATAGATGAGAGCGAGATTGCGGCGTTGGCGGTAAAATTTAAAATTTTGCCTGCAAGGCTTAAAGAAATTTATTTACAAAAAATAGGCGCTAAATTTAGCGTAAAAGAAAAGCCCTTTGAAGGCGGCTTAGCGTGCGTGTTTTTTGACGAAGCGCAGCGCAACTGCGGGATTTACGAGCTGCGTCCGAAGCAGTGTCGTAGCTTTCCGTTTTGGGAATATTTTAAAACGCATACTAAAGAATTGGAGGAAGAATGTATCGGGGTAAGGTTTTTGGCGGAATTTTAATCGCGGCGATGATTTTAGCACCGCAGTATCTAAGTGCGGAAAGTGGGACGAATGCTGCAGCAGCGAAGCAGTCCGTTACAGATAAAAAGGCGTCTGATCGGAATTCCAGCATTGGCACAAAAAACGGTGCAAAAGATGCAATTAAAAAGAGCTTGATAAATCGTGGCATAAGCGCCAAAAGTATAACTAAAGAAAAGCTAAATCACGCGATGCGAGCGCAAGAGGACGCCGAGCTAAATTTCGATTTGCTTACAGCTTTGGAGCTACTGCATAAAGATCCCGTCGCATCGATGTTTTTATACGAAAAGGCATACAATAAAACGGGCTCGTCCGTTTATCTGCTAGAGGCGCTAAAGACTGCTTTTGCGATCAAAGATCGTAAAAATACGGCGCGCTATTTAAAGCTCGGCGAAAAGAGCCTAAGCTCAGACTCTGAGTATCTGCGAGTAAAGATCGGCTACTACTTAGGCATTAAAGATAATCTAAATGCCAATACCGCTGCTCTTAAGCTAGTCACCGTAGATCCCGTTTCGCGAAGTTATGCGATCTTAGCGGCAACATATTATGCGATGGAGAATTTTACTTTAGCCAAAACCTACTTTGAAAAAGCCTATGAGCTAGACAAAACTGACGAAAATCTCATCAGATTATGCGACGTACTGCTAAATAAACTCGATGATTCGGACGGAGCGATCCGCATTATAGAGACGCACAGGCGCATCTACGGCTGCGCCCAGGGTATGGCGTGCGAGCTGCTAGCTGATGTGTATCGCGCGAATAAACGCTATTTGGATGTCGCTAAGATCGATGAAGCGCTGTATGAAGCCAAAGGAGATAATAAATTCTTAGACGATATGATAGCGATTTATTACTACTCAAACGACTTTGATAAAATAATCGAGCTTTTGAAAAAATACGACTACAAGCGCGAGCTTCTAATCGATGCCTACGCGCATAAGAAAGACTATAAAACCGCGATTAAAATGGCACGCGATGAGTTTATGAAGACAAAAAATTACGACTTTTTGGCGATCGAGGCGATCTATGAATATGAAAGCGCGGGCAAAAACGTGGACGCCAAGACCCTATCTAACGTAGTGGCAAAATTTGAAAATATCGCGCCGCAGCTTAAAGACCCTGTGCACCTAAACTACTACGGCTACATCCTAATAGATCACGATTTGGACGTTCGCAAAGGCATCGAGCTCGTCCGCCGCGCTCTACAAAAAGACCCTGACTCGCCGTATTATCTGGACTCGCTTGCTTGGGGATACTACAAGCTTGGCGAGTGCGACAAGGCTAAAAATGAAATGGCTAAGATCAAAGACGCAGAATTCTTTAATTCCCCCGAAGGCAAAGAGCATTTGGAGGCGATCGATGCGTGCGCCGCTGGCACAGGCGTAGCGCCGCAGAATTCTATATCGCAAAACCCCGCTACGATAAAAGGCTCCACGCCGAAAGATCAGGCGCCGCAAAGCCCGGCAATAAAAACTCCTTCGCCTAATTCCATAAAATCTACGGCGCCCGAAAGCTCTGCGTTAGATTCCGCGCGTCCAAGTCCCACCACAACGCAGAATTTGGCGCCAAAAGACTCCGCTTCGCAAAATTCTGCTGGGTCTGCAAATTCCGCGATTCAAAACCAGACACCAAATTCCGCGGCTTCTGAAAATTTTGCGACGCCTATAAATTCCGCCGCGCAGAATTCTGTCTCGTCAAGACAAAATTCCGTATCGAGGCAGGATTTTATGCCAGAGCAAAATTCTACGTCGAAAGAGCCCACCGGCTCTAAAATCCAGACACCAAAGCAGTAGCGATGATTTTGGATGAAATTTTGAAACGCACCCGCGAGGATCTCGCGCTTCGCAAAGAAAGGCTGCCCGAGGATCTGCTCGGCCGCTCGCTAAGCGCCAATCCCTACGAGCCGCGTGACGTCATAAGCGCGCTTAAAAGCGATGAGAAGGATCCGCTGCGCATCATCGCCGAGATCAAAAAGGCAAGTCCGAGCAAGGGGATCATCCGCAAGGATTTTGAGCCGCTAAGCCTTGCCGTGGAGTACGAAAATGCAGGCGCCAGCGCTTTTTCGGTGCTTACCGAGCCGCATTATTTCAGAGGCGATTTGGAGTTCATCCCGCAGATCCGCCGCTACACTCGCACGCCCATTTTGCGCAAGGATTTCATAGTCGATCGTTATCAGATCCTCGAGGCGCTGGTTTACGGCGCGGATTTTATCCTGCTGATCGCCAAAGCTCTGGAAGGTAAACAGCTAAGAGAACTGCTCGAATTTGCTCGCAGGCTGGGGCTTCGGGCGCTGTGCGAGATCCACGATAAGGACGATCTTAAAAAGGCGATCTTCGCAGGTGCCGATATTATCGGCATCAACCATCGAAATTTAGAGACTTTCGAGGTCGATACGAGCCTGAGCGAGCGGCTGATCCCGCTAATTCCAAACGGCAAGATCATCGTAGCCGAAAGCGGCCTGCACTCGCACGAGCAGCTTAAAAGCTTGCACGAGGCGGGCGTAGATGCGTTTTTGATCGGCGAGCATTTTATGCGCCAAAATGACGTCGGCGCGGCGTTGCGCGAGATAAAGTTCGGTGCTGGCGGCTAAATTTAAACCCGTTTGTTTGATCTCGCAAGCTTAAACCCGAAGCGAGCGGTTAAATTTAGCGAACGGAGCGAAATTTTAAGGCAGTAAATTTTAAAATTCGGCGGACTTTAAAACTTAACGGCTCTTTAAATTTAGCGCCGCGCCGCAATTTAATATAGCACATTGCGCGAGAATTCACGCTGCGCTTTGGCGTCGTGAGTTTGTTATTGCGCGCCGTGCGAGCGGCTACGGAGCGAGGTTTAAATTTACGCCTTTCGTTTGTATAGTTTTCCGTCGCATCACGAGCTGGTGCAAAAAGCGTGGGTTTAAATTTAGCTTTACATTTGCGAAGCTTCGCGCGCGCGGGGTTGCGCTTGTAGCATTGAGCGCAGAGAATTGCGCGTCTATCGTAGCGCTTTGTATTCCTAGCGCTTCGGTATCGGCGATTGCGCGGCGCCGTAAATTTAATCGCAGCTCGCGACCTAAGCCGCCCAGAGGAGCTGCGCGTACGATAACTGCGCAAAGCGAGCTACCACAAAAGCGGACGGCTTAGGGGCTTAGTAGGGCTGCGATACCCTGTGATACGACGCGATTGAGCCACGGCTATAATACAGTTGTGCTGTGACCGCGCCGCGTTAAATTTTATCGCGTGTCGCGACGGTGATTGCGGCGCAGGTTTGGCATCGCGTACCGTGCCTGTGAGTGCGTCAAAGTTTTGTTATAATGCGCACGCAAACTGCCCGCGGATTTAATCGCCCGCCGTGCGCTTTGATTTGCAAAGCGTATGTCGCACCGAAGCGCCTTGCGCAGCCCGAGATTTGTAAAGAGCGCGTACCCCGCGCGCATAACTTTGCGCCGTGCGAGCAAGCGCGAGCTGCGTAAATAAAATTTTATGAAATTTAGAAGTTTTAAATTCCAAATTTCATAGAATTTTGCTAAACGCAAATTTTAAAATTCCATAGAATTTTGGAATTTCGGAAAGGAAAAGAGATGGATTATCTTTGCGCCCCTTGGCGAAGCGAATATTTTACCGAAAAAAGAAGCGGCTGTCCCTTCTGCGACGCGGCGGCGGATGCGGCGTTTGACGATCGCAACGGCGTGCTTTTTCGCGCGCAGCACTGCTTCGGGGTGATGAACCTCTATCCCTACAGCCCGGGCGCGTTTATGGTCATACCCTACGAGCATGTCGATAATATCGAGTGTCTTAGCGATGATGCGTGGGCGGAGATGAGTCGCTACGTGCGCGCCGGAGTGGGGATTTTAAAGCGCACTCTGGGCGCAAACGGCGTAAATATCGGCATGAACCTCGGCGCTGCTGCGGGTGCTGGTATCGCCGAGCACGTGCACTATCATCTCGTGCCGCGGTGGCAGCGCGATACAAATTTCATCACGACGATCGCAAACGTCCGCGTAAACGGCGTTTCGTTCGCCCCGCTTTTTGAGAAGCTAAAAGCGGCATTTGTAGAATTAAATTTAAAGGAGAGATAATGGTTAGCGTAGAGCAGGCGATCGAGGATCTGAAAAACGGCAAAATGCTCGTTATGGTCGATGACGTCGATCGCGAGAACGAGGGCGATTTGGTGTTTGCTAGCACATTTAGCAGCGCGGAAAAAGTAAATTTTGCTATCACGCACGCTCGCGGAGTGCTGTGCGTGGCGCTTAGCCCGCAGATTGCGCAGCAGCTGGGTTTAAGCCTGATGGTCGATAAAAACACCTCCAGCCACGAGACCGCTTTTACCGTCACGATTGACGCGAAGGACGCTAAGACGGGCGTGAGCGCGTATGAGCGCAATATGACGATCGAGCTGATGTCGCGCGTGGGCGCTCGCGCGGATGATTTCGTCCGCCCCGGGCATATCTTCCCGCTTATCGCCAAAAGCGGCGGCGTGCTTGCTCGCACGGGGCATACCGAGGGCTCAACGGATCTATGCCGCTTGGCGGGGCTTTCGCAAAGCGCCGTGATCTGCGAGATCGTCAAAGACGACGGCGATATGGCGCGCAGGGACGATCTGGAAAAATTCTGCGCGCAGCACGGCATCAATATGATCTCGGTCGCGCAGATCGTGCAGTACCGCCTAAAACACGAAACTCTGGTTAAATTTAGCGAGCCAAAAATCGCTCAGTTGTGCGGCAAGGCGGCGAAATTTTACGACGTGAGCGATCATGAGGGCAACGAGCACCGCGCCTATATTTTTGGCGAGCCCGAAAAGAGCGCACAGACGAACGTGAAATTTCATAAAATTTCAAGTGATCTGGAATTTTTAGGCGATGCGAAATTTAACGATTTCATGCGCGATCTGGACATTTTGCGCAAAGAGGGCGGCGCGCTTTTGATGCTAAAATCCGCGCAAAATCGCGCCGATTTTAAGAGCTTTGGCATCGGAGCGCAAATTTTAGCGCATCTGGGCGTGAGAAAAATCAAAATTTTAAGCAAGAGCGAGCCGAAAGACTACGCGGGGCTTAGCGGATTCGGGATCGACATAGTTTGATAGCTCATATCGATTTGGACAGCTTCTTCGTCTCGGTTACGAGGCTTGCCGATCCCGCGCTTGCGGGCAAAAAGATCGCGGTCGTCGGAGGCGGCGACGAGGAGATTTTCGGCGGCAAGAGCGAGCTTGGTAGCGTGATTTTAAGCGCGAGCTACGAGGCCAGAGCGGACGGCGTGCACTCGGCTCAGCCCGTAAAACAGGCGCTTGCTCTGTGCCCACAGCTCATTTTGGTGCGCGCCAGACATGGCGAATACCGAAAAATTTCACGCGAAATTTATGAGTTTTTACTAAACTTTACGCCCGAGATCGAAAAATTTAGCATCGACGAGTTTTTTCTAAATTTACGCGGCACGGCTTACGACGTGGACGCGCTGAGCTTTGCTGCGTTTTTACAAAGCGAGATTATGCGCCGCTTTAGCCTTCCGTGCAGCGTCGGGCTTAGCGAAGCAAAACTGATCGCAAAGCTCGCCACCAGCCTTGCCAAGCCCTTCGGCGTGCGGCAAATTTTAAAATCGCAAATCGCGCGCGAGCTATCTGCCGTGCCGGTAGCGAAATTCCCAGGCATCGGCAAAGCGGCGCAAAAAACGCTCGGCAAATACGGCATCGTAAGCTTCGGCGACGCGCTAGGGCACAGAGAAATTTTTGAAAAGATGGGCGCGAACGGCAGGAAAATTTTCGCATCCCTTAGCGGCGAGGATGAGGGCGAGGTCGTCTCAAAGCGCGAGCGCAAAAGTATCGGCTTTGGGCGCAGCTTCGCGCCGTGCGCCGATCGGGACGAGCTGCGGCGTAAAATTTTAATTTTGGCGCGCCATTTGGCGGGCGAAGTGCTTGCCAGAGACCTAAAGCCCGCGACGTATGATCTAAAGATCCGCTATAAATCGCGCGAGGAGTTTTCGCACCAGATCAGCCGGGATAGGGCGTTTAGTCTAAGCTTGCTGAGCGAGACCGCGCTTGAGCTGTTTGAGCTCTGCGACGTGAAAAAAGGCGCGCAGATAATCCACGTAGCGCTAAATCTTTCAAATTTCGGCGGCAGATCAGGCGGCTCGCTGCTCTTTGGCGAGATCGATAAGAAGCAGCAGAGCTTGGATCGATCTTTAAGCAGGATTTGGGAAAAATTCGGCATCGAAAAGCTAAAAAAGGCGAGCGAAATTTGATTAAATTTAAAGGAAAAAGATGAAATTAGGCGAGCTATATTCGGTGATCTGCATAATCTTTGTAACGAATTTTAGGGGCGTGATAGATGAGCAGAAGTTGCGCGGCTTGGGCAAAAACTGGATCATCGTAAACAAAAATATCGAGAACAAAAACGGTCACGAGCTTTGGCAAAAGGTTCAGGGCGAGGACTATGCGGCGCTCGGGCGCGATTTTGAGGCGCTAAAAGAGGCGTTTGAGATGGACTTTTTCAAGCTCACAAGCGAAAGCGAAGTGGAGCTGTTTTATGAAAAATGCCGCTTCAAAAAGCCTTTTGCAGAGCTTAAAAGCGCTCATGCGGCCAATATGCTAGCACTTCTTGCCATGATCTTTAAGCAAAACACGGATGCGAAATCGCATAAAATTTTGACGCTATATCTCGCGCAATTTATCATTCCTAGCTTTTCCGCGCTTGCTACGCACTTGCAGATAAACGCCAAAAGCAGCTATTACAAGGCACTTGGGTGGTTTTTGGCGGATTTTTGCCGCGTGGTAAAAGAGACGCTGGGACTTGGAATTTAAAATTTAGAACGCGCGCTCGGTGTTTTTTTTGCGTGTTCGACACGGAGAGTGCTGCGTAGAGATAGAATTTAAAGCTTGCTTTCGAAATTTCTTGCGCTGTAGCCGATACAGCTCCTGCGGGCGCGATAAGCTAAGCGAGGCGGGCGAATTTTATCTGCGTTATCTGCGCGGATGCAAAGTAGCTGCCTTGCGGTTTTTGCGTGTCGGCGTTTGTCATATCGCGCGTAGTTTTTGAATTCTGCGCAGCATTCGGTATTTTGCGCGCACTGCGAGTTTTGCTCGGCGTCCGGTGCTCTCGTTTTGCGCCGCCTGCTTAGGGTACTGCGTGCTTTGTCCGCGTTGCGCCACTTTGCGTGTCGCTTCGTATGTCGTCTGGTACCGCCGCTCGGTGCTTTACGTGTGGCGCCTTGCGTCCCATCTGGCGTCGTCGTTTGAAATTTTACGTGAGGCGCCCTGCGCATCGTTTGACGCTCTCGCTAGGATTCGCGTCTTACATGTTTCGCGCGTGCGATCGAGCGTTCGAAAACTAGGGTTTGGCGTCTAGCACTTGCGCCGCTTTGCGTCTTTTGCCGAGCAATGCGTCACGCAGCGTCCGATGCGTGCCGCTAAATTTTAAAATTTAAAACAAAGGATAAATTTGAATTACTGGAACGAAATTTACGCCCACTTTGATCCCGTGGCGTTCAGCGCGTTTGGCATAAACGTGCACTGGTACGGCATTATGTATGTTTTGGCGCTGCTTACGGCGCTATTTATCGCCAAATATTTCGTGCGAAAAGACGGTCTTGGCTTTAGCGATAAGATGCTCGATCGCTACTTTATCTGGGTCGAAGTGGGCGTCATTTTGGGCGCGCGGCTAGGATACGTCGCGATCTATTCGGGCGAGGCGGCGTGGTATTTCAGCCATCCGTGGCAAATTTTTAATCCCTTTCATAACGGCGAGTTCGTGGGCATTCGCGGTATGAGCTATCACGGCGCGGTCGTCGGATTCGTGATCGCGACGGTTTGGTTTTGCAAAAGATTTAAAACCGATATGTGGGCGCTGCTCGATCTCGTGGCACTTAGCGTGCCGCTTGGGTATTTTTTCGGGCGCGTGGGAAATTTTTTAAATCAGGAGCTTTTCGGGCGCGAAACGACCGAGCCGTGGGGGATCTTGGTAGGCGGCACGCTGCGTCATCCAAGCCAGCTTTACGAAGCGGTTTTGGAAGGACTGGTAATTTTCGTGATTTTATTTTTCTACCGTAAATTTAAGAAATTTAACGGCGAGCTGATATGTTTGTACGCGATGCTATACACGGCGTTTAGATTTTTCGTGGAATTTTTTAGAGAGCCGGATGATGGGCTTGGTTTTATATTTTTAAATTTATCAATGGGGCAAATTTTATCTTTAGTTATGTTTTTGATAGCAGTTTTCTTAAAGCAGTCTTTGAAGAAAAAACTAATTTGCAGAAATTAAATTAATCTAAAGTTAAAAAGTAATATAATCTCTTTACAAAAATGTAAATTTTCGTTTAGCGGGGATTTATAATCATCTTTTTTAAGGAGAACCTATGCTAGGTCGCATTGAAGGCTTTACGGGCAGATCCATAGACGGCAAAAAGAGCCGCATTATGGCTTTGCAAGATGTGGCGCAAAGCATCAGCGGGCTGATTTTGGCCTGTTTTATGCTGTGTCATATGATATTTACCGGCACGATTCTGATCGGTAAGGGTGCGTTTGAGGGCGTCGTACATTTCGCCGAACCGGGCGGAATTTATTTCGTCACAAACATCGTCGCTTTTGTAATTTTCGTGATCTTCGTGATTCACGCATTTTTGGCGATGAGAAAATTTCCGGCTAACTACGCCGCTTACAGGGCGTTTAAAGCGCATAAAATGCGAATGAAGCATTGCGACACGACGCTTTGGTGGTTTCAGTTTTGGACGGGGTTTTTCCTATTCTTCTTTGCGGCGGCTCATATTTTAATGATCGTATTCGGTCCGAAGATCACTGCAGATCTTGCTATCGCGAGATTCGGACAGCTTCATTTATTTTATTTTGTTTTATTGATTTTCGTAGTAACTCACGCTAGCATTGGAATTTATAGGCTTTATATGAAATGGATTAGCATAGACGGCACGAAGGCGGAAATTCAAAGGAAAAGAGCCCTCATCAAAAAGACGGTTTTCATCGTTTGGGGTGCATTTTTCTTGCTTTCGATAATCGCCGATTTCAAATGGTTAAGTTTAGAATAGGGAGTTTAGAATGAATGTAATATATTGCGATTCTTTAGTTATTGGCGGCGGTTTGGCGGGCTTAAGAGCTGCGATCGCTACCGGTGAGAAGGGGCTTAGCACCATCGTTTTGAGTCTGATCCCAGTTAAGCGCTCGCACTCTGCCGCAGCTCAAGGCGGTATGCAGGCGTCTCTGGGAAATTCCAAGATGAGCGAGGGCGACAATGAGGACGTGCACTTTGCCGATACCGTAAAAGGTAGCGACTGGGGCTGTGATCAGGATGTTGCTAGGATGTTTGCACAAACGGCACCTAAGGCGATCCGCGAGCTTGCGGGCTGGGGCGTTCCTTGGACTAGGATTACTAGAGGCGAGCGAAGCGCTATTATCAACGCTCAAAAAACCACGATTACCGAAAAAGATGAGGTTCACGGGCTTATTCACAGTCGCGACTTCGGCGGTACGAAAAAATGGCGAACCTGCTATACCGCCGATGCTACGGGGCATACGATGCTTTTTGCCGTTGCAAACGAAGCGCTAAAGCATAACGTCGATATTCACGACCGCAAGGAAGCGATCGCGCTAATTCATGCAAATAACCGCTGCTATGGCGCAATCGTGCGGGATTTAGTTACCGGCGAGCTCATCGCATACGTCTCAAAGGGCACACTGATCGCTACCGGCGGCTACGGCAGAGTTTATAAACACACCACAAACGCCGTCGTTTGCGAGGGTATAGGTGCTGCTATCGCGCTTGAGACCGGCGTCGCGCAGCTTGGAAATATGGAGGCGGTGCAGTTTCACCCGACCCCTATCGTTCCGAGCGGAATTTTGCTTACCGAGGGTTGCCGCGGCGACGGCGGAATTTTACGCGACGTGGACGGCTACCGCTTTATGCCGGATTATGAGCCTGAGAAAAAGGAACTTGCTAGCCGCGACGTCGTAAGCCGCCGCATAATGGAGCATATAAGAAAAGGCAAGGGTGTCAAAAGCCCTTACGGCGAGCATGTTTGGCTTGACATATCGATCCTCGGACGCGAGCATATCGAGAAAAATTTACGCGACGTGCAAGAAATTTGCGAGATTTTCAACGGCATCGATCCTGCTGATACCGAGGTAATAACCGACGAGCAGGGCAGAAAGCGCGGCAAGGGCTGGGCTCCGATCCTTCCTATGCAGCACTACTCGATGGGTGGCATCAAAACAAAAGCTACGGGCGAGAGTCCAACGCTAGCTGGACTTTTCAGCGCGGGCGAGGCTGCGTGCTGGGATATGCACGGCTTTAACCGCTTGGGCGGAAATTCCGTCGCCGAAACCGTCGTCGCAGGAATGATCGTGGGCGAGTATTTTGCGGAGTATTGCCAAGGACACGATGTCGATATCAATACGCACGATATCGAAAAATTCGTAGATAAAGAGCAAAACTACATTAAAAGCCTGCTTGAAAAAGAGGGTAAATTTAACGTATTCGAGATCAAAAACAAGATGAAAGACGTTATGTGGGAGCACTGCGCGATCTTCCGCACCGGCGAGGGATTAGCCAAAGCCGTAAAAGAGCTCGAGGAGCTTTACAGGCAGTCCTTGGACGTCAAAGTAAGCAATAAAGAGCTTTTCGGAAATCCGGAGCTTGAGGAGGCTTACCGCGTACCGAAGATGCTAAAGCTTGCGCTTTGTATCGCCAAGGGTGCGCTTGATCGCACAGAAAGCCGCGGCGCGCACTTCCGCGAGGATTATCCGAAACGCGATGATCTAAACTGGTTAAAACGAACGCTTGCAAGCTGGAAGGAGGGCGATACTATGCCTACCTTGACCTATGAGCCACTTGATATTATGAAGATGGAGATGCCGCCTGCGTTCCGCGGATACGGTGCCAAAGGCAATATCATCGAGCATCCGGATAGCGCCGTGCGCCAAAAAGAGGTTGATGAAATTCGCGAAAAAATGCAAGCCGAGGGCAAAGGCAGATATGAAATTCAAGAGGCATTGATGCATTATGAATTGCAGCCAAAATATAAAGCACCTAACGAAAGAGCAGGTATAGGATATGAGTAGAAAAATAACAATAAAGGCATTTAAGTATAATCCGTTAAGCAAAATTTCAAAGCCACACTTCGCTACTTACGAGATCGAAGAGACCGACGGAATGACGCTGTTTATCGCGCTTAATGTGATTCGTGAGAAATTTGATCCCGAGCTAAGCTTCGACTTCGTTTGCCGCGCGGGTATCTGCGGTAGCTGCGGTATGCTCGTAAACGGCAAGCCGCAGCTTGCGTGCCGTACGCTTACTAAGGATTATCCGGACGGCGTGATCGAGCTTATGCCGCTTCCATTTTTTAAGTTGCTAAAAGACCTCAGCGTTGATACGGGCAACTGGATGAACGCGATGAGCAAACGCGTAGAGAGTTGGATCCACACCGATCACGAAACCGATATCTCCAAGCTTGAGGAGAAGGTCGAGCCTGAGGTCGCGCAGGAGGTTTTCGAGCTGGATCGCTGCATCGAGTGTGGCATCTGTGTGGCTGCATGCGGCGTGGCGATAATGCGAAAAGACTACATCGGTGCCGTCGGCATCAACCGCGTGGCACGCTTTCAGATCGACGCGCTGGATAAACGCAGCGACGAGGATTTTTACGAACTAATCGGCGATGATGACGGAGTATTCGGCTGTATGACGCTGCTAGGCTGCGAAGACCACTGCCCTAAGCACCTTCCGCTTCAAAGCAAAATCGCATATGTTCGCCGCAAGCTTGCCGCTCAGGGCAAGTGCGGCTGCGGCAAATAAAATTTAAGCGGGACTTTCCCGCTTAAATTTTATATTTCTTAATTTTCAATTTTTCATCTCAAGATAATTTTTCATTTTTTAACACTCAAGCAATGTTTTATTAATTAAATTTATTGATCTGTAAAGCTATTTTTAAATGAATTATATATAGCTATTTAAGTAGAGATAAATAAAAATTTAATCTTAAATTCAGGGGGGGGGGGCGGTATAATAAACTAATATTTAATTAAGAGTTGCTTAATGATAATAAAGCTGGAGTTAGACTGCTTAGAAAAGCTGGTATTAAATGTAATAAAAGGAGATAAAGATGAAAGGATTAATTTTAATAGCTCTAGTAGCTAGTAGTCTATTAGCTTATTGCAATAGTAATGATTATGCTTGTCAGCAAAGAGAGATGCAACAGCAATTAGATGACCAACAGAGAGCTATGTATCGTCAGAGACTATGGAATCAAGCAGACCAACTTAGAATGCAAGCTGATATGCAACGACAACAGCAGCTAATGCAACAGCAGATGGAACAGCAAAGACAACAGATGGAATATCAAAGGATGCTTCAAGAACAACAGAGACAGCAACAGCAATTCTATAATTATAATAGGGGATATTAAATTATCAATGAAGTTTTGATTATATTGGGATTTTAGAAATTATATGAAAAATTATAAGTTATATGAAATAGGCGAAAAACATCTAGTTTCAGAAATTATAAAAGTGCTTCATGCTGATGACCAACTAATGGGCGGTTTCGGACATGATAGCGCTTTTTTAGATATAAATATTAGTAAAGATGAAGTGCTGCTTATCAATACAGATAGGAGCGGTTTAAATTTAGCTTATACGATGGGATTAGATAATGGTAATTGTGTTGGAGATTTTGGTGTATCTCACGCCGTAAGTGATATTTTCGCTTCCGGTGGCGCGCCTATTTGTGTGAGTATTGCTCTTTTATTACCCGCAGATACTAATTTGAATTTTATTAAAGAGGTAATGAGCGGAGCAGATATGGCGGCAAAAAAATATGGAGCATTTATAGCATGCGGAGATACGAAGAAGAGTGATAAATTTGCTATGGTTGTTACGGCTATTGGAAAATGTAAAAAAGATGAAATTCTTACTAGAAGTAATGCTGGGATAGGTGATTTTATAATAGCTACAGGATATTTTGGAACCATGGTTAGTGCTATGTTGGCTTTTAAAAACCATCTAGATATGTCTAAAGAATCAATACGGATATTTACAAATTCTTTAGTTTATCAAAATCCGCCTCATAAAATAGCCCATAAAATTTCAAAAGCTAAAATTGCAAATGCTTGTATAGATAATAGCGACGGTTTATCTAGTAGTATATACTCTTTGTGTGAAAGTAGCGGTCTAGGAGCTATTTTATATAAAGATCAAATTCCTATAATGCCTGCAAGCAGAAATGTGGCGAGGGTATTGGGAGTAGACGAATTTCAGTTTGCTTTAGCAAGTGGAGATTGGCAATTTATATACTCGGTTTCTAAAAATAACTTAGATTTATTTATGGATATGACGCATAGGTGTAAAGTTCATGCAGCTATAATAGGTGAATTTATAGATGAAAATAAGGTGCTACTTCAATCAAATGGTACACATCATATATTAAAACAAATAGAAAATGATAGGTTTAAAATTAGTGGGATGAGGTATTTTGATAGTTTTTCAAGAGATATTGATTACATTGTAAGGGGCAATAGCTGTGAGTGATACTATTGATGCCAATGCTTTGGGAGAGTGTTGGTTAAAATGTATAGATACTGTTATAAAAAAGGGCAGCATTTTTTATGATGAGGATGTAAAAATTAAAGAAATTTTGGGATTACAAATAAAAATATCTAGTCCAAATACCAGTGATGAAATTATCTCTAAGTTCGGAGATCAAGAAGTTATATTGCATACTCTAAAGAAATTTTCAAAAGGTATAGTTATGGAAAATAGACCTTTTACATACGGCGATTTAATTTATAACAAAAATGGGGTTGATCAATTTGAGTGGCTAGTTGATAGATTAAATAATAAGAAAGAAACAAAGTCGGCTACTATATGTCTTTTGAAAGAAGGGGCAATAGACGATAATTTACCATGTTTAACCACCATTGACGTAAAAATAAGAGACGGACGATTAAATTTACAATTCTTTTTTAGAAGCCAAAATGTATTCGGAAGACAATATGCGAATTTACTTGCCATTGCAAAATTACAAGCAGACTTAGCAGGCAGACTCTTGGTAAAAGTTGGTTTTATTGCTGGATATATTGCTTCGGCGCATATATATGAATATGACTTCGAAATGGCAAATCTCATATGCCAAGGTAATGATGTTGTTATAAAAGATAATTTTTATTCTTATGGACCGAAGTCTATTAGAAAAAATTTGAAATTTAGGAGTTAGAGATGTATGACAATAAAAGGCAAATAGCATTTGAGAATTTGGCTAAAAATTTTAAAATTTATATAGATACTAGCAGCCTCTTAAATAAAGCATTTGAACATTGGTTTGATAGAATTAAACCTTTTTTAAAAAAGTATAATAATTCCTTAAGATTGTTGCCTAAGGTATTGGATGAATTAAATTTAAATATAAATAATACAGATTTAGATATGGCTTCTACAACCAGTAAAATAGTAAAATTTTTAAAGAATATACATGATGAAAATTTAATTAAATTTGATGAATGTGATATTGATAGGTCCCGCCTTAACTATTTTAATGACTTTTTTATTTCCTTTAAATCTACTGATAAGATATTATTGATAACACAAGATTATGACATTTATAAAAACATTGTAGCGAAAGGAGTTGAAATAAGACGTATTAACAAGAGTAGTGATACTAGCAAATTTCATCCGGACGATATATCAAAAATAGATCCTAGAATTTTGAGACTTTCAAAACCAGCTTTTATGAAAGCTAATATAATGATTAGCAATGATGATAGAGAAAATTCTATCAGAAAAATCCCACAAGAGAACGATTTTGTTTATGATGACAATGGTAGAGCAGTGAAACTAGTAGAAAAAATTTCAGCTGGTGGCGAAGGGCTGATATATACTACGGATACGCAATACGTAGCAAAAATATATAAAAAGCAAAATAATACCGAACATAAATTTGCAAAATTAAAACTAATGGTAAGCACTTCCTTTGATTGCGAAGGAGTTTGTTACCCAGTTAGCTTGCTATACAATAGTGCAGGGCATAGCGAATTTGTAGGATATTTAATGCCTAAGGCCAGAGGGACAGAACTTCAAAAGAGCGTATTTGTTAAACCGCTATTCGAGAAAAAATATGGTAGTTGGTCTAGAAAAGATTTGGTTCAGTTATTAGTAACTATTTTACATAAGATAGTCTATTTGCATTCAAAGAATCTCATAATAGGCGATATAAATCCAGCTAATATTCTCTTTATATCTCCTATGGAAGTATATTTTGTAGATACCGATAGCTATCAGATAGGACCATTTCCATGCCCCGTAGGAACTATAAATTTTACTGCGCCGGAGATACAAGGGCGGCATTTTGGAGATTTCTTAAGGACTATGGAAAATGAAAATTTTGCAGTTGCTACGCTTTGCTTTATGATTATGATGACGGGTAAGACTCCGTATTCACATCAGGGTGGAACTGATCCTGCCGGTAATATTATAAAAATGCATTTTCCATATCGTTTTGGCATGAATGTAACGGATGAGGTCCCTGATGGTTTATGGAAATATATGTGGTCCCATTTACCATATATAGTTAAAGAGGCATTCTATAATACATTTAGTAGCAATGGAAAATGCTCAAAGCCAAACAAAAGATTAAGATCTAGTGAATGGTTGGAAATTTTTAAAAATTATCTAAAGATGTTTAATAGAGGGGAGTTGCAAAAGCAAGATGAGATGTCCTTAGAAATTTGGCCTACAAGAGCAAAAAAAGTAGATAAAACTAAATTTAAAAATTCTTAAAAGGAGAGAATATGAGTAAAGATATTATGGGTTTGGATGATTTGGCGTCAAATCCTACACCGAGAGTACCGGTATGCCTATGCCTAGATACTAGTGGATCAATGATGGGAAGTCCAATAAATGAACTCAATGAAGGCATAAAGCTTTTTTATGATGCCATAAAAGATGATGAGGTGGCGTTATATTCAGCAGACATAGCCATAGTCACATTTGGTAACGGTGGAGTGCAAATCGTGCGAGATTTTACGGGACTTTCAATCGACGATAGTTTACCGAATCTAAGTGCGAATGGCGGTACTCCTATGGGGGAAGCCGTAAATTTAGCTTTAGAAATTTTAGAGAAAAGAAAGGGTGAATATCGCTCAAAAGGGGTAGATTATTATCAGCCTTGGCTTATTTTAATGACTGACGGAATGCCTGATAGTATGGCAGCTTTGGAGACCCCAGTTGCTAAAACTTGCGAGCTTATTAATAATAAAAAGCTTACTATTTTTCCTATAGGAATAGGAGAGAGCGCAGATATGAACGTATTGGCTAGATTTTCACCTAAAAGACCGCCACTGAGATTGCAAGGCTTAAAATTCAAAGAATTTTTTGCTTGGCTTAGTCAAAGTGTCTCTAGGACTTCGCAATCAACTCCTGGTGAAAGTGTAAAGCTGGATGTAGATGGAATAAAAGGTTGGGGAGAGCTTTGATGTATAAAATCTGCGGGATTGCATTGCGAGGCAGAGGGCATATAAAACATAATATGCCCTGCCAAGATAAAATAGCATATTTTCAAAGTGGTAATTTAAATATAATAGCATTGAGCGATGGGGCAGGTTCTGCAAAATACTCACATTTTGGAGCTGAGAAATCCGTAAAATTTGTTTGTGAAGAATTTAGTAAAAATTTTGATGGATATTTTAATCAGCAAGATGGAAATGTTGTAAAATCAGCAATTCTTTCAAAAGTAAGATCGAGGATGATTGATCTAAGCAACGAGCACGATTGTGAAATTTCAGACTTGGCGCATACCTTGCTTTTTGTGGCAATAAAAGATAACAATTTTATACTATTTCATATAGGTGACGGGATTATTGGCTGTGTAAAAAACGGACAAATCAAAGTAGCTTCATTGCCTACAAATGGCGAATTTGCAAATGTTACTGTTTTTGCTACCTCTGATGATGCTTTACAAAATGCAAAAATTATAAAAGGAAAAATTGATCAAATAGAAGGCTTTGTATTGATGAGTGATGGGAGTAGTGAGAGTTTTTACGATAAACAGTCAAAAAATTTGACTAAAATTCTGCTAAAGCTTATAAATTTAAATGCAATTTTGCCTAGTGGAATTTTGCAAGATAAGTTAGAGATATCATTTGAAAAATCTGTATTGGTAAAAACAAGCGATGACTGTAGCCTTGTAATGATCAGTAAAGCCATGGCATTCTCAAGCTTATCTATTTGGGAACAAGGTGAAATATTGGGTATAAAAGATCATAAAAAATTACAAAAAAATATATCTCTTTTGCAGTTTTTACAATCTAAAAAGAGTGTTGGAGAAATTATAAAATTTATGCATTTGAAAAAGCGCCTTGTAAAAAGACGTTTGGATGATTTATCTAATTTAAGTCTCATAAAAAGGACGGATGCTTTTTATGAAACTCTTGTATCATAAAACAGATATCTTTTCTTTATTATGGTGACCAAATTTCTATATTTAATTTATTGCACATAATTCTTTAGGCTTTTCTTGCATTGAAGTTATAAATTTTGAATTGAGTTGAATTGAAAGTTTTGCTTATAAGCTTTTAAATTCCATCTCCAGCTGCTTGCGCCAGTCTTGCAGCGAGCGCTCTGCGCCTGCAGCGTATTTTTCGATAAGCGCGTCCGTTTTACTTAGAAACTCAAATAGCTTGCCCTCCCACACGGCGGGGTTTAGGTTGCTTTGATGCATCGTTTTGATATAGACTAACTCCTTGCTAAGAGCCTCGAGCTCGTCTAGATAACTCTCACGAGCCCCCTCATCGCGCAGCTCTAGCCGCTTTAAATCTCGCAGTTTGTCCTCTAAAATATCACAAAATTTCATATACCTTTGCGAGCTAAGCTCGGGATCTGCGGCGTCTGCTCGCGCGGAAGCCTTTTGGACCTGAAAATACACGAGCACACCCACCGCAAGGGCGACTGCGAACATCAAAGCGAAATTAGCCATTTTTTCTCCTTAAGCCGTCTAGGCCCACGATCGCGAGCCCGAACCAAATTAGCGAAAAGCTCAAAATTTTGTAAGTCTCAAGCTCCTCGCCGTAAATAAACACCGCGATCAGCATACTCATGCTGGGGCTGATGTATTGCATAAAGCCGATCGTAGATAGCGGCAGATACTGCGTGCTTACGGCGAAGGTAAGCAGCGGTAAAATCGTAATTAGCCCGCTTGCAAATAGCAGCGCGCCGCTTGTGCTAAAGCCGAAGGCGCCGCTTCCTTTCAGCGCGCAGTAGATCAGAAACGCAAGCGCGGGCAGCAGCATCAGCGTCGTCTCGCAAAACAGCCCCTCAAAGCTAGGCACGCTTACTTTTTTGCGTATGAGCCCGTAAAATGCAAAGCTAAGCGGTAGCACGAGCGAGATTATAGGAAGCCTGCCCAGAGCGTAAATTTGCACGCCGATAGCCGCAAAGGCTAGCAGCAGGGAAAGCTTAGCCGCCGCGCTTAGCCGTTCGTGCAGAAACAAAGCGCCCAAAAGCACCGAAAATAGCGGATTTATAAAATATCCGAGACTCGTGGCTAAAATTTGATCGGAATTTACCGCGTAGATATAAATACCCCAGTTCGTGCTGATAAGTAGTCCCGTACAAAGCAGCGTAAGGGCGATTTTAGGGGTGCTAAGAAGCCGCACGACGTTTTTTAAACGGTGCGTAAAGCAGAGAAAAACGAGCAGCAACACGAAGGACCAAACGACGCGATGCGCTAAAATTTGCACCGCATCCACGTCCTTTATGAGCTTGAAAAATATCGGAAAAACGCCCCACATAAAAAAAGTCGCAAATGCAAGCATTAGCCCTTTAGTGCGGTTTTCTTCCATAAAATTCCTTCCAAATTGCCTAAAGGCGCTATTTTAAGATTTTTTGGGTTAATAAAAGCTTATTTGGGTATAATCGCGAAATTTTACGAAATCTAGGAGGGGCTATGAGTTGGAGTAGGACGTCGTGGAAAGATTATAAAATTTTACAGCAGCCGATCTATCAAGATGAAAGTGCGGTGCAGGCTGCTAAAGAGCGCCTTTACAAGCTGCCACCGTTAATTTTCGCGGGCGAGGTTCGCAACCTAAAAGCCGAGCTCGCGCGCGCCAGCGAAGGCAAGTCGTTTTTGCTTCAAGGCGGCGATTGCGCTGAGAGCTTTAATGATTTTAGCGCGAATAATATCCGCGATATGTTTAAGGTAATGCTTCAAATGGCAATAATTCTTACCTTCGCAGCGGGGCGCCCCGTCGTGAAGGTAGGTCGTATCGCAGGGCAGTTTGCAAAGCCGCGCAGCAGCGATTTCGAGGAGGTTGGCGGCGTGAGCCTGCCTAGCTACCGCGGCGACATAATCAACGGCTTTGAGTTTAACGAAGCGGCGCGCAAGCCAGATCCTGCGCGCATGATCGAGGCGTATCATCAAAGCGCTTCGACGCTGAATCTGCTGCGCGCCTTTTCTCGCGGCGGTCTTGCGAACCTGCACGAGGTGCATAAGTGGAATTTGGGCTTTTTGAAAAAGGGCGAGCTGGAGGCTAAATTTAACGAGCTGAGCGATGAAATTTCGCGCACGCTTAAATTTATGGAGGCGTGCGGACTGAGCGCCGCAAATTCCCCGAGTCTTGCCGAAACGGTACTTTACACCTCGCACGAGGCGCTGCTGCTGCACTATGAGGAGTGTCTGACGCGCATCGACAGCACCAGCGGCGATTGGTACGACTGCTCGGCGCACATGCTTTGGATCGGCGAGCGCACGCGCGGCGCGGACGATGCGCATGTGCATTTTTTAAGCGGTATCAAAAACCCTCTCGGCGTCAAGATCGGCCCGAGCGGCACCGCAGATGAAATTTTGCGCCTTTGCGACAAGCTCAATCCGCAAAACGAAGCAGGCAGGCTAAACGTCATCATCCGCATGGGCGCGGATAAGATCGGCGCGCGGCTGCCGCAAATTTTACGCGAGCTAAAGCGCGAGGGCAGGGCGATCCTGTACAGCATCGATCCGATGCACGGCAACACCGTCAAAGCCGCGAACGGCTACAAAACGCGCGAATTTTCTAAAATTTTAAGCGAAGTTCAGAGCTTTTTCGAGATTCACGCTGCGGAAGGCACGCACGCGGGCGGCATCCATCTTGAGATGACCGGTCAAAACGTCACAGAGTGCACGGGCGGCTCGTTTAACGTAACGCAAGAGACGCTAAAACAGCGCTACGAAACACAGTGCGATCCGCGCCTAAACGCAGATCAGGCGCTAGAGCTTGCGTTTTTGCTCGCCGATAATCTAAAAAAGGCGGAGTAGTTCGCCTTTCGTTGCGCGGCTTGGAATTTTAGTCGTAGTTTTAGGCGTTTTGACGTAAGCCGGCGCTATGAGTGCGCTTTGCGCTTGAAATTTAATCATATCTTGGCGTGAGAGATTAAATTTACGCGGCTCTAAATATGGGGCGGCTTTGGGTGCAGTCTCGGAGCAGCCAAAATGTAGAGAATTGAAATTTATACCTCGCGCGAAAACGTAAGCCGCGTAAGCTCGCCGCCAAAATACGAGCAATTGAAAATTTTGCGGCGTCGCGCCGTGATAAAATTTCTTTTTGCAGAGACTTGCGAACTTCTTGGCGGCTAAATTTAGCCGCCAAGAAGTTCGCGGCTTAAAATTTTAAATCCGCCCTGTATGGAATTTTAAAATTTGCGCCGCCGTGAAATTTTAAAAATTTAGCGCTAAATTTACGGCCCGCGGAATTTTATCTTTAAATTTCTTCGCGTAAATTTTGATCGCTCGCTTCTGTGTGTGCCGCCTATCTGTACGCTCAAGCTAGCGCCAGACTGAGCGGTAAATGCAGCGGCACGGGCTCGCCTCCGTCTTTTCGTACATAGCAAAAGAGAACGCCGCACTATCTGCGGTATTCGACATAAGTACGGCGCAAAAGCTCTTGCTTGAGATGGGTGCGACGAACAGACACTGCCGCGCGTGTTTTTGGCTCATGAACTTCCGCTTAATCCTTGATGATGCGATAGATTGGGCGGAGCAGACTTCGTATCCGTTTAAAATTTCAGAGCGTGATTTCGCCGTAAAATTTTAATAAAAAGTCTATGCTTCTGCCGCTAAATTCTGGCTGAAATTTTACCTTTTGAGTTTATGCCGCCTCGCCGCTATAAAATTTCAAGTCTTAAATTTAAAACAAAATTCTGCGGGGCGGTGAAATTCCAAAATTTCGTTGCGGTAAATTTTGTGCTCTAAAATTTCATCCATGAATGTAGAATTTTAAGTCGGCAAATATAAAATTTAGAAGGCAAAGTCTGCTGCCGCATCGCGTACCGCGCCGCGAAATACTACTCTACAAAACCTGCGCCTAACCTCAAAAATTCCGTCGCGCAAAATTTATATAAAGTTTATGTAGGATTTTTGCTGCTGTGCGCTGCTTCGCTTCGTTACTTTGAGCGCTGCTTATTGAGTTTTAGTGCGACTACGGCGATTGCGACGTTTGCGTCATGCGTGATGCTAAGGCTTGCGGATTTGATATGAAATTTTTTGCGGATTTTTTTACGTATTTTTAGGTGCGGCGCGCCCAGGGCGTCTTTGTAAATTTTAGCGTCTTTGAAGCCGAATTCCGCACCGATGCCGGTGCCTAGCGCCTTGCTAAGCGCCTCTTTGGCGGCATAGATGCCCGAGATACTTTCGTCGCGCAGCGCGGAGGAACGTTCGGATTTTTTCAAAATGCGCTTTAAAAATTTCGCGCCGTATTTTGCGCGCAGCGCTGCGATCCTGCGCACCGCGGTTATGTCCGTGCCGATCTTTATCACGGTCTGGCGCCCCGCGGTTTAAATTTAATCACGATTGCAGGCTCTCTTTAATCTCGATGTCGATGATCTTATCGCCCTGTCTGATCGCGTCTAAAACCGCCAGGCTAGGCTGATCCACGATTTGCCCGAACACCGTGTGCACGCCGTCTAGGTGCGGCTGCGCGCTGTGGCAGACGAAAAACTGGCTACCGCCCGTATCGCGCCCCGCGTGCGCCATCGATAGCGCGCCGCGCACGTGCTTGTGCTTTTGGCGGTCGCATTCGCACTTTATACGCCAGCCGGGGCCTCCCGTGCCGGTGCCGCGCGGGCAGCCGCCTTGGATTACGAAATTTGGAATTACGCGGTGAAAATTTAGCCCCTTGTAAAACCCGCTGCGCGCGAGGCTAGCGAAATTCGTAACCGCCTGCGGGGCTTCGCCACCGAAAAGCTCCAGCTTCATATCGCCCTTTTCGGTTTTGATAACTGCGTATTTATCGCGCGCCAAAGCCGCCGCGTCGATGTCGTAAATTTTTAAGCTTTCCATTTTTTCTCCTATGCGATATTGGTGTAAACTGCCTGCACGTCGTCATCATCCTCTAGCCGCTCTATTAGCGCGTCTATGTCGCCCAGCTGCTCCTCGCTAAACTCGTGCTTTTCATTAGCGACGAATTTTAAGCTTGCGCTGATGATCTCAAGCCCTATCTTTTCGATACCTTCGTTTAGCGTGCCGAAGCTTTCGTATTCGCCGTAGATTAGAAGCGTCTTTTCGAGCTCGCCCTTGTCGTTTTCAAACTCATTGATCTCAAGCTCGCTAAGACCGAAGTCGATGAGCTCAAGCTCCAGCTCCTCGATGTCGCGGCTCGGTAGTTTGGTCTCAAAAACGGCCTTGTGCGAAAACATAAATTTCAAACTGCCGCTCGGCAAAAACTCGCCCTTGGCTTTATTTAAAATCGACTTTACGTTCGCGACGGTGCGGGTCGGGTTGTCGGTGGCGCATTCGATTATGAGAAGTGCGCCGTGGGGGGCCTTGCCGTCGTAAAAGATCGTTTTGATATCGGCGCTATCCTTGCCGCTAGCGCGCTTGATAGCCGCGTCGATGTTGTCTTTGGGCATATTTTGCGCCTTTGCCGTGGCGATCGCGGCGCGCAGCTTGGAGTTCATCAGTGGATCTTCGCCGCCCTCTTTCGCAGCCATCGTTATGGCCTTGCCCAGTTTTGGGAAAAGTTTGCTCATCTTCCCCCATCTAGCTTCTTTTGAAGCGCGTCTGTATTCAAAAGCTCGTCCCATAAAATTCCTTAAAGCTTAAATTTAAAACGGGTGATTATAACGAAAAACCCTTAAATTTCAGGAGCGGACGTTGAAATAAAATTTATTAAAAAGTAGTATAAGTTTTGAAATTTTAATCCAAAGGAGAGACCCATGGCTTTGAAACAAAGCGTAAAATTTAAGGCGCAAAATATCCACTGCGAAAACTGCGCGAGGACGATCAAAAACGCGTTAAAAGAGGATTTCGGCGAGATCGAGGTAGACGTAGCAAGTGGAGTGGTGAGTTTAAGCTTAGATCCGCGCGACGAGGCTAAATTTAAAGAGGAGATGGACGATTTGGGCTTTAGCATCGCAGAAAAGCTAGCCTAAAAACTAACGCAATGTCAAGCAAAATCACTCTAAATATCGTCGGGATGAGCTGCATAAACTGCTCCAATGCGATCGAGCGGGTAAGTCGCAAGATCGAAGGGGTGCAGGACGCGCACGTAAATTTCGCAAACGGCAACGGCGAGTTCGTACTTGCCGATCCGGCGCTTGAGGAGACGTTAAAAGCTAAGATCAAAAAGCTGGGCTACGACATCGCCGTCGATTACGAGGATTTGGAGCGCAAAAAGCGACGCAACCTCAAAGCGGCGCTATTTAGGCTAATCCTCGCTCTCATTTTAGCCGCGGCGGTAATGGCGGTGGAGATGAGCGGGTTTTTAAGCTTCGTTCCAAAGGCACTACTTTGCGCGGCGATGGCGTGCGTGAGCCTATTTTACTGCGGCAAAAACTTCTTTTATCACGCTTACGGCTCGCTGAAAAACAGAAGCTTTGATATGAACGTGCTCGTGGCGATGGGAGGCTTTTTTGCGTTTGCTTATTCGCTAACGGCCGCGGCGTGGGTCTATACGCACGGCGCGCAGAACGAATTTACCAATCTTTATTTCTCGTCCGCCTCGATGATAATCGCCTTTATTTCGCTCGGCAAATACCTTGAAGAGCGCAGCAAGATGAAGGCGAACGACTACATCAAGGGGCTAATCGATCTAAGCCCTAAAACTGCGCTTTTGATCAAAGACGACGGCATGATATCCGAAGTGCGCGCAGAAGCGCTAAAGCCGGGCGATAAGGTGCTAGTAAAAAACGGCTCGCGCATCCCTTGCGACGGGCTTATCGTAGAAGGCGGCGCGCAGATCGACACCTCGCTCATTAGCGGCGAGAGCTTGGCGGTTTATAAAAGCGTAGGCGATGAGGTAAACGCAGGCTGCGTCAGCACTGATGGCGTCATCTACGTAAAGGTGACGAAATTCCCCCATCAGACGCTGCTTGCCGAGATTAAAAATCTGCTAAACGAGGCGGGCAACAAAAAGATGCCGATCGCGCGCTTTGCCGATAAAATTTCAAATATCTTCGTGCCGGCGGTGATTTTGATCGCGCTTGTCAGCTTTATAGCGTGGATGGCGCTTGGCGGGCGGCTCTCATACGCTGCATCCGCCGCTATCTGCGTGCTTATCATCTCCTGCCCGTGCGCGCTAGGGCTTGCGACGCCGATTGCGATCGTTTGCGCGATCTCAAACGCCGCAAAGGCTGGAATTTTAATAAAAAATCCCGAAATTTTAGAAATTTTAAAGGACGCAGACGTCGCGGTTTTCGATAAAACCGGCACGCTTAGCAAGGGCGAAATTTCGGTAAGCTTCAGCGATCTGAGCGCTCAAGATCTCTACGCTCTGGCAAGCGCGCAAAAGCTTAGCGAGCATCCGATCTCAAAGGCGATCGTAAAATTTGCCGAGCTGAAATTCGGCGAAATTTCTAAGCTTAACGGCGAGTTCGAAAGCATCGCGGGAAAAGGTATCGTCGCTAAAAATCCCACCGGCGAAATTCTTTGCGGCAGCGCGGGCTTTCTGCGCGAGCGCGGCGTGGATGCGGGCGTCGAAGTAGAAGCGGAGGAGCTTTTAGACAAGGGCTTCGGCGTCGTTTACTGCGCGATAGGCGGCTCGTACGCGGGCTTCATCGCATTTAGCGATGAGATCAGAGCCGAAGCGCGGGACGTCGTGCAGGCGCTGCAAAAAAGCGGCGTAAAAACCGTCATGCTAACGGGCGATAACGCCAAAACGGCAAATTTCGTCGCTCGCAGCCTTGGCATCGACGAGGTAAGAAGCGGAGTGCTTCCAAGCGGCAAATATGAGTTCATCAAATCACTGACGGATGAGGGCAAGCGGGTGCTTTTCGTGGGCGACGGCGTCAATGACGCACCGAGCTTAAAAGCCGCTAGTATCGGCATCGCGATGAATAGCGGCAGCGACGTAGCCAAGGGCGCGGGCGACGTGATTTTTATAAAGAACGACCTTGCAAGCGTGCTATATCTATTCCGCCTATCGGGAGCCGCCATGCGGACGATCAAGCAAAACCTCTTCTGGGCGCTGTTTTACAACGCCGTGTGTATCCCGATTGCGGCAGGCGCGCTATATCCAGCGCTTGGCGTGCTTTTAAAGCCGATGTACGGCGCTGCTGCGATGTGCTTTAGCTCCGTGACGGTCGTGCTAAACTCCATCAGATTGAAATTTGCTAAATTTTAACGCTACGGATTTTGCGCTAGGTGCGGAATTTTGCGCGGCGAAATTTTAATTTACTTCGCACAAAACGCGCAAAATTCTTTCATTCTGCAAGAAATTTTACCTTGCAAATTCTATCTGGCTACTAATGCGCATAGAATTTCACGGAACGGGCTCCGCTTACAAAATTTTATTTTGCGATTAATCCGGCGCGGAATTCCGCTAGATTTGTATGGCTTCAAAATTTTATTTTACCGCTAGGGCGCGCGTAAATTTTAAAATTTTAACGTGTCGGTCGCGGTGCCGTTGTATCACGCCGCCCGTCTCTACGCCGCTAACTAGCCGTCGTTTAACGCCGCTCGCCGCTGCGCCGTAAAATTTTAAAAATTCCGCAAAATTTTATAAAGCCGAAAGGAATTCCGTAGAATTCCACCGCCCGCACTAAGTTTTAATAAATAAATTTAAAGGTAAAATAACGCTTCAAATGCAATTCGAGGTAGCGATGCGAAAAATTCTAATGGGTTCGTTTGTTTTTTGCGGCACGCTTTTTGGCGCTTCTTGCGAGCAGATACTAAGCGATCCGCGCGGCTTTTTTAGCAAAGAGCCTGCGGACGAAGAGCTGCTGCAAAGCGATTTTGGCTGTAAAGGCTCGCTAGCTGGCGCAGAATTTTTGCAAAATTTTAAAAGCGCGGCTTCTGAGATCAGAGACGAAAATATCGATTGTGTCGGTAACGAAGCCTTGCTGAACGAAAAAAGGCTTGAGCGAACCTTGGCATTTGCGGGGATGGATGGCGAGGGCTTTTTGAGCTATGCTAAAGAGAAAAACTATGCGCAAATTAGCGAAAAATCGCTTGAAGCCTTAGAATTTTACTCCGAGCGCAAGATTGGAAATTTCATCGCTTATGGCAATTTTATGGGCGAGGTCCCGGCAGCCAGGGAGGCATTAAGAGATTATTTCGCCGCTAAATTCAACAAAAACGATGCCGATGAGCTGGCAAGCGCCGTGATAGCGGAATTTATCGCATATGCTGCAAAGGATCGCAAGGCTGGAGATTACGGTGAGCTTGAGCTGGCGCTAAAAGGCGGAGTAGGTGCAGATGAGTTTCGTACGCTACTTTTTAGCAAGGATTTTGCGATTTACGAGCTTGATAATGCCCTGGATCTGGCACTTTTGCTAGGATATGACGAGCGCTTTAGCGGCGCTTTGATCGAGCGAGGCGCGCAGGTAAATGCGGGCGAGGAAAACTCGCTATTTTACGCGATGAATAACGTTCAAAGCGCTAAATTTATGATCTCTAAAGGCGCCTTGGTTGGCTATAAAAACTCGCTTGGGCAAACTCCGATATTTTTTGCCGCCGCGGCAAAAAATTATGAGCTCGTAAAGTTGCTAATCTACTCGCACGCTAGCGTAAATGTCCGCCAGATCGGCAGCGCCGAGGCCCAGGCTCTAGCATCGTTAGGCGAGCGTAGCGACGGCTGTGAGCGTTCAGGAGCGGGCAAGACGCTGCTGATGTTTGCGGCGCAAAAAAGTACTAAGAAGATCGTTGAATTGCTCGTAAAATCGGGCGCAAACGAAAAAGCAGTCGACGAGGCGGGGCTAAATGCGCTAGACTACGCGCTTGCGGGTGGTGAAGCAGCTACGCAGAGCTATTTGCGCTCGCTTGGACTAAGTCCTACGCAAGCAAGCGATGATTTTACGAGCGATCCGCAAGATGCGCCTGAGCGTGAGAATTAGCAGGCTTGATTTAAAGGGTCGCTCGCCGCTTCGTCGTTTTAGGTTTGCAGCGTTTTGGGTTTGCAAAAGCCTTATGAGCTTTAAATTTAGAGTTTTGCCGCTTTGTAAATTCTATAAATTTAGCGGATTTTTCGAGTGCAATTTGGTGAAATTTAACGCCTTAAAATTTTATCGCTTTGCTTGCGCAGGTTGCATGCACTGAAATTTTATAAACGCGCAAGCAGGCTTGAGAAATGGCGATTTGTGCGTTTATGCGCGATAAAATTTTTGCCGAGGGATTTTGGTTTGCGATCAAGAGCGGGATTTCGTCAAATTTTGCGAGAGAAATTTATCGCTCTTGCGACAAAGTAAGCGTTGCATCATTGTGGAATTTTACCTTGATTTGAAGCTTTTGCTATGTTAAGTAGAATTTAAATGCGCTTATAAAACGCTTTTGATTACGCCGCGCGCGGTATTTTGCACCGGAGAGATTTTTCTGCGCGATAAATTGCTTAAAAATGCGTTCGCAAAATTGCAAACGCAGCAAAATAGCAGAGCTTGCTGCGCGATTAAGGCGCTCAACAATCGCCGTAAAAGAAAGCGCGTGAATACGAATAGTTGCTGCAAGGCGCGCAGAATTTTAAAATTTAACCTCCGATCGGAGGTTAAATTTTAAAATTTTATCAATAATCAAGGATTAAAATGTTGAAAAATTTGCTTATCTTTACGGCGATTTTTTTGCCCGCGCTGGCGCTTGCGGACGTGGAGCCCGCCGTGCGAAACAGCGAGCTTTACGGCGTGCTGACGCTTATCCCGCCGGTCGCGGCGATCGTGCTTGCTTTTATCACCAAAGACGTGATTTTGTCGCTGTTTTTGGGCGTGCTAAGCGGGACTTTTCTCGTCGGTATGGTAGATCACAGCATTGCGGCTTCGGCGCTTTTCGCTTTTACCGATCTGTGTTCGCGCATGGTAAAATCGATGGCTGATACGTGGAATACGGGCATTTTGCTTCAGGTCATGTGTATCGGCGGGCTCATCGCTTTGGTTACCAAAAGCGGCGGTACGAAGGCGCTTGCGCTTTGGCTTAGCAAGCACGCAGACACTCCCGTTTTGGGTCAAATTTACACCTGGCTGATGGGTATCGTGATATTTTTCGACGATTACGCAAACGCCCTAATCGTGGGCCCGATAATGCGGCCTTTGATGGATAAATTTAAAATTTCGCGCGCAAAGTTCGCCTTCATCATCGACGCGACTGCCGCGCCGATCACCGGCATCGCTGTGATCTCCACCTGGGTCGGAGTTGAAATTTCTGCGATCAAAGAGGCCTACTCGCAGATCGGCATAGAAAACATAAACGCCTTCACCGTGTTTGTTGAGACGATCCCGTATAGATTTTATAATATTTTCATGATCTTTTTCGTAGTCGCCACGGCAGTGATGAGTAGGGAGTTTGGCTCGATGTATCGCGCAGAGATCGCATCTCGCGGCGGAAAGAGCGGAGCTGCGGATTTTAAGATCAAAAATTTAGAGGATCAAATTTTCGTGCCCAAAGAGGGCGTCGCACTTCGCAAGCTAAACGCGATAATCCCGCTAGGAGCGATGATCGTTCTTTCCGTCATCGGATTTTATCTCAACGGCTACAGCTCGCTGGAGGGCGAGGCTTTGGAGGCGGTCAAGGCAGCCCCTCTTAGCTTTACTTCGATACGTACCGCATTTAGCGCGGCGGATGCCTCGGTCGTGCTGTTTCAATCCGCGCTCTTTTCTTCGATCATCGCCGTCGTTTTAGGCATCGCGCAAAAAATTTACGGCGTCAAAGAGGCGATTGAGGTCTGGGTTGGCGGCTGGAAAAGCATGCTAAATACCGTCATAATCCTGCTTTTTGCGTGGTCGCTAAGCTCTGTTATCAAGGAGCTAGGCACTTCGCGCTACCTAGTCGAGCTTCTAAGCGATGCTACGCCGCGCTTTGCTCTTGCGATCGTGATCTTCGTGCTTAGCTCGTTTATCTCCTTTTCAACGGGCACGAGCTTCGGCACCATGGGCATCGTCACTCCTTTGGCTGTGCCGTTAGCGCACGCCGTGGGGCAAAAATACGGACTTAGCGGCGAGGAATTTCACGTTTTCATGTGCGTAAACGTAAGCGCGGTGCTTACGGGGGCGATCTTCGGCGATCACTGCTCGCCGATTTCGGATACGACGATCCTCTCTTCGATGGGCGCAGGCTGCGATCACATCGAGCACGTAAGCACGCAGATGACCTATGCGCTGGTCGTTTGCGGCATCAGTATCGTTTGCGGCTACCTGCCTGCGGGCTTTGGGCTTAGCGTGTGGGGATGTCTGATCTTGGGTATCGCGGCTATCATTCTTTTACTGCGCACGGTGGGTAAAAGAGTGGATGTATGAACTGCGAAAGCTTCGGTAGTTGCGGCAGCTGCACGCTCGGCGAGCCCTATGAGGATCAAATTTCATACAAAAAGCAGCTGATAAGCGATAAGTTCAGAGAATTTTTTGACGGCGAGTTTGAGTTTTTTGCCTCACAGCCGCAAAATTACCGCATCAGGGCGGAATTTGGTATCTGGCACGATATTTGGCATAGCGCATTTGATCTTGCATACACGATGGGCGGCGCACGTAGCAAGAAAATTTTAATTAACGAATGCCCTAAAGTAGCGCTTCCTATCGCAAATTTAATGCCGCGGCTGTTAGAGGCGCTTAGGCGTAGCGAAGCTTTAAAAGAGAAGCTCTTCGGCGTCGAGTTCATCTCGTGCGCCAGCGGGATTTTGGCGACGCTGCTTTATCACAAGCGCCTGGGCGAGCGCGAGCAGGAGGCGATTTGCGAACTAGCGGACAAGCTTGGTATCAGGGTCATGGCTCGCGCGCGCGGACAGAAGCTTTTAAGCGGCGAGCTAAGCCTCACGGACGAGCTTTGCGTGGACGGGCGAGTTTATAAATTTCGCTTCGGCGAAAACGCCTTCATCCAGCCCAACCGCGGCGTGAACGAAAAGATGATCGCCTGGGCGAGAAGCTGCGTGGACTTCGGCAAAGAGGGCACGAGCGAGGTGTGCGCCGCACAGAATTTCGCCGCAAAGAATTTTACTGAAAAAAAATTTGCCTCGCAAAATTCCGCTGCGCAAAATTACGGCTGCGAGCAGTCTGCTCCGCAAAATTCTAGCTGCGAGCAGTCCGCAGCACAAAATTCGAGCTGCGAAAAACATGCCGTGCGCCAAGAAAGCTCCGCCGCGCGCGATCTGCTGGAGCTGTACTGCGGGCACGGCAACTTCACCATCCCGCTTGCGGCTAAATTTAACCGCGTGCTGGCGAGCGAAATTTCAAAAAGCTCGATCGCGAATGCGCGCATAAACTGCGAGCTCAACGGCGTTTGCAATGTGCAATTCGTCCGCCTTAGCGCAGATGAGCTGATGAGCGCGTTTGCGCGCAGACGCGAGTTTGAGCGGCTAAAGGGGATCGATATTTTCAGCTACGATTTTTCGCACGTCTTGATCGATCCGCCGCGCGCGGGGCTGGAGCCTAGCGTGATTGATTTCATAAAAAATTTTCAAAATTTGATCTACATTTCCTGTAACCCGCAGACGCTTTTTGAAAATTTAAGCTCGCTTTGCGCTACGCACGAGGTGCGCAGGTTTGCGATCTTCGATCAGTTCGCGCATACGAGCCATATCGAATGCGGCGTGCTGCTGCGGCGCAGGAGCTAGGCGTGAGCCCAGATATAAGCTGCGGATTTGGGCTGCGTGCGGGATAAAATTTCGCCTAAAATATGTATAATAACAAAATTTAAAATTACGAAAGGAAGTAGATGGTTGATCTAAATAAAATCATCCAAGCAAAGCGCACGATAAACGATTTCGTCTATAAAACGCCCTTTGCTCTGGCGCCGAAGCTAAGTAGAATTTACGGCGCGGAAGTGTATCTCAAAAGCGAGAATTTGCAGCGCACCGGCGCGTATAAGATCCGCGGCGCTTACAATAAAATCGCGCACCTAACGGATGAGGAGCGGGCGCATGGAGTAATAGCCGCAAGCGCGGGCAACCACGCCCAGGGCGTAGCGATGAGCGCGCAAAAATTCGGCGTGCATGCCGTGATCGTAATGCCTGAAGCCACACCACTGCTTAAGGTAAGCGGCACGAAGGCTCTGGGCGCGGAGATCATCCTAAAGGGCGATAATTTCGACGAGGCGTACGCGTTTGCGCTGGAATATGCCAAAGAGCATAATCTGACGTTCGTGCATCCCTTCAACGACGAGTTCGTCCAAGCGGGCCAAGGCACGATCGCGCTTGAGATGATCGAAGAAGTTGCAGATCTTGAATACATCGTCGTTCCGGTTGGCGGAGGCGGGCTTGCGACGGGGGTTTGCAGCTGCGCCAAGCAGATCAACCCGGATATCAAAATCATCGCCGTAGCCGCCAAGGGCGCGCCCGCGATGCACGATAGCTTCGTCGCGAAAAAGCCGCTAAATTCCAAATCCGTCCGCACCATCGCCGACGGCATCGCGGTGCGGGATACGAGCGAGATCACGCTTTCTACGATTATCGAGTGCGTCGATGAGTTCGTGCAGGTCGATGACGAGGAGATCGCAAGCGCGATACTCTATCTGCTCGAGCAGCAAAAAATCATCGTCGAGGGCGCGGGCGCGGCGGGCGTAGCGGCGCTGATGAACGCGAAATTCCAATTCCCCGCGGGCGCAAAGATCGGAATTATCCTAAGCGGCGGTAACATCGACGTGCAGATGCTAAACATCATCATAGAAAAAGGTCTCATAAAATCGCACCGTAAGATGACGATCAACGTCACGCTCGTCGATAAGCCGGGCGCGCTTACGGGGCTTACCGAAATTTTGCGCCGCGCCAACGCAAACATCGTCAAGATCGACTACGACCGCTTCTCGACCAATATCGAGTACGGCGACGCGCAGATTACGATCACGCTTGAGACCAAAGGCAAGGCTCATCAAGAGGACATCGCCTGGGCGCTCAAAAACGCAGGGTATGATTTTAGGGAGATTTTGTAAAATTTCGCCGGAGTTTGTAAAATTTATTTTCGCTCGTTAATTTGCCTAAAATTGCAAAATTTACTCGCTTGCATCCTGATCGCGGCTTGCAGTGGGTAAATTTAAATTTACTTCTATTTTATATTTGCTGCGCCGAAACACTTTACGTTTGTGATTTTAAATTTTACGTAGAATTTAAAATTCCAAATATGCGGCGCAAGCCGTTAAATAAAAATGCTCGAGCCGTAAGGCTCGCCCATTGAGCGTGCCAGGGGTTAGGGGAGCGCCTCGCAAAACGAGCGTAGCGACGCAAGGCTTAGCCTGCGGCGTTTTTTGCGAGCGCAGCGAAGCAGAGTAAGTAGCGCCCCTTCCCCCTTAAGAGAAACTTCGTGGTGAACTAATCCTCCTGCGACGCTTTAAGTGGCACGGGCTACACCTGAGTTTAATTCTAATGAAACGAACAAGCATAAAATTTCGAGAATTGCAATTCAAATCTTATTAAAATTTAGCGCGAGCGTAGCTCGCACTTCTAGCGTTGCGCGGGTGGGGGTTGGTAAGGGGGCGGGCGCACCTCGCAACTCTGAGCGCCGCCCCCTTACGTATTATACATAATACGTACACTTGCTTAAAATTTATATCGATAAAATTTCAAAAGACTTAAGCCTTAGTAAGCTAAATTTGTAGAGCAAATTTATAGAGATTTCGCCATGTTAAATTTTTTGAGTATTTTTAGCTCTTGGTATATTTCTCTTGGGGCGGGAAGGGGGCTTGAATTGCGAGGTCGCTCCCCTTCCCGCCCCAAACCCCACCTAACCCCCGACGACGCTAGCGGTGCGGACTGCGTCCACGCATTTTTATTTTGCGGCTTTGCCGCATGCTTTGATTTTAAAATTTCTTGCCGTAAAAATCGTAAAATTTCAATTGCACTACAAATCGGCGCTGTATTTTGCTAAAATACCGATAAAATTTTAAAGGATGAAATTTGGAAAATTTTGCTTTTCTTCTAAATTTAGTGATATTTTGCATCTTGGTTTTTATGTTTTTTAAGATGCGCAAAAGCGGCGAGCAGGCGGGCAAGCCGCAGATCGCCACCGATATCACGCGGCTTAAAAGCATCGGCGAACTGAGCGTTTTTAAAATTTACTCCAAAGAGATCGTCACGCGCAAGCAAAACGTAGGCAGCGGGCTGCTGGGCTCGCTCGTCTCGCCGCTGATGACGAAAAAGCAGATCGCCATCATCTTCGAGTTTGAGATCGAGTTCGTTTACGACCTGCTAAGCCCCGACTTTGCGATACTGCCGCAGGGCGAGGATCGCTACGAGATCAAGATGCCACCGTGCAAATACAAATACTCGATCAAAGATATGAAAATTTACGACGAGAAAAATGCCAAGCTGCTGCCGTTTCTGTTGCCCGATTCGCTAAACGGGCTATTCGGCGCGAGCTTCGATGAAAGCGATAAAAACCACCTCATCGACGATGCTAAGGACGAGGTCAAGCAGCTCTCGCTAAAAATCATCAACGATCTGGGCGGCAAGATCCACAAATCCGCAACCGACACGCTGGAGGCGATCGCCAAGAGCTTCGGCGCGAAGGAGGTCGGATTTATCTTCCAGGACAAGGCGCTTCAAACGATCGACATAAGCTCTAGCGAGATCGCAATCGACAAGTCGCTAAAATCGCAGATCGAGAAGTAGATGGAGCTTTTTAAGGCGCTTTTTAAAATTTACTTCGCCCGCATGCTTGCGTTTATGGATGCTTGCGCGAGGGCTTGGCAGCGATTTTATGAGCCGATCAGGCTGCGCAAAGAGAAAAAGCGTCTGCGCGCAAAGGGCTATTTTACCGAGGATGCGACGTGGGCGGAGTTTTTCGCGGATTTTAAATTTTGCAAATGCTTCATCATCAAAAAAATCCTCTATCCAAACTTCTACGCGATCAAAAACTCCTCCAAATGGGAAGCGGGCTCAAAGCGAGCAAGCTTTACGGTAGGCTCGTTTGCATACGACGAGATCGCGTGGGTGTGGGTGCCGCGAGCCTTCGACGGTGGGAGAAAAAACGATCTGGAAAAGCTAAAAAATCTACTGCAAAAAATCCCCGCACTGCGCTACGAGCAGAGCGATACCGGGATTAAAATTTTCGGCTACGAGTGCGGCGAAGCGGGCTTATGATTGCAAAGCGGCGTTTGTTTTATTTCGCAAGAGTCGCGTCGATGCGGTTTGTAGTTTGTGCTGCGCAGATAATCAAGCGGGCGGATTTTGGAGGCTGTGTCTTTGCCAAAACAGCGCGAGCAGCGTGAAATTTTATCTTTGCAAGCACCCCGGCGCGGTCTAAATTTAAACTCTGCGCGGTATAAACGCGGGCAAATTTTATCTCTCTGCCTGGCTCCATAGATCCTTTGCTTCGGCGGGGGTTTTCATATTAAGCCACGCAAGAAGCAGTACTACGGACGCCAATGGATTTAAGATTAAATTTAGCAGTTCCATGCAATTTATGACGCCCATCGTTATAGCGGCGGGGGCCGGTATTTTGAACATCATGCCGTGGATGATGTCTGTGCCGATGTCTGCGATTAGCAGTGCGGCATATACGGAAAAAAGTTTGCATTCGGTAGCGGCGTACAACTTAAAATTTATAATTATCCAAGCGACCGTAACCGCAAATATCAAATACGGCACGTATATTTGTAGCCTACTGCAATCACATCTTCTGAGTATATAAATGGCTGAAAAATATAGCAGCGCAGCAAGCGCGATGCTATAGGCGTATTTGAAGATTATAAAGACCTGCGGGCCCGTGATATTTTGGATGTTTTTAAGCGCGTGGTAAAGGAATGTGAAGGCAAAAATCCACACTAAGATTTGAGAATCCAAGTACGCGATCTCGCCTTTTATAGAATACGCCGCGCTGCCGACTAATAGGCAGAGCGCGCCGAGCGTGCCTTGCAGCTTCGCTCTTTGAAAAGCTTTATTCATTTTATCCCTTTAAATTTTAATGTGCGGCTCGCTGCTTGCACTGCGCAGATGAGTGGCGGGCGCTACTTTGATTATCGCCACGCGGGCTTTGAATTTAGCCGCTGTGAATTTTAATTTTACGCCGCCGTGCATACTTCGTACTTTACGTCGCTGTGAATGATTTAAGCTCAGCACGCCGCCGAATATCTCATCCTTGGGCTACTGCCGCGAATTTTATTTGGTGCCGCCGTTACGAGTGCTTTTAATTTAACACCGTAGTTAGCGCAAATTTTACTTTGCCGCCGCCGCTCGCGTAATACGTTTTTGAAATGGGATTTTACGCAAATTCTGTTTAAAATTGATATAACTGTTTAAATTTAAAAGCAGCCGAGCAGTTTAAAATTTACAACTATTCAAGTGCTATTACTATAAGCATAAAAACGCTTATTTTTGATTTTTAAATTTGAGCTGTTTTTAGTAAATTTTGCTTACAAATTTTGTATAATTTTTAAAATTTTATCTCGAAAAGAGGAGCGAGTATGAGATTTATCATTATATTGTTTTTGGTGGTCGGCGGCTGTTTTGGAGGCAATATAACCGACTTTCAAAGCTTGGAAAAATTTATCAAAGACGGGCAAGCGAAAGGATATTTTCCTAAAAAGATTTTAGTGACGCAAGGATTTGATACCACCGTATTAGAAGACGTGAGTTTAAATTTTAGCAAAACCATATATTGGGATATAAATTCTCGCTGCAACCAAAACGCAGACGAGATCATTATAGCCGAAAGCGATACGAGGCACTCTATAGTTTGCCCCGGAAATAACAACGTCTATATTTTGACGGGCGGCAGAAGCGATGTAGAAGACCCATGGGGAAACGATATTTTCGTAATGGGCGAGAACGATAATAAAATTTCAAAAAGCTGGGGTACAAATATATTTATATTCGGCAAAAGATGGGGGCATGATAAGATAGAAATCGGCGATTCTAGGATAAATCCGGCGTCAAACCCCGAATACAAAAACGAATTTCCTTACGAGTTTAGCCACTTTTTCATCTTTGATAGTGGGGTTAAAAAGGATGATTTAGTTTTTAACTTTAACAAGATAATAAATTTAAAAACAAACGACTCTATAGAACTTACGGATTTTAACGGCATAAATTTGATTTTTAAAGACGAGCCGGGTAAATACTATGGTACAAATTCATTAAAGGAGATTTACGACAAAAACTTTTTCGTTACGCCTAAGACTGAAGAGAGTTTGAGCGCGGATGAGATACAAACGCTGCTTCACAAAACGGCATATTCAGACAACGCCGAAGATGCTAAAAAATACTGCGAAATGGGCGGCGATCCGAATTTTAAAGGTCATGAAAATACCACTCCCATCGAAATGGCGGTAATGTTAGGTAGCGAGAATTCGCTTCGCGCGATGCTAGAGTGCGCAAAAAGACTGACTGATAGCGCAATGATGATGAGCGTATTCGGAAGCCAACACGACGATGAGAAGAGTTTTAGGCTCGTAAAGCTTTTGGAAAAATACGGCGGAAATTTTAAAGCAAAGGATAGGGATGGCTGCTCCATGGTAAATTATGCGGCAAGTTCTCATAGTCTAGAAATCGTAAAATATCTAGTAGAAAGAGGCGCCGATCCAAAAGCTAGATGTTCTCATAACCAAAGTGTAACCCCATCGGATTGGGCAAGGAAAAACGAGGATAAAAGAGTATATGAGTATCTAAAAAGCCTAGAAGCCAAATAACAAGGCATGCTAAATGGCTTTTTATCACCTGCTTTAAATCAGCGCGATAAAATTATTGGCGTTTTTGAAGCTGATAGCAAAGCACAGCAAGCTTTTATGATATCGATTTGGCTTATGGCTGCAGCGACGGAACTTATTTATATGCCATCAGAATGGGCGGCATATCGGAGGACTCTCTAAAGCACCAAGATTTGCGACTATGCCAAAAGGCTTTAAGTTTTCGGCGAAAATTTTATTTTGTGTTATTTTTGCCAAAAATATATAATTTAATCCAAAATTTATATACACTTCGCTATCATCTCATTTTTAATTTCGCGGCCCACTCGTCTAGTGGTTAGGACGCTGGCCTCTCACGCCGGTAACAGGAGTTCAAATCTCCTGTGGGTCACCATTTCATCACTTAAAATCAATTAAAATTTTCTAGCATTCAGCTGCCTACCCTTGAAATTTAAGACCTCATTTGATTTTTGAGTATTTTGATTAAAATTTCATCATATTTTTACCGAGGTTAATTGATCTAGAATTAAAGTCGCGCGAATTAAAATTTAGATCAAATTGTAAAATTCACGGCTAAATCCTACCGCTACTTATATTTTCAAGATTACGCAATCTATTCCAGTTCTGCTCGTTTTGTAAATTTCTCAAATTTTGTCGCTGCTGCATCTGCTCCAGTTGCTGCTGCGATTGCTGTTGCATTAGGCTTTGCTGCGCGGCAATATATTGCTCTTGCGCTCTTTGCTGAGCTTGCGCGCTATCCGCTCTGAAAGAATTAAGCGTATATTGCGACGTCGCTTGCTTTTGCGCCGCACGCGCGACTTCGGCGTCAATTTTTTGCCGCTTCGCGCAGCGGTTTGGCTGCTCCTTGCTTAGCGGGCTTGCGACGTTGCATCTGCTCGTGTCCGCCAAGAATGGAGCCTCCTCGTCGTTCTGCAAGAGCAGCGAGCAACCGCTAAATAGTATGACCAAAATAAGGGCAAGGAAAAATTTTAACTTCATAGCCGCCTCTTAAATTTTATCTTTAATTCCCGACCGCCGCTAATCCGCGCCCTTTGCTAAGTCGAACCCGCACTGCACCACAAGCGCCTTATCGCTTGCGATGCTATCGCCGGTGGTGGTTAGGAAATTGCCCGTAAGCGCCGAGTTGATGCCGCATCCAAGCGCCGTGCGCACGTGCTCACCCAAATTCCGCCTGCCGCCTGCGAAGCGCAGATACGCGCGCGGCAAGATGAAGCGGTAGATCGCGATCGATTTTAAAATTTCATCGTGCGCCAGCGGCGCGGCGTTTTGCAGCGGAGTGCCTTTGATCGGGGTTAGGATATTGATCGGCACGGAGCTAACGCCCAGCTCTCGCAGCTGCAGCGCCATATCGATGCGATCCTCCATGCCCTCGCCCAGCCCGAAAATTCCGCCGCTACATACGTCAAGCCCCACGGCGCGGCAATTCTCGATAGTTTGGATGCGGTCGTCGTAGCTGTGCGTCGTGCAGATCTGCGGATAAAATTTTCGCGAAGTCTCGAGATTGTGATGATAGGTCTGCACGCCGCTAGCTTTAAGCAGCGCCAGCGCAGGCTTTGAGGCGATCCCCAGCGAGGCGCACAGATGCAGCCGCGTCTTACTTCGCAGCCGCTCATAGATCGCGCAGTATGCCCCTAGATCAGAGCTTTTTTGAGAAATTCCGCGCCCGCTGGCAACGAGCGAGAAGCGGTGCGTCTGCTCGGCTTCGTTCGCAAGCGCGGCGCTTAGCACCTGCTGCTCGCCCAAAATTCCGTAAATCTCGCAGCCCGTGTTAAAATGCGCCGACTGCGCGCAGTATTTGCAGTCCTCGCTACAGCGCCCCGATTTTACGTTTATGATCGTGCAAAGATTAAATTTATCGCCGCAAAACTCGCGCCTGATCTCATCCGCCGCCGCAAAAAGCGCGCCCAAATCCTCGCATCGCGCCAGCATTAGCGCCTGCTGCTTTGCAATCTCGCAGCCGCTTATCACGCGATCTTTCAGCTCAGAAACATAAAATTTGTCTATCAATACTTAGCCTTTTTGAAAAAAATGCGTAATTATACAATGCGAAATTTAAAGCAAAGCTCGCGCATGAAATTTTGGCGCAGGAATTTTGCGCTAAAAATTTACGCGGAATTTTATGCCCTTCGCGCGCCGCTTTTGCGCCGCGACTTTTACGGACGGCTCGTCCGCATGCTGCTTATGCGGCGGTGCAAATTAAAATCGCTTCAAAGTTGCGGCGCGGTAAAATTTTACGCGTATGAAAATACATATCGAGCCGCTACCTACGACATCTGCGCGCAATTTATCGTTTTGAAATTTTATTTTGGCTAAAATTGCGGCTTTAAATTTAAAGGTAAAAAATGAAATACGACGTTATCGTTGTGGGTGGCGGGCACGCTGGTATCGAGGCGAGCTTAGCCGCCGCAAAAATGGGCGCAAAGACGCTGCTAATTACGATCTTAGCCGAGCAGATCGGCGCTGCGAGCTGTAACCCTGCAATCGGCGGTCTTGCTAAGGGGCATCTAGTAAAGGAGATCGACGCACTGGGCGGTCAGATGGGGCTTGCGGCGGATGCATGCGGGCTGCAGTTTAGAATTTTAAACGAGAGCAAGGGCCCCGCCGTGCGCGGCTCGCGCGCTCAGATCGATATGGACGAATACCGCATCTATATGCGAAATTTGCTGCTAAACACGCAGGGGCTGGACATAAGCCAGGAGATCGCGAGCGAAATTTTAACCTGCGAACAAGGCGGCGAGCAGCGCGTTTGCGGCGTTAAGACCCATCTTGGCAACGTTTATGAGACCGAGCATCTGATAATCACCGCCGGCACCTTTTTAAACGGGCTAATTCACGTGGGCGAGAACAAGCTGCAAGCGGGGCGCGTGGGCGAGCTGGCGAGCATTGAGCTAGCCGAATCGCTGCGAAGTCTGGGGCTGCAAATGGGGCGGCTAAAGACCGGCACCTGCCCGAGGATCGATGCTAAGACGATCGATTTTAGCGTGCTTGAGCGCCAAGACGGCGACACGGATCCGCGCCCTTTCAGCTTTCGCAGCAAAAATTTTGCGCCGAAGCAGCTTGCTTGCTTCATCGCTTATACGAACGAGCGCACGCACGAGATCATCCGCGAAAATTTCGCCCGCGCGCCGATGTTTACGGGGCAAATTTCAAGCACCGGCCCACGCTACTGCCCTAGCATCGAGACTAAAATTTATGAATTTCCAAATCGCGACCGTCACCACGTTTTCGTCGAGCCGCAGACGCGCGAGGCTACGGAGTATTACGTAAACGGCCTTTCTACGAGCCTTCCTTACGACGTGCAGATTGCGTTTCTGCGCACGATCAGGGGCTTTGAAAATGCAAAAATCGTCCGCCCCGGATATGCGATCGAGTACGATTTCATCGATCCTACCGAGCTTAAACACAGCCTCGAGACCAAAAAGATCCGCGGGCTGTTTTTGGCAGGTCAAATCAACGGCACCACCGGCTACGAGGAGGCCGCGGCGCAGGGGTTGATGGCGGGCATCAACGCTGTGCTTGATTTGCGCGAGCGGCAGCCTTTGATTTTGCGTAGGGATGAGGCGTATATTGGCGTTTTGATCGACGATCTGGTTACCAAGGGCACGAACGAGCCTTACCGAATGTTTACTTCGCGTGCGGAATTTCGCCTGCTGCTGCGCGAGGGCAACGCCGTGCTGCGCCTAAGCGAATATGGCCGCGAGATCGGTCTTTTAGACGAGGCGAGTTACGAGCGGGCGTGTAAGTTTAAGCTCGATGTGCAAAGCGGAATGGAATTTTTGCTAAAAACGCAGATTACCCCTTCAAAACAGACGCTTAGCCTGCTGCAAAGTATCGGTGCAGAGCCCATTTCGCAAAGCTGTAGCTTGCAAAAAATCGCCTCTCAAAGCGGCTTTTCAAAGGCGGGTCTGCTTGCTCTGGCACCGCATTTTGAGGGCTTTAGCGATGAGGTTTTGGATGAAATTTTAACGCAGTGCAAGTATCATTTCTACATCGCGATGCAGCGCGCAGAGGTCGAGAGGATGAAGGGGCTGCTTGGCGTCGCGATCCCGCCGCAGATCGATTTTAGCAAGATCGGCGGGCTTAGCAACGAGATCGTGCAGAAGCTAAATCGCTTTGCGCCGCCGACGCTTTTTGCCGCGAGCGAGATCAGCGGCGTAACGCCCGCCGCGATCGATATTTTACACATCTACATCAAGCAAAATTTTGGCTTGAAATAACCTGCACGTCTGGTGCGAGAAAGCCGTAGTAGGATTTGACTACACAGGCAAAATAGGAATGAGCATGCAAGATGAGTTAAATTTAAGCCCGAGAAAATTTGCGAGGGACTACGATAAAGAGCCGATAGTCATCAAAGACGAAACTAATCAAGTCATAAAAATTTCGATTATTTTGATGCTTGCGTTAATGGCTTTTGGAATTTTAAGAAACGTATTTTTTGGCGGCAACTCCGATATATTTAAAATTTCATTATGCTTTTTACTCGTCATAGGTAGGAGAAAATTCGATATGAATTTCTATAGAAACGCTTATGTCTATTTTTATAATGATAAAATCGTCAAGATAATTGACGGTAAAATTTTTGCGGAAATTGCGCCGCGTCAAATACGAAAGCTTCACAAAACGGCGTCATATACACTTCCGATATGCTACGAACTAGATAGCGTCGGCAGTAAACTAGGTATAATCTTTCTAGCCGTTATCATGGCGGCGATGTTTGTAGTGCTGCCCGTAGCGACATCTATTTTTATAATTTTAGCGACGATCTGCGTAGTGCTTTTGCCCCAGATCATTTTTCATTTTGGCAAGGGCATTGATAGCGTTTTTGATATGATATTTTTACAGGGCAAAAACGGTTTGTTTTGTAATTTTATGATCAGCAATCCAAATGATTACGCCGAGCTGCGTAGATATTTCAAGGCTGTTTGCAACAAAAATTTAGACCTAGCCGAAAAGAAAATCACGGCGTTATTTGAAGTGAGTAAATTGAAGATAAATTTATTAGCTAAATTTATCACCGAGCGCAACAAAAAGGGCGATACTTAGAGTTAAATTTGGATTTTAGCAGAGCCGGCAAAGTTTATAAAATTTAAAAATATAGTTAAAATTTTGCGCTCTGCCGCTTTAGTTTTTTAAATTTGATTCAAAATTTTGCAATCCGTCAAATTTGATCCTATCTGCTAATTTCTGTCAGAGGCATGAACACAGATAGAGCTTATCGCTCCTGGCGCGCCAAAAGTGGATAAATTTACGTCGGAATTTTACGCAACCCGGGTAAAATTTTATTCGCGAAATGAGAACCGATTTAAAATTTAACCGTTTTTTCAAGCGAATTTTGTCACAATTGCGCTCAAATTTCATTGGGGCGAAAGATGAAAAAATATACCAAACAAATCCTCGCGATGCTCGCGCTAAACGCGATTTACAGCGGCTCGGGGATCTTGATTTTAAGCTTTATCAATAAATATCTACTTGACGGCGCCGAAAGAGGCGGCAGGATCATCGCGCTATTTTTTGCACTCTTGGCGATATTTCTGCTGCTTTCGGTGCTAAGCCGCATCATGCTTTGCAAGATGGAAAACGACTTCGTATTCGATCTGCGCACCAAGATCATCAAGCAGATCATCGATACGAAGTTCGAGCGCATCGAGGCTGCGTCGAAGGCGAACCTGCTTGCGTCCCTTTCCAGCGATATTTCGCGCTTGACCGAGGGCTTTATGCGCATCTCTGAGCTGATCCAAGGCGCGATGATCGTGTTGTTTTGCGGCATCTACGTGCTATACATCGCGCCTATGATGTTTGCGTTTTTATTCATCTGGATCGGCGCGCTGATGATTTTTAATCGCTTTTTGATGAAAAAGGTCATGCAAAATTACGATCTGTACCGCCAAAACGAGGACGTTTTGTATAAAAACTACGCCGCGGCGATCGAGGGGCACAAGGAGCTGTCGCTAAGCCTAGCCAAAGCAAAAAGCCTATACGAAAACGACTTTTTGCCCAATGCGCAAAATTTACGCCAAAGCTCGCTGCGAGCCGAGGTCTACGGCGCGTTTGCGAGTAATTTTATGAACGTAATGATGCTAGGCGCCGTAGGCTTTGTGCTTTATTTCGGGCTTAGCGGCGGCAAAGCAGAGCTTGCAAACGCCGTAACGATCGCGCTTACGGTGCTTTTTTTGCGTGCGCCTTTGATGATGCTCATATTCTCGCTTCCTAGCGTGCTGCGCGCCAAGATCGCCTACGCAAAGATCAATGAGCTGGGCTTAGATCCATTCGTGCAGGGCTTTGATCTTGCTCAAATGCAGCCGTGGCGCAGCTTGGAGCTTAAAGACGTGGGCTTTTCGTATCCAGACGGGAAATTCGGCATCAAAGGGGTAAGCTTGCAGCTAAATGCGGGCGAGACGGTGTTTTTAATCGGCGAAAACGGCAGCGGAAAATCGACGCTTTTTATGATTTTAGCGGGCCTTTATACGCCGCAAGCCGGCGAAATTTTAGCCGACGGCGCGGCCCTTAAACCCTCTGATCTGCGCGCCTACAGCAACAACATAAGCGCCGTTTTCAGCGATTTTTATCTCTTCGACTACGCTACTGGCGATGCGGACATCGCGCGCGAGTGGCTGGCGCTTACGCACCTGCAGGATAAGGTTGAGCTAAAGGGGGCTAAATTTAGCACCACGAGCCTATCTAGCGGGCAGCGCAAGCGTTTGGCACTCGTAAGTGTGCTGATGGACGGGCGAAAATTTTTGATGCTCGATGAGTTTGCGGCCGATCTCGATCCGCAGTTTCGCGCGGAGTTTTACGAGCGAATTTTGCCCGAGCTGAAATCGCGCGGATACACGATCTTTGCGATCTCGCACGATGATAAATACTTCGGCGCCGCAGATAAAATTTATAAAATGCGAGGCGGCGAAATTTCGCGTATAAAGTAAAGCGGCTAAATTTTAAAATTCTACGCAGAATTTCGCGATGGAATTTGGCGTCTAGATGAAATTTCGCCTTAGAATTTCGCTGCGAAATTCTACGATTGAAATTTCAGCGGGAAGGTAAAATTTGCTTAAAATTTTACAGCGCAAATTCTGCTTCAAGCCCCTACGCTAAAGTTCGCAGTAGATAGAATTTCGCCTCTTTGGCGCAAATTGTAAAAATTTAACCGAAATTTACTAAATTTTGATTATACTGCACCCACAATTTAAAAAGAAAGGATAGGAATGAAAAAAGTTCTTATTGCATGTGCTGCGGTTGCGGCGTTTAGTTCGAGTGTATTCGCCGCTGACGGCGCTACTTTATATAAAAAATGCGTGGCCTGTCATGGAGCTAACGCCGAGAAGCCTTATCTTGGCGGCAAAGTACCTGCGCTAAACACCCTAAGCAAGGAAGATATCATCGCTAGCCTAAAAGGCTACAAAGACGGCAGCTTGGGCGAGGGCAAGGGAAAATTTGGAATGATGGGCGTTATGAAGGGTCAAGCAGCTTCGCTTAACGACGAATCGATCGAAGCGCTAGCCGATTTCATCGTTTCTAAAAAATAATTTCAAACTTCATTCGGCGGGCTTCGCGCTCGCCGAGCTTCGCTTAACCTTAAATTTCAAAATTCTACGCTAATATCACGTAAAAATTCCAAAGGCTCATAATGTTTAACGGACTGATCAGAGAGATCGCGCAGGTTGCGAGCTTTAGCGGCGATTTGCTGCGACTGCGTGCGAGATACCGCCCCGCACTCGGCGATAGCGTCGCGGTAAACGGCGCGTGCTTGAGCGTGACGCGGCTTTTTGCGGACGGATTTGCGGTGCAGCTTTCGAGCGAAACGGCGCGCGTCATCGCCGCACAAAACCTGCGCGGCTCTGTGCATATCGAGCCTGCAATGCGGATTGGAGATCGCATAGACGGGCATTTGATCCAAGGGCACGTCGATGCCGTGGGCGAAATTTATAAAATTTCAAAGCTTGCAAGCGGCGTCGATTTTTTCATCCGCGCGCCGCTGCACATAGCGCCGCTGCTAGCGCCGAAGGGTTCGGTGGCGATTGACGGCGTGAGCTTAACGATCAACGAAGTGCTTGAGGGCGGCGGCACGCACGGGCGAAATTTTAACAGCCAAGGTCTTGACGGCGAAAATTTTATTCGCAAAGAGCTGCGCGACGCAAATTTTAACGGCGCAAGCTTGCGCGAGCCAAATTCTAGCGGCTCAAATTCCGTTCGCGATCCGAACTCCTTGGACGTAAATTTAAAGAGTAAAGCGCAAAGCTGCGCCATTCGCCTTACGATCATCCCGCTGACGCTCAAAGATACACTCTTTGGATCCTACAAAATCGGGCGCCGCGTAAATATCGAAACCGATCTGCTCGCGCGATACGTCGCAGCGCAGCTACGCTTTGCCGGCGGACAGATGATCGTCGGTCGCGGCACTGTCGCGGCGCGCGATGAGAGCGCCGAGGGCGAAAAAGAGGGGCTTTCGTGGGATGCGGTAGATAAAATTTTGAGCCTGTATTAAGCGGCGCGTGATGGCTAAAATCGAAATTTGTAGAGAAAATCTTGAGTTTGTATTGGACGGACGCGGCGTATTGGCGGGCTTTAGCACGCGGCTTGGCGGCGTAAGCGGCGGAGTCTACGCAAGCCTAAATTTAGGGGATCACGTGGGCGACGATCCGCAAAACGTCGCGCAAAACCGCGAAATTTTAGCCGCTGCGCTCGGTATCGCGCCGCGAAATTTAAAATTTATGCGCCAGATCCACTCGAACAAGGTTGAAATTTTACGCGCAGGTAGCGATGAAATCCCGCCCTGCGATGGGCTCGTGACCGATCTGCGCGGCGTGGCGCTGTGCGTGCTGGTAGCGGACTGTTCGCCCGTTTTGATCGCAGACGAGCGACGCGGTGTGGTTGCTGCGGTGCATGCGGGGCGCGCGGGCGTGAGCCAGCGGATCTGCACCAATGCGATAAATTTGATGAGCGAGCGCTTCGGCTGCGTCGCTGCAGAGCTGAAGGTATTCGTGGGCGCGAATATCAAGGCGCAAAACTATGAACTCGGCGGGCTTGATCTGGGCGAGTTTGAGCGCTACAAAACGCAGGGACATTTCGATCTAAACGCCGCACTTCGCGATGAGCTCGCAGCTGCGGGAGTACGAAACGTTAAATTTGATCCACGCTGCACTTTTGAGAGCGAGCTACATTTTTCCTACCGCAGAGACGGCGTCACGGGGCGTTTCTGCGGCTTTGTGATGAATAAAATTTAATTTAAAATTCATGCATTTTAATTGTAAATTTGTTTAGATATAAGGGGTATTTGTCGTGAAATCTTAAGCAAATTTGCATGCGTCAGAATAAAAACAAAACACTATATAAGTTATGTAAAATCGCATAACAATCAAGCTTATTTTAATAAAATTTTAAATATAATTCTTATTTCATTTCACACGCATCAATCCTTGATTTAGTTGTAAATTTAGAGCAAATTTACGGGCGGATGCGGAGGAAGAAACTAAATTTCGGGGCAACCCACAAGGAGAAAACTCATGGTAACAATGAGAGATTTGCTAGAGTGCGGCGTTCATTTCGGACACCAAACACGCAGATGGAATCCGAAGATGAAAAAATTCATTTTCGGCGAGAGAAAAGGTATCTATATCATAGATCTACAAAAAACTATCCGCTACTTTCGCTACACTTATAATATCGTACGCGACGCGGCTGCAGAGGGCAAGACGATACTTTTCGTAGGCACCAAAAAACAAGCCGGCGCGACGCTAAAAGAGTACGCCGAAAAATGTGGCATGCCTTATGTGAGCCACAGATGGTTAGGCGGCATGCTGACGAATTTTTCCACTATCAAACAATCGATCCGCAAGCTCGAAGTAATCGAGACTATGGAAGAGGATGGCTCGATAAATTTACTAACTAAAAAAGAGGCGCTAATGCTTCGCCGCAAAAAAGAGAAGCTCGAGCTTTATCTAGGCGGCATTCGCAATATGAAGGGCCTTCCTGATATGATCTTCGTCATTGACGTTGTAAAAGAAAAGATCGCCGTAGCGGAAGCTAACCGCCTAAAAATGCCGGTTATCGCGCCTTTGGATACGAACTGCGATCCGGACGTAGTCGATTTCCCAATACCTGGCAACGACGATGCGATCCGCTCGGTTCAGCTTTTCTGCCAAGAGATGGCAGAAGCGATCAACGAGGGTAAGGCGCTTCGCGATCAAGACGCGAGCGAGGACGGCGAACAGAGCGAAGCCGTCAGCGACGAGGAGAAAGAGGAAGTCGTAGCCGAGGCGATGAGCGAAGAGGATTTTGACGTAAGCGAGGACGAAGAATAATGGAAATCAGCGCGCAAATGGTAAAAGAGCTCCGCGAAAGTACCGGAGCGGGGATGATGGACTGCAAGAAGGCTTTAGTTGAAACAGACGGCGATATGGATAAGGCCGTCGATCTGCTTCGCGAGAAGGGTCTCGGAAAGGCTGCTAAAAAAGCCGATCGCCTAGCTAGCGAGGGTCTAGTGAGCGTCGAAGTGGGTGCGGATCATAAGATCGCTACCATAAGCGAGATAAATTCCGAAACCGACTTCGTAGCTAAAAATCAAAATTTTATAAATTTAGTTAAAAATGCTACTCTACATATCCAAAGCAAGGGCATTAGCAGCATTGATGAGCTAAATTCCAGCATCATCGACGGCGTTAAATTTGATGAGCATTTAAAGAGTCAGATCGCTACGATCGGCGAAAATTTGGTCGTTAGAAGATTTGAGACGATTAAGGCGGGCGCAAACGGCGTGGTAAACGGCTATCTGCACTCAAACGGCCGCGTAGGCGTCATTATCGCAGCAGCTTGCGACAGCGAGCGAACTGCGGAGGGTGCGAAGGAGCTTATAAAAAATCTCTGCATGCACGCAGCCGCGATGAAACCGCAGGTTATCAGCTATAAAGAGCTTGACCCCGATTTTATCGAAAAAGAATTCTTGGCTCTTAAAGGCGAGTTTGAGAAGGAAAATGAGGAGTTTGTGCGCTTAGGTAAGCCCCTTCATAAGATCCCGCAGTTTGGCTCGCGCGCGCATCTAAGCGATGAAATTTTAGCCAAAGAGATCGAAGCTTTAAAAGATGAGCTTCGCAAGCAAAATAAGCCTGAAAAAATTTGGGATAAAATTTTGCCGGGTCAGATCGATCGCTTCATCGCCGATAATACCCAAATCGATCAGCGCCTCACGCTGCTAGGGCAATTTTACGTCATGGACGATAAGAAAACCGTCGAGCAGGTGATTGACGAAGAGGCTAAAAAACTAGGCGGCAAAATTGAGATCGTAAAATACGTCCGCTTCGAAGTGGGCGAGGGTCTAGAGAAAAAGAGCGAAGACTTCGCAGCCGAAGTAGCGGCTCAAATCGGCTAAATATGGAACTTCTAAAGGGCGTAAATCTTACTCACGCGTATGATTATACGCTCTTTGAAAATGTAAGCTTAAGCGTTGGGGAGAGCGAGAGCATCGCTATTTTAGGCGTTAGCGGCTGCGGCAAATCGACTCTGCTTCATATTCTATGCACGCTTTTAAAGCCGAACTCGGGCGAAGTGATCTACGACGGGCGCAGTATTTACGAACTAAGCTCCGATGAGAGACTTAAAATCCGCCGCAACGACTTTGGCATAATATTTCAATCTCACTACCTTTTTAAGGGCTTCTCCTCCGGCGAAAATATCGAACTCGCTGCTAAACTTACGAATAATGCGATAGATGATGAAATTTTAAAAAAGCTTCAGATCGAACATACTTTAAAGCAAGGCGTGGGCGAGCTTAGCGGCGGACAGCAGCAGCGCGTGAGCATCGCTCGCATACTTTGCAAAAAGCCGCGCATAATCTTTGCCGACGAGCCTACTGGAAATTTAGACAAGGATACCGCAAACGAGGTCATGGACGTGATCTTTGATTACGTAAAATCCAGCCGTGGCGCACTCGTGCTCGTGACTCACGATGAGAATTTAGCGCAAAAATGCTGCAAAGTTTATCGCCTAAATAACCGAAATTTAGCGCAAATATAAGCAATTAATAACCAAAAATATCTTACAATAGCCCAAATTCTTTCTAAAAGGTCATAAATGAAAATTCTACTTGACAATCACAATGAGCAGGTTGCAAGTGTCGTAAATATTTGCTGCGAGCGCATCGGTGCGGATCTGGTAGCATATAGTGCAGACGAGAGTGAATATGATTTGACGATAAAAAATTATGAAGATGGCGATGATATTTCAAAATTTGATCTTAATAAGACGCTGTTTCTGACGCCTAAGAATGTTTCGGTGCCAGGAGCGCGATATACCCTTACCAAGCCTTTTTCGCCGCTTGAGCTCATTACATTTATCAGCGAGTTTTCGGTTCAAAATATGAGCGTGCAGGCGAAAGAAAAAATGGCGAAAGAATTTGCCGACGCAAGCTCTGTGATGAAAGAGATCGATGCGATTGATCAGGCAAATTCCGCTTCGGGTAGTAATTTTGAAGAGCTCGTGGATAACTTTTATGACTCCGGCAAGGATATACCGCTTTCGCAGCTGGCAAACGATATAGCGCCCGAGATTGCAGATGATGTGCCGCTTTCGCAGCTGGTAGGCGATATGCCGCGCACGGATGAGATCGCAGATGATATTCCGCTCTCACAGCTTGCAGATGAAGCGGCTATTGCGGACACTATCGCCGATGATACGCCGCTTAACGCCGTCGCAGAAAAGATTGCGGATAATATCGCAGACGATATGCCTCTAAACTTAGCTGCTAGCGATATCCCCGAGGATGTGCCGTTAAATAGTATCGGCACAAGCGAACCCGCCGAAAGTAATCACGCGCCTCAAGATGAAATTCCACTCGCAAAGGATGACGCTCCGATAGCTCTAGCAGCGCTAGATGATGAAAATCCTAAGAAGTCCAAAACGGATAAATCGCAGACAGAAGATGAAATTCCCGCCACACGGGCAAGCGAAACTCTACCACTTGCGCAGCAAGACGAGTCGCAAAGAGCTGGCAGCTATAATGAAACTGCTGTTGAAAAAAAGGCAGACGCTGCGCTTAATCTAGAGGAAACGAAAGACTCTGCGGATGTTACGCTTAAACAACATGAATCAGACGGCTCATTTGCCTATAAAACAGATGAAAAAAATTCTGCCTCGCAAGTAGTGCAAGATGCAGCCGGCGCACCTGTTAACAGTGGATTTGATATGGATTTTTCCAGGCTTTTCGATAGTGCCGGCATGCCCGTAGAGGAGTTTGGCGGATATGATAATTTCGCCGCGGCTGCGTTTGCTTCTGATGAAAAAGAGGATAAAAAATCTGCGCATGATAAAAATAAAGTGGCTACGAATTTTCAAAAAACGCAAATTTCGTCTCAATACGAGGTCGCTTCAGATACGCCGATTGCGTTAGCGGGTGCGGGCGATATACCTCGCGAAAATCTTTATAACGCCGTTCCATTTCAAAGTATGGAATTTACCGGCGGACTTGCACAGAATACGCTTATGTCTGCTCATAATGAAGCATGGAATTCAATTGGTGCAAATTTCGCAGCTTCTGCAAATTCTAGCAATACCGGGATTATAAATTCTACTCCTGCACCGAATTTTTCGGAGCTAAACTTGCCGCACATATTAGATGCCTCAGATTTACCGAAGCAAAGCGAGCAAGCCAATAGCGTTGCCGGCGGGTTTGCGGACGGATTTTTGCGCGCTATGGAGGGCGATTTTGCAAACTCGTTTGCCACAAGCTCCGCAGATAGCGAGCAATTTAAATCTGGTAAGCCCGCAAAGAGTGCCGCGCAGCAGATAAAATTTAATGCTTCAAAGGCTTCGGAGCGTACCGAATTTAAATCTCCTAAATTTGGTGCGTCCGAGCAGGTAAATGAGATGAAATTTGGCGCGCAAGCTATACCGAATGAGCTTGCCGCTTCGGCTGCGGCGGAGTTTGCCAGCCTTATGGCAAGCGAGTTAGAGCCTAGCTCTAAAAGTGAGTCGCTGCGTAACGAGCACGGTAAAAAACCGAGCGCTGAGGAGCTGAAAACCAAGTTGCGTGATGATCTGGAAGCGGGCATCGCAAACACGATCGAGAAATTTGCGGGCAGTAAGGACGCTAAGGACGCGCTGAAGGACTTTAAGATTAATATCGACATATCGTTTGGAGATAGATAGTGAAAGGCAAAATTTTGCTCGTCTCCGGTCCTAGCGGCAGCGGCAAAAGCACGCTCATAAAGCGTCTTATCGCAGAATTTGGCGAGCAGATATACTTCTCGATCTCCTCTACGACGCGTGAAATGCGTGCGGGCGAAGTGGACGGTGTGAATTATCATTTCATAAGCGAGAGCGAGTTTCGCGCAGGCATCGAGCGCGGAGAGTTTTTAGAGTGGGCGTTGGTCCACGGCAAATATTACGGTACTTCGCTAAAAGCCGCTACGAGCGAGCTTGAGCGGGGTAAGATCGTGATTTTTGACATCGATGTGCAAGGATATGAGATCGTGCGTAGCAAAGTGCCTAAAAGCGAACTTACTAGCGTATTTATTACTACGCCGAGCTTGTCGGAGCTTAGGGATAGGTTGCGCGCTCGCGGCGATAATGATCCCGCCGATATTGCTTTGCGCCTACAAAACGCGCAAGAGGAGATGGAGCGCCTAGGCGAGTACGATTATTTCATAATAAACGACCGCCTGGAAGCGGCATATGAAAATTTAAAATCGATCTATAAAACTATCAAACTAGAAACGGCGAGCCGCGATATAGGCAAGCTAATCGAAATTTGGAAAATTTAAAGGAGAAAAAATGGGTTCTATGAGTATTGGACACTGGCTGATTGTTTTGATCGTTGTTGTGTTGCTGTTCGGAGCGAAAAAAATCCCAGAGCTTGCAAAGGGTCTAGGACAGGGCATAAAGACTTTCAAAAAAGAGATGGAAGAGGACGACGAACCGCAAAAGGTCGAGAAAAAGATGGAGCAAGAGGTTAAAGACGCCGAAATCAGCGATACTAAAAAGGCGTAAAGGATTTGAAAAATTTAGTCTTAAATGAAATTTTTAAAATTTTATCTCGCAAAGTCGTTTTAGAAAAACCCAAAGATAAAAGTTTGGCTCATTACGCCTCGCCCGAGGCTTTCGCGCTGGCTAAGGAGCTACGAAAGGCGCCTAAGCTCATCGCCGAGGAGCTTGCGGCTAAATTTAAAGATAGCGAAATTCTAAGCGCCACGGCGGTGAACGGCTATCTAAATTTTCACCTAAAGCCCGCCGTATTGGGCGCTCTTGCTAAAAATGCTCTTAGCTTGGGCGGCGATTTTGCGAAAAACGACGCCGAACTTGGACGTGGAATTTTACCGGCTTCGGAAAAGATTTGTGCGAGTGAGCCTGCTAGCAAAGGTTACGCTGCAAATCTAGCTGCGAGAGGCAACGACACCGCCAAATCGCAGAATTCCGACACGCAAAATTTTATTTCGCAGAATTCCGAGGCGGCGTCAAATTCTGTCGTAGCATCAAATTGCGATGAGGCGCGGAATTCCGCCGCTATGCCGCAAAAAATTTTGCTTGAATACATCAGCGCCAATCCGACCGGTCCGCTTCATATCGGGCACGTGCGCGGCGCCGTTTACGGCGATACGTTTGCGCGCATCGGAGGCTATCTTGGGCACCGCGTCGATACCGAGTATTACATCAACGACGCGGGCAATCAGATCGAGCTTTTGGGCACTTCGATCGCGCTTCGTGCGCGCGAGCTCGCGGGCGAGGATGTGAGCTATCCCGAGAAATACTACCGCGGCGAGTATATCGACGAGATCATCCCTCTTGCGCGCGCCCAATTCGGCGATGAAATTTTCCGCGACGAATCGCGCGTTTTGATCCTTGCGGAGTTTGCTAAGGACGAAGTGTTAAAGATCATCCAAAAAGATCTCGCAGACGCGGGCATCCATATCCAAAACTGGGCTAGCGAAAAGAGCCTCTACGGCGAGCTTGAGCCTACGATTAGGAAGCTTGAGCGCAGCGGCAAGATGTATGAGCAGGAGGGCAAAATTTGGATCCGCTCATCGCAGCTCGGCGACGAAAAGGATCGCGTCGTCATCCGCGAGGATGCGCGCCCGACCTATCTTGCGGGCGACATCGTCTATCACAATAACAAATTTGAGCGCGGATATGAGCGCTGCATCAACATCTGGGGCGCCGATCATCACGGCTACATCGCGCGATTAAAGGCCGCCGTGCATTTTCTGGGCTACGACGAAAATAGGCTCGAGATCATCCTAATGCAGATGGTAAATTTGCTCAAAGACGGGCAGACCTACAAGATGAGCAAGCGCGCGGGCAACGCGATTTTGATGAGCGACGTGCTCGCCGCGATCGGTAGAGACGCTATGCGATTTATCTTCATCAGCAAAAAGGGCGAGACGCCGCTTGAGTTCGACGTGGACGAGCTCGCGCGCGAGGACAGCAGCAATCCGATCTTTTACATCAACTACGCCCACGCGCGGGTCAATCAAATTTTTACCAAAGCGGGCAAGCGTGAGGCGGACGTCCTAGGTGCGGACTTCGGCGCGCTGGATGAAGCGGGGCTCGGCCTAGCTTTTGCGGCGCTTAGCTTGAATGAAATTTTAAACGATGCATTTAATTCGCGCGGCTTGCAGAAGCTACCCGATTTCCTAAAGGCGCTCGCGGCGGACTTTCACAAATACTACAACGAAAACCGCGTCGTAGGCAGCGAGAACGAGGATGCGAAACTCAAGCTGTTCGCTCTCGTAGCGCTCAGTATCCGCACAGCGTTTGCTCTGATGGGTCTAAGCGCGAAAGAGAAAATGTAGCCGCGCGGGCTACATCTCTCGCCGATCGCCCTAAATCTCACGAACGAAATTTTATGATTTAAAATACAAAGCGAAATTTTACTTAAAATTTATAGCTATGAAATTTTAAAGCTAGTTCTAAATTTACGGCTCATAAAATTTCGATTTTAGAATTTTACGAGCGGTTTTGCGGTATTGCTACGGCGTCGTTCGTAAAATTTAAAATTTGGCTGCAAATTTGCCGCTTGCGGAATTTTTAAATTTCAAAATTTTGCAGCGTGGAAGTTCGAAGTAAAATTTTAAAACAAGGCTGGAGGTACTGAAATTTTTGTGCAGATTAAATTTCATGCGACGAAATTTAATTCGTAGAATTCTCCTTGGCGGGATTTGCCTGCAAGAGTACCCCTTAAGCCCCGCGGTGCATCGCCGCAAAAAGGATAGATATGAGAAAGATCATCGACATAGCGGCGCTTTCGATTGCCGTTTGCATCTTGGTTATGGTGCTTTTTTGCCGTCGCCCGTTTTATCGTTTAAGTGCTACCGCGGCGATGGCGTAAGCTGCGCGCAGCTGGGGCGCGACAAGCTCTCCCGCGGAGATTACGATGGCGCCAAGCTCGCTTTTGCTAAGGTTTGCGAGGCGGGCGAGAAAGATAGCTGCTTTGATTTGGGAGCTCTATACGACGGCGAGGGCAATGCGACGCAAGCGGGCGTATTTTATGACGCAGCGTGCGATAAAAACGTCGCCGTAGCTTGTCATAAGCTAGGCAACCTGTATCAGCGAGGGCGCCTAAGCAGGGACTTCGTTGCCGCCGCGCAGCGCTACGCCAAGGCTTGCGATTTAGGCTATGCCAAGAGCTGCCACAATGCGGGCGTAGTCTATTTCACGGGCGGTTTCGGGCTCGCAGTGGATCCGGCAAAGGCGACGAGCTTTTTCGAGCGAGGCTGTGACGGCGGGATGAGGGACAGCTGCTATAACGCCGGCATTGCGTATGATAAGGGCCTCGGCGCGCCGAAAAATCGCCACAAGGCGGAGAAGCTTTACGCTAAATCCTGCGAGCTGGGCTTCGGCGACGCCTGCAATAATTTAGGCTATTTGTATCTGAGCGACGGGGATTTGCGCGGATTTTCCAAGGGGCTTGGATGCGTCAAAAAGGGCTGCGACGCGGGCAATAAAAGATCCTGCGAGTTCTACGAGTTTATAAAAGAGAAAATTTTAAAGAAGCAGGGCGGTCGGTAGCCCAGCGAACGTTTGCCTGTTTGTACTGCTCGCCGCGCGTTTGTGATGGGCTTGTCTGCGATATTGCCGCGACGGGTTTGTGAGCTTTTGTAGCGCGCGCAATTTCGCCGAGATTTTACGACATGCGAAATTCAGTAAGACGCAATAGCCAGTGCATGCGATTAGCTAAATTTAGCGGCGAGCTTTATTTGGAATTCTATTGCTATAAAATTTTTAAGGCTTAGTTCTAAATTTAGTGCTTGTAGAGGTTCAACTTTAAAATTTTACGGACAGCGCTGCGAGCAAGGCAAAATTTAGATTTTAAAATTTTACGGCGCGGAATTTAGCGCGGAAGCAAAGCGCGAAGCTGTGTTTGAGGAGGTAAATTGGAATATGAGATCACGGGCGAGGTTCGAAATCTCCGCGTCCACGCTGCAAGAGGAAATAGCAAAATTTGGGTATTTTTCGAGATAGACGGCGTGAAGCTGCGCGGCGAGTTTAACGATATCCCCGTGGAGGAGGGCGAGCTTGCGCGCGCGTATTTCATCCGCGGAGGATACGCGGGTAGCTACGTAGTTACGAGGGTTCAGGTAGCGCGCAAACCAAGCCCTTTGCGCCGCAAGCTGGGGATCGCGACTGCCGTGTGCACGCTTGGCTTCGGCGCAGCGCTGTGGATTGTGGGCTTTGGGATTTTAAACGTCGGCGGGAGGGGCTCGCTAATTAATTTTGTCTGTATTGCCGCGGTAGGATTTGGGGTGCTAAAAGAGGGCGCGGGCAATCTTAAAATGTGGCTAAATCAGCGCACGTCCGAATAGGTCGCTGCCGTGACGCAAATTTCATATATTTACAAATCCGCCGAATAAAATTTACTCACGCCCGCCGTATCTTTGCGGCGTAAATTTTGCTAAAATTCGCTCCGAGCGCGAAATCCGCCGCGTAAATTTTAGAAAAAGGTAAAATTTTGAATCTAAACGAAGCGATAATTGCCACCGCCAAAAAGCAAAAAGAGTGCCGGCTTGCATTTCTAAAGTATCTGTTTTTGGGAATTTTATTTATAATTATACTGCCCGTGGGCGGCGGATTTGCCGTAGGGCATCTTTTTGAAAATCGCCTTGCACCGCTATTTTTCATCATTATCTATATTCCGTTTTTTCTCGCTGCGCTAATGGCTAACGCGAGCCGAGTGACCAGCGAGCTGGGGGATTACAAAGCGTTTTACAAAGACGTTTTCGTCCGCGCCGCTATTCGGGGTACAGATTCAAATTTTAGCTACGATCCGTTTGTCGGCATCAGCCGTAAAGAATTTCGCAAAATCGGCATCTATTCGCCCGATGAGTTTCGCGCCGAAGATCAAATAAAGGGCATTTATAAAGGCGTCAAATTTAGCCTCAGCGAAGCAATCGATATTCCAAACGGCGCGACGCTGGAGCTAAGCGACTCGGCTGCGCTAAATTTGCTATCCGCGATAGTTTTTGCATGGGAGGCGATGAAGGATATGCAGGCGTTCAGCGGCTCGGTTTTAGTCTGCGAGTTTTACAAGAAATTTAGCGGGCAAACTATAGTCGCGAGCCGCACGCTAAACACCAGATTTTTAGGCGAAAAAGAGCAGATGGACGATCTGTTTTTTAGCAAAGAATTTCGGGTCTTTGCGGATGATAGAGTAGAGGCGCGGTATCTTTTGACGCCCGCGTTTATGCAGCGCCTGCGCGAGCTAAAGGAGAAATTCGCGGGGAAAATGGGGCTGAGCGTGGCGTTTATGGACGATAAGCTTTATCTATTTTTAAACGGAGCGAAAAATAAGTTTGAAACAACGCTCTTTTCGCCGCCGCCGAGCTTAGAGGACGCCGCTGAGATCAAAAATGAAATTTTAGAGCTTTTGCTGATCATAGATGAGCTAAGCTTGAACCCGGATTTAAGTAGAGCGGCGATTTTGGCTGATTAACGCGCGACGCTATTTGGCGGATAAAATCCGCTTGCACTGTGAGAGAGTGCATTACTTGTCGCCTATCGAAATACATTGAGGCTCGAGTGCTATTTCTCCGCCAGCCAAAGTGTGCTACGCTTTGGTCGTATCCTTCCACTGCCTATCGAGATGCGCTAAAGCCTGGATTGCTTCTATGCTACTTACCTAGATGCGCTGATAGGATCGCTCATTTTTGCTACTGGCGAGGGTGCGATTAAGTAGCTCCTATTCGCGAGCGAATAATCTGCAAAATTTTTCCCAGTCGTGCAGATAGACGAGCCTGTGCTCTTTGCCATTTTCGTCTATGTAGATGCCTTGCGTCGAGCATAGGCTCATTTTTTGCCAGTAGTCGAAAAACGGCAACGCCTCGATGTCATCTTGCAGTACACCTCGCATTGTGCCGTTATCGTAAATTTTTAAATCATAATAAGTTATTTCCATTTTTAACCTTTCTAAATTTTATCACGACGAGATTCTGCCGCGATAAAGTTCTGCTTTCTTAAAATTTTATCGAGATAAAATTCTGTAAGCTGGATTTAGAATTTTAAAATTCCGTGCGCCGCTAAGTTTACCGCAAATTCCACCCCTTTAAATTTTGCGGCGTCAATCCTCGATAAAATCCCGTAATTTCACCGCAAGTAAAATTTAGCCCGCCAGCGCCTTTAGCTGCTCGGCGCTTAGCCCGTCAACCAAAATATAGCTCGCATCGATGAAGCGGTAGTTTTGCTTCGGCAGCCGCGCGATAAACTCGCCATATTCCAGCTCGGCGATCGCGCGGTAGTTACCTGCGTCGTTTTCGTCGCCCTCTATGCCTATGAGCGCGATCTGCCAGCGCTCTACGTCGCTATTTTTCAGCATCTCCGCGTTTTGCCACTCCACAAGCGGTTTGTAGGGAAGAATAGTGGGTAGGTCTTGCGTGAGCGCGTATGAGCCCATTATCGTGCCGTCATCTCCATTTCGGTAAAACCTCTGGTGCGCGCTGTAAGCGTCAAGATATTGCACCTCGGTCAGCCGCTTGCTAAACTCGGCGGCGGGGTTATACGAGGCTAAAATTTCATCCATCATCGCGCGGTTTATCGCAAAAGGCCTCTGAACCCCGTAGCAAAAATTTACCTCCGTATCGCCGTTTAAGTGTTGATCTATCGAATGTAGCCCCGCCGCTATATCGCGCTCGTAGTCAAATTGCTCTATACTGTCGTGGGTGTAAATTTCGCCGTTTTCATCCGTGATCTCGCTTCCTAGCTGCTTAGATAGCGCCTGCAGATACGAGATCGCCAAAACCCAATCAAAGATCGTCGCGGGCGTATTTACGCGCACGGCGTAGCTTTGCTGCTCCTCATCGTAGCTAAGCTCCATTCCGCGCCCGCTCTTGCCCCGCACGCCCAAAATCAAACATTCATACTCGCTCAAAGGCGATTTTAAAAACGCCCTCTCGTCAAAGTCCTCGGCGCTCTCGTCTATGCCAAACACCGATAGATCGGGCAGGATATCCAATGCCTCGCTAACGCTCATAGCGTCCGAATACCCCATAAATAGCGGTCGCTTTTTGTTTTTGACGCGGAATTCTACGCTCATCGTTTTCTCCTTTGTTAAATTGGCAAAATTATAGCGAAATTTTACCCATCGCAGCGGGCTAAATTTGCGCTCGCCCTTTGCGACAGCCTGCGTATTTTGCGCCCCCCAGCGCATATATTTTGTATCCGCTTGCGCCGTATTTTAGCTCGCCCGCAGGTTTTTTACATACTCGCGGTACAGCCTGAATATTTGTGAGTTAAAATTTTACCGCAATGAGGACTTTTGTGCTTTTGTAAAATTTAGTGCGCAGTTTAGCGTTTGTCGTCCACATTTAAAGCGCAGACTTCGCAGCGAGCGTTTGAGCGCTAAATTTACGAGCGCAAGTCCGCATTATCGATCATGCGAATGCGTGCCGCAGCCGACACAAAACTACACTCTCAATCGCAAAAGCTTACGCGCCGATCGCGTCTTTTAGGCTCTGTGCGCACAAGCCCGCATCCTTTAGCTCGCGCAAAATTTCGCCCATCGGCTCCTCTTTGAAAACGTCCAGTATCATCGCGCCCGCGTCCAGCTCAGCATAGCGCAGGGCGGGCTCGCTGAAGTTTTTAAGCTCTTTAAACCGCCGCTCACCCCGCCTGGCAAATCCGAGCCGAACCTTGTTCGGGCTAAGGCTCAGCATGCTGCCATCGCGAGCGAAATTATACACGCTAAAGCCGTAAAGCTGCGGATCGGCGGCTCTTGCGCGCACGCCTAAAATTTCCTCCAGCCGCGCCTTCGTGCCGTCTAGATCGAGCCTCGTTTGTAGCGCGATCTTGCCGCCCGTGTCAAGCCGCAAAAGCGCCAAAAACGAAGCGAAATCCTGCGCGATGATGTTTTGCTCGTCGCATTCGACGTCAATATAGGCGACCGCAGGCTGTTCGCTCGCGCGGTAGTCCAGGCACAGATACCAATGTCCGTCGCCGCTGAACGGCACCAGCCCGTCAAGTTCGAAGCTCACGCACTCGCGCTCCTCGCCCCAGCTAAAGCGCGTAAGCGACGGATGCGCCTCGCCGATGCCGCTGACGGCGTCCAGCGGGTAGCCCTCTAGCTTGTAGCGCAGGTAGCCGCCGTTTTGCACGCTCAGCATCATAGCGAGCTCGCGCGGCAGGGCGTGTCCTAGCTCCTCTTCTGCGGCCCTCAGCGCCTCGGGCGTAAGCGGATCTTGCAGATAGGGCAGGTAGATCGGCCTACGCCAGATGTTTGCAAGCTCGTTTGCGTTCATTTTCGCTCCTTTAAATTTGCGGGTTAAAATTTCAAGCGCGCCTTAAATTTTAAGCTCGAAGCCGAAATCTCAGGCTATAAAATTTTAAAATTTTGCTGCGCCGAATTTTTCACGGCCCGCTCGCTGTATTCGGCTCGCCTGCAACTATACGGCTCGTCTTTCGGCGGCTTAAATTTAATCTAGATCGGGCGCGCCGCCGTTTAAATTTAATCCGCACCGAGCGGGCTCAAAGCCACGCACCGATAAAATTTCATCGTAAATTTACTCGCTCCCGGCGTCCGTTTAAAGCGGCGGAATTTTGCAAGCGAGCTAAATTTACATTTCGCGCGCCTAATCGAAATCATAATACAAGCTCCACGCGCCGCTTTGCTGATTTTTGACAAACATCAAACTGCCGCCGTCAATGACGTTAAAGCCCGCCTTTTCGTCTGAAGAGACCTGAAAAACGAACTGATAGCCCTCGCCGAAGCTCACTCCGGACTGGCAAAAGGAGGGGTATCCGCCGAGCTTCGTGCAGTTGTAAAACTACAGCCCAGCCGTGAAGTTGGAATAATAAAGCCCGACCGACCTTTTAAGCTCTAAAATTTCATGCACGACGTCAGGCTCCAGCCCGCCGCCGTCCCAAACGGGCGTATCGTCCGCGGCAAATTTGGGTTGCAAAGGGAAGGGCCTTATTTGCGAGCGCGGATTTGAAAGCTCCTTTATGACGAGCTCCTCCTCGTTTTTATACTCGCGGACCGCCCATAGGCCGTCCATCTGCTCATCAAATTTGCCGATGAGACCCTGCGAGATAAAGACCGCAAGCAGCTTGACGCCGTCCAAGACCTGCGGCACGTAGGGCAGCGCGGGCAGATAGAACTGCGCTAGAGGGAGCATCGGCGCGCCGTTTTTATCTACGGGCAGCTCCTCATCCGTCGCGCAAGCGAACACGCGGCCGATACAGCACTCATCGATCGCGCCTCGCGGCCTCACGCCGCCCGTCTAAAAATAGGTGATCTTGCGCGCGATCTTGCGTTGCAGCTCCTTAATCTTTGCTTGCAGATCCGTTTGCATTTGCGTCCTTTTCGGTTGGAATTTTAGCGCCTTTGTGAAATTATAGCGAAATTTTACCCGCCGCAGCGGGCTAAATTTGCAGCGTAAAAAGTTGCGAAAAGTAAGCTTAAAGCTTTTTGGGAGTAGAATTTAAGTGGGTCACACAAGCGGTAAATTTAATCAAAGGAGCGAAGATGACGAAAGATCTAAAGCATTTGACGGCGGGCGAGACGGGCGGTTTTGGGAAAACGGGCGAGATGAATGACGGTGAATTTTTGGATGCGCTTATCGGAAAAGGGCTTGTTTGGATGCTTGACTGGGCCGGTGAGGACGAGACGGGCGATGTGGGCAAATTTATCAGCTCTAGGCTTGATGCGCTGCAAAGCGGCGTGGTCCTAGACTGCGATAAAATTTACGCAAGGCTTGCTTTTAATGCGAAGCTTTTAGAATTTTAACTTATTAATGAGCGTGGAGGAAAAAATTTGATTGAAGAAATACGGCAAATAACGATAACCAAAGATGATTTTTTAGGTATAAACTTAGACGAAATATTAAAAGACACAAAATATTTTCATGATTATAGTTCTAAATTCGCGGACTTGTGCGAGGAAAATTTTAAAAACGGGGATTTAAAAGTAAGTAAGGTATTTTATTTATTAAGGGACGCTTGCTCTATGACCTTAAAACCTAAAAGCACAAATGAGCCGTACGAAGCCGGGTGCATCGTGGGCGATTGTAGATGGGCGATATTAGAGGATTTTACCGAGCAAGATTTGGAATTTTTCGAGAATATTTTGGATGAAATAACCGATTGCAGGCTAAAATCAAGGATAGCAGATATTTTATGGATTCTAAAAATTCCCAAAAATATAAAATTTTTAGGGATCGCCGTAAATGAATACTTGAAAATATCTCTAGAGCCAAGCTCGCTAAATCAATTTAAGATAGATGCGCTTGAAAGAGCCATAAAGCTATCGCAGCTATCCAAAATCACAAAAAATCAATACGCCGAAATACTAAATAAAATTTTAGAATGCTTTAATAAAGCGAAACCGACCGATCAATACTACTGCTTAAGGATGTCGTATTTATTGGATATCGCGGAGCTGAACAGAAAACTGCAACCAAGCGTAGCTGAAAAATTAGAAAATTTTGCCGATACCTTTGCCAAAGAGGGAGAATTTATAGCGGCTATAGACTATTATCAAGAGTCGCAAAAATGGTATAAGAAGCTCAAAAATAGCCGTAAAATAGCCGAAATCGCACTTAAAATAGCTAATGTCTTAATAGAAAAAACAAAAGTAAGCGACTCTATATCGTCAAAAATAGACCTAGAGCAAGCACTAAAAGAGCTCAGAAGCATTCCTGCAAAAGATAGAAATGAGCTCGGAATCGATCAAAAAATAGACGAGATACGCAAGCTGATGGGGCAAAATAACCAAGATATTATAAGCGAAATGAGTTTGATTGCTGCCGATAAGATTGATATTTCGCGTTATCAAAATAATGCAAAGCTAGTAGTAAAAGGCAAGCGATTATCTGAAGCGGTATTATGCCTAGCTAATATCACAGCAAATCCACTATATGAAAATATCAAAAAGTCATCCGAGAATCTTTTAAAGAAGTCTCTTTTTTCAAATTTTATTACTCAAATTTACGTAGATGCCGACGGAAGAAAATTGTCGCAAATAACTACAAAAGATGACCGATTAAAACATGAAATGTACCAGCAATATAATATGCATGTCAAGTTGGCGGTAGACGGCAGAATATTGCCTACATTTTGGCAAATTTTAGAGGAACATAGAGTGTCTATGCATTTCATTTATGATATTTGTAGAAACTCTAGCGTGGTTCCTGCAGACAGGGTGGATATCTGGGCGCAAGGTTTATATTACGGTTTTGATAGAAACTTTTTGGTTTCAAGCTATTTGCTGATACCTCAAATAGAGCATTTGGCGAGAATTTTACTGCAACAAGAAAAAATCCCTACGACTACTATCGATGAGTACGGCATAGAATCGGAAAAAAGCATAAACTCGCTTTTGCAAGAACCAAAAATATATGAATTGCTCGGGAGAGATTTGACGGAAGAGCTAAAATTTTTACTAACGGAGCCGATGGGACTAAACTACAGAAATAAAATATGTCATGGACTGGTCAGCGAATCTCCAAACAGTGCTGATGTTTATATTTGGTGGCTTTGTCTTAAACTGGTGGTTAATAATTGTGTTTTGTATACAATATAGCACCAATAAATTTAGAATTTTAATCGTAAATTTTGACCTAAAATTTCTAAATTTTAAAATTTTAAATGCGATACGAGCTTGCCGGCTCGCTTGTCATAAGGCTCGTAAATTCTGCTGCAACTAAAGCGGGCAAGCTCGTTTGATTTAAAAATAAGACAAAATTCTAGCTAGCGCGTCCGAAAAGAATTCCGATATTAGCGCCGCCGCAAACGCGCTGCGTTTGAAACCCGAAACCGACGAGGTGCGGCGAGGCTAGCCGCGAGCTTTGGCAATGCACGCCTCGATCGCCGCCATCACCGCTGCGCGAAACCCCGCCGCCTCCAGCGCCGCGAGTCCCTCTATCGTCGTGCCCGCAGGCGAGCAAACCGCGTCTTTGAGCTCCGATGGACGCTTGCCGCTTTGTAGCAGGCGCGCCGTGCCCTCTACCGCCGCCGCTACCGCGTCGTAGCACAGCGCCCGCGGCAGTCCGCCCCGCACGCCCGCGTCCGCCGCCGCCTCGATAAAGGCGCACACATACGCAGGCAGACTTCCTGCAATCCCAGTAAATGCGGCAAAGCCAGCCTCGTCTATCTCGTAAAATTTGCCGATTTTGGCGGCTAGGGCTCGCACGATCTCCCGACTGGCCTCATCAAAATACTCGCCGTAGCACAGCGCCGTAGCCGACGCGCCGATGCCTGCGGCGACGTTTGGCATCGCGCGGGCTACGAAAACGTCCGCACCTACGATATTTTGGGCGCGCTCCAGCTTGAAATTCGGCGCTAAAAGAAGCAGGATTTTGCCCGCGAGCTCGGGCGCGATCAGGTGCAAAATCTCCTCGTAGCTAGCGGGCTTGGTCGCGAGCACGATCATATCCGCTGCGTGCGCCAGCTGCGTCTCATCTTGCAAAATTTGCACGCCGTAGCGCTTGCGCAAAAATTCGTTTTTGCTTCTGGCATAAGCTAGGACTTGAAGCTTCGTATCGGAGCCGGACAGCACGCAAGAGGAATCATGCCCGTCGCTAGCGGAATTTTGCATATTGGGCTCGGAATTCCGCTCGCAAGCGGTAAAATTTTGAGTATCGGAAATAAAATTTCGCCTGCCGTGCGCGAAATTTTCTTTATCCTCTGCAAAATTTTCTCCGCTCGCCGCGCAATCTCGTCCACTGGCTGCGCAAAGTGCGGCGATCATCGCCTCGCCCATATTTCCGCCGCCGATAAAGCCCACTTTCATTTTCGCTCCTTCAAAGATAAATTATGTCTCAATGATAGCTCAAAATTTCTTTATCCGCCCTTGTGGCGCGCGGTTTATCTGCATAAAAGCAAATTTTAGCTACAATCTCGCCTAAATTTTTTAAAAAAGGATGCGTTATGGCAATAAATGTTTTTTACGACAAAGATTGCGATTTGGGTTTGATTAAGGCTAAAAAGGTCGCTATGATCGGCTTTGGCTCGCAGGGACACGCTCACGCCGAAAATTTGCGCGATAGCGGCGTAGAGGTCATCGTGGGTCTAAAAAAGGGCGGCGCGAGCTGGAGCAAGGCCGAGGCAAAGGGCTTTAAAGTAATGAGCGTCGGCGAGGCCACGAAGGCTGCGGATCTTGTGATGATCCTAACGCCTGATGAGTTTCAAAGCGACATTTTTAAAGCGGAGATCGAGCCGAATTTAAGCGAGGGCAACGCGATTGCGTTCGCGCACGGCTTTAATATCCACTTCGGACAGATCGTTCCTCCAAAGGGCGTCGACTGCATTATGATCGCTCCGAAAGCCCCGGGTCACACCGTCCGCAATGAGTTTGTAAGCGGCGGCGGCGTACCGATGCTGATCGCTGTTTCGCAAAACGAAAGCGGCAGAGCCAAAGAGCTTGCTCTAAGCTATGCAAGCGCGATCGGCGGCGGCCGCACCGGCATCATCGAAACGACTTTTAAAGCAGAGACTGAGACCGATCTTTTCGGCGAGCAGGCGGTGCTTTGCGGCGGACTTTGCGCGCTCATTAACGCGGGCTTTGAGACCCTCGTCGAAGCGGGATATGAGCCTGAGATGGCGTATTTTGAGTGCCAGCACGAGATGAAGCTGATCG